>CAVSOM010000026.1:0-56762 GCA_963729495.1 uncultured Gemmatimonadaceae bacterium
TCACCGTCTTCCTCCTCACGGCGCTGGCCGGCCGCGTCTGGTGCGGGTGGGGGTGCCCGCAGACGGTGTACCTGGAGTTCCTGTTCCGCCCCATCGAGCGGCTGTTCGAACGCGGGCGCAGCGGATCGCATGCACCTCGACCGCGAGGGGTGGCGCGGCCAGCTCCACGCGCGGCGGCTGGCCAAGTACGCGGTCTATCTGGTGCTGTCGCTGTTCCTCGCCCACACCTTCCTCGCCTACTTCGTGGGAATCGACCGGCTGGTGCAGTGGGTCCAGCGGTCGCCGTTCGACCACCCGACGTCGTTCGCGATCATGGCGCTCACGACGTTCGGGGTGATGGCCGACTTCACCTGGTTCCGCGAGCAGACCTGCCTCGTCGCGTGCCCGTACGGCCGGTGGCAGTCGGTGCTGCTCGACCGCCAGTCGCTGATCGTCGCGTACGACGCCGCGCGCGGCGAGCCGCGGGGAAAGGGAAAGGATCGCGCGGGCCTCGGCGACTGCGTGGACTGCGGCGCGTGCGTGATCACGTGCCCCACCGGCATCGACATCCGCGACGGGCTGCAGATGGAGTGCATCCACTGCACGCAGTGCGCCGACGCCTGCGACGACATCATGGCCCGCGTCGGCAAACCGCCCGGCCTCGTGCGGTATTCGTCGCAGGCCGCCCTGGAGGGCGCGCCGGTGCGCAAACTCCGTCCGCGCGTCGTGCTCTACCCGCTCGCGCTGGCCGTCACGGTCGGCGGGTTCGCGGTCACCCTCGGCACCAAGGCCCCCGCCGACGTGACCGTGCTACGCGGGCTCGGCGAGCCGTACGTGATCGAACCCGACGGCCGGATCGCCAATCAGCTGCGCGTCAAGATCACCAACCGCTCCGACGCCGATCGCCGCTACCGCGTGACGATCGACGGCGTCGACGCCGGGGCGCTCATCGCGCCCGACGATCCGCTGCCCGTCGGCGCGGGACAGACGGCGGCGATGGCGCTGTTCGTGATGCTCCCCCCGTCGGCGTTCCGGGCGGGCGAGCGCAACATCGTCGTGCGGGTGAGCGATGGCGCCGGATACACCGGCACCGTGCCCTACCGGCTCGTCGGGCCGGAGCCGGCCGGCCCGGACACGGGCCACGCACACGCAGGAGGCGGACCATGAAGCGCGGAATCGGATGGCCGATCGGGATCGTCGCGATCCTCACCGCCACGGTGGGGCTCAACGCGTGGGTGTATCACGTGGCCACCGACGATCCGTCGCTGGCCATCTTACCCGACTACTACCAGAAGGCGGTCGACTGGGACAGCACCCTGGCCCAGCGCCGCGTGAACCTCGCCCTGGGCTGGCGTCTGTCGCCAACCCTGGGCGCGTTCACGATGCGCGACGGAGCGCCCCTCCAGGTCGCGCTCACCGATGCCTCGGGGACCCCCATTCCCGACGCCACGATCAGGGTCGCGGCGTTCTTCAATGCCCGCGCCGACGACATCGTCGACGCCACGCTCGGGCGCGACTCGGCCGGCTACAGCGGCCGGCTGCCGGTCACGCACCGCGGCGTGTGGGAACTCCAGTTCGACGTCACGCGCGGGCGCCAGCGGTTCACGTCCATCTCGCGCGTGGAAGCCGTGGCGGCCGGCGACCGCCCGTGACCCTGCTGCTGGGCGTGCTCGTCGCGAGCCTGGTGGGGAGCATCCACTGCGCGGCCATGTGCGGCGGCTTCGTGTGCGTGTACGCCGGCGCGTCCACTCCGCGCGGGCTGGCCAGTCTGCCCGCCCACCTCGCCTACCACGGCGGCCGGCTCGTGTCGTACGTGGCCCTGGGCATCGCGGCCGGCGCGATCGGCGCCCGCGTGGACGATCTGGGGCGTCTGGCCGGCATGAGCCGCGGGGCCGCGATCCTAGCCGGCACGCTCATGGTGGCGTGGGCACTCGGCATCCTGGCCGCGTCGGCCGGCGCGCGCGTGCCCGGCACGCTCGCGCCCGAGTGGGCCAAGCGCCGGCTCGGAGGCGCGCTGGTCGCCATGCGCGACCGGCCACCCGTGGCCCGCGCCGCCGCGACCGGGCTGCTCACCACGCTCCTGCCCTGCGGCTGGCTCTACACCTTCGTCGTCACCGCCGGCGGCACCGGGAGCGCCCTCGACGGCGCGGGCGTGATGTTCGCCTTCTGGCTGGGCACGGTGCCCATTCTCCTCGCCCTCGGCCTCGGGGCGCAGCGGCTGCTCGGGCCGGTGGCCCGGCGGCTGCCGCTGGCCGGCGCCGCCCTCGTGCTCGTGCTGGGGCTCCTCTCCATCGCCGGCCGCGTGCACCCGCCGCACATGCACATGGCGATGCCCGCCGCGCCGGGGGCGCCCCCGGCGATGGCGATGGACCCGGGCCGTGCCGGCCGCTGAGCGCGCGGTGCCGGCGCCCGCGCTGGGCGTCCGTGCCGGCGGTGACGTCGACGCGGCCTGCACCCACTGCGGCCTGCCGGTGCCGAGTGGGCTGATCGCGCCCGGCGCGGCGCGCCAATTTTGCTGCTCGGGGTGCCGCGCGGCGTACGAGATCCTGCACGACCACGGCCTGGACCGGTACTACCGGCTGGGCGACGCCCGGCGCGCCGCGGTGCGTCCGACGGGGCGCAGCTACGAGGAGTTCGATCACGAGGCATTTCAGAAGTTATATGTGCGCCCGCTGCCCGAGGGACGGGCGCGGGTCGACCTCTACCTCGAAGGGGTGCACTGCGCGTCGTGCGTGTGGCTGGTGGAGCGCGTGCCGCTGCTGCTGCCCGGCGTGGCGCGCTCCGAGCTCGAGATCGGGCGCTCGCTGGCCCGCGTGGAGTGGGACCCGGCCGCGGTGCCGCTCTCCCGCGTGGCCCGCATGCTCGATTCCCTGGGCTACGCGCCGCATCCCTTCCGCGGCGTGCGGCGCGAGGCCGTGCGGCGGCGCGAGGACCGCGCGATGCTGGCGCGCATCGGCGTCGCGGGCGCCATCGCCGGCAACATCATGCTCGCCGCGTTCGCCCTCTACGCCGGGTGGGGCGGCGGCATGGAACACGAATGGCAGGTGTTCTTCCGCTGGACGAGCCTGCTGCTCGTCACCCCCGCCCTGCTCTGGCCGGGCCGCCTGTTCTTCGCCGGCGCCTGGGCCGCGCTGCGCACCCGCACCATGCACATGGACGTGCCGGTCGCGCTCGGCCTCGCCGTGGGGTACGCGCAGGGGGCCGTCAACACCGTCCGCGACCGCGGGCCGATCTACTTCGACGGCCTGGCGGTGCTCATCTTCCTGCTCCTCGTGGGCCGCTACCTGCAGCAACGGGGGCAGCGGGCGGCCGCCGACGGGGCCGAACTCCTCTACTCGCTCACGCCGTCCACGGCGCGCGTGGTCGACCCCGACGGCGTGACCCGCCTGGTGCCCGCCGAGGCGCTCCTGCCCGGCGCCGACCTCGACGTCCGTCCGGGCGAGACGCTGGCCGCCGACGGCGTGATCACCGCCGGCCGCTCGCAGCTCGACACCGCGCTGCTCACCGGCGAGTCGCGCCCGGTGACCGCCGCCGCCGGCGCCGCCGTGTTCGCCGGCACGGTGAACCTGACGTCGCCGATCCGCGTGCGGGTGGAGCGCGCCGGCGAATCGAGCCGCGTGGCGAAGCTGCTCCAGCAGGTGGACGCGAGCGGCCGCCGCCGCGCCCCGGTGGTGGAGACCGCCAACCGCCTGGCGAGCTGGTTCGTAGCCGCGGTGCTCGCCCTCGCGGCCGTCACATTCGTAATATGGTATTTCCGCGATCCGGCGCGCGCGGTGGACAACGCGATCGCGCTGCTCATCGTGACCTGCCCGTGCGCGCTGGCGCTGTCCACGCCTTTGGCCGTCTCGGCGGCCATCGGCCGCGCGGCGCGCGGCGGCATCTTCATCAAGGGGGGCGACGCGTTGGAATCGCTCGCGCGCGGCGGCACGCTGCTGCTTGACAAGACGGGCACCGTGACCGCCGGCCAGACGGCGCTGGTGGAGTGGGCGGGTCCCGACTGGGTGCGTCCGCTCGTGCTCGCCCTCGAGGCGGGATCCACGCACCCCATCGCCGCCGGGTTCCGCGCCGCGTGGCCCGGCGCGGCGGTGCCCATGGCCGCCGACACCGAGCACACGATGGGCGGCGGCGTGTGCGGCGCGGTGGACGGGCGGCGAGTGGCCGTCGGGTCGCCGGCATTCGTGCGCCGGTGCGCCGCGAGCACCGCCGATTTCGTCGTGCCCATCGTGTCCGCCGATCTCACCCCCGTGCTCGTCGCCGTGGACGGCGCGATCGTCGCCGCCGCCGGCCTGGGCGATCCGGTGCGCGCCGACTCCGCGCGCGCCGTGGCCGCGCTCCGTGCGCGCGGCTGGACGGTGTCGCTGCTGTCGGGCGATGCGCCGCCCGTGGTGGCCGCGGTGGGGCGGGCGCTGGGCCTCGCCGCCGGCGCCTGCACCGGCGGGGCGTCGCCCGAGGACAAGGTGCGCGCCGTGGAGGCGGCGCGGCGCGATGCGCGGCGGCCCGTGGTGATGGTGGGCGACGGGGTGAACGACGCGAGCGCGATCGCGGCCGCGTCGGTCGGCGTGGGGGTGCACGGCGGCGCCGAGGCGTGCCTGGCGACCGCCGACGTGTACCTGACCCGGCCCGGGCTGGAGCCGCTCGTGGAACTGGTGCGGGGGTCGGAGCGCACGATGGGCGTGATCCGGCGCAATCTCGCGTTCTCCCTCGTGTACAACGTGGCCGGCGCGGGGCTGGCCATGACCGGCCTGCTCCATCCGCTCCTCGCGGCGCTGATGATGCCGGCCAGCTCGCTCACCGTGGTGCTGAGTTCGTGGCGGGCGCGCACGTTCGAGGCCGCGCCATGAGCGTTCTCTATATCGTGGTGCCGTTGGCGCTGCTCGTGGTGGGCGCGGCGGTGGGGGCGTTCGTGTGGGCCGCCCATCGGGGGCAGTTCGACGACCTCGACACGCCGGCCGTGCGCATGCTCCACGACGACGACGACGAGCGACGGGCCGGACGCGGCGAGCCCCCGCAGAGGCATGGCGACCTCCCGCGGGGGCTCTGACCCGCTGGTGCTGCCGGTCCGTTGGTTCGGCGCCGCGCACTCGCACTGCGCGTGCACGGCCTGACCGTCAGTCTTGCCCTCGCCGGACGGGTCCGGTTCAGGTGCCCCACGATCTCGGGGGCCTCAGTTGTGGCCAGCGACCTCACAACCTGCGCGCCGGGGTCGAACTCCCGGCCCGCGGCCTTCCGCCGGCGTCCCGGGGGAAAAGCTCCGTCCGTGAGAACCCGTCTCGCGAACGCATATGGACGATGCACCGAGGCGGCGCGTCGGTCGATTCGGGGTTTGCCTGAATTCGTGTAGGGCAACGCGGGGGGCGGGGCGCGCGCCGAGTGCGCCGTCGAGCACGGCGCAAGTCGGCGCGCCGGCAGCACTTCAATCAGTGGGCCTTCCGGCGCGCCCGACAAAGAGTCAGGATTATCCCGACAGAACACCAACAGACGCCGGATAGGTTAGGGCGCAAATGCACGGGGCCGCGGCGTCTCGCGGGCCGCGAGGTACCGATCGGCGGGAGCGCCCGGAGCGGTTGGCGCACCGGCCTTCATTCCGGATCGAATCGATGAATTCTCGTGTGGATAGAGCGGTGCGCCCGTGACGTCTCCGAGCGTGAAGTCCGGAGCCGGCGGCGGCGGCCTGTGGGAGCCCGGCTTCAGCGAACAACTGCTGGGTGGCATCGTCGTGCTGATGGTGGTGGCCGTGGCGCTGGCCGGTTTCCTGTACCTGCTCCCCCCCGAGCGCCTGCAGGTCGCGGAGTTGCAGCCCGCCTTCGTCGTGGCGGCCGAATCGGAGTTTCCCGTGGGCGCCAGCCGCGTGGTCGACTGGGGCGACCAGGTGATCCTCGTCGTCCGCACCGGGGAGAAGGTGTTCGCGGGGCTCCAGGGCACGGCGCCCACCGACGGCTGCATTCTGGACTGGGACGCGACGTCGTTGAGCGTGGTCTCGCCGTGCAGCTACATCGTCTACGATCTGCAGGGCAACGTCGTGCGCGGCCTCACCACGGTGCCGCTCCAGCGGTATCCCCGTGTTCGTGCGCGACCGCGTCGTCTACGTGGGGAGGCCATAAGATGCTCGGGCGCGGATGGAAGGCGACCACGGCGTGGAGCCGGCGCTTCTGGGACGACCTGAAGGCCAGCACCGACGCCAGCCTGCTCTCGATCGTCCGGTTCGTCGGCCTGCTGTACGGACCCATCGACACCCGGCTGCCGATCGGCCAGGCGTTCCGCGCGTCGCTGCGCCACCGGCTGTCGCGATACGCCGGATGGCGGCACGCGTTCGGCGGCATCACGTACCTGCTGTTCATGGTCCTCGTCGTGACGGGGTGCTGCTCTCGTTCTACTACCGGCCGTCGGCGGAGGAGGCGTACCACAGCATCCAGACGATCGTGTCGGCCGTGACGTTCGGCTGGCTGATGCGCGACGCTCACGTCTGGGCCGCCAACCTGATCGTGCTCGCGGCGCTGGTGCACATGGCCCGCGTGTTCTTCGGCGCGGCTTATAAGCCGCCGCGGGAGACGAACTGGATCGTCGGACTGCTTCTGCTGTTCGTGATCTTCGCGTTCGGCGCCACGGGCTACCTGCTGCCGTGGGATCAATGGGCCTACTGGACGGTGACGGAGGGGCTGGCCATCGTCGATCGGGTGCCGATCGCCGGCGCGGCGATCGTCGAGATCCTGCGCGGCGACCCGCTCGTGCTCGGGGGCCACGCTGAGCCGGTTCTTCGCGCTGCACGTGATCGTGCTGCCGTGGCTGGCCCTGGCCTTGCTGATCCTACACTTCACGCTGGTGCGCAAGCACGGCATGGCGCCGCCGGCCGGACGCGGAGGACCTCGGTCCCGACGACGCATCGGGCGCGCCGTTCTTTCCCGACCACTTCCTGCGGTCGTTGATCGTGGGCGTGGTGGTGCTGTCGGCGGTGGTCACGGGGGCGGCGCTGTATCCGCGCGACGTGGCCGCCGCGGCGAACCCCACGCAACCGCCGGCGTCGATGCGCTCCACGTGGATCGTGGCCGACGTCTCGCGGGCCCTGATCTACTACCTGGGCGGCTGGGGCTTCGCGGCATTCCTCCTGCTGGGCGCGGTGATGGTGCTGCTGCCGATGTTCGACCGTTCGCCGGAGCGCCGCCTGCGCAAGCGCCCGATCGTGGCCGGCCTGGGCGTGGTGTTCTTCCTCGGGTTCGTGATCGCCTGGGCCGCGGGGTGGCAGATGCGGTACCGGCCCGTGGCGGAGTCCACCGAATTCAATCCGTACGTGCAACCCGTGACGGCGCCGGGGCCCGCGCTGCCGGCGCTCGCGCCCACGGTGCCGGTGATCCCGCCCGCGCCGCCGGCCGCGCCGCCGGGCGGCACGCCGCGCACCGGAGGCGGCCGATGACGCGCCCCGCGATCGGCGCCCTGCTGGGCGCCGCGATGCTCGCGCTCGCCCCGCGGCCGGCGGCCGCCGTGCAGTCCGGCGCGCTCCAGGGCCAGTCATTCCGCGTGGACTCGACCAACGGCTGCCTGGCCTGCCACGCCGACCAGCGGGAGGCCGCCACGGTCGGGGTCCATTCCCAGCACGGCGTCACCTGCGTGGTCTGCCACGGGGGCAATGCCACGGTCAAGACCCTGCCGGCCGCGCACCAGGGCAACTACATCGGCGCGCCGAGCAAGGTGCAGACGGCGCAACTGTGCGGATCCTGCCATTCCGACCCGAACCGCATGCGCGAGTACGGCCTGCAGACGGGGCAGCTGGCGCAGTTCCGGACGAGCAAGCACGGGCAGCTATTGCTGGGCGAGCACAACACGGACGCGCCCACGTGCACCGACTGCCACGGCACGCACATCATCTACCCGCCGTACGACGCGCGGAGCCGGGTGTACCCGACCAACATTCCCGGCACCTGCGCCAAGTGCCACGCCGATCAGAAGCTGATGGCGAAGTACAAGCTCCAGACCGATCAGCTCGATCAGTTCCGCGGCAGCGCGCACGGCGTGGCGCTGTTCCAGAAGCACAACTTCGCGGCGCCTACCTGCATCTCGTGCCACGGCGCGCACTCGGCGCTCCCCCCCACCGGCACCGAGGTGGCCAGCGTGTGCGGCCAGTGCCACGCGCTGGTCGACCAGGCGTTCTCCCACGGGCCGCACGGCCTGGCGTCGCAGAACGGCATGTTGAAGGGCTGCCTGGCCTGCCACACCAACCACAGCACCGAGGTCGTGCCGATCGAGAAGATCGGCGAGACGTGCGGCAAGTGCCATACCCCGACGTCTCGGGCCCAGCAGATGGGCATCGATCTCCAGCACACGGTCGTGCAGGCCAGCGAGGACATGGCCTCGGCGCGGCGCGCCGTCGCCCAGCTCGCCGCGGCCGGCGAACAGGTGGGGTATTACCAGTTCCGGTATCAATCGGCGCTCACCTACTACCGCCAGATCGCGCAGGCCCAGCATGGGCTGGACCTCGCCAAGGTCAACGACCTCGCCCGCCGCGTGCGGTCCATGTCCATCGACCTCAACAACGCCGCGATGACCCGGCAGGAAACCCGCTGGGAGCACAAGCTGGTGCTGGTGCCGGTCTGGTTCCTCTCCCTCTCGGCCATCGTGCTCGCGTGGCTGGCCCTGCGGTCCGTGCGCCGGGCGAACCCCGACCGCCGGGACGGCTAGGGGATGTCGCCAGTGGTCAGCCGGCGCATCGCGCGGATCGGCCGGATTCTCATCCCCGTCACGATCCTCGCGATCATCCTCGGTACGATCGGCACGGTGACCTTCGTCGAGGTCTCGAGCCAGCCCTGGTTCTGCGGCAGCTGCCACATCATGCGGCCGTACTACCAGTCGTGGACGATGTCGAGCCACCGCAACGTCGCCTGCATCAAGTGCCACATCGCGCCGGGCATCAAGGCCGAGGCGATGACCAAGATCCAGGCCGCGAACATGGTGGTGAAGGACTTCACCGGCGCCGTCAGCACGCGGCCGTGGGCCGAGATCGAGGACGCGTCGTGCCTGCGCTCCGGGTGCCACTCCGACCGCCTGATCGAGGGCCGCGTGGAGTTCAAGGGGGTGCAGTTCAACCATACCACGCACCTGGGCGAGGTGCGGAACGGCATGCAGCTGCACTGCACGAGCTGCCACTCCCAGATCGTGCAGGGCTCGCACATCGCCGTCACCGAGGGCACCTGCTTCCTGTGCCACTTCAAGGACCAGCCGGCGGGCCAGCCCATCGGGGGCTGCATCGGCTGCCATCCCTCGCCCCCCACGGTCACCTCGCCCCAGGGCTACGTCATCGACCACGCCCAGTACGTCAGGGACCGGATCGACTGCCTGTCCTGCCACAACCAGGTGACGCAGGGCGCCGGCGCCGCCGACGAAGCGCGTTGCGTGAGCTGCCACAACGAGCCGTCGCGGCTGGCGCAGTTCAACAACCCCACGCTCATGCACCAGGTGCACGTGACGCAGCACAACATCGCGTGCATCCAGTGCCACACCACGCTCGACCATCGCATCGTCTCGCTGGCCACCACGGTGGAGCTGGACTGCAAGAGCTGCCACACCAACGTGCACCGGGACGAGCTGAACCTCTATGCCGGCACCGGCGGGCACAACGTGCCGCAGGCGCCCAGCGTCATGTACGCGGCGCGCGTGAACTGCGTGGCGTGCCACAACCAAGCCGCGAAGATGCCCGGGCACGACACGGTGAACGTCGCCAGCCCAGCGTCGTGCATGTCGTGCCACGGCATCAAGTACGCCAACGTCCTCCCCGGCTGGGAAGCGGGCATGGAGCGCAAGGTGCGCCTGGTCGGGCCCGTGGTGAGCGACGCGCAGGCCGCCGCGTCCGCCCTGTCCCTCCGCCGCCGGGCCGTGGCCGACAGCCTGCTGACGCTGGCCCGCCAGAACGTGGAATTCGTGCGCTCGGGCAAGGGCGCGCACAACATCGTCTACGCCGACCAGCTGCTGCGGGCATCGCTCGCGCTCGTCCAACAGGCGGTGAAGGACGCCGGGCTGCCCTTCCGCGTGCCCACCGTGGACCTCGGCCCGCCGGTGAGCGAGAACCAGTGCCTGCAGTGCCACACGGGGGTGGAACAGCAGCAGGGCACGTTCCAGGGCCGGGCGTTCAGCCACTCGCCCCACGTGCTCGGCGGCAGCCTGCCCTGCAGCACCTGCCACACGCCGTTCGCACAGCACGGCGGCATCACCATCACGTCCGCCAACTGCGACGCGTGCCACCACTCGCCGGCCCAGCCCGTGACCAACTGCGCGCGCTGCCACCGGGGATCCACCGGCGTGCCGGCCGACACGTTCAGACTGCCGGTGGGCGACTTCACCCACCGGCCGCACCTCGCCGCCAACCTGGCCTGCAGCGCGTGCCACGCGGCGCCCACGATGAGCGCGCGCAACGTGCAGTGCGACAACTGCCACCAGCAGCACCACCAGGCGCAGGCGGCCTGCCTGAGCTGCCACCGCGGCGGCGCGCTGGCCAAGCACCGGGTGGCCGACCACGTGGCGTGCAGCACGTGCCACAAGACCGTGCCGCAGCTCGACCACTGGACCCGCCAGATCTGCACGGCGTGCCACGCCGACCGCGTCACGCACTTCCCGGAGCGCGATTGCGCCACCTGCCACCGGATCCCCGCCATGGGGAGCCCGCATCCGGCGCTCCCCGGCGCCGCGCCGGCCGCCGGCCGGGGGCCGTGACCCGTCGCTGATTTGACGCGATCGGGGCGCGGCCCGATGTTGACGAGCCAGTCACACGCCACACTCATGGGCCGCGTCCCGGCGGCAGGTGGTCCCGCACGGTGAGCCAGCCCGACGTCGTCCTCGTCCATCCGCCGAGCATATACGATTTCCGTGATCGGACCATCTTCTACGGTCCGATCAGCGACGTCATCCCCTCGTCGCCGATCTTCGAGATGTACCCGATCGGCTTCGTGACCCTCGCCGCGTTCCTGCGCCGCCACGGGTACCGCACGCGCATCGTCAACCTCGCGCTCCGCATGATGCGCAGCCGCCGGTTCCGCCCGGAGCGGTTCCTGCGCCGGTTCCGGCCCACGCTGTTCGGCATCGATCTGCACTGGCTCCCCCACGCCCAGGGCGGGCCGGCGGTGGCCGCCCTGCTCAAACGCCTGCACCCCGACATCCCGATCGTGTTCGGCGGCATCTCGGCCAGCTACTTCCACGAGGAGCTGATCCGCGACCCGGCCGTGGACTTCGTGCTGCGCGGCAGCGTCACCGAGGAGTGCCTCCTGGCGCTCGTGCGCGAACTCGAAGGGGAACGCCGCTACGAGCGCGTCCCGAATCTGACCTGGAAGCGCGACGGCGCGGTGGTGGTCAATCCGCTGTCGTTCGTGCCGCCGTCGCTCGACGCGTACGACCTCAACGTGGGTATGATGGTCGCCTCGGTGGTCGGCCACCTCGACTTCTGGACCAGCATCCCCTTCCACGCCTGGTGGCGGCACCCGATCACGGCGGTGCTCACCGTGCGCGGGTGCGCCCGCGGCTGCGTCACCTGCGGCGCCTCCCACGCCGCCTTCCAGCGGTTCATGCAGACCCGCCACCCGCTGCTCCGCGGCCCCGACGCGATCGCCGCCCAGGCGCGCGCGCTGGCCGCGATCTCGCGGGCGCCCGTCTTCCTCGTGGGCGACATCAACGACGGCGGGCCGGACTACGCGCGCGCGGTGGTCGACGCGCTCGGCCGCACCGGCATCACGAACCGCTTCATATTCGAGTTCTTTGAACCCCCGCCGCCCGATCTGCTCCGCCGCATCGACGACGTGCTCCCGCACTGGGGCGCGGAACTCTCCCCCGAGAGCCACGACGAGGCGGTGCGCGAGCGGCTCGGCAAGGCCCGCTACACCAACGCCGCGCTCGAGGCCGGCATCGCGTCCATGCTCGCCCTGCGTTGCGAGAACCTCGACCTGTTCTTCATGGTCGGACTCCCCGGCCAGAGCTACGCCAACGTGCTCGAGATGGTGGACGTCGTCGAACGGCTGTTCGTGCGGTTCGATCGCCGGCTCTCGGCGTATCTCACGCCGATGGGCCCGTTCATCGACCCGGGCAGCGACGGGTTCGAGCACGCCGCCGCGCAGGGCTACCGCCTCCGCGCCCACACCCTGGCCGAGCATCGGGCGCTGCTCGAGGATGAACGGGATTGGGAGTCGTTCCTCAACTACTCCACCGACCGGATGACGCGCGCCGAGATCGTGGACGCCACCTACGACGGCGCGGAGCGGCTCAACGCCCTCAAGGCCAGGTACGGGCGCATCGACCGGGCACAGGCCGCGGCGGTGGCGGGCCGCATGACCGCGGCCCGCGCCCTGCGGCGCAGCCTCGCCGAGGCCGGCGGCGGCGCGCTGGATCCCGCCGTTCACCACGCCCTGCTCGGCGAGATTCGCGCCTTCTCCGAGGCGACCGTCAACGACAAGGCCGAGCTGTTTCCGCCGGGGGCATTCCTGCGCAACTTCCGACTGGGCGGAATCCTGCGGCTGTTGGCCGGAGAAGCCGTCCGCAACATGCGGCGGCGCCCGCGCGCGCCGACGCCCTGAGCGCTACGGCTGGATGCCGAGAATGCGCGCCCGCACCTCGGCCGGCGACATCTGCAAGTGGCAGGGCGCGCATTCCTGGTTCGGATGGTGGTCGCGCCGGTCCACGTGACAGCTCAGGCAGAACGCGCGGTCCCCCGTGAGCAGCTCGAGCGTGGCCCGCGCGTGGCACTGGGCGCACGCCAGATGGTTCGCGGCCGTGTGCGCCGCGCGCAGGTTCGTGCCGTGGCACGCCGCGCAGTCCGCGGCCTGGCGATGGTGCGCCTCGTGGCACGTGGCGCACACCGCCACCGTCGCGATTGCCGCGCGCGAGGTGTGGCACCCGGTGCACGCCAGCGCGGAATGGGCGCCATGCGGGAAGGCGACCATCGCGTAACGTCGGCGCGCCCGGCGTGGTGCAGGTGGAGCGGCAACGTCACCGGCATCGGGCGGGCCCCCAGGGCCTCGCGGCTGTGGCACGTGGTGCAGCTCAACCCCGACGTCACGTGGTGACACTCGCTGCAGGCCGCCGCGGTCACGGTCGTCCGCCCATGGCCGGCGTCGACCTGGCCGGTGGCGGCCACGAAGAACTTGGCCGCGGAGTGGCAGGTCGGTGCACGCCATGTCCGCGCGCAGCACGTGGTCCGCGTGGTCGAACGTCTGGGCGAAGATCGTGTCGCGCGCGGTCTCCACGCCGTAGTGGCAGTAGCCGCACGCGACGACGGCCGGATCCGGCCCGAGCGCGGGCGGCGGCGGCGCCGCGAGGCCGGCCGCGCGATACGCGTTCTGCCCGGCCCGCGTCGCCGCCGCAACAGCGCGTCCGCACCCAGCACGTTGTGCAGTCCGCGCCCGTTGACGACGAACGCGACGTCCGCGCCCGCAAATTGCAGCACTCCCTGCGCCGTGGGGCGATCGCGAGCCGGGCGTCGGCCCGGGCCGCGGCGACGATAGGCGCCGGCGATCCGGCGTGGCCGGCCATGGCCTCGCTCCAGCGGGGCAGCATGTGCGCGAACCGGGCGCCGTGACAGCTCGTGCACGCCCGCGCGATCGCCGCCAGCCGGGGGCCGGCGGCCGCGGCCGCCCTAGCAGAATCAGTATGACAGGACCGGCATCCACGCGGGCCGCGAACATCCGGTCGGGACGGAGCACGGTGTCCGCCCGCCCTGCCCCGTGTACAGGGCCTGCTCGGCGGCGTGGGCCTCGCGTGGCACGTCTCGCAGCGCGACGCGGCGCGCCGCCCGCTGTCGACCATCGTGGCATGGACATTGGGATGGCAGCCGAGGCAATCGAGCGGGAGCGCGGCGGGCGCCGCCGCCTCGCGCGGCCGGCCCGGCTGCTGCCGGCCAGCGACCGGGCGACGGGCGCCCCGGTGGCCAGCAGGGCCACGAGCCCGACGACGATCCGGCGGCCGGCCTCGCGCATCGTTCAGCTCAACAGGGCGTAGATCACGAGCAGGACCAGGAACACGCCCACCGCCAGCGCCGCGAACCCGAGTCCGATCGACCAGAGGTACGTCGCGCGCGACGGCGCCTCAACCTGCAGCGCGCCGAGGCGGCCCTCCCGCCGGTTGCGCTCGTACTCCAGCGGATGTTCGTCCTCGAAATATTCCGCCCTCGCCCGCCCCGTGAAGATCACGAGGTCGATCGGAAACTTCTCCGGGCGCAGGTGCACGTTGAAGAAGTGGATCGTGAAGATGAAGCCCAGCGCGAGCAGCGCCTCATCGCCATGCACGATCGTGGCGATGTTGAACAGCCAGCCCGGCAGGAACCGCGCGAACAGCGTGGGGAACCAGAGCAGCAGGCCCGGAGCCGCCGATGATCGCCACGCCCCAGAACACCGCCCAGTAGTCGAACTTCTCCATGTAGCTGTAGCGATCGAACTCGGGGATGCGGTCCGAGGCCGAGGAACCACTTGAACATGCGCCACGACGTCGCGGACGTCCTTGGGCTGGGGCACCATGCTGCGCGGTCCCCAGAAAATGGACTGCTTGTCGTCGGTCCGGATCAGGGTGCGGGTCACCGCGGCCAGATGGATGAAGAAGTAGCCGAAGGTGATGGCGGCGCACACGCGGTGAATGAACCCGGCCGAGCCGGGTCCGCCCAGGAAGCGCATGAACGGCCCGGCCCACGTCGCGTACGCGAACCGGAGCGGGATGCCCGTGGCCACGAGCCCTAGGAACGAAATGATGACCAGCGCGTGAATCGTCCGTTCGACGGGTCCGAAGCGCCGTGATGTAGGCGCCCTGCCCCTGATCCGAAACGGCCATCGGCGTCTTCATGGCTTGCTCCTCCTCCGTGCTTCTCCGCGGCGGCTTACACGCGGCTCGGCGTGCATGCGTGGGCCGGCCGCGCAGCCGGTCGATCGTGATCCGACGCCAGCCAGAGCAGCGTGTGCGATCCGAAGAACAGGAACACGCTCACCAGCAGGGAGGTCATGAACAGCCAGGTCCAGAACAGCCGCGGATACGCGTGCCGGTTGCGCGGGTCGCCGTGCGGCTGATACTGGACGAAGTTCGCGTTGGCGGTCGGGTGGCACTGGGCTGCACGTCTTGACGAGGTTGGTGGGGTAGACCGAGGACTTGGGGTCGGTGGCCGGCAGCATGTCGTGCGCCGTATGGCAGTCGCTGCACTTCGCGGTGAGTCCGAAGCCGAGCTCCGTGACCTGGCCGTGGTAGGTCTCGAAGTACGTCTTGTATTGCTGCTCGTGGCACGAGCCGCATTCCTGCACCACGCCGCGGAACCACACCGGATCCGACGCCGACACGAGATGGTGCGCCGGGTGACAGTCGATGCACACCGGCGCCGAGTGCCCGGTGGGCGTCTTGGCCCCGCTGAGCAGCGCCTGGCCGTGCGACGACGAGCCGAAGGTTTCGAGCACGCCCACATGGCACGCGCCGCAGGTCGAGGCGATGTTGGCGCGGTTGATCGTGGATGCCGCCGAGTCCGGCGGCAGGATGAGATGCGCGCCGTGGCAGTTGCTGCACGTGGCGGCCACGACCAGCCCCGCCTTGGTCATCGCCGTGCCGTGCACCGTCTTGTAGTAGTTCGCCACCGCGGTCCGCGCCTGCGCCTGGTCGGCCGCGCCGAAGTACGTGCCGATGATCTTGGGATTGGCATGGCAGCCACCGCAGAGCGCGGCCACGTTCAGCGGGTAGATCGGCGAGCGGGGATCGTCCGGCCCGAGCACGTGGTGCGTGCCGTGGCAGGTGGCGCACGTGGGCGCGCTGCCCACCGTCACCGCGTTGCGCGCGTGGATCGACCGCGCCCAGTCCTCCCCCTCCTTCTCGTGGCAGCTCTGGCACGGAACGGCGAACGGGCCCGTGGCGTGGTGCGGATAGCCGCTGACGCGAACGACGGGTGGCAGCTCGTGCAACTCAGCCCCGCGTGCTTGGAGTCGTGCAGCAGGGAATCGGGAACGAACAGCGCCGAGTCGGCCTTCAGCGTTCCCCCCTTCCCGATCAGGAACTCCCGATTGGAATGGCAGTTCCGGCACTCGACGGTGCCCGTGCCCTGCTGCCCGACGCGGGCGCCGGCGGGCCCAGTCCGAGCGCCGCGGTGCCGCAGAGGGCAGCCATCGCCCTGATCACGTTGCGCCACGGCCGGCATGGGCGCATCCGCGCGCCTCCCGCGCTGCCCTGCGTTCTCGATCGTCTCAGGCCACCTGTCCGTTATGCGTTCGCGTATGACCTCGACTCGAATCCCGCCCATCCGGTCCGCACCCGGACCGCTTCGCGCCAACCGCGTGTAAAAAGGCCCCGGCGCGAAACGCCGACCAGTCGGAGATGCCCGAGGCACCGTAGGGGTTTGTCCGCTTGGGTCCGTTGCACGAGCGTCCCGACCCTGCCGTACTCACGCCGCGGCAAACAGCGGCACGGTCCGTGCACGGGGAAAGCCCCCACGCCGAATCAGGCAACCGCCGATGCGCGGCTCCCCGCCGCCGACGAAGATTGCGGGGCCCCCCTACGGCACCGAGGCCTGGCCATGACACACGCCACCCGCAGCCCCGCACCGATCGGCGCGAGCCCACTCACGGCCCGCGCGCCGCACCACGACATCCTCGATCAGTATCTGTTCGAGGTCAACCGGTTCCCGCTGCTCACCGCGGCCGACGAGACCGCGCTCGCCCGCCGCATCCAGACCGGCGACCGCCGGGCCATGGACGAACTCGTACAGCGCAATCTGCGATTCGTGATCTCGGTGGCCAAGAAGTACCGCAACCGCGGGCTGTCGCTGCTCGACCTGGTCGAGGAGGGCAACATCGGCCTCATGACGGCCGCCCAGCGGTTCGATCCCGAACGGGGCGTGAAATTCATCTCCTACGCCGTGTGGTGGGTGCGCCAGGCCATCCTCGCCGCCCTCGCCCGCCAGAGCCGCACCGTGCGCCTGCCCCTCAATCGCACCGGCGACCTGACGCGCGTGGTCAAGGCCAAGGCCGGGCTGCGCCAGCAACTCGGGCGCGAACCCACCGACGAGGAGTTGGCCAATGCCACCGGCCTCTCCCACCGCGTGGTGCGTTCCCTGCTCGCCGTCCACACCACCGAGCTGCGCCTCGACGCGCCGATCTCCTCGGCCGGCGACCGCGCGCTCATCGAGCAGTTCGCGGAGGCCGAGGCGCCGGCCATCGAAGACGAAGTCACGCGCCACCTGCTGCGCACCGACCTCGATCGCGCCCTGCACACCCTGTCGCCCCGCCACGAGCGCGTGCTCCGGCTGTACTTCGGGTTCGACGACGGCCGCGAACGCACGCTGGAGGAAATCGGCGCGATGCTGGGCGTCACGCGGGAACGCATCCGCCAACTCCGCGACCGCGCGCTCAAGCACCTGGGCACCGGCGGCGCGGGCCGGGCGCTGGCGACGTACGTGTAGGAGGGTACGAGGGTACGAGGGTACGAGGGTACGACAGGCGACTGCGGCACGCCGTTCGCAGTCCGATTTTCCGACGCTCCGACTGCCCGTCTGCCCGTCTGCCCGTCTGCCCGTCTGTAGTCCATTCCCCTACATCCTGCCGCAAATCTTCCGATTGCCCGCCCTCCCCCAGGCGCTAGCGTTCGCTCAACCCAGGCGCCCCTTCGCGCTCGGAACGCCAGGACCAGCAACCACTCCTTTGCCCGCGCCACCCGTGCTCAGACTCTGGAAATCCCGAACGGCGGAACCGGCAGCCCAGCGTCCGCACCGCGCGTGCCCCACCGACTGCCCGCTCGCCGTCTGCCCCACCGGGTTCTGCGCGCTGGTCGTCGGCTTCTCCTGTCCGGCCCACGAGGCGCGCCGGTTGCGCACCCTCGGCGTCTTCGAAGGGGCCCGGGTGAACATCGTCGACACGCGGAGCGGCATCCTGCTCGACGTGCGCGGATCGCGCCTCGCCCTGGACGTCTCGGTCGCCCGGACGATCACGGTGCGAGCGTTCGCCGCATGAGATCGGCGGCCGGGCTCGCGCCCGTCCCGTCGGCCCCGAAGCAGCGGCCCCTCCGGGTCGGCCTGGTGGGCAATCCCAACTGCGGCAAGAGCACGCTGTTCAACGCGCTCACCGGCCGCCGCCAGCGCGTGGCGAATTTTCCCGGGGTCACGGTGGACCGCGCCGAGGGCGAATACCGGCACGACGACACGGCGGTGGCGGTCATCGATCTGCCGGGGATGTACAGCCTGTCGCCCGAGTCGCCCGACGAGACGATCGCCGTGGACGTGCTGCTGGGCTGCGCCGAGGGCGTGGACGCGCTCGACGTGATCGTCCTCGTGGTCGACGCCGAGCATCTGGAGCGGAACCTGTATCTGGCCACCGAGGTGCTGGAGCTGGGACGCCCGACGGTGATCGCGCTCAACCGCGTGGACCGCCTGGAGCGAGGCGGCATCCGGATCGACGTCGTGGAACTGATCCACGAGCTGGGCGTGGTGGTGGTGCCCGTGATGGCCGTGCGGGGCGAGGGCGTGGACCGGCTGCGGCACGCCATCGCGCGCGCCGCCTCGCTTCCCCGGTCGCCGCTGACGCTGATGCGGGGCGCCGTGGCGACGCCCGGCGCGTCCCCCGACACGGGCGAGGCCGATCGCCGCTACCGGTGGATCGCGGGGGTGCTCGACCACACGGTCACCCGCACGCGGGCGCGCACCCACGCGCTCAGCGACCGCGTGGACGCCGTGGTGCTGCACCGCGTATGGGGCCCCGTGATCTTCCTCGGCCTGATGCTGCTGGTGTTCCAGGCGATGTTCAGCTGGGCGCGCCCCCTCGCCGCCGGCATACAGTTTCTCGTATCGCTCTCCGGCGCCGGCGTGCGGGCCGCGGTGCCGCCGGGCCAGCTGCGCAGCCTGCTGGTGGACGGCGCGCTCGGCGGCGTGGGCAGCGTGCTCGTCTTCCTGCCGCAGATCGCGATCCTCTTCCTGTTCATCGGGCTGCTCGAGGATTCGGGGTACATGGCGCGGGCGGCGTTCGTGATGGACCGCTACATGCGCCCCCTGGGCCTGCACGGCAAGAGCTTCATCCCGTTGATCTCGGGGTACGCCTGCGCCGTGCCGGCGATCATGGCCACGCGCACCATCCAGCACCCCAAGGAGCGGATGGCGACCATCATGGTCGTGCCGCTGATGAGCTGCTCGGCGCGGCTGCCCGTGTACACGCTGCTCGTGGGGGCGTTCGTGCCGGCCGTGGCCGTGGCCGGCGTGGCCGGCCTGCAGGGGCTCACCATGCTCGGCATGTACCTGCTGGGCACGGTGGCGGCGCTGGCCGCCGCGGCCGTGTTCCGCCGCACCCTGCTGCGGTCGGACACCCGGGCGCTGATCATCGAACTCCCGCCGTACTCGCTGCCCGAGCGCGCGGGTGCTGGCCAATTCGGTGTGGCAGCGCGTGCGGCTGTTCCTGCGGCGCGCCGGCACGGTGATCTTCGCCATCTCCATCCTGCTATGGGGCCTGGCCAGCTATCCGCGGGTCGGAGGCGGCGCCGGGCCAGACCGATCACGCAGGAGCAGCGGCTGTCTCGGCGTCGGCGCTGGGGCGGTTGGGCCACGCCATCGAACCGGCCGTGCGCCCCTGGGCTACGACTGGAAGATCGGCGTGTCGATGATGGCGTCGTTCGCCGCCCGCGAGGTGTTCGTGTCCACCATGGGCACGATCTACGGCGTGTCGCACGACGGCACCGATACCCACGCCCTCGGCCAGCGGCTGCGCGAGGAGCGCGACCCGGCCACGGGCGGCCCGGCCTACACGCCGCTGCTCGCGATCGGCCTCATGGCGTTCTACGTGTTCGCCCTGATGTGCACCAGCACCGTGACCATCACCCACCGCGAGACGGGCGGCGGCTGGCGCGGGGCGGGCTGGGCGCTATTACAATTTACATATATGCTGGCGCTGGCCTACGGCGCGGGGTTCGTCATCTACCGCGGCGGCCTCGCCCTGGGCCTGGGGGCGCCTGATGGCCGGCGCCTGGCTCCAGCCCGCCGCCGTCGCCTTCGCCCTGGCCGCGGCCGCCGTCTATCTGGCGCGCCGGGCCTGGGGCCGCATCGCCCGCGCCCGCCGGCCGCGCGCCGGGCCGTGCGGCCCGGACTGCGGCTGCGGCGACGCCACGGATCACTGAGGCCGCACGACGAGCATCGCCCGCGGGCCGCCGCGCAACACCTTGTCCGCCACGCTCCCCACCACCAGCCGCGACATCCCCCGGCCGTGCGTGGCCAGCGCCACCAGGTCGGTGCCGTTCGCCGCCGCCGTCTCGATGATCACCTGGGCCGGCCGGCTCTCCGTGCGCACGTCCGTCTGGATGTCGATCGTCGGGTGCCAGCGCCGCAGCCGCGCGGCGAGGCTCGACACGTAGCCGGCCGCCTGCTCCACCATCGACGCGGTGGCCTCCACCGCGTACTCCTCGGGGGGCGCATACGACATCGTATATTCCATGGCGGGCGTGAACGCCGGCGTGAACACCGGCTTCACCACCTCGAGCAGCAGCACGTGGGCGCCCGTCAGTTCGGCCAGCGCCATCGCGGGTGGCACGATCTGCTCCGAGTACGCCGACCCGTCGAGCGGCACCAGCAGCCGGTCGAACGCCGGCATCCGCGTCAGCCCCCCGCCCGGCGCCTCCTCCGGCCGCAGCAGCAGCGCGGGCGACGACACGCTGCGCACCACCGCGTCGGCCACGCTGCCCATCCACAGGCGGCTGAACCCGGTGCGTCCGTGCGTGCACATCACCAGCAGCGGATCCCGCTGCGCCCGCAGATGATCGGCGATGATCGCCGCCGGCTGGCCGTCGAGCATCGCCGTCCGGGGCTCCAGGCCCGTCTCGTCGCGAATGCCCTGCGCGGTGCGGGTGAGATAGTCCAGCGCGTCCTCGCGCAAGGCCTGGTCGACCGCCAGCTGATCGCCCAGGTCGAGCAACACCACCTGGTGCGCGCGCACGAGCTGCATCTCCGCCTTGGCCCGCTCGGCGAGCATGCCGGCCGTGGCCAGCGCATACTCGGCCAGGGGCGAACCGTCCAGCGGTACGACGATGGTTCGGAACATCGGCCCCTCCTCCGCCCGCAGGCGGCCGTGCGTCAGGACCAGGGCTCGCGGAACTCCCGGTCGCGGTTGAACACGTACGTCCGGCCCGGCACCTTGCGCTCGGCCACCGCGCGCGCGACGTCGGTGGCGGTGACGATCCCCACCAAGGTGTCGCCCTCGACTACCAGCACCCGGTGGATGCCGGCGCGGCTCATCAGCTCGGCCGCCATCTCCACCGAGTCGGCGGGCTTCAACGCCCACAGCCGGCGGGTCATCACCTCGCGAACCACGTGCTCGTCGAGCACGTTCCACTCGGGGCCCGCCACGCGGTCCATCCGTTCCGTCACCTCGGCCCCCGCGTCGTCCCACATCTCGGTGAAGAACTCCCCCGACGGCTCGTTCTCGGCGCCGCTCGTTTCGGGCAGCGGCAGTTCGCTCCAGTCCCGCCACTCGGTGTCGTCTGCGTCCTCGCGCTCGGTGGGCACGCCCGGCTCGCTGGCCGCGAACCCGATCAGGTCGGACGCCGACACCACCCCCACCACCCGCTCGCCCTCGAGCACGGGCGCGCCGCTCACGTGCCGGTGCGCCAGCAGCTCCATCGCGTCGCGCAGCGTGGTGAGGGGCGTGACCGACACGACGTCGGTCGTCATGATGCTGCGAAGTCTCAGCATGGGCACCTCCTGCCCCCGGGGGGGGCTGGGCGCGGCGGACACTCATGCCCGCCGCCATGTCCAAGTTGCCCCCGCCCCGGCCCGCCGCCTGTCGGCGGCCGCCCGAGCGCGTGTAGGGAGAGGGCCGATCCGGGCCGGCGGACTCCCTACCGCGCCGGCGAGCGCCGCGCGGGCCGTACTTCGTCTGCCGCGCCGGGTTCGGCCCCGCCGCGCCTCGCCCGCCGCGCCGAGTTCGGCTAAGATGCCCGGAACCCTCCGTCCGCGCCCTCATGTCCCAGGACACCCTCGACCTCCTCATCGCCACCGTTCACGTCGTGCTGGCGATCGGCGTTTCGGCGCACATCGTCCTCACGAAGGACGACGTGCGCGCCGCCATCGGGTGGATCGGGCTGGTGTGGCTCACGCCGGTGGTGGGCTCGGCCCTCTACGTGTTCATGGGCGTGAACCGCATCAAGCGCGCGGCGGGCCAACTGCGGCGCGGTCGCGCCATGGGCCGGCTCACGCGCACCGGGTCGCACCTGCTGCCGCAGCCCGGCGTGGCCGACGCCGAGGTCCCGGAGCGCCTGCGCCCGCTGGCCGCGCTCGTCGGCCGGCTGACCGGGGCTCCGCTGGTGGGCGGCAACGCCGTCGACCCGCTGGTGGGCGGCGATGCCGCGTACCCGGCGATGCTCGACGCCATCGACCACGCCCGCGGGAGCGTGGCGCTGGCCACCTACATCTTCGACCGGGGCGCGGTGGCCGACCGCTTCGTGGCCGCGCTGGCCGCGGCCGTGGCGCGCGGCGTGCAGGTGCGCGTCCTGATCGACGGCGTGGGCGCGCGCTACAGCCGGCCCCCCATCGTGGGCACGCTGCGCCGGCACGGGGTGACCGTGCACGAGTTCCTGCGTTCGGCGTTCCCCTTCTCGCACCCGTATTTCAATCTCCGCAATCACCGGAAGCTGATGATCGTGGACGGCGCCGTCGGCTTCTGCGGCGGGCTCAACATCCGCGACGCCTGCATGCTGTCGCTGCATCCGCGGCACCCGACGCAGGACGTCCACTTTCGCCTGCGCGGGCCGGTCGTGCGGCAGCTCATGGCCGCGTTCGCCTTCGACTGGCAGTTCTCCACGCGCGAGGTGCTGGACGGGGAGATCTGGTGTCCGGACGCGCCGCCGGACGCCGGGCCGGTGCTGGCCCGCGGCATCGCCGACGGCCCCGACGAGGACTTCGAGGCGCTGCTATTCGCCTTCCTGGGCGCCATTGCGCAGGCCCGGCAATGCATCCGCATCGTGACGCCGTACTTCCTGCCCGACAAGCCGCTGATCGACGCGCTGCGGGTGGCCGCGCTCCGGGGCGTGGAGGTGGAGATCCTGCTGCCCGAGCGGAGCAACCTGCGCACGGTGCAGTGGGCGCAGGGCGGCCAGCTCGTGCACGTGCTGCGCGGCGGGTGCCGGCTGTTCCTCACCCCGCCGCCCTTCGATCATTCCAAACTGTTCACCGTGGACGGCGAGTGGGCGCTCGTCGGCTCCGCCAACTGGGATCCGCGCAGCCTGCGGCTGAATTTCGAGTACGTGGTGGAGTGCTACGGCTCGGCGCTGATCGCGCGGCTCGACGCCATGATCGACGCCAAGCGCGCCGCGGCGCGTCCGTGGACGCTGGCCGACGACCGGGCGCGCCCCTTCGCGGCCAGGCTGCGCGACGGGGTCGCGTGGCTCGCCCAGCCCTACCTATAGTGAACCTGTCATGAACCTCCACGCGCACTTCTGGCTCTGGTGCGTGGGCCTGCGCGGCCCGCTGTCCACCACGCTCCCCGACGAGCGGGCGGCCCTGATCCGGTGCGCGGCGGGCCGGGAGCGGGTGGCCGAGATCGGCGTGTACCACGGCGCCACGTCGCGCCACTTCCGCCGCGTGATGAGCGCCACGGGCACGCTCGTCGCCGTGGATGCCTATTACAAGAGCCGCATCGGCATGCCGGCGGCGTACCTCATCGCCCGCCGCGAGTTGGGCCGGGTGCGCCGCGGGCGCCTCGTGTTCCTGCGCGCCACCGGCGCCGAGGCGGGGCGCCGCGACGTGGTGCGCCGCCTGGCGCCGTTCGAGTTCGTGTTCCTCGACGGCGATCACAGCCGCGCCGGGCTCGACGCGAACTGGAGCGCCTGGCGTCCGCTGGTCGCCCCCGGCGGCGTGATCGCCATCCACGACACCACCGAGGGCGAGGGGCTGCGCTTCGTGCGCGAGGTGATCGACCCCGATCCCGCGTTCGCCCGCTTCGACACCGTCGGCGTGACGTCGTTCTTCCGGCGCGCGGCGCCGGACGCTCCGCTCAGCGCGACCGCGCGAACGTGAACGGCTGCTCCACCAATTGGCGCACGGCGTCGGTGGCGGGCGAGCCGTGCGCGCCGGCCGGGCCGCGGCTTCGGGAACGCCGACTGGCCGCCGGCCGTCCCCGGCCCCATACTCCCTGCGTTCCTTCCCACGTACCCCAGCGCCATTCCACGAGGGCGGTTTCCGTGCGTACATCCCTGCTCCGTTTCACGCTCGCCGTCGCGAGCCTCGCGGCCACGGCCGCCACCGCCGCCCCCGCGGCCGCGCAGTCGTCCGACTTCTATTCGCCCGCCATGCACTGGCGCCAGATCGGCCCCACGCGGGCCGGCCGCGCCCGCGCCCTCGCCGGCGTGCCCAGCCAGCCGAACGTGTTCTACATCGGCTTCGACAACGGCGGCGTGTGGCGCTCCACCGACTACGGCTCCACCTGGACGCCGCTGTTCGACGCGCAGCCCACCGGCTCCATCGGCGCCATCGCCGTGGCCCCGTCCGACCCCAACGTGATCTACGTCGGCACCGGCGCCGGCATCATCCGCCCCGACCTCGCCACCGGCGACGGCATGTACAAGTCCACCGACGCCGGCAAGACGTGGACGCACCTCGGCCTGCGCGATTCGCCAGATGATCGCGAAGATCGACGTCGACCCCAGGAATCCCGACCGGCTGTTCGTGGCGGCGCTGGGGCACCCCTACGGCCCCAACGCGGAGCGCGGCATCTTCCGCTCCACCGACGGCGGCCGGACGTTCGAGAAGGTGCTGTATCAAGGACGAGTACACCAGCGGCAACGACGTGCGCATCGACCCGCGCGGACCCGAACACCGTCTACGCCACGCTCTGGCAGCAGCAGCAGGGGTTCTCGGAGAACGGCGCCTTCGGCGGCGCCGGCGGCGGCATCTTCAAGTCCACCGACGGCGGCACCACCTGGACGCCAGCTCACCGACGGCCTGCCCGACGTCATCCAGGCCAACCTGGCGATCGCGCCGAGCAATCCCGAACGTGCTGTACGCCACGATGCGCCGGCACCGCGCCCACAGGGCGCCGGACGCGGCGGGCGCGGCGGCGGCGCCGACCGGCGCGTCGGGCTTCTACAAGTCCACTCGATGGCGGCGAGCACTGGTTCCTCGCCATCGACGATCCGCGCACGGCGACCGGCCGCAGCCGCGTCGACGGACCCGCGCCCGCTGGCCCGCATCGGCGGCGGCGACCTGCCCACGATCGCGGTCGACCCGAAGAACGAGAACGTGGTCTACAGCTGCTCCACGGTGTTCTGGCGCACCGAGGATGGCGGCCTGACCTGGTCGCGCCGTGCGCGGCGCGCCGGGCGGCGACGATTACCAGAAGAGCTGGATCAACCCGACGAACCCCAACATCATCCTCGCTGGTCACCGACCAGGGCGGCGTGGTCTCGGCCAATCGCGGGCGAGTCGTGGAGCAACTGGTACACCCAGCCCACCGCCGCCATGTACCACGTGACCGCCGACAACGCCTTCCCCTACCGCCTGTGCGGCGGCCAGCAGGATTCCGGCTCGGCCTGCGTGGACAGCCGCCGCATGGACGGCGAGATCACCTTCCACGACTGGCACCCGGTGGACATCGAGGAGTACGGCATCGCCGCGCCCGATCCCGCGCGATCCCGACCTGGTGTACGGCAGCGGCCGCACCAGCGTCTCGCTGCTACGACCGCCAGCACCGGCGCAGACCACGCAACGTCGGCCCCGACATGAGCGAGCGCGGCCCCAACGGCGACGCCTACAGCCGCAACGTGCGCACGCAGCCGCTGATCTGGTCGCCCGGTGGACCCCAACGTGCTCTATCTACGCCATCCAACGGCGTGTGGAAGACCGACCAACGGCGGCCATAGCTGGACGCGCATCAGCGGCGACCTGACCCGCCAGACCTGGGACGTGCCCGCCAACGCCGGCAAGTACGCCGGCGACGGTGACGCCGCGGCCCGCAGGGCGCGATCACCGCGCTCGCGCCGTCGCCGCTCGACGTCAACGTGCTCTGGGCCGGCACCGACGACGGCAACGTCCAGGTCACCACCGACGGCGGCGCGAAGTGGACACAACGTCACCCCGCCGCAGATCAAGCCGTGGACGCGCATCTTCAACATCGACGCCGGCCACTTCGACACGCAGACGGCGTACGCCGCCGCCAACACGCTGCGGCTCGACGACATGAACCCGCACTTCTGGCGCACGCACGACGGCGGCAAGACCTGGACCGAGATCGACAACGGCATCGCGCGGCGGCGCGGTGGCCAATTCCATCCGCGAGGATCCGCGCAAGAAGGGGCTGCTCTACGCCGCCACCGACACCCAGGTCTGGGTGTCGTTCGACGACGGCGACCACTGGCAGTCGCTGCGGCTCAACATGCCCGCCATCTCGGTGCGCGACATCGAGGTGAAGGACGACGCCACCTGCATGTGCTCCGACCTGGTGGCCGGCACGCACGGCCGCGGCTTCTGGATTCTCGACGACGTGACGCCGCTGCGCCAGGCGGCCGCCGCGGCGCAGGCCACGGACGCGTACCTGTTCAAGCCCGCGACGGCATCCGCGTTCGCTTCGGCACCAACGATCCCACGCCGTGGCCGCCCGAAGTGCCGGCCGGCGAGAATCCGCCGCCCGGCGCGCATCATCGACTACTACCTGCCGCACGACGCGGCGGGCCCGGTGAAGCTCGAGATCCTCGACGCAGGCCGGGCAAGGTGGTGCGCACGTACTCCAGCACCGACCCGGTGCTCGACCCCGACCCGGCGCTGACCCCGAGGCGTACGACAAGATCTGCCAGCAGAACCCGCGCGCCGCCGACTGCGGCTGCCGCTCTACTGGGCCGCCCCGCAGATGACGATCTCCACGCAGGCCGGCATGCACCGCTTCAGCTGGGATCTGCACTACGACCCGATCGGTGACAACGCCGAGCCGAGCGGCGAGGGCGGCGCCGGCGCCGTGCCGCACCGCACGTATCCCGGCGTAAACGCGCCGTGGGCGCCGCCGGGCCAGTACACGGTGCGCCTCACGGTGGGCGGCGCGCGTTACACGCAGCCGCTCACGCTCAAGCTCGATCCGCGCGTGACGACCTCGCCCGCCGGCCTGGCCCAGATGGCCTCGCTGTCGCGCGAGATGTACGCCGGCGCGCAGGCGGCCAACGCGGCTTACGCGCAGGCGCGCGCGCTAAGCGCGGCGCTCGGCGCGCTCCAGGGCGCCGACGTCGACGCGTTCAAGAAGGAAGTGGACGCGCTGGCGCCGGCCGCGCAGGCCGGTGGGCGTGGCCGCGGATTCGGACGCGGCGGCCGCGGCGGCGGCGCGGGCAATGCGCCCGCCACGCTGCAGACGCTTCCGGGCACGATGATCGGCGCGGCGATGGGCATGCAGGCCGCGGACGTCGCGCCCACCGCCACGCAGATCGCGGCCTGCACGCGCGCCCGCGCCCAGTCGCACGACGCGATGGCGCGCTGGACCACGCTCAAGACCAGCGGCCTCGCGGCCTTCAATGCCAAGCGCAAAGCTGCCGGCCAGCCGGCGGTGAAGCTGCCCGGCGAATGATCACCCACGGTCCGGTTGTTTGGCTCTAACTCTCGTACTCTCGTACTCTCGTACTCTCGTACTCTCGTACTCTCGTACTCTCGTACTCTCGTACTCTCGATCCATGCCCACCCCGCCCTCCGAATCCGTCGTCTCCCGCTTCCTCCGCTACGTGCAGATCGACACCCAATCCGCGGAAGACCCCACGGCCACGCCGAGCACCGACACGCAGTGGACCCTCATCCGGCTGCTCGCCGACGAACTGCGGCAGATCGGCGCGACGAACGTGCGGACGAGCGAGCACGGCATGGTGTACGCCACGGTGCCGGCTACCGTGTCGGCGCCGGTGCCCACGATCGGATTCATCGCCCACGTCGACACCTCGCCCGCCACGACCGGCGCCAACGTGAAGCCCGTGATGCACGAGAACTACCGGGGCGGCGACCTCGTGCTGCCCGGCGACCCCGCGCAGGTGATCACGGTGGCGCAGAACCCCGACCTGGCCGCGCTCCTCGGCGACGACATCATCACCACCGACGGCACCACGCTCCTCGGCTCCGACGACAAGGCGGGCGTGGCGGCCATCATGACGCTCGTCGATACGCTCGTGCGCAATCCCGACATCCCGCACGGCCCCATCGCCGTGGCGTTCACCCCCGACGAGGAGAACGGCTCGGGCATCGACCAGTTCGACGTCGCCGAGTTCGGCGCGCAGTTCGCGTACACCGTGGACGGCGGCGCGCTGGGCGACATCAGCGACGAGACCTGGAGCGCCCGGCTCGCCACGGTGACCTTCCGCGGCCGGAACGTGCACCCCGGCACGGCGAAGGGCGTGATGGTCAATTCCCTCTACCCCTTCGCGCACTTCCTGTCGCGGATGCCGCCCGACATGCTCCCCGAGACCACCGAGGCGCGCGTCGGGTTCGTGCACCCCTACCTCGGCACGGCCGACGTCGCGGCGTCCTCCGTCAAGGTGCTGCTGCGCGACTTCGAGATGCGCGGGCTCGATGCCAAGGAGCGGCTGATCCGCGAACTGGCGGCCGCCTCGGCCGCGGCGTTCCCCGGTTCCGCCGTCGAGGTGGAGGTCAAGGAGAATTACAAGAACATGAAAGAGGTGCTCCGGCACCATCCGGAGCTGGTGGAGCACGCCATGGAGGCGGCGCGGCGGGCCGGGGTGGAGCCGTACCTGGAGCCCATTCGCGGCGGCACCGACGGCTCGCGGCTCACCTTTCGCGGCCTCCCCTGCCCCAACATCTTCACCGGCGGGCACAACTTCCACGGCAAGTTGGAATTCAATTCGCGTCGCGGGTTGGAGAAGACGGCGGAGACGCTGGTGCAGCTGGCGCGGATCTTCGCCGAACGTCCCGCCGCCAGATGACCGTCCCCACCACCAGCCCGAGCGCCACGAGCACGATCGCGATCACCGCGGCCGCCACGTCCGGATGCCGTACGGCCCGCCCCGCCGCCGCCTCGAGCACGCGCGCCACGCCCGCGCCCAGCGCGTAGCCCAGCCAGTAGTAGATCGCCGCCCAGAGCACCGACGCTGCCGCCGCACCGATCAGGAACCGGGCGCGGCTCATCTTGAGCGCGCCCGCCGCCACCGTGAGCACGATGCGGAACCCCGGCACCAGGCGGCCCAGCGCCACCGCCACCGACCCGTGCGTGTTGAGCCACACCTCCACCCGGTCGGCCCGCTCGCCGTCGAAGCCGAAGCGGTGCCCCACGCGGCGCAGCAGTGGATGCCCCACCCGCCGCGAGACCTCGAACAGGATCGTGCTCCCCAGCATCGTGGCCGAGAACACGACCAGCGTAGTTATTAGATAACTAGCATGGCCGGCGCGCCCCGACGCGCCGAGTGCGGCGATGAACACGTCGCCCGGCACCGGCAGCGGCACCCCCGATTCCTCCAGGAAGATGCCGACGAACGCGGCCAGGTACTGCCACTGGGCCAGGAACGCGAGCACCGACGCGATCACGACGCCGCCCGCGCCCCGATCGCGGCCTCGGCCGTCGTGAACTCGCGCAGCGACGCGCCGCCTCCGTCGAGCACCAGGTATTCCAGCCGCCCCCGCCGCAGGCACCCCGCGTTCGCGTAGGCGTCGCCCGGGGCGAGATGCCGGCGGTGGTTGTGCCCGAACACCCCGAGCACGCACCGCTCCTCGGCCACCAGCGCCAGGCACCGGCGCCGATAGAGCCGGTCCACCGGCGCCGCCATCGCGCCGGCCACCGCGGCCTCGGCCAGGCGCGCCGCGCCGCGCACCAGCGCCAGATGGCCGAACCGGCGCGAGATCCCGTCCCCGAAGTTGCCCACCGAGGAATCGTGCACGGGATCCACCAGGTGGCCGTGCGCCACGAGCACGCGCCCCACGGTGTCGTGTTCGATCACCAACGACCGCGCGCCCGCGCCCGGATCGTGGTTCCCCTCCACGCGCGACAGGGAGCCCGCCGCCGCCAGCTCGGCGATCAGCGCCGCCAACGCCGGATGCGCGCGCTCGGCCCGATCGGTCGCCTCGAACAGCCCTTCGAAGATGTCGCCGTTGAGCACGATCCGGTCGCCCGCCTCGCGCGCCCGCTCCAGAAAGCGCAGCGCCAATCGCGCCTGCTCGGGGGCGCTGTACGTACCCAGGTGCCAATCGCCGGCCACGAGCACGCGGCTCACGGCACCGTCCGGCCGCGCCGGGCGAGCAATCGGTCGTACAGCGCCTGCGTGGCGGTCCGCGCCGCCTCCTGCACCGGCCTGACCGCCGCGAGGTCGCGGGCGCGCTCCGGATCGCGGGGCACCGCGATCGGCGCGCCGATGGCGATCTCGATGCGCGCCGGGAGCGGCAGCGGGCTCCAGAACGACAGCCTGCCCAGCGTGAACCCGGGATATGCCGAGAAGCCGCCGACGATGGCCAGCGGAACCACCGGGACGCCGGTACGCACCGCCAGCCGCGCGAATCCGTAGCGATCGTCCCAGCGCAGGCGGTAGTTCCGCGACCGCGGGCTCGATTCGCGGCGTCCCCCCGGCGTGATCATGAGCTGGTCGCCCCGGGCGAGCACGCGCAGGCACGACTCCTCCGACGGATCGATGAGGCCGGCGTGGCGCTTGATCGCGGCCAACCCCGGAATGGCGCGCTCGAGCGGGTTGCCCTTGGACGCCGCGATGCGCAGCGGGCGCAGCGGGCCGCGCGTCTCGAACCAGTCACGCCACGCCAGTTGGTACACGGCGATCGCGAGATCCACGTTGAGGTATCCCGCGCCGTGGTGCGTGACGTAGATGCACGGCCCCGCGGGGAGCGTGCCCTCCACGCGTACGCGGTGGTAGCGCGACATCCAGTGGGCCAGGCGCAGATAGCCGAAGCGATAGCGCCAGAGCCGCGGATCGAGCGTGGCGCCGATGCGGCTGGCGGGGTCGTCCGCCGCGCCGCGCTCGGCGGCGCCCGCGCCGTCGGCCGCGTTCATCCGTGGCGCTGTTCGAGCGGCGCCGGGGAATCGGAGGCGGCGGGCGACCGCCGCCGCTCGCCGGCGCCCTGCTCGATGAGGGCCCGCGTCGCCGCTTCCACGCGGCGCACGAACGCCGGCGCGTCGCCGTCGGCTGGCGGCGACATCGGCGCCCCGAACCGGTACTCCAGCCGCACCGGCAGCGGGAACGGCGGCAGCCAGAGGCTCACCCCGCCCACCGTCCACCGGCCCAAGTGCTGCCGGTCGGCGCCCGCGATGGCGAACGGCAGCACGTCCACGCCGGCGCGGATGGCCAGCCGCGCGAAGCCCGTGCGCCCGCGCCATTGCAGCGTGTCGCGCGGGCCGTAGAGTTCGCGCGTACCGCCGGGAAAGATCAGCAGCGATTCCCCCTGGGCCAGCGCCGCCAGCGCGTGCGGCTCATCGGCGGGCACGGCGTTCACCTTCCGGCGCATCCACCCCAGCAGCGGCGTCCGGTGGATGGACGTGCCGGTCTTCTCGAGTACGCGGATGGCCGGCCGGTCGTTGTCCCAGAACGTGACCAGCGCGAGCATTATCGTTTCCAAATAGAGGAACGTCTGCGGGTGCTTGGCCACGTAGATCACGGGCCGGTCGGCGGGAATCCGATCGGCGCCCACGGCGCGGATCCGGAAGTAGTAGCGCCCCAGCACGCGCGCCGCCGGGATGATGACGGCGCTGAGCCCGCCCTCGCGCCGGAACCGGGGAACGACGACCGGCGGTCCGGTCACGCCGGCACGCCGACGACGTCGCGCCGGGTGGCGTCCGCCCCCGCCGCGGCGTCCTCGTACAGCGCGTTGATCGTCAACGCCACGCGGCTCCACGCCAACTGGTGGGCGCGCTGCCAGCCCAGGTGCACCATCTGGTGGCGGAGCGCGTCATCGTCGGCGGCGCGGAGAATCGCCGCCGCCAACGCGTCCGGATTCCCCGGCGGCACCAGAATCGCCGCGCCCATGGTCGCGTCCCGGTACCCGGGAATGTCGCTGGCCACCACCGGCCGGCCGCTCGCCATCGCCTCGATCAACACCACGCCGAAGCTCTCGCCGTGCGTGGACGGCGCACAGAACACGTCGCACCACCGGTACATTTCCACCAGTTGCTGGTCGTTCACGCGGCCCAGGAACTCGGCGCCCGAGCGCCGCACCAGATCGCCGAAGATCAGCGGATCGCCGTGTCCCACCACCCGGAGCTCCACCGGCCGGCCCCGCTCGCGCAGCAGCGCGGCGGCGGCGAGCAGATGCCGCAGCCCCTTCCGCGGTTCGTCGCACCGGCCCACGAACAGCAACCGGAGCGGGCCCGACGCGCGCGGCCCGGCCGCGGAGCATTCCATGCCCGCCGGCAGGTGCGGCGTGGCGAACGTGGTGGGATCGATGCCGTTGGGCACGATGTGCATGGGCCCGTGGAACACGCGGCGCGCGAAATCGGCCGCCGGCCCCGACACCGCGATCCCGAGGCTCAGCCGCCGCAGCGGGCGCGCCAGGGCGCGGCGCGCCAGCGTGGCCATCCGGTGCTCGGACTCCGAGAACGTGTGGAACGTCGCCACGAGCGGCGCCGTGGAATACCGCACCGCGCACCGCGACGGCCCCGGCACCCAGGGCTCGTGCACGTGCACGATGTCGAAGTTGCCGCGCTCGAGATACTGGCGCACCGCCGCCTTCGATACCAGGAGCCCCACGCGCGCCCTCGACCCGTTGGCGCGCACCGGCACCACGCCGCGGAAGCTGTCGCAGCTCGGGGGCGTCTCCCCGCTCGCCGGCCCGAGAATCTGCATGTCGTGGCCCAGTCGCTGCAGGGCCTGGGCCAGGGTGATGATGTGCCGGTTGACGCCGCCATCATGGGAAAGATCGTATGGCGTGATCAGACAGATGCGCATGGAGGTGGGCTGAGGGGCGATCGGGCGGACGAACCGCGAGGTGGCGCGTGCTCCCACTGTTCAGGTCGCATACCCGCGCCGGAAGGGAATCCGGCGCGGTCCGACGAGCATGGCGACTTGAATGTAAGGGACATGCGACCGGAGGATCAATCGGGAGACCGCCCCCGGCCCACCCCCGACGCCCCAATGATCGCCTCCACGCCCACTTACGGGCAACCGGCGGCCCAGCGCCCAACGCGCCCCGCCGATGGCCGCTGGGGCGCCACGGGCCTTTCCCGGCCGCCTCGGCCCCGCGATCTTGCGCCCATGGAAAACCGGACGGGATTCGTCGCCGATCCCACCCCGCCAGCCGCGATCCGCGCGCTGCGCTGGCTGCTCGCCCTTTATCTGGCGACCGCGGTGGCCGCCGCCCTGCAACGCACGCTCTTCCCACCCCCCGAGAACAACATCCTGATCTTCCGCGCGGCGTTTCGCCACTTGATCGCCGGCCAGAACCTGTACGCGGCCTACCCCGCGATGTACACGGACTACTTCAAGTACAGTCCGACGTTCGCGCTGCTGTTCGCCCCCTTCGCCCTGCTCCCGTTGGTCCCCGGCTACGTCCTCTGGGCGCTCGTCAGTGCCGGCGCGGTGTTCGCCGGCCTGACGCGCGTGCTTCCGCCGCGACAAGCCGCGCCTGCCCTCGCCATCGCCTGGCTGGGCGTGCTCGGAGACCTGCAGCGCGCGCAGAGCAACGCCCTCTGCGCCGGCCTCATGCTGCTCGGCTGGGCGGCCATGGAACGCGAGCACCAGTGGCGCGCGGCCGGCGCCATCGTCGCCGGCGGCTTCGTCAAGCTGTTCCCGGTGGCGGCGCTCGCCGGCGCGATCTTTCATCGCCGCAGGTGGCGGTTCGCCGCGGTGGTGCTGGCCGTGATCGCGCTCGCCGCCGCGCTGCCGCTCGTCGCCGTGCACCCGGGTTCTCTGGCCGACCAGTATCGCTGGTGGCACGCCACCGAAGCGCGCGACACCGTACCGCTGCCGCGCTACGGCGTGGGCGGCGCCGCCGTCTACGCCGGCGTGATGGGACAATTTCGGGTCTGGTTCGGCGTGCGATGGCCGTTCTGGCCCACCCAGCTCGCCGGCGTCGCCATCCTCCTGGCGCCCCTCGTGCGCGGGCCGGCCGCCTGGACGCCGCGGTTCCGCACCACCTTTCTCGCTTCGACCCTCGTGTTCTGCGTGCTGTTCAACCACCAGGCCGAGTCGCCGTCGTATTCCATCGCCATGATCGGCGCCGGCCTCTGGTTCGCGTCGTCGCCGCGCGCCCGGTGGCGGACCGCTCTTACCGCCGCCTGCCTGATTATAATAAATCTTGTATCCCCCGATCTGACGCCGCGCGCGTTCTACGAGGGGTTCTACGTGAAGTATCTGCTCAAGACGGCGCCCCTGATCCCGCTCTGGCTCGCGATGCAGGCCGAACTGTGGGGCCTGATCCGCCTGGCGCCCGCCTCAGAGCGCGCCGAAGTGGACGAGCGCGATCCCCAGGCGCCGCACCCGGCCGGCTAGCGCCGGATCGACCAGCGCCGAGCGCTCCCCCTCGCGCGCCCAGGTGTAGCCATCGAGCCCCAGGAGCGCGTCGTCCACGCGTCCCGGATGCACCATCAGCTCCGTCGTGCCCGCGCGCAGGGTGTCGAGCACGCGCGCCAGCCGCGCCGCGAAGTGGCGCCCGCCCTGCAGCGACATGCCGATGAAGCGATCGGGCGCCCGTATCGGCGGCGCGCCCGCCGACGACACTCGCCACGACCAGACGATCAGCGCGCGCCGGCCCTGCCCGATCGGGTGCGCGCCGAACCGGAGGGCCGATTCCACGGGGCGCCGCAGCGGCAGCCCGCGCGCCGCCGCCACCCGGGCCACCGCGGCGTGCACCACCGGCAGGGCGTGCGTGTGACGGTGCGAATCGATGTGCGTGGGCCGGATGCCCGCGCCGGCCAGCGCGGCCAGTTGGGCCTCGCACTCCGCGGCGACGTCCCGCGCCCGCACGCCCCCCGACAGCGCCCGCCGCGCGAGCGCGCCGAGCGACAGGAACGCGCCCGACGGCCCCCGCAGCGACGGGGCCGCGGCGAGCGGCGCGCCGACCAGCAGATTGAAATGGAGCCCCACGCCCAGCCCCGGCGCCGAGCGCAGCCGCGCCACGCCGTCCTCCCATCCGACACAGCGCACCATCATCGACGTGGATGTGACGAACCCGGCCGCGTGCGCGTCCAGAATGCCCGACGACACGCCCGGCGTGAGGCCGTAGTCGTCGGCGTTGACGATCAGGCGGCGCGTGGCCCCGCGCCCGGCGCGCTCAGTCGTACCGGCCACGACGGTCGTTCAGCTTCACCTGCACCAGATCGGCGGCCATCGTCACCGCCGCGCGCGCGAACCGCACCGTGGTCGGTTCGTCGTCGTACCGGAAGTGCACCGCCGTCTGGCGCACCGACAGCCCGTGCTTCTGCGCCACGTACAGCGCTTCCACGTCGAACCCGAACCGGGGAATGGTCAGCCGCGGAAACACGAGCTCGGCCGCCGCCGCCGAGAATCCCTTGAGCCCGGCCTGCGTGTCGAGCACGCCGCGCAGCATCATCGACCGCACCATGAGATTGAACGCCCGGCTCATCAGATGGCGCGTGTAGAGATAGTGGAAGAACTGGGGCTCATCAGGTAACGCGAATCGGGTAGCACCCGGCAGGCGATGGCCACGTCTGCGCCCGCTTCGAGATCGCGCAGGATCTTGGTGACTTCCGCGGGCGGATAGGCCAGATCCGCGTCCGTGAACACGCGATACCGTCCGCGCGCGGCGAGCATGCCCCGGCGAACGCTGGCGCCCTTCCCTTCGTTCTGGTCGTTCCGCAGCAGCGTGACACACGGGTGCGCGTCGGCGAATGCGCGCAGCGCCAGCGCGGCCGGCGCGGCATTCCCGTCGTCGACGACGATGAGCTCCGTGTGGTACGGTTGCGCGGCCAGGAACTCCGCGACCTCATCCAGGTTGGCGGGCAACCGCGCCCCGCCGTTGTACGCCGGGATGATCAGGGTCAGGTGTGGAAGCTGGCCTGCCGGAGTTTCCATGAGGAGAAGCTACACCACTCCGCTTCCCGTGACGCACGCCGCGACGCCCCCGGTCGTTTGGCTCCCTATGGTTGTGCGCGCGGCCGCGGCCGCGGCGCTCGCGCTACGGGCGCCCCCCCGACGCCGGCGCCTGCACCGGCTCCTCCCGGAACGCCAGATCCTGCAGCCGCGCCGCATGCCCGAGCAGGTAGGGCACCGCCGTGACCACCACCTTGGGCCGGAACAGCAGCGCCGTGCGGATGTACAGCGCCGTCTTGTTGTGCAGCAGGTGCTCCCACCAGTGATGGGGCACGATCTCCGGCACGATCACCGTCACCAGATCCGCCTCGTCGTGCTCCTCCAGCCCCTTCACGTAGTCCACGATCGGGCGGATCACCGACCGATAGGGCGAGTCGAGCACGACCAGCGGCACGTCGATATCCCACGCGTCCCATTGGGCGCGGAACGCGGCCGTCCCCGCCGGGATCGACCCCCACGGTCACCGCGCGCACGTCCTCCGAGATCGTGGTCGCGTACACGAGCGCGCCCGCCGTGGCCTTCGTGATGCTGCTCACCGGCACCACTACGGTGTGGTGCAGGAACATCAGCGGCGATTGGCCGGTGTACTTGATCTCCTCGGCGAACCGCACGTAATGGCGATGAATGGATACGAGCATCCAGATGATCAGCGGGATGATCAGCACCACGATCCAGGCCCCATGCAGGAACTTGGTGGCGATCTGCACGATGAACACGAGCGCCGTGGCCAGCGCGCCGAGGCCGTTGAGCGCCGCCCGCCACCACCACCCCGCGCTGCGCGCCTTGAACCAGTGCTTCACCATGCCCGCCTGCGACAGCGTGAAGCACAGGAACACGCCGATCGCGTACAGCGGAATCAGCGCCGACGTGTCGCCATGGAACAGCCACACGAGCAGGATCGCCACCAGCGACAGCGCCACGATTCCGTTCGAGAACGCCAGCCGGTCGCCCCGCGCGGCGAGCTGGTGCGGCATGTAGCGGTCCTCGGCCAGCAGACTCGACAGGCGCGGGAAGTCGGCGAACGCCGTGTTCGCGGCCAGCACCAGCACGGCGAACGTGGAATACTGGAGCAGGTAGTACGCCCACCCGCCGCCGAACACGTGGCGGCCCAGTTGCGACAGCACGGTCTCGGTGGCGCTCGGCATCACCCCGTAGCGCTGCGCCAGAATCGACGTGCCGATGAAGAACGTGCCGAGGATGGCCGCCATCCAGCCGAGCGTGGTCGCCGCGTTCTTCGACGCCGGCGCCCGGAACGCGGTGACCCCGTTCGAGATCGCCTCGGTGCCCGTCATCGCCACGCACCCCTCGGCGAACGCCCGTAGCACGAGGAACACGAGCGCGAACCCGGCGAACCCGCCGCCCAGCGCCGCGCCGTGCGCCTGCGACACGACGTCCACCCGGATCGGGCCCGCCGAGGGCGCCACCGCTTGCCCGGAGGCCAGATGGAACAGGCCCACCCCTAGCAGCCCCAGCATCGACGCGATGAACAGGTACGTCGGCACGCTGAACGCCGCGCCCGACTCCCGCACGCCGCGCAGATTGACCATGGCAAGCACGGCGATCGCCGCCACGCACAGCGTGACCGTCCACGGCGCCAGCGCCGGATAGGCCGACGTGATCGCCGCGATGCCGCTGGAGATCGACACGGCCACGGTGAGGATGTAATCGGTGAGCAGCGCCGCGGCCGCCACCAGCCCCGGGCGCACGCCCAGATTGTCCTTGGCGACCGTGTACGACCCGCCCCCATTGGGATAGGCGAAGATCGTCTGCCGGTACGACAGCGCCACCAGCATGAGCAGCCCGACGATCACCGCCGAGATGGGCAGCACGTAGCGCAGCGCCATCGTGCCGAGCACGGCCAACACGATGAGGATCTGCTCCGTGGCATACGCCACCGAGGAGATCGCGTCGGACGAAAGGACGGCGAGCGCGGTTCGCTTGTTCAGCCGCTCGTGCTCGAGCCGGTCCGAGGACAGGGGGCGGCCGACGAGCAGCCGCTTGACCCCGAGAAGAGGATTGGCCATGCCTGGGATGAAAGTTCCGCCGGCCCGCCGGTCGGATGGATCGGCAAGCCGCCCTGAAGCTTAGCGACCGTAAGATCGCGGTGCGCCACATCAATGGGCAACCATACGGGCGCCACTCGACGCTTGTCCAGCCTGCCCGCCGCTGAGCCGCAGGCGGGCCGTGCGGAATCCGCGCCCGCGGGGTACGATCCGAACACCATGGCCAGCCGCGCCCGCTCGAAACGCTCCGCGTTTGCCGTCTTCGCCACCGGCGCGCTCGCGTGCGCGACCGCCTGCGCCAACACCAGCGGCGTCGCCGCGCCGCCTCGCGCCCGGCAGATCGCCGGCGTCTACGACGGTGATCTCCCCGCGGGCGGCACCGTCACGTGGACGCTCGACCAGACCGACACGTCGATCACCGGCGCCGGCACTTACACGCCGGCCGGCGCGGATTCGGCCTCGGCGTCCTACGCCATTCGGGGGATCATGCGCTACGACCAGCTCACGGTGCGGCTCGTCGGGGCGCCCGGCGACGCGGCCGGCGATTCGCTGGTCTACGCCGGCAGCTTCGACGCCGAGCTGTACACCGCCGTGGTGTTCGACGGCACCATCAGCGGCGGCAACGCCTCGCCGCTCGCCGGCAGTCTGCAGATCCTCCGGCAGGACCCCACGTCACAGTAGCGGCCGCCCGTCGAAGGCCGCCGCGCTGCAGGCCCCACGCGCTACGAAACGGTAAAATGCCGGCTCCCCGGTAGACGCGCCCCACACCCCCTGAATAGTTTGCATATCCTGTCGTCCTGGAGGCCGTGTGCGTCCGTGGGGAATCGGAGATGAGCGCCGTCGTCTGCTGACGGCCGCGGGTTGCGTTGCCCTGCTCGGCCTCGGCGGCTGCGGCAAGCGCCAGGGAGGAGCCCCGCCGGCCTTTCCGCCGCCGCAGGTGGGCACGGTCACCGTCCAGCCCCACGCCGTGCCCATCCCCTTCGAATTCGAGGGGCAGGTGCAGCCGTTCCGCCGCGTGGAGGTCCGCGCGCGCGTGGACGGCATCATCGAGGAGCGCCCATTCACCGAGGGCGCGGTGGTCGCCAAAGGCCAGCTGCTCTACCGGTTGGACCGCGTGCGCTACCTGGCCGCGTATCAGGGGGCCAAGGCTACCTACGACAACGCCACTCGCAGCCTGGCGCGGCTGGAGCCGCTGCTCGCGCGGCACGCCGTGGCCCAGCAGGACGTGGACAACGCCCGCACGGCCGTCGACGCGTCCAAGGCGGCGCTCGACCAGGCCCGGAAGGATCTGGACGACACGGAAATTCGCGCCGAGATCACCGGGCGCGTGGGCCGCACGCAGCTCGACCTCGGGGCCCGCGTGACCGGACCGGCCGACCTGCTCACCACCATCGATCAGCTCGACCCCGTATACGTCACCTTCTACCCGTCGTCGCAGCAGCTCCTGCAGTGGAGCGAGGACCCTCGCTCCCGCGGGCTCATCCGGCCCGGGAGCGCGCTGGCCGTGCACGTCGTGCTCCCCGACGGGTCGGTGTTCCCGCGCGCCGGCCGCATCAACTTCATCGCGCCGTCGCTCGATTCGGCCACCGGCACCCAGGAGTTCCGCGCCGAGTTCGCCAACGGCGACCGCGCGCTCGTGCCCGGCGAGTTCGTGCACGTGCGGCTCGACGGGCTCACCCAGGCCAGCGCGCTCACCGTGCCGCAGCGCGCCGTGCAGCAGGGGCTGGGGCGTCAGTTCGTGTACGTGGTCGGGCCGGGCGACACCGTGGCGGCGCGCGACGTGAAGCCCGGCCCCTGGACCGGATTCGCCTGGGTGATCGACAGCGGACTCGCGGCCGGCGACCGCGTGATCGTGGACGGCGTGCAGAAGGTGGGCCCGGGACGCCCGGTCGTCCCGGTGGCGGCCGTCGATTCGGGCCACCCCACCGCTCCGAGCCCCGCCACCGGCGCGGGCCGAGCGGGCCGGGGATCGGCCGCGCCGGCGAGGAAGACGCCGTGAGCGACGGCGGACCGCGCGCCTCCTCGCCCGAAATTCGCTACTTCTTCATCCGGCGGCCGGTCCTGGCGTCGGTGATCTCGATCGTCATCACGCTGCTCGGCGTGTTCTCCATCTTCCTGCTCCCCGTCGCCCGCTATCCGACGATCACCCCCCCGGCCATCAGCATCTCGGCGGTGTATCCGGGCGCGTCGGCGGAGGACGTGGCGGAGGCCGTGGCGGCGCCCATCGAGGAGCAGCTCGCCGGCCTGCAGGGCATGCTCTACTACACGTCGACGAACTCCAGCGACGGGTCGATGACGCTGACCATCACGTTCGACGTCACGCGCGACCAGGACCTGGCCGCGGTGGACGTGCAGAACGCCGAGAAGCTCGCCGAGCCGCAGCTGCCCGAGGCCGTCCGCACCAACGGCATCTCCATCATCAAGGCGAACACCGACATCCTGGCCGTGGTGGCGCTCACCTCCACCAACCCGGAGTACGACGCGGCGTACCTGACGAACTACATGAACCTGTACGTCACCGACGAACTGAAGCGCGTGCCCGGCGTCGGCAACGCGACCGCCTTCGCCGGACTGAACTTCTCCATGCGGCTCCAGCTCAACCCGGAGAAGATGGCGCGCCTGGGCATCACGGTGGACGACGTGATCGCCGCCGTGCAGGAGCAGAACACCACGAACCCGGCGGGGCGCCTCGGCCGCGAACCGTCGCCGGCCGGCACGCAGCTCACGATTCCGGTCACCACGCTGGGACGGCTCACCACGCCCGCGCAGTTCGACGACATCGTGCTCCGGGCCGAGCCCAATGGCGCGCTGGTCCGCGTTCGCGACGTCGGCCACTCCGTGCTCGGCGCCCAGAGCTACGATCTCGAGGGGCGCCTGAACGGGTCGCCGACCGCCGCGCTCCTGCTCTACTCGCGTCCAGGGGCCAACGCGGTCGCCGTCAAGGACGCCGTGGCCAAGCGCCTGGACGAACTGCAGAAGACCTTCCCGGCGGGCGTGCACTACGCCATCCCCTTCGACACGACCCCCTTCGTGACGGCGTCCATTCAGGAAGTGGTCGTCACGCTGCTCGAGGCGCTGTTCCTCGTCACGCTCGTCGTATTCCTGTTCCTGCAGAGTTGGCGCGCCACGCTCATCCCCATGCTCGCCGTGCCGGTGAGCGTCATCGGGACGTTCGGCGGCCTGCTGGCCTTTGGCATGTCGATCAACGTGCTGACGTTGTTCGGGCTCGTGCTGGCGATCGGCATCGTGGTGGACGACGCGATCGTCGTGATCGAGAACGTGGAGCGCCTGATGGCCACCGAGGGGCTGCCGCCGCGGGTCGCCGCCGACCGGGCCATTCGCCAGGTGGCCAGCGCCCTCGTGGCGATCGTGCTCTCGCTGTGCGCCGTGTTCGTGCCGGTGGCGTTCATCGGCGGCGTGACCGGCGAACTGTTCCGCCAGTTCGCGATCACGATCGTCATCGCGGTGGTGTTGTCGGGCATCGTCGCGCTCACGCTCACGCCGGCCCTCTGCTCGCTGTTGCTCCAGGAGTCCGTCGAAGCGAACACCGACGGGGTTCTTCGGCTGGTTCAACCGCCTGTTCGCGCGCGCCACCCGCGGCTACACCGGCGCCGTGGACCGGGTGCTCGGGCGCCCACGCGCCTGGCTCGCCGTCTTCTTCGTACTCGTGGGACTCGCCGGCTTGCTCTGGCGCCGCGTTCCCACCGCGTTCATCCCCACCGAAGACAAGGGGTACATGGCGATCGCGGTGCAGCTCCCCGACGCCGCGTCGCTGCAGCGCACCGAAGCGGTGGTCGAGCAGGTCGAGGGCATGCTGCGCCAGGAACCCGCCGTCCAGAACATCGTCGTGCTGGTCGGGCTCGACATCCTGGGCCGATCGAACGAGACCAACTCGGCCACCATGTTCGTGTCGTTCAAGCCGTGGAGCGCGCGCGGGCCCGGCAACTCCGCCGACGAGATCGCGGCCCGGGTCAACGGGCGGCTGTTCGCGATGAAGGACGCCATGGCGTTCGGATTCAACCTGCCGGAGATTCCCGGGCTCGGCACCACGGCCGGCGTCGAGATGAACCTGCAGAACCGGAACGGCCAGCCGATCGCCGACTTCGCGCAGCGCGTGCAGGAGTTCCAGCAGGCCGTCAACAAGCTGCCCGCCGCGCAGAGCATCACCACGAACTTCCGGGCCAGCGTGCCCCAGCTCTACGTGAGCGTCGACCGCGCCGCCGCCAAGGCCCGCGGCGTGGACATCTCGGATCTGTTCAACACGCTGCAGACCTTTCTCTCGGCATACTACATCAACGATTTCAACCTGTTCGGCAAGACGTTCCGCGTGCAGGCCGAGGCGGAGCCCCGGTTCCGCCAATCGCCGGCCGACATCGGACGCCTGTACGTGCGCGGCAACCACGACGCGATGATCCCGGTGTCGGCGCTCACGACCACGAGCTTCCAGGCCGGTCCCACCGTGGTGTCGCGCTTCAACGGCTTCGAATCGGCGCTGTTCACGGGCACGCCCAAGGCGGGGTACAGTTCGGGTGAACTGCTCTCGGAGATCGACACGCTGGTCGCCGGCCAGTTCGCGGCGCAGGGCGTGGGCGTGGCGTTCTCCGGCCAATCGTACCAGGAGGAGGCGTCGAGCGGCGACGCCGCGCTCGTGTTCGCCATCGGGCTCGTCATCGTCTTCCTCGTGCTCGCCGCCCAGTACGAGAGTTGGTCGGTGCCATTCGCCATCCTGTTCGGCATCCCGTTCGGCGTGCTGGGCGCGATCCTCGGCGTCTGGCTCCGCGGCCAGCCCAACGACATCTACTTCCAGGTCGGCGTCATCGCCGTCGTGGGCCTCGCCGCCAAGAACGCCATCCTGATCGTGGAGTTCGCCACCGAACTGCGCGGCAGGGGCATGTCCATTCGCGAGGCGGCCCTCGAGGCGGCGCGCGAACGGCTGCGCCCCATCCTCATGACGTCGTTCGCATTCATCCTCGGCGTGCTCCCGCTCGGCATCGCCACCGGCGCCGGCGCCGCCAGCCGCCACTCGATCGGCACCGGCGTGTTCGCCGGCATGCTGTTCGCCACCATGATCGGCATCTTCTTCATCCCGCTGTTCTTCGAGATCATTCGCGGCATCGCCGAGCGCGGCACACGCGCCGTCCGATCCGCCTCGGGGAACGACACATGAGACTCCGCGCCCTGGCCGCGATCGCCGCGGCCCCCCTCGCCGGCTGCATGTTCGGCCCGTCCTATCGCGCCGCCTCGCCGGTGCCCGAGCGCGCCGCGCTCGGCGTGCCGGCCTCCACCGACTCCACGCGCGCGTTCTTCGATTCGCTCGCCACCGCCCGCCGCCGCGACAGCCTCGCCACGGGCGCCGCGCCGATCGTCGAACGGCGCTTCGTGTCCGATTCGCTGGCCGGCGCGGCGTGGCTCGACATCCTGCGCGACACCACCCTCGTCCGCCTCGTCAACACGGCCCTTCGCCAGAACCTCGACCTGCAGACGGCGGTGGCGCGCATCCAGGAATACCGGGCCGACCTCGGCGTCGCGCGCTCCGCGCAGGTGCCGAGCGTCACGCTCAACGGCACCGTGGCCGACAACCTCATCGCCCTCGGATTCGTGCCCCCCGTGGGCTACCACGCCACCAACGTCACCGGCGCCGTGTCGTGGGAGCTGGACTTCTGGGGCCGCATCCGCCGCGGCGTCCAGGCGGCCGACGCCGATCTCGCGGCGCAGGAAGCCGCACGGCGCGAGACCGTGCTCTCGCTGGTCAGCGACGTCGCCACCGCCTACCTGCAACTGCTCGAACTCGACCAGGAGCACGCGATCGCCGTCCGCACGCTCGCCTCGAGCCAGGCCACGCTGGCGCTGGCCCGCCAGCGCTACGCCCAGGGCGTGATCTCCGAACTCGACGTCAAGCAGTTCGAGGCCCAGGTGGCGGCCCCCGCGGTCACGCTCGCCCAGACGGAGCGCGTGATCGCCCAGACGGAACACGCCCTCGACGTGCTGCTTGGCCAGGGCCCCGCCCCGATCGCCCGCGGCGGAACGCTGGCCCAGGCGGCGCGCGCGCTCACCGTGCCCGACTCGCTGCCCGCGTCGCTCCTCGGCCGCCGCCCCGACATCGCCCAGGCCGAGCGGCAGTACGCGGCCGCCGTGGCGCGCATCGGCGCCGCCGACGCCGCCCGCATGCCCACCGTGATGATCACGGGCTCGTACGGCAGCCAGGCGGCGAAGTACTATGACTTGTTCCACGATAACACGCGCATCTACTCGCTGCAGGCGGGCGTGAGCTTCGACCTGTTCGACGCCGGCCGCATGGCCGACCAGTCCGCCGCGGCGCGCGCCCGCGCCGAGCAGGCCCGCGCGCAGTACGAGAAGACGGCGCTCAGCGCGCTCGCCGACGCCAACGACGCGCTCGTGGGCGTGCGCTCGGCGCGCGACCAGGCCGCGGCCCAGGAGACCCAGGCGGACGCGCTGCAGGACGCCTTCGATCTCGCGCAGTTGCGCTACGAGGCCGGCCTGGCCAGCTACCTCGACGTGCTCGACGCCCAGCGCAGCCTGTTCGCCGCGCAGCTCGCGCTCAGCCAGGCGCAACTGCAGCAGCTCACCGCCGCCGTGCAGCTCTACAAGGCGCTCGGCGGCGGGTGGCCCGGCGCGCGCTGAGCGCGCGCCGCCCCGGGTTACTGCCCGGGCGGCAGCCGGAAGATCGCCAGCTGCGGGCTGAGCACCGATCCCAGCGACTTCCCGCCCGGCCCGGAGAATTGGATCGTGACCACCGCCGAGGTGTCCGGCGTGTCCAGCCGGTAGAACGACATCGTCCCGGGATCCATCACCGCGCTCGACGTGTCGGACGTGACCGAGGTCAGCACGATCGGCATCGGGTACGGGAAGTCCGACGCCGGCCCGTCCACCGTGTACACCCGCGCCCAGACCGCCCGGAGGTTTCGCGGCAGGTTGGCGCCGAACACGTCCAGCGGCGGCGCCGTGTTCCGCGGCAGCCCCGGCAGGCTGTCGGTGTACAGCGACAGCGAGAAGTCGGAATACATCGTGGCGAACGGCTCCCCGATCGCCACCGTGATGTTCGCCACGCCCGTCTGCGTGCCGTTCTCCAGCCGCCGCCACACCGCCGGGCCGAACTGGTCGCCCAGGTAGTGCACCAGCGCCCAGTCGCCGCCCCGCCACGAGAAGCCGTCGTCGGCATCGGTGTGCTCGGTGACGCTGGCCGTGTCGGGGAGCAGCCCGTATTGATAGGAGTCATATAGGAAGTCGTTCGCGAATCCTTCCGCCGAATCCGGGAACAGCTGCGTCGGATCGGTGCGGCAGGACGGCGGCGGGCACTTGTTCTCGTAATACAAGGAGCCCAGCTCCTCGGCCGTGATGCTCAGCCCTTCGTCCAGCCAGCCCGACTCGGGCTGCGCGGCGTGCGTGATCACGTGCGTGCCGAAGTCGATGAGATGCTGCAGCTCGTGCACGAACGTCGCCGGCACCGTGGTCCCCACGTCGGCCACGGTATGGTCGCAGCTGAACGCGCCGTTCGGGTCGGGCACGATCGAATAGAAGATCTCGCCGCCGTTGGAGTTCGGGTCCGACGCCGGATTGTCGAAGTCCTCGGAGTCGAAGAAGCCGGCCACGTACCCTTCGGTCTCACACTCCTGGGTCGGCGTGTCGGCGTTCACCACCGGCGACATCAGCATGATCACGTGGCCGTTGTTGTCCACGTCCGTCGGCGGGCCGAACGCGCCGGTGTCGATCGGAAAGAGCGTCTGATCGAAATAGAGCCCGAACTGCTGCAACTGCGTGGCCGTGAATCCGCTGACCGGCGCCAGCGTGTCGATGTACAGGAAGATGTTGCTCCCCACGTACGTCAGTCTGGCGTTGACGGTGGCCCAACTGCCCGAGCCGGAGAAATTTGACAGCACCTTGAAGCTGCGCACGCTGCCCACCGGCGGCGGCGGCGACACCGCGGCGCTCACCCCCATGCTCCGGCTCATCGCGGACAGCCCCCGGGCGCGCGCGCTCATCGGCGCGAACGCGCCGGCCGCGAACAACCGGTTCTCCTTGGCCCGCAACCTGGCGAACGCCCGATGCTGGGCCGTCTGCAAGCGCACCGCCGGCAGCGTGACCGCTCGGGCGCCTCCGCCCTTCAGGATCGCCATCCGCGACGCCGACACCGACGGCGTCGTGCTCGCCGACGCGGCCACGTTGTACAGCACGTACGCCGCGCTGGCGGCGGCGGTGGGATATCCGTAGTCGGTGGCGAATTCCGGAATCACCAGGTAGCTGGCCCCGTTCCCCGCCACCGTCACCGTCGTGCCGCCGTTGCTGCAATCCACTCGCGCCGCCGTCGCCGGCGCGAGGGTGAGCGTGTCGGTCACCGAACACGGGTTGCGCGTGAACGTCGCCACCGTGTTCGATCCCGAACTCGTCAGCAGCGCCGGCTCGGAATTGCAACCGGCGAGCGCGGCCAGCGCCACCGCCAGCCGGATCGGACGAATAGTGGACGAGCGGCGCAAGCGAACGAGCGTCGGACGGTGCGGCATTTGAGTTCCCGGTGGCGTTTCGATCTGATAGTAGTCGGCGCCGCCGGAAGTTCCATGCGCCGCCCCCGTTCCCCCTCCGCGACGCCCCCGAGCCACGATCCGGGTGGGCGGTCCGCCCGCCGTCACCGGGTATATATTCTCGGGGTCAGGAGCGCCGACATGAGCTTCGTGCAGACCCCGCCGAGCCTCGGCAACCAGTACGACGACGACCGCGTGCTGCGCGGCTATCTCGCGCGTGCCCTGCCGGCCCACGAATGGCGGGCGGCCACCCCCCAACTGGAACGCCTCGGTGCGCTGGCCGGCGGCGAACTGTACGCGCAGCAACTCGCCGAACGCCTCCTCGAACCCACGCTGGTGCAGTGGGACCCCTGGGGAAACCGCATCGACCGCATCGACACGACACCGCTCTGGCGCCGCGCCGAAGAGATCGCCGCGCGCGAGGGCCTCGTGGCCATCCCGTACGAAGCGCCCTTCGCCGAGCGCTCGCGCGTGCTGCAGTTCGCACTGGTATACCTGTTCACGCCGTCCACCAAGATCTACGCCTGCCCGCTCGCCATGAGCGACGGCGCGGCCCGGGCGCTGGTCGTCTCCGGTAATCGCGCCCTCATCGACCGCGCCCTGCCCCACCTCACCAGCCGCGAGCCGGCCCAATTCTGGACCAGCGGCCAGTGGATGACCGAGCAGATCGGCGGCTCCGACGTGGCGCCCTCCGAAACCGTGGCCCGATGCGCGCCCGGCACGGGCTGGCGCCTGTACGGACGCAAGTGGTTCACCTCGGCCGTCACATCGCAGATGGCCCTCACGCTGGCGCGCCCCGAGGGCAATCCGGACGGCGGCCGCGGCCTCGCGATGTTCTATCTCGAAACGCGCGACGCCGCGGGCCTGCCCAACCACCTCACGGTGGACCGCCTCAAGGACAAGCTCGGCACGCGCAAATTGCCACCGCCGAACTCACCCTCGACGGAACGCCCGCCGTGCCGGTAGGCGAACTGGGCAACGGCGTGCGCGCCATCAGCACCGTGCTCAACATCACGCGCACCTGGAACTCGGTGGCGGCGCTCGCCTACATGCGGCGCGGCCTCGCCCTCGCCCTCGCCCGCGCCTACGCGGCGGTGCGCCACGCCTTCGGCCGCCCGCTCGCCGAACAGCCGCTGCACGCCGACACGCTGGCCGGCCTGCAGGCGGAGTTCGAGGCGTCGTTCCACCTCACGTTCACGCTCGTCGAGCTGCTCGGCCGCGTGGAGACCGGAACGGCGACCGAGCACGAACAGGCGCTGCTCCGCCTGCTCACGCCGATCGTGAAACTGACCACCGGCCGCCAGGCGGTGGCCGTGGTCTCGGAAGTGCTCGAAGCGTTCGGCGGCGCCGGCTACGTGGAGGACACCGGACTGCCCGTGCTGCTCCGCGACACCCAGGTGCTGACGATCTGGGAAGGCACCACCAACGTGCTCTCCCTCGACGCGCTGCGCGCCCTCGGCCCGAGCGGCCTGGCGCCCCTGGCCGGAATGGTCGAACGGCAGTTGGACGAACTGCGCGATCCCGAGCTGGCGGCCGTCGGCGTGCGCGTCCGCGCCGCGCTCGAAGCGGCCCAGGGCTGGCTCGCGTCGCACGCCGACCGCGACGATCCCGCCCGCGAAGCCGACGCGCGGCGGTTCGCCCTGACCGTGGGCCGCGCCACGGCCGCCGCCCTCCTCGCTCGCCACGCCCAGTGGTCGCTGGACCACGAGGGCGACCGCCGCGCCTACGCCGCGGCGCTCCGCTTCGGCGCCGCAGGGCTCGACCTCACGGGCAGCGTCGATCCCGCGCTGTCCCGCCTGCTCGCCGCCGACCGATAGTCGCGCCGCGCCGACCGGATTACCGCGCGCCCCCCGTGACCGGCGGTTGCTCCAGGTGGCCGCCGAACCCGTACCGCATGGCCGACAGCAGCCGGAACCCGTAGTCCTCGTTGCCGCGCGAGGCGAACCGCGAGTAGAGCGCCGCGCTGATCACCGGCGCCGGAACGCCCTCGTCCACCGCCGCCTGCACCGTCCAGCGGCCCTCGCCGGAATCGGACACGCGGCCCGCGAACGTGGACAGGTCGGGGTGCGCGCGCAGCGCGCCGGCCGTGAGGTCGAGCAGCCACGACCCGATCACGCTGCCGCGGCGCCAGACTTCGGCCACCTGCGGCACGTCGATCTCGAACTGGTAGCGTTCGGGGTGGCGCAGCGGCGTCGTCTCCGCGTCGACCGCGCGCGTCTCGGTGCCGGCGTTGGCGTGCTTGATGATGTTCAACCCCTCGGCGAGCGCCGCCATCATGCCGTACTCGATGCCGTTGTGCACCATCTTCACGAAGTGGCCCGCGCCGCTCGCCCCGCAGCGCAGGTAGCCGTTCTCCGCCGTGGACGGCTCGCCGCCGCACCCGGGGGTCCGCGCCGCCGATCCCACGCCCGGGGCCAGCGACCGGAAGATCGGATCGAGGTGACGCACGATCGCCTCCTCGCCGCCGATCATCAGACAGTATCCGCGCTCCAACCCCCACACGCCGCCGCTCGTGCCGCAGTCCACGTAGTGAATGCCCGACCGCTGCAGCTCGCCCGATCGCCGGATGTCGTCGTGGTAGTAGGAATTGCCGCCGTCGATCACGATGTCCCCGGGTTCGAGCACCGGCACGAGCGACTTGAGCACGGCGTCCACCGCCGCCGCCGGCACCATCATCCACACCGCGCGCGGCGTGCGCAGCTTCGTGGCGAAGTCGGCCAGGCCGGACGACGGGGTGGCGCCCCGGCCCGCGGCCTCCTGCACCGCGTTCGGGTGCGTGTCGTAGACCACGCACGCGTGGCCGGCGGCGAGGAGCCGCTGCACCATGTTCGCCCCCATCCGTCCGAGCCCGATCATTCCCAGTTGCATGCCAGGTTCTCCCATGAGTGAATTATTATCGGCTCGGCCGGCCGGGCAAACGTGAGGCCAGCGGCGGGATGCCGCGCATCTTACGGCCGCGGCGCCGCGGCCGCCAATTCCGTGGGCCGACCGGCCCCCCACCCCCCACCCCCGGCCCCCCCTGGACCGCCGGGGCGCTGGCCGCCGGGGGGCGCCGACCCGGGGCTCGCGCGTCGCGCCTGGAATCGGTAAGTTCGCCCGATTAACCCTCACCCCCAGGAGGTGCCATATGTTCTACGTCGGCCAGGCGTCCACCCATCGGCGCGGCTTCATCACCCGTCTCGCGGGCGCCGTTGGGCTTGCCGCCATCGCTCCCACCCGGCTGCTGGCCGAACCGCATGCGCGGAGCGACGATCCGAAGTTGGAAGAGTGGTTCGACCGCATCAAAGGGACGCATCGCATCGTGTTTGACGCGCCCGAACCGAACAGCGGCCTGGCGGTCATCTGGCCGCGCGTATACCTGCTCTCGATGAGCGAGACCTACCAGACCGCCGCCGCCCAACACGCGACCGTGGTGATCCTGCGCCACGAGGCCGCCGCTCTCGCGCTGGGCGACGCGATGTGGGCCAAATACAAGTTCGGCGAGCAGTTGAAGGTGGACGACAACGGCAAGCCGGCCACGCGCAACGTGTACGCGACGATCACGGGGTTGCCGATCCCTCAGCTCGGCGTGGTCGAACTGCTGAAGACCGGCACGCTCATCGGGGTCTGCAACGTCGCGCTCACCGTGCTCGCCGGCACGCTCGCCGGCAAGACCGGAGGAAAAGCCGACGACGTCAAGGCGGAGCTGCTCGCCAACGTGTACCCCGGCATCCAAGTGGTGCCGTCGGGTGTGATGGCCGTGGGGCGGGCGCAGGAGAAGGGCTGCAACTACTGCTTCGCCGGGTGAACCGGCAGGCACGTCGCGAAGTTCGGGGGCCGCCGGTCACTGCGCCGGCGGCCCCCGCTGCGTCGTGTCCTACGCGCGCACGGCCTGATGCATCGTGGACGAGCCGTCGTGCGCGTGAGCCGTGCCGCCGTGCACCAGGCGCCGAACGTGCGGCCACCACCGATCGTGCCAGTAGCGGAACAACACGTAGAGCCCCACCCCCAGATCGAACAGCACGGCCAGGAGCAGGAAGATGATCGGGATCGCCATCCCCACCAACAGAACGATGCTGGTCGTAGCGAACGCTTCCATACGGCACCTCTCCAGACGCTGCTGCGGACTCAGCGCCGCAGGGATTGCGGCCAGGTGCGCCAGGACCAGGAATCGGGCGCCCCGTTGCTGTCCTCACCGCCCAGTCTAGGGCGTGCCTTCCTCGCGGACTAGCGTATTTCCCCCGACGGCCCGTCGGGGGAATTCCGTGCGCCATTTCACCTACACGGCCGGTGCGCGCTTGCCGAGCCGGTCGGCTACCGGCGATCGCGCTCGCGGCGGGCGCGGATCAGCCCGGTGCGAGCCGCCACGTCCACCGACTGGACGGCCACCGACATCCCCGCGCCGGCGAGCGACGCCATGAGTTCCGCCAGTCCGTTGGGCTCTTCCTCCACGGGGTGGTACTCCACCACGGCCTCGCGCACGAGCGCGATCCGTCCGGTGGCGATCAGGTCGCGCACCACGCCGTACTCGGCGCCTTCCACATCGAGCTTGAGGAAATCGACCGGCCCGTCGATCAGGTCCGAGAGGCGCGCCACGCGCACCGGCTGCCGGTACGGGCCGCCCAACGCGGGCACGAGACTCGCCGTGATGCTCCCGGCCGTTCGCGATTCGCTGAAGAGATCCGCCACGCCGGGCCGTTCCCCCACCGCGACGTCCAGCAGTTCCACGTCGGCGACGCCGTTGGCGGCCAGCGTGGCGCGCAGGTGCGCGAACGTTCCGGGATCGGGCTCGATGGCCGAGATCCGGGCGCCCGGATACCGCGACTTGAAGTACAACACCGACAGGCCGATGTTGGCGCCGCAATCGATGATGCGCGGGTCCGGGCCCGCCGCGGCGAACCCGTACGCGCCGTTGACGAACAGCTCGTGCACCAGAAACAACGCCTGGGTGCCGCTCGGATAGGCCACGCGCCAACCGAGCAGGTCGAGCGTCCCGGCCGCGTCGTCTCCCCAGTGGCGGCGCGCGCGCCACGCCAGCCGCAGATAGTCGCGCGAGAACCCCGCGCCGAACGTGCGTGCGCCCGCGGACAGGAATGCGTTGCGAAAGGCGCGCGCCGCACGGGCGACGTTCACGTCACGACACCTCGACCACGACGCGTCGCCGGCCCCGCAATTCGGCCGACCGCAGCATCACGCGGCCCGGGCCCACCGTGCCAATCGTGGACCGCGTGAGCGCGCGGCCGTCCGGCGGATGCACGTGCACCACGAGATCGGCCGCGTACCGCTCCGGCAGATCGACGGTCACCCGCCAGCCGTCGCCGGCCGGCTCGGTCACCCATCCGATCGCGCCGAACCGCGTGGGGCACCGCTCCACCGCAATGCGGGCGCCCGCCGCGAACCAGTGCTTGGGCGCGCCCTTCTGCAGGTGCACCGCCGGCGCCGCGCCGGGCCGGTCGTGCTCCTCCCAGCAGAGGAGCCAGCGCAGCCCCACCGTGGGCTGCAGTGCGCTGTTCACCACCGCCGACCACGCGTACGGGCTCCCTTCGCCGGGAAAGTTGCCCGGGAGCAGCGCATCCTCCGGCGCGTACCGGCTGCCGGAGTCCATCGCGTAGCACAGGTTGCCGTACAGCGCGAGCAGGAACGGGCGATGGTCGTCCTCGCGAATGCGGCCGGCGAGCGTGCCGTGCTCCATGAAGTTCGACGTGCGCGGATAGTGGCCGTCCACGTTCATCCCCACGAGCTGTTCTCCGGCCAGGGCGCGATGCCGGAAGTGGCCGGCGTCCAGGTCGGCGTCGCCCCAGTCGGCGGTCCACCAGTCCATCATGAACCGGTGATTCTCGTAGCTCGACAGTTCCTCCGGCCGCCGGGTCGTGTCGCCCGGATCGAACGGGGTGATCCCGGCCTCCTTCATCGCGTCGTTCCGCGCGTCGAGCGTCGTGCGCAGGGACCGTTCGATCTTGCCCCGCATTTCCGCGGCCAGCGCGCGCGCCTCGACGCCGTCGCGCTCCAGCGCGCCGGCCAACGCGGCGTCGCCGCGCGCGCGCGCGCCGCCCGCCGCGATCGCGAGCACACGCCCGTGCTCGTACAGGCCGCGCCACGTCCAGGCGGCGTTCTGGTAGAACCAGGGGTGCGCGTCGGGCGTGTCGTGCGCCGGATCGCCGAGGTCCGCCTCGGGCGAACCCCAGATCAGCCCGTGGCGCGGGTCCGCCTCGGGATACGTTCGCACCGAATAGCGATAGCGGGCCGCCACGAACCCGATCATGCGGCGCAGCACCGGCAGCCGCCGGGCCAGCGCGTCGAGGTCGCCCCCGTAGTCGTAGGCGCGCGCCGAGTTCTCCAGGAAGATTCCCGCGTCGAGCGGCGCCTCCACCTGGTCCTGCGTGTTGTACGTGAAGTTGCCGTCGCGCAGCACGTACGTCTCGAGATAGTGCGCGAAGTACGGCTCCACCTCGGCGGTGAGATTCCAGAGCTGATGCGCCCATACGAATTCGTAGTGCGCCACCGGAAACAGCGCGTGGCTGCGCTCGGGAATCTTCGTGTACGCCCCCTCGCCGATCTGATAGGTCGGCTCGAGGCCGCGGTAGCTGCACCGCGACAGCACGATCCCGGCGCGCGCCGCGTCGAGCAGCCACGGATCGGGGATCTCCACGCGCATGCGGTCGTCGAAGAACCGGCGCCAGTGATTCCACAGGCCCACCAGCGCGGTGAAGAACTGCTCGGCCGACCCGTTCCAGTACCGGTCCACCCAGCGTGCGGCCGGTAGGGCCTGGCCGGCGTTCGTGTCGCCGGCGGGAATCAGGTCGCCGCGGCCCGGGGGGAGCAGCGCGCGTACGCGGCCCATCGGCGTCGCGTCCACCCCGGGCGGGAGCAGCGCCATCACCTCGTATCCCACGCCGAACGTGGGATTCCACACGCCGATGTCGGCCGCCGGCAGATAGCCGCCGAGCATCGTGCGCTTGCTGTAGCCCGGCACGTCGTCGTAGAGGTATTCCGAGGGGAGAAAGCGGCGCGGGTCGAACAGGCGGCCGATGAGGTCCGGCGCCCAGCGCGACTGGGGGTCCGTCCCGAACTGCCGCGACGTGCCGTCCGCTTCGAGCCAGAGCGATCGCTCCGGCCCCCCCTCTTCGTTGGCGACGAGCGTCCAGCCGATCAGCTCCTCGCCGAGCGCGGCCACGTTCTCGTAGCAGGGGTCCTCGTCGGAGCCGAGGATGTACTCGCCCGGCGCGTCGGGCTGCGCGGGAAACGCCGCCTGCCGCTCGAAGCGGGCGCCCGCGGCGGCGTTGATGGGCCGTGGACGGATGTTCGCGAGATCGCCGATGCCCTTGGGAATGCGCGCGAATTCGCCGCGTTCGCCCGCGTACACGATCGCGCCGCGATGCGACACGTGCTTCTCGAACACCGCCGCCGGCGCGCCCTCCAGCGCCGGAATCAGCGCGACCAACCGCCAACCATCGACCTCCTCGCCCACGCGCAGGCGGCGCGGCGCGGCCGCGGCCGCGACCGCGGCCGGCGTGGCGATCACAGAATCCGGCTGGAACCCGCGCACCGCCGGCGCCCCGGCCAGCGCCTCCGCCTCGCCCGGGAGCAGGAGCACGTACTCGTTCGGAATGCGGCCGGGTGCGTACCGCGGCGCGCGGGCCGTCCGCACGCCGGCCGCTGCACCGACCGGCGCGAGCGGGGGCTCGCCCGGCGGCGCCGCTGCGCGGGAATCGTCGAGCAGTGGGCGCGGCAGCACGGCCGCGGCGGCGGCCCACTGGAGAAATCGGCGGCGGTCAACCATTGGGGGTGTGGCTCCGGGCGAGCGATGACGCCGGGAATCTACGACGCGGTCGGCGGTTGAGACATCCGAGGCCGCGGCGCGCCGCCGGCGGGCCCACAGGTCGTGAACGCGCGCGGTCGACGTCAGCGGCGCCCCGGTGCACGCGATGCGCACGGCTCAAGCCCGCCGCACTCTCGGCTCCAGACGCCGCCCCCATCCCGAACGCACGACGGGGGAGCGGCGTCGCGCCGCCCCCCCGTCGAGCCCCACCCCTACCGAACAGCTAGTTACAGACCGGCTCGCCTTCGCCCGCCGTGGTGACCAGCGGGTTCGTGGTGTTGATGGCGATCGCGCAGGTGTGACCCGTCAGCATGCTGTGCGTGATCGTGGCGCTCCAGTAGCCGGCGCCCGTGGTGATCGTGGGCGGATTCACGCCGGTGGACTGTTGGAAGTTCATCTCGGTCTCGTTGGTCGTGTAGGCCGACGAATCGGAGAAGAAGGCCTCTTCCGCGGTGACCATGTTGCGGAGGTCCGACTTCATGGCCGTGATGTACGCCTTGTCCTTGGTGTTCGCGAACTTCGGGATCGCGATCGCGGCCAGGATGCCGATGATCACGACGACGATCAACAGCTCGATCAGGGTGAAGCCTTCGCGCTTTCTCAACATGGTGCCGTCCTTGTGGTTTGGGCCGTGTGCGGGGTGCGTCGATCCTTCCGGCTCCTCGTAGTGCACGGCCGGTGCCACCGCTCGCCTCCGCGCCACCTTGGCCCGCCGCAACGGCTTATGAAAACAATAAAGACCGTACAAACGCGGCCCATGCCGTGATGTGCGCGAATTTCCGCGAATTGCGGAATGCGCGCCGCCCGGAGCAAGGAATCTTCACGCGCCCGCCGCGGCACGCCGGCGCGGACACCTCAAGGAATCTTCACGCGCCGCGGCAAGGAATCTTCACGCGGCGCCGCGCGCGGGGCGCACGGCTAACGCACCCGACCCGCCATCTCCCGCGACCGGCGCAGCATCCATCCATACAGATAGACGAGCAGCCCCACGAAGCCGAGCACCCCCAACCAGGGCGCGGGCGCGAAGCGCTCCGGGACCAGCCCGATCGGCGCCTCGCTCGACAGGCCCACGATCAGTCCCGCGTTGAGCACTCCCCAGATGCTCTCCCCCACGATCAGCCCCGATGCCACGAGCGTGCCGAGCCGGTCGGCGCGTTCGGGATCGGGCATCGCGCGCACGCGGCCGTCGTACCAGTGCGAGAGCAGCGCGCCCACGACCACGGCGAAGGTGGCCGACATCGGCAGATAGATCCCGATCCCCACCGCCAGCGGCGGAATGCGCAGCTGGTGCAGCGCGCCGAGCACGGTGTCGGCGAACACGAGCACCACGCCCACGAGCGCGCCGATGCCGATCATCGTCCAGTTGAGATTGCCGCCGATCACGCCCTGCGCCAGCGCCGAGATCAGCGTGGCCTGCGGCGCCGGCAGCGGATTCGGCGCGAGCACGCCCACGTTCGGGGCGCCCGCGAATCCATAGGCCTTGGCCAGCAGATTGAGCACCCACGGGATCACCGCCGCGCCGGCGGCCACGCCCACGATGAGCGCGAGCTGCTGCCGCCGCGGAGACGCACCCACGAGCTGGCCCGTCTTCAGGTCCTGCAGGTTGTCGTTGGAGATCGTCGCGCACGCGAACACGATCGCCGTCACGAACAGCGCGAACGCGACCAGCGCCGGCCGCGACGCCTCGGCCGGCCGCACCGCCACGACGAGCGCCGACGCGCACACCACGATCGATAGAATGCCCACGCCGGAGATCGGGCTGTTCGAGGCGCCGATCAGCCCCGCCATGTAGCCGCAAATGCCGGCGATGAGAAAGCCCACGATCACCACGAACGGCACGGCGATCGCGGTGAGCATGCCCGCGTCGGGGGCCAGCACCGTGGAACGCGCGAAGTGGTACGCCAGCCCGCCGGCGATCAGCGTGCACCCCACCGCCAGGCCGATGATCCATCCCGGTTCGAGATCGCGGTCGCGATCGTCGGCGCCGGCGTTGCGCGATGCCGCGAGCGTGCTCACCAGGCCGCCGACCACCGGCTTGGCGAGCGTGGCCAGCGTGTAGATCGCGGCCACGCCGATCGCGCCCGCGCCGATGAAGCGCACCTGCGTGCGCCAGATCTGGGCCGTATTCGCGGCCAGCGTCATGCCGGCGGGGATCGCGCCCTGCAGGGACGTGAGCACCGGCACCGCGATGCCCCACGCGATGACGAGGCCCACGAGCATCGCCATGCCCACCGACAGCCCCACCAGGTGGCCGGCGCCCACGAGCGCGAGCGACCAGGCCACGTCGTAGCCGCTCGCCGCCGAAACGCCGATCGGGAAGTAGCCGGAGAGGCCGCCGGCGAGAATGCGGGTGGCCGTGAGGATCGCCAGCCCCGCCGACGTCGCGCTGCCCAACATCACCGCCACCAGTCCCTGCCGCGCCTCGCCCGTGTCGTCCTTCGTTTCGCCGCGCGTGCCGGAGCCCACGCGCAGCACCTCGGCCGCGGCCACCCCTTCGGGATACGGCAGGTCGGAGTTGGTGACCAGGGCGCGCCGCAGCGG
>CAVSOM010000027.1:0-37666 GCA_963729495.1 uncultured Gemmatimonadaceae bacterium
CCAGCGCCTGCACCTCGCGCTCCAGCCGTTCGGCGGGGGGGTGCTCGCCCTCCGCAGGTACGTGCGACGCCGCGAGGTCGAGTTCGAGGATCTTCTCGCGCCACGCCGAATGCTGGCGCACGACGTCCGCCACGATCTTGCGCACGAGGGGCAGCGTGGCGTTGGCCTGGTCGACGGTGAAGAGCTTCATGCGTGGAGTATAGCCGGAATCCGCGCCGCGCGACAACGCCCGCCGCCGCGCCGTTACGCGCGTTCGCCCAGCCGTCGCTCCGCTTCGCGCTCTTCGAGCCGCCGGCGGCGCCGCGCCTCGGCCGCCTGGTAGCGCCGTATCTCCTCGGCCGACTCGGGCTTGAGCGCCGGCACCTCCACCGGCCGCCCGTTGCGGTCCACCGCCACGAAGGTCAGGTAACACGAGTTCGTGTGTCGGCGTTTCCCGGTCAACAGATCCTCCGCCTCCACCCGCACGCCCACTTCCATGGAGGTGCGCCCCACGTAGTTGACGCTCGCCTTCATGACGAGCAGGTCGCCCAGGTGAATGGGCTCGCGAAAATCCACCCGGTCGATGGACGCCGTGACCACGGAATGGCGGCAGTGGCGCAGCGCCGCGATGGCGGCGGTCTTGTCCATCATGGACATCACGACGCCCCCGAACACGTGGCCGAGGTTGTTCGCATCCTGCGGCATCATGAGCTGCGACGATTCGTGCCGGCTTTCCGTGACGGTCTTGCTCGGGCGCTCGCGGGCGGGCTGGGTCATGGAAGGGCGGTGCGCCGGCGCACGGGGCGCCGCGCGGCGGGACGGGGTGGAGAGGGGCGCGCGTTCGCCGCGGCGCGCAACAGCGGAGCCGGCGCGGGCGCGGGCGGCACGCGCCACCGCGCGACGTGCACGTCCTCGTCGTACAGCGCGGCCTGGTCGAAGGCGCGCTGCAGCGCATGGCGCGTGGTGGAGTCGATGCGCGGCCGGTCGAGCCAGAAGACGTGCCGCAGCGGCGCGTGCACCTGCGCCACCGGCCACACGCGCCGCGCCGAATCGACGAGCGCGACGTCGACCACGCTGTCGGCCGTGTCGGCCGACGCGCGCACGGTGTACCCGGGGCGCACCCACTGCTCGTGACCGTCGGCGGTGGGGGCGGGGAGGGTGGGGCGCACCTCGCCCCACCACGCCTGCGAGTCCACGGGCAGCGCCGGCAGCGACAGCGTGGACGGCGCGTCGTGACGCCCGGCCAGCCGGCCGGCGAACGCCACGGCGGGCCCGCCGCGCAGTTGCGCGAGCGTGAAGCTGGTGGGATCGAAGCGCACCTCGGCGAGCACGAGGGGTACGATGTCGGGCAGTTGGTTCGCGCTGCGGCGCGCGGAGGCGAGTTCGGCCGCGTACGTGCGCCGCGCCGCGTCCACCACGCGCGTGGCCGCGGTGGGGCCCACGAGGTCGTCGAGGCGCACGGGGCGGCCGCTGCGCAGGTCCACGACGGCGCGCCACGTGGTGTGGAAGGGCGGGTCCGGCCGGCGGCGCGTGTCGGCGTGATACTCCAGCGACAGATACGGCCCGTGCACGTCGAGCAGCGTGACGTCCGACGTGGCCTCGACGGACGGCCGTTCGTTGACGTCGTCGTCGGGATCGAGCGGCGATTCGTCGGCGTGCGCGCCGGCGTAGGCGCGGGTCAGGCGCCCGACGAGCGTATCCACGAACACCGGCGTGGAGTCGTTGGTGATCAGATCCCGCGAATAGACGAGTTGGCCGACGAGCAGGGCGTCCTGATAGGAATGGTCGTCGTCGGCGACGTACACCTCGTGGAACCGGCCGGCCCCGGGCCCATAGCGGGCCAGGACGAGCGGCGCGCCGCGCACGTGCAGGCCGGAGGGACCAGTGGTCACCCAATAGGTGGAATCGCCGGAGGAGAGCAGGAAGTCGACGGCGGGGGGGCGGAGTGGGGAGCGGAGCGGGCGCAGCCGGACGCGAGGACGGCGGCGAGGAGAAGCACGGAGCGACGCATGACAGAAGATACAGCGCAGGCAAGAACTGCGCTGACAAGACCCGCGAGAACCGAACCCGCGCCGACAACACCCGCGCTGACAACACCCGCGCCGGCAAAAACCGCGCGAACAAAACCTGCGCAGGGCCAGTACGACGGGGAATTCGGAAGGGCCTTCGGCCTTCAAACGGCGAACGGGGTGGCGGTTCCCAACCCGCCGGTTGCTCCTTCCGCTTCCGCGCTGGACTTGCCTGCCCCCGTTGGGTTACAACGCCTTCACCGCCCGCAGCACTCGCTCGATCTCGTCTTCCGTCGTATAACAACTCGCCCCAATCCGTACCACGCCGTCCGCTGCCTGCCCCAGCCGCTCGATCACCGTCGTCGCGTAGAAATCGCCGTTGGATACGAACAGCCCCTGCCCCGCGAGTGCCCGCGCGACGTCGGTGCTTCCCCGCCCCTTCAGCACGAACGACAGGGTCGGCGTTCGGGGTTCGCCCCCCGGCCGCGGCCCGAACAGCGTGACTGTCGGCATCGCCTCCAGCCCTGCCCACAGCCGCGCCAGCAGCGCCTCGCCGCGGCGGTGCAGTTCGGCGTAGGCCGCGGTGAGCGCCGCGCGCCGCCCGCCCTCGTTCCCTCCGGCGCCCGCCATCCCGGCCAGGAAATCCACCGCCGCCGCCGCGCCCACGATTCCCTCGTGGTTCTGCGTGCCGGTCTCCAGCCGCTCGGGCGCCTCCTGCGGCGCCGGGTCGAGCCGCGGCACGTCGGTGGCCTCGATCAGTTCCCTCCGCCCCCACAGCACGCCCGCGTGCGGCCCGTAGAACTTGTATGCCGAGCAGGCCAGCCAGTCGCACCCGATCGCCTGCACGTCCACCAGGCGGTGCGGCGCGTAGTGCACCGCGTCCACGAACACGAGCGCGCGGTGCGCGTGGGCGAGGGCCGTCGCCGAGCGCACGTCGGTGATCGTGCCGAGCGCGTTGGACGCGGCGCCGATGGCGAGCAGCCGGGTGCGCGGGCCCACCGCGCGCTCCAGGTCGTCCCAGTCGAGCGTGCCGGTCTCGGGCCGCATACGCACGGTGCGCACGGTGACGCCGCGGTCCACGGCCAGCGCGCGCCACGGCGCCACGTTGCCGTGATGGTCGAGTTCCGTGACCACCACCTCGTCCCCCGGCCCCCAGGCCCGCCCCAGCCCCCGCGCCAGGTGGAAGGTGAGCGACGTCATGTTCTGCCCGAACGCGATCTCGTCGGGGCGCCCGTTCACGAACTCGGCCAGCGCCCGCCGCGCGCCGGCGATCAGCGCGTCGGTCTCCTCGCTCGTGGGGTAGGCCCAGTGCGTGTTGGCGTTGTGGTGATATAAGTAATCCGTTATCGCCTCGGCGACCGGGCGCGGCACCTGCGTGCCGCCGGGCCCGTCGAGGTACGCCACCGGATGGCCGGCGTGCACGCGGCCCAGCGCCGGGAACGCGGCGCGGATGTCGGCCACCGCCTTCACGCGATCTCCCGCCCCGACAGGCGCTCGATGACGCGCACCGCCTCCACGTGGTCGGCCTCCTCGCCCAGCTCGGCGTGCGCCATGCGGAACAGTTCGGCCGTCACCTGCAGGATGGGCGACGGCACCTTCTGCTCGCGCGCCACGCCCGCCGCGATGCCGACGTCCTTGTCGAGCAGCGCCAGCCGGAAGGTGCGGGGAAAGGCGCGCGTCAGCACGCGCTGCGGAAAGAGATGCTCCGACGTGTTGGACCGGCCGCTCGACGCGTTGATCACGTCGAGCGCCACGCGGGGGTCCACCCCCATCCCCGCGAGCGCCGCCAGACACTCGCCGGTGGACCACACGTGGATGGCGAGCATGGCGTTGTTCATGGCCTTCACCGCGTCGCCGGCGCCCACCGCCCCGCAGTGCACGATCTTCCGGCCGAACGCCGCCAGCACGGGGCGGGCGCGCTCGAGCGCGCCGGCGTCGCCGCCGACCATGACCGTCAACGTGCCCTGCTCGGCGCCGCTCGTGCCCCCGCTCACGGGCGCGTCGAGGAACGCCACCCCCTGCGCGGCCAGCCGCTCGGCGATCCGGTTGGACGTGGCGGGGTCGCCGGAGGTGCAATCCACGAACAGCGTGCCCCGGCCCAATCCGGTGGCGAGACCGTCCGCGCCGTCGAGCAGCGACGCCACGTCCCGCGAGGTGGGAAGGCAGGTCACGACGACGTCCGCGCCCCGCGCCGCGTCGGCGGGGGTGGCCGCGGCGCGTGCGCCGTGCGTGTCGGCGAACTCGCGCGCACGCGCGGCGGTGCGGTTCCAGACGGTGAGCTCGAATCCGGCCTCGGCTACTCGGCGCGCCATGGGGCGTCCGATCGCGCCGAGCCCGAGAAATGCGACGTGGGTCATGGGGAGTTGGTGAAGGCGCCCGCAAGTTCGCGGGCGCGCCGGGGGGCGTCAACGGTCCACGGGGGGCCCGCCCCCTTCCCGGTGCGAACCCCCCGCGGATATTCCCCCTCACTCCCTCGAGCTCGCTGCCGTGACCGTGAATGGGTGCCGCGTCAGAAGCTCACGAGGTAGAACCCCCCGATCGGACAACTGTTCCCGGGAGGCCGGTGGAGTGCGTTCGCATGGTCCCGCCGCGCGGCTTGTCCCTGTGCCACTAGGGACATACCTTGACGCCCGCCACGCAGACGGACCGCCGCGCGGGATGAGCCGCCGGCGCCCTCGACTTCTCGCGACACGACACCCCGCGCGTTCCCGGGAGACCCGGCCATGACACCAGCCCAGTACATACCGGAAGTCCGGCCGGTCGCGGCGCTGCTCGCGCCCGACATCCTGGCGCTGCTCGACGACACGCCCACCGCCGTGGCCGCCGAGACGGAGGAGTTGCACGCCGCGGACCTGGCCGACGTGGTCGAGCTCCTGCCCCGCGACAAGGTGCAGGCGCTGCTCGCGGCCCTGCCGCCGCAGCGGGCGGCCGCCGTACTCGAATATCTCCACGAGGAGCTCCGCTCCGAGGTGCTCGGCGCGATGACGGCGCGGCAGGCGGCCGCGCTGGTCTCGGAGATGACGCCGGACGACCGCGCCGACACGCTGGAGGACATCGAGGAGGAGCGGGCCGAGGAGATCCTGGCCGCGATCCCGCCCGAGACGCGCCGCGTCACGGAGCAGCTGCTGGCCTACGCGCCCCGCACGGCCGGCGGCCTGATGACCACCGAGTTCGTGTCCGTGCCGGCGACGATGACCGTGGAGGCGGCGCTGACCGGCGTGCGCGACATCGCGCGCAGCGGCCGCCGCGAAGCGATGTACCAGATCTACGTGACCGACGAGCGCGGACGGATGAGCGGCGTGCTCTCGCTGCGCGAGCTGCTCGCGGCGCCGGAGGGCGCCCGCGTGGGCGACGTGGCGTGGAGCGAGGTGGTGACCGTGGCGGCGCAGGCCGACCGGGAGGAAGTCGCGCGGGTCATCTCCAATTACGACCTCGTGGCGGTGCCCGTGGTGGACGATTCCCGCCACGTGCTGGGCGTGGTGACGGTGGACGACGTGATCGACGCGATCGTGGCGGAGCAGACCGAGGACGCGCAGAAGTTCGGCGGCATGGAGGCGCTGGACCAGCCGTACATGCAGATCGGGTTCTGGCAGATGCTCCGCAAGCGCGGCGGGTGGCTGAGCGCGCTGTTCCTGAGCGAGATGCTGACGGCGAGCGCGATGGGGCACTACGGGGACGAGCTGTCCAAGGTGCTGGTGCTGGCCCTGTTCATTCCGCTGGTCATGAGTTCGGGCGGCAACTCGGGGTCGCAGGCCACGTCGCTGATCATCCGGGCGATGGCGCTCGGCGAGGTGCGGCTGCGCGACTGGTGGCGCGTGGCGTTGCGCGAGGTGCCCACCGGCTTCGCGCTCGGGATCCTGCTCTGCCTGCTCGGCATCATTCGCATTTTGTTATGGCAGGCGATCGGGTTCTACGACTACGGCGCGCACTTCGGCCTGATCGCGGTCACCGTGGGCGTGGCGCTCATCGGCATCGTGACGTTCGGCGCGCTGGCCGGCTCGATGCTGCCGTTCGTGATGAAGCGCTTGGGCTTCGACCCGGCCAGCGCGTCGGCGCCGTTCGTGGCCACCCTGGTCGACGTCACGGGCCTCGTGATCTTCTTCACCGTGGCCCAGGTCTTTCTCCGGGACATGCTCCGCTGACCGCGCTTCCGGCCCACCGGGCATCGCGATGACGGCGATCGATCCCCCCGCGACGGCGCGGACGTCGGGATGGCGGGCCACGGGGCTGATCGTGGTGAGCGCCACCGGATTCGGCGCGATCCCGATCCTCGTCTCGCTCGCCACGCGATCGGGCGCGTCGCTGCTCAACGTGCTCGCCTGGCGCTACCTGCTGGGCACCGCGATCCTGGCGCTGCTCGCCGGCCGCTCGGCGTCGCTCCGCGCCCCGTGGCGCCGGCTGCTCCCGCTGCTGGTCCTGGCCGGCGGCGCGCAGGCGTTCATCGCCTTCGTGAGCCTCTCGGCGCTGGACTACATCCCCGCCGCGCCGCTCAGCTTTCTGTTCTATACATATCCGGCCTGGGTGGCCGTGATCGCCGCCGTCCGCGGCACCGAACGGCTCACGCCCATCCGGCTGCTCGCGCTCGCGCTCTCGCTCACCGGCATCGCGATCATGGTCGGCGCGCCGGCCATGGGCACGCTGCACCCGGTCGGCGTGGCCCTCGCGCTGGTGTCGGCGTTCGCCTACGCGATGTACATCCCGCTCATCGGCTACTACCAGGAGCGGCTGTCGGAGTCGATCGCCGCCGTGTACTCGGCGCTCGGCGCGGGCGCGATCCTGTTCGTGCTCGACGGCGTCACGAACCGCGCCACCCTCGCCGTGGGCGGCGAGGCCTGGCTGGCGATCGGCGTGCTCGCGCTCTGGTCCACGGCCATCGCCTTCGTGGCCTTCCTGCGCGGGCTCCGCGTGCTGGGGCCGGTGCGCACGGCGATCGTGTCCACCGTGGAACCGTTCTGGACGGCCCTGCTCGGCGCCTGGGTGCTGCGCCAGCGGCTGACGCCGGCCGCGCTGGGCGGGGGCGTGCTGATCGCGACCGCCGTGGTCCTGCTCCAGGCCCGGCGGGTGAGCGCCGAGTAGCGCGGCGGCTTCCACTCCCGCGCCGTGCGGCGCGTCGATTATCTTGTCGTCGAACGCAACGGGAGCGAATCGTGGAACGGGTGACGCTGAAGATCGAAGGCATGACGTGCAGCCACTGCGTGCACGCGGTGAACGGCCGTCTGGCCAAGATGCCGGGGGTGAAGGTGGACCACGTCGAGATCGGATCGGCCACGCTGGAGCACGACCCGGCGGTGGCGACGCTCGACGCGATCGAGGAAGCGATCGCGGACGAGGGGTACACGGCCTTCACGGAGTGACGGCGGACGGCGATACGACGCCGGCAAGAACGGCGGGGGTTCAGCCGTTCGCCGTTTCCCACGCGCTGATCACCCCTTCCTCCATCCAGGCGTATTCCCCGCCGAGCACCGCCTGGCTCAGCCGGTACATCGCGCCGTCGTTCGGGCCGAAGAACTCCCGGAACCGTTCGTCCACCCGTCGCGCCGCCTCGCGGCAGAACACGTCGGCCAGCGCGCGCGCGTCGCCGGTTCCGCGCGCCGCCTCGTCGTGCGCGTACACGCAGGCCGCCGTCATCGCGAACAGCTCGGCGCCGATCTCCACCCCGCGGAACAGCACCGCCTGCCTGCGCTCCAGCTTGGGCCCGAACCGCACCATGGCGTGAAACAGCACGCGCGCCAGCTTGCGCGCTCGGCGCTCGGCGAACCGCAGGTGCCGGCCCAGCCGGCCGAACTCGCCGAACGTTCTGCCCGCGCGGCAGCCACAGCATGGGGTACCACGCGGCGTAGAACGGCGCGGCCTTCATGAGCGCGCGCACTCGCTCGCCCCGCCGTCGAGTCGGGGCTGACGATCGGGAACGCCAGCTTGAAGTGATGGTCCACCGCCTCGCGCGCGATGAACAGGCGCATGATCTCCGACGACCCCTCGAAGATCAGGTTGATGCGGGCGTCGCGCATCGCGCGCTCCACGGCCACCGGCCGCTCGCCCCGCGCGCGCAGCGAGTCCGCCGTCTCGTAGCCGCGCCCGCCGCGAATCTGCAGCGCGTCGTCCACGATCCGCCATCCGAGTTCCGTGTTGTACATCTTGGCCACCGCGGCCTCGAGGCGGATGTCGTAGTCGGCCGCGCTCGGCCACGGCCACGGTGAGCCGCGACACGGCGTCCATGGCGAACGTGTCGGCGGCCATCGCGCCGATCTTGCGCGCCACCGCTTCGTGCCGCCCCACCGGCTGCCCCCACTGCACCCGTTCCAGGGCCCACTTGCGCGAGACTTCGAGCAGCGCCTTGCACGAGCCGGCCACGCTGGCCGGCAGGGTGAGCCGCCCGGTGTTCAGCGTGACGAGCGCCAGCTTGAGCCCGCGTCCCTCCGCCCACAGGATGTTCTCGCGCGGCACGCGCACGTCGGTGAACCGGATCACGCCGTTCTCGATCGCCTTGAGCCCCATGAACCGGCAGCGGTGCGCCACCTCGACGCCGGGCCAGCCGGCCTCGACGATGAACGCCGTGATCTGCCGGCGCGGCCTGCCGTTCACGATCCGGTCCGGCGTGCGCGCCATGACCACGAACAGATCGGCCCGCGTGCCGTTGGTGCACCACAGCTTCTCGCCGTTCAGCACCCAGTGCGTGCCGTCGGCGCTCGGTTCGGCGTGCGATGCGAGGTTGGCGGGGTCGGAGCCGACGTCCACCTCGGTGAGCGCGAACGCCGAGATCGCGCCTCTGGCCAAGCGCGGAAAGTAGGCCCGCTTCTGCTCGTCGGTGCCGAACAGCTCCAGCGGCTGCGGCAACCCGATGGACTGGTGGGCCGAGAGGAGCGCGCTGAGCGATCCGTCCTTCGACGTCACCATCGCGATCGCGCGCACGTAGCTGGCGTAGCTGAGCCCCAGCCCGCCGTACGCGCGCGGAATCTTGATGCCGAACGCGCCCATCTCCCGCAGTTCCTGCACGCACGCTTCGGGGATCTCGCCCGTGCGGTCGATCGCGTCGGAGTCCACGCGTTCCAGGAACGAGCGCAGCGCCTCGAGAAAGGGCGCGGCCCGCGCCTCCTCCTCCACGTCGCGGGGGGGCGCCGGATGGATCAGGTGCAGCGAGAAGCGCCCCAGAAACAGGTCGCGCACGAAGCTCGGGCCCGACCACTCGCTCTCGCGCGCCGCCTCGGCGACGTCGCGCGCTTCCCGCTCGCTCACCGGTGCCGCCGCTCGATCCGTCATCTCACCCCCGGGGAGTAACGCCGTCGCCGCCGGCCGCGGCCTGCCGCGCCTCGCGGTCCTTGAGCACCACGAACGCCGCGCCGCCCAGCGCGATCGCCGCGAACGCGAACCACTGAATGGCGTAGCTGCGGTGCGGGCCCTCGTCGAGCGGCGGCGGCTCGATGCGCAGCGGCGTGCCGGCGATCACCGAGTCCTTGCCGAGCGCCACGACGTACGTGTCGGCGATGGGATACGGGAGCGCCGCCGCGATGCGCCCGTAGTCGATGGTGCGGACGTGCCACGGTTCCGGCGGCGGCACCGCGACCGGCGCCTGGAATTCGTCCACGTACCCCTGGAACGCGCCGTCGGGCGCGTGCCAGCGCGACGGGTCGATGGTCGACGCGTCGGGGGCGTACACCCAGCCGCGATTCACGAGCACCGCCGTGTCGTGGCCCGGCACCCGGATCGGCGTCAGCACGTACACGCCCGGCGATCCGTCGCGCGACCGGTCCACCATGTAGAACTCGCGCGCGAAATCGGGCGTCCCCTGCACCGTCACCCGCCGGAAGTGCGACCGCGCGCTGTCCGGCCCCAGCGCGAAGAACGGCACCGGCGCCGAATCGATACGCGATTCGATATACGCGTTGAGCGCCTGCCGCTCGTGCAGCCGGCTGATCTGCCAGACGCCGAGCCGGACGAACAGCGCCGCGGCGGCAAGCGCGAACGCCGAGAAGAGGAGGATGCGCCGGGACATGGGGTCTAACTTACCAAAACGACGCGCCGCCCGCCCTTTCGCTGCCTCACTGCCCGACTGCCCGACTCTCCGACTCGCCGACTCCCCGACTGCCTGACCCTAGAACAACGACATCTGCTCCCCGATCCGCTCCGGATCCACCGGGCTCTGATGGAGCAGGCGCTGCAGGTCGCGGGCCGACGCCGGGCTGTGGCCGGAGAAGTGGTTGTTGAAGTAGCCGAGGATCGTGCGGCCGTCGCGCTCCAGCCGCGCCAGGACGTCGGCCCACGCGTCGAGCTCGCGCGTGCGATCCACCTGCACGCGCGAGAAGTCCACGATCTCGCGATTGCCCATGAACCGCACGTAGATGAGATCGGCCGTCGGGCGCTCGGCGAGCGCGAACACCTGCCGCCGCGGAATCCACTTGCCCTCGGTGAGGGCCAGCGACACGCCGTGCTCGGCGAGCAGCGCCAGGACCCCGTCGTAGATCCACCCCTTGTGGCGGAACTCCACCGCGAACCGGAGGTCGCGCGGCAGCGTGGGCAGGAACTCGGCCAGCGCCGGCAGTTCGGCCGGCGTGAAGTCGGACCCGAACTGCAGCAGCACGGCGGCGAGCTTCCCGCCGAGTTCCCGCGCCCGGTCGAAGAACTCCGCGGCCACCCCCGCGCACTCCCGCAGCCGCCGCTCGTGGGTGACTTCCTGCGGCATCTTGAGCGCGAACCGGAAGTGCGCCGGCGTGCGCTCGGCCCACCCGCGCACCGTCTTGGCCGACGGCACGGCGTAGAAGGTCGAGTCGACCTCCACCGTGTCGAAGGCGCGGGCGTACACGCCGAGGAATTCCGCGGGCCGGGTGTGCGGCGGATAGAACGGACCCACCCACGCGTCGTAATTCCACCCTTGGGTGCCGATGTGAACGGAGCCGGGCATGGCCTGAATTGGCGCGCCCCGTACGGGCGCGTCAAGCCGCGTCACCGATACGTCTCGAAGAACCCGATGCCGGTGCCGCCGATGGGCCGGCCGCCCACTCGGCCCGTGACGCGGAGCACGCCCTTCATCTGGATGAAGTACGGCCGCGAGACGGCCCGCGCGCCGGCCGGGTCGCCGCGCTCGACGAGCCCCGTGCGCGTGTCGGTGCCCGCCGCGTCCTGCACGTCGAGCACGACGTGCACCGTGTCGTCGCCGCGCACGTCGGTCATCTCGCCGCGCGAGGGCACGGCCACGCGATGGCCGTGGACGACGATCGTGTCGCCGTCGGTATACTGGATATCTCGTGGGCGGAACACCGCCAGGAAGCCCAGCGAGTCCGTGAGGTAGACGAAGAGCGGACGGAGAGTCTGGCAGTCGGAGAGGTTGACGGCCAGGCAGCCGCCGTTCGCTGCCCCACTGCCCGACTCTCCGCCTGCCCGACTCTCTTCCACCCGTCCATACAGAACTCCCAATGCCCCCGCCCGCCCCGCGCCCCACTCCCAGGTGACGCCGCGCCAGGTGCCCCAGTTGTGGTCGTGGTACGCCTGCGCGCCGTCGAATCGCCAGCACGCCCCGCGCACGCAGATCGACCCGTCGGCGTCGGCCCGCAGCGCCGGCACCACGTAGCCCGAGACCAGCGAGTCGCCGGCCACCGACACCCCGGGAAAGTACGCCCCGGGCTCGGGCGACACGACCAGATCCAGCGTGAGCGGCGCGCCGTCGGCCTCACCGCGGGCGATCCCGGTCAGGCGATAGCGGCCGTCGGGGAGCAGCGTCACCGCCGACCGGCCGATGCGCAGGTCGGCGCCGCCGGTCGAGAATCGCACCGCGCTCGACGGCACATCGGCCACGAACCGGCGCGCCGGCTCTCCCTGCACGTGCAAGGTGACCAGCAGCTGCCCGCCCCAGCGCCCCCCCGCCCCCGCCACACGGCCGGCCACGATGTACGAGATGAACGCCCACCGCCGCCCATCGGCCGAGACCACGTTGAAGTAGTGCCACTCCGCCCACGACGGATCGCCGGCCGCCGCGGCCGGCGGCGCGTGGAAGCGATCGAGTTCGTCGCGCAGTTCGAACGGCGTGGGATCGCGCCACCGGCGGTCGAGCGAATCGTCGGCCCACGTGCCGGCGGCGAGGTCGGGGCCCGCCCCCACGGCCGCGTTGCGCGACGGGATCTGCCCGGCGGCCAGCACGGGCACCCGGCGCCCGCCGGGCATGGTCAGATATACTAGTTTACTCACGATCTGCGGCGCCGCCGCGCTCACCGCCGGCGCCAGCCGCGGCGCGGCGAGGATCTGCCGGTAGACGAACCGCGCGTGGTCGATGGACAGGAACATGCCGCCCAGCCCGCCGGTCTTCATCACCTCCACGTCGATCCCCTCGGGGAGCACGGTGATCGCGCCGCCCCCCACCAGCCGCTCCTCGCGCGCCTGCGTGAGCATGGCCGTGCCGACGGACAGCAGCACGACCATCACCGCCACGCCCAGCGCGTAGCCTGCGAGCAGGAACGCCGTGCGCCAGGGGCGCTGCCGCAAGTGCCGGAACGACAACAGGCCGAGCACGGGTCACCCCGTCCGCGCGTCGGACACCACGCCGCCGTCCTTCATGTGCACCACGCGCCGCGCCGCCCCGGCCAACTCCTCGTCGTGCGTCACGACGACGATCGTCGTGCCGTCGGCGTTGAGCCGCGCGAACAGCGCGATCATTCCGGCGCCGGTGTGCGCGTCCAGCTCGCCGGTCGGTTCGTCGCACAGCAGGAGCGCGGGCTCGTTGGCCAGCGCCCGGGCGATCGCCACCCGCTGCTGCTCGCCGCCCGAGAGCTGCGACGGCCGGTGCGATGCCCGCTCGCCGAGGCCCACATACGCCAGCAATTCCGCGGCGCGGGCCCGACGCGCCGCCTTCCGCCGCCCCGCCTCGGCCATCGGCAATTCCACGTTCTCGGCGGCGGTGAGCGCCGGCATGAGGTAGAACCGCTGGAACACGAACCCGATGGTGAGCAGCCGGAAGCGCGTCGCCTCGCGGTCCGACAGCCGCTCCACCGGCCGTCCCTGAATGCGCACCGAGCCCGCCGTGGGGCGGTCGATGGCGCCGAGCAGGTTGAGGAGCGTGGACTTGCCGCAGCCCGACGGCCCGACGATGGCCACGTACTCGCCGGCCGCGACGTCGAGCGACACGCCCTGCAGCGCGTGCACGGGCGACGCGCCCATCGGGTAGTCGCGGCGCAGGTCGCGCGCGCTGAGCACCGGCGGCGCGCCGCTCACGCCACGGCCTCGTCGCGCAGGGTCGCCGCGATGGGCAGCGACGCCCCGCGCCACGCCGGGTAGGCGCCCGCCAGCACGCCGCACGCGGCCAGGAGCCCCAGCGAGACCCATGCGTCGCGCGGTTGGAACAGGAAGAAGTCGATCGCCGCCGGCAGCCCCGGAAACTGCGACAGGATGCCGCTCAGGTAGTGCGCGGTCACCAGGCCCAGGCCCAGTCCGAGCCCCGATCCGGCGAGCGTGATCGCCGCGCCCTCCACGAGCACCTGCGCGACGATCGAGCGCGTGGAGACGCCGATGGCGCGCATCACTGCGATCTCGCCCAGCCGCTCGTTCACCGACACCGTGACCAGCGTGGTCACGAGCAGCAGCCCCACGGTGAGGCTCACCGAGCCGAGGATGTATGCCAGTTGTCGAAAGTAGCTCAGCCGCTCGTCCACCTGGCGCAGCGCGTCGGCGGTGGACACCACCGAGACGCGCGGCACGGTCCGCTCGATCCACCGTTCCACCGTGGCCGGGTCGGCGCCCGGCCGCACGCGCAGCATGAACAGCGACACCGGGTCGCGCCGCGCGTCCGTCATCGCCCGCAGCGTCTCGAGGCGCACCGCCAGGACGACGGGGTGGGCCGGCGTGTAGAGAAAGTGGGCCGTGCCGACGATCGCCATCCGTCGCTCGCCGGTGGTGGCGCGGAGCGGCGTGTCGTACCCGCCGGCGACGCGCACGGTGTCGCCCACGCCCGCCCCCGTGGCGGCGAGCAGCGCGTCGCTCGCCACCACGTCGGCGGCGCCGCGGAGGTCGCGCCCGGCGCGCAGTTCGTAATCGCCCTGCACCGCCGGATCGATGCCGATCGCCACCGCCGCCACGTCGCCGCGCGCGCTCCGCACGTGCAGCTGGCCGCCGAGCACGGGGCTCACCGTCACGATGTCGGGATTGGCGCGGAGCAGCGCCATGATCGCGCCCGCGCTGTCGATGGTCGCGTCGGTGTCGAAGGGGAGCGTGCCCTCGGGCGCCAGCCGGAGCTGGAAGCCGCGCGTTTCGAGCAGCGACCGGAACGACTCGCGCATGCCGCTGGCGAGCATCACCATGTCGAGCAGGAGCGCGGCCGACACCGCCACGCCCACGACGCCCAGCACGGTGCGTGTGCGCCGGCGCAACAGCGAGGCCCGGGCGAGCGTCAGCAGCACGCGGTCACCGTCCGAACAGGGCCAGGGGGTGCACGCGCGTGAGCCGCCGCGCCGCGAAGTAGCCGGCCGCCACGCCGAGGGCCAGCGACAGGGCGACCGAGAACGCGACCACGCCCGGCGTGACGATCGCGAACGCCAGGGGCGTGCGGTACGCCGCGCGGTAGTGCGCGTTCACGAACGCCGACGCGGCCCACCCGATGCCCACGCCGAGCACGCTCCCCGCCGCGGCGACCGCGGCGGCCTCGAGCACGATCGACCGGACCACCGTGGCCGACGAGATGCCCATCACCCGCAGCGCCGCCACGTCGCGCCGTCGCTCGTCCACCTTGAGCAGCATGATGCAGAGCAGGAACACCGCGCTCGCCACGATCGTGATCACGCCGATGGCGCGGTGGAACCGGCTCACGACGAGGAAGGTCTGCGAGGTCTCCACCGCGATGTCGCGCGACCGGTGGGCGGCGAACCCGAACGCCGCGTCGTTGATGGCCGCCAGGGCGCGCTCGGTGGCGGCGGCGCCGCGGGTGGCGACCGCGAACCGGTCCACCCGGTCGCCGTAGCCCATGAGCGTTTGGAGATGATCGAGGTGCAGCAGCACCCGGTACTCGCCGCGGGCCACTTCCGACGGATCGGCCGCACGGCGCACGATCGCCCCCACCACCACGGGCTCGCCGGCGCCGGTGGGCGTGGCGCGCAGGATCAGCCGGTCGCCCACGCGCAGGTGCTCGTCGGCCGCCAGCCGCGCGTCGATGGCGATCGCGCGGGGCGCCGGCGCTTGCGGCCGTACCGCCGGCAGTTCGGATTGCAGCGCGAGAAGCGCGATCCACAGGACCAGCATGGTCGAAAGCTATCGCCGTGCCGCGGCCAGCACGCGCTCGAGGACCGCCACCGCCCGGGCGAGCGCCCGGCGGTCGGCCGCCGATAGATCCGCCAGCCGAGCGGTGAGCGCGGCCACACGCCGCCGCTGGCCGGCTTTGAGGATGCGTGTGCCGGCGGCGGTGGCCCGGATCCGCACCACGCGCCGGTCGGCCGGGTCGGGCACGCGCGCGACGAGGCCGGCCCGCCTCAAGGCGTCGACGGCGCGGCTCATCGTCGCCGGGCGGACCTGCTCGGCCCGCGCCAGTTCGCCCAGCGTCCGCGGCCCGCCGAACACGACGACGCTGAGCGCGGAGAGCAGCGGCGCCGACACGCCGCTGGCGTCGTCCTCGCGGCGCAGCAGCCGGAGCAGATGGATGGCGGCCGAGTGCAGCCGCGTGGCCAGCAGGTCGGGCGAGGGGGGACCGGGATGGGAGCGGCGAGGCGGCATACTTGACATTTCGTTAGGTTAGCTAAATAATATCGATGGCGGGCGGCGCCGGCAACCGGCCGGCCCGCCCCATCGTTCACGATCATCCCCGGAGGCATCCATGCCCGCCGCGTCCCCCCCGCCCGGCCTCTCCCGCATCGGACAGATCGCGGTCACCGTCCACGACCTGGACCGCGCCACGGCATTCTATCGGGACACGCTCGGCATGAAGCTGCTGTTCGCCGTGCCCAACCTCGCGTTTTTCGACGCCGGCGGCATCCGGCTCATGCTGGGCCGGCCCGAGACGGCCGAACAGGACCACCCGGGATCGATCCTGTACTTCGACGTCCCCGACGTGCACCAGAGCTACGCGGCGCTCAAGGCGCGCGGCGTGGAGGTCGTGGGCGAGCCGCACTTCGTGGCGCCCATGCCGAACGGAGACCTCTGGATGACCTTCTTCAATGATCCGGACGGGAATACGCTTGCGATAATGTCGGAGCTGCCCCGGCCATAGCGCGGCACGATGCATCGGCGCGGACCCCGGCGCCCTCACTCCGCGACCGGGGCCTGGCGGAGCCGCGCCACCAGTTGCCGCAGCATGAATTCGGTTATCCCCCACACCTGCAGCCCCGCGTAGCGAAACACCGGCCGCTGCTCGACGCCCAGCGTGCGGATGGCGATCGGCGCGGTGCCCCAGTTGGCTTCGTCGAGCAGCGCCGGCACGGGAACCCACGCGTGGCCCGCCACCTCGCGGCTCGGCGCCACCCGCGCGTCGCCGGCAACCACGGCCACGTACGGCCGGACGAGGATCGGCGGGAGCACCGGCGTGCGCGGATGGATGTCGTCCAGCGCGCCCAGCATGCGCCCGTCGCGCGCCAGATCGATGCCCGTTTCCTCGCGCGTCTCACGCACCGCCGTGGCCACGAGATCGGCGTCGCCCGGCTCGCGGCGGCCGCCGGGCCACGCCACGTGGCCGCTCCACGGATCGCGCGCCGCCTCGGCTCGGCGGATCAGCAGCAGCTCGGGCCCCGACGCGCCCATGCGCAGCGTGGCGGCGGTGGCGGCGTAGCGCACGCCGGGCGCGGGCTCGATCTCGCGCCCGGGATGCGCGGCCAGGGCGCGGGCCAACCGCGCCACGTCGGGGTGCGCGAGCAGCACGTCGAGCGGCGTCACCGCACCGCTCCCGCCCCTCAGTACTCGACGTCGCCGCCGGCGTCGACCCAGCCGCGGAAGCCCTCACGCAGCGACGTCACGTTCCGGTAGCCCATCACTTCCAGCGTCTCGGCGGCGAACGCCGACCGGTTGCCGTTCGAGCAGTACACGACGATCATCGCGTCCCGCGGCACCAGCGGTTCCACCTTCGACTCGAGATTCCCGCGCGAAATCATGAGCGCATTCGGAATGCGGCCCAGGCTGGTCTCGTTCGGGTCGCGCACGTCGAGGAACACGAGGTGCTCGCGACGCCGGTAGCTGTCCAGCGCGCTGGCCACGGACGTCTCCGTGATCCGCCCTTTGATTTCGTCGAGGAGTTCCTGCCCTGTCTTCATTTCGTCTTGCATGAGGAGGACCGGGGAAACCTATTGACGACGCGGCGTTGGGGTAAGGCGGGTGAGAGTAGGAGGGTACGAGAGTACGAGGGTCGGGGGTGGACTACGTCACGCAGTTTACCCCCTCCTCTCGTCCTCTCGTACTCTCGTACCTTGGTGTCCCTGCACTTCGAGCCTCCCCGCCTCCGCATCCAGCTCCGCCTCCGCCCCCAACGGAACGGTCCACTGGTCGGCGATGTGCCCCACCGGCGCTCCGGCGACGCACGGCACCGCTAGGTCGTCGGCCACCTCCTGCAGCACCGCGTCCAGCGGGCGCGCGCCCCCGCGGTCGGGCCGCTCGGCGGGCGAGTTCGTGAACGAGCCGAACACCAGCCCCACGCAGGTGGCGAAGGCGTCTCCCAGGCGCAGCGTGAGCAGCATGCGCTCGATGCGATACACGTCCTCGTTCACGTCCTCGACGACGACGATCGCCCGGTCGTAGTCGGGCGCGAACGCGGTGCCGGCGAGCGCCGCGAGCAGGGCGAGATTGCCCCCCACCAGACGCCCGTGGGCGCGGCCGCCGCGCAGCGTCTTCGCCCCCTCGGCGCGGCCGCACGGGTCGGCGCGCTCCACCACCGCGCGCCGTAGCGAGTCTTGCGTGAACGGCGTCAGCTCGGCCCGGGCCACCGGCGCGTGATAGGTCACCAGGTTGCAGCGCACGCCGACCGCCGAGTGCAGCGCCGTGATGTCGGAGTACCCCATCAACGCCCGCGGCCGGCGGCGGAGCGCGTCGTAGTCGATCTGCTCGAGCAGCCGCATCGCGCCGTAACCGCCGCGCACGCACCAGAGCCCGTCGATCGAATCGTCGCGCAGCGCGGCGTTGAAATCGTCCAGCCGCTGCTGGTCGGTGCCGGCCAGGTATCCGTCCCGCGCCAACACCCATTGGCCCGGCACGGGCTCCCAGCCCATGGCGCGGCAGTTCGCCGTGGCGCGATCGAGATCTTCCGGTCCCGCGAGCGGCCCGGAAGGGCAGAGCAGCGCCACCCGGGCGCCCGACGCGAGCGGCGGCGGGTGCCTCATGCGGCGGCGTGGGCGACTCGGGCAGCGCGGGCGGCGCGGGCGGCGCGGGCAGCGCGGGCGGCGGGGGCGGCGCGGGCGGCGCGGGCGGCGGGGCACATGAGCGACGAACGTAGGCGGCCGCGCCGCCCGGGTCAACGCGGCACGAACGGCGCTGGCGCGCGGCGCCCGTTCGGGCGCCGTCCCACGGGTGCGCCCCCTTTCCGCGGCCGGCCAACGCCGCCCACCTTTCGACGATGCGCGCCCTGTTCAGCGCTCGGCACCCCCGCCCCGCTACTCCGCCCCCTTCGCCCTCCATCGCGTGACTCCGGCTCTCGCATTCCTCGCCGCGCTCCCCTGGATCGTCGCCCCGCTGGTCGTCGTCCTGCGGGCCCGCCGCTCGCGCTCGCTGGACGAGTGGTCCGACGTGCCGCCGCGCCCCACGCCCCGCGTGTCGGTGGTGATCCCGGCCCGCAACGAGGCCCGCAACATCGAGCGCTGCCTGAACTCCGTACGCGCCACCGACTACCCCGCGGTCGAAGTGATCGTGGTGGACGACCATTCCACCGACGGCACCGGCGCCCTGGCCCGCGCGGCGGCCGAACGCGATGCGCGCGTGCGCGTGATCGCGCCCGATCCGCTGCCCAGCGGCTGGTTCGGCAAACAGTGGGCGTGCCGCGCGGGCGCGGGCGTCGCCACCGGCGAGATTCTCCTGTTCACCGACGCCGACACGGTGCACGCGCCCGACCTGATCGCGCGGTCGGTGAACGCGATGTTCGCGCGAGACGCGGCGCTGCTCACGGTGGCCGGCGCGCAGGAACTCGGCACGTTCTGGGAGCGCGTGGTGCAACCGCAGTTCTTCGCCCTGCTGCTCGTCCGGTACGGCGGCACCGAGCGCGTGAGCCGCGCCACGAGCCCCAGTGCCGCGATCGCCAACGGGCAATGCATCTTCATCCGCCGCAGCGCCTACGACGCGTCCGGCGGCCACGAGGCGGTGCGCGACAAGGTGGCGGAGGATCTCGCGCTCGCCCAGCGGTTCGTGTCGCAGGGGCGGCGCATCGCGCTGCTGCTGGGCCTCGACCAGCTGTCCACGCGCATGTACACGTCGCTCGGCGAGATCGTGCGGGGGTGGACCAAGAACGTGTACGTGGCGGGCCGGGAGGCGGCGCCTGGAGGCGCGTGGGGGCGCGCGCTCTTTCCCCTGCTGCTTGTGGCCGGTCCGCTGTTCGGGCTCGCGCCGGTGGTCGCGGTGCTGGCGGGGTTGCCGGGGCACGCCCCGCCGGGCGTGCTGCTGTGGGGAGCGCTTGGCGTGGCAGGCACTCTGGCGCCGTGGATCGCGGTCTATCGCGTGGCCAGGCTGCCCGTCTGGTACGCCCTGCTCTATCCGCTGGGGCAGCTCGTGCTGCTGTATATAGAAGCGCTGGCGCTCCTCCGGGGACAGCGGGTGGAGTGGAAGGGGCGGCGGTATTCCGCAACCCAACTCGCCGATTAGGTTGAGAGCATCCGTCTGGTTCGGATGCATGGGCTTGTCCCCCCACGAGCAACCCATCCTCCAATGCGAATGTTCGCCCTTCGACTGGCGGCGCTCGGCGCGTTCGTCGCGCCCGACGCCTCCGCCCAGGAGACGCGGAAGCCCGACAGCACCGCGACCCTTCCCGGCGTGACCGTCACGGCGACCCGCGCGCCGTCGTCCATTCTCGAACTCCCGCTCGCCGTCACGACCGTGGCGGCACCCGACCTCCGCGGGCTGCGCGGGTTCGGACTCGACGAGGCGCTCACGCTCGTGCCGGGCGTGGTGGCCCAGTCGCGCTACGGAACGAGCGACGTGCGGCTGGTCATCCGCGGCTTCGGCGCGCGCGGGGCGGGCGACCGCTCGAACGCGGGCACGTCCCGCGGCGTGCGGGTGCTCGTCGACGGGATCCCGGAGACCGAGCCGGACGGCCGCACCGCGTTCGACCAGATCGATCTCGGCGCCGCCAGCGGCGTGGAGGTCGTGCGGTCCAACGCGTCGGCCGACTGGGGCAACGCCGCCGGCGGCGTGATCAACGTGCGCACCGTGCCGGCGCCCACGGCGGCGCCGTTCGAGATCCAGTCGATGTTCGGCGCGTTCGGCCTGGCCCGCTACGTCGCGCGCGCGTCGGCGCCGGTCGGCGCGGGCGTGGCCTTCCTGAACTTCACGAACACCTCGTTCGACGGATGGCGGGCCCACTCGGCGGCGCGGCGAGTGCTGGTCAACGCCGGCGTGGTGGGCGACGTCGGCCCCCGCACGCGGGTGGGCGTGTACGCCTCTGGCGCGAACAATCTGTTCCGCATTCCGGGCCCGCTCACGTGGAGCGAGGCCCTGGCCGACCCGCAGCAGGCCAACGCCACCTACGCGCTGCGCGACGAGCGGCGCTACAACCGCATCGCCCGCATCGGCGCCACGGTGGACCATCGCGTCGATTCGGCCACGGCGGTGTCGGGCATGGTGTTCGCGAGCCCCAAGTACCTGCAGCGATCCGAGCGCAACACGTTCCGCGATTTCACGCGCTACCACGTGGGCGGCAACGTCGTCGGCCGGCGGACGTTCGCGCTGGCCCCGGGGGCCGACGCCCGCGTCACCGTCGGCGCCGACGAGGCGTATCAGGACGGCGCCATCCTGTTCTATTCGCTCGTCGACGGCGAGCGCGGCCCGGAGTTGCGCGACAACAAAAGCGAGGGGGCGAACAACCTGGGCGTCTTCGCCGAGGGCCGGCTGTCGCTCGGCGACCGGCTCGCGGTTTCCGCCGGCGCGCGGTTCGACGACGTCGCGTACGACGCGAAGAGCTTCATCGACCCCTCGCTCACGGATCGCCGGACGTTCACCGGGTTGACGCCCAAGCTGGGAGCGAACTGGCGGCTCTCGGCCAGCTCGAGCCTGTACGGCAACGTCGGCGGCGGCATCGAGGTGCCGGCCGGCAACGAGACCGATCCCGTGCCCGGCTCCACCGCGCCCGGCATCAACCCGCTGCTCGACCCCATCCGGTCCACCACCTGCGAGGTGGGGTACAAGCAGGCCGCGGCGTCGCTGGCGCAGTTCGTGTTCTCATATGACGTGGCGCTGTACGACACCGAGGTGGCCAACGAGATCGTGCCCTACAACGGCGGGCGCTTCTACCTCACCGCCGCCCGGGCGCGCCGCCGCGGCGCGGAACTCGGACTCGCCGTGCAGGGTCCGCGCGGCGTGTTCGGCGGCGCCGCGCTGACCTGGTCGCACAACCGGTACCTCGACTACGTGGTGGACTCCACCTATCTGGGCGCGCCCGGCGCCACCGCCAACTTCAGCGGGCACCAGGTGATGGGCGTGCCCGGCGTCATGGCCAACGTCCAGGCCGGGATGGCGGTGCGCCGGCTGCGCGACCTCCGCTTCGCGCTCGCCGTCGAGCACGCGGGATCCTACTACGCCGACGACGCCAACCTCGTGCCCGTGCCCGGCCACACCGTGTTCAGTTTCACGATCGAATCGCGGCAGCCGCTGCTGCGCGCCGGCGGGATCGGGCTGAGCGGCTGGGTGAGCCTCCAGAATATCACCAACCGCCGGTACATCGGCTCGGCATTCCTGAACCCCGATCGCGCGAACGGCGTGCCGATGGCGTTCGAGCCCGGCATGCCGCGGTCGCTGGCCGTATCCTTCACGGCGTCGCCGCTGCCGTAGCGGCGCCCGCCGCCGTCCACGCACCCGTGCGATTCGCGGCCCGGCGCACTTTTGCGCCAGACCGCGCTGCTTTGGTCCCGCGCCCGCGTCCGCCGGTCCGTACCGTGGCGGCATGCTCACGCTTCGCGCGGCCGCCGCCCTGCTCGCGGCCGCGGATTCCGTCGCCGCGCTGGCCGCGCTCGTCGCGCCGCTCGGCGTGACGGGGCCACCGCGCGCCCTGGACGCCGCCCGGCGCCGCGTCATCGGCGCCGGCTCCCGCCTGCGCGACGCCCACGTCGCCGCCGGACCGGGCGAGGTGCGCGCCCTGCTCGGCCGCGTGCGCGAGGGCCCGCCCCTGCGCGATCAGCTCCCGCGCCTGTGCGCGCGCCTCCAGACGCACGCGCCGCACATCTTCTGGTTGCTCGCTCTCGCCGACGAGCGGAACGGCAGCGTGGCGCTCGCCGCCTGGTCCGGCGACCGGCGGCCGCCCCGCGTGCGCTCCCTCGTGGTCGATCGGGCGCACGTGGTGGACAGCGACGCCGAAACGGTGTGCGCGCTCGCCGCCGCGGCGTGCGACGGCGACGGCCTGCTCCACCTGCGCTGGACCGAGGTGCTGGGGCGCGACGCGCTCGGCCGCCGCTTCTATCGCGAACTCGAGCGCGGCGTGGGGGCGATCGCCGATTCCGCGTCCCGCCGCGCGCCGGAAGGCGAGCGTCGCGAGCTGGCGCTGCTGCACGCGTCGCGCCTGCTCTTCCTGGGCTTTCTCGAGGCCAAGGGCTGGCTCGACGGCCGCGGCACCTTCCTGGCCGACCTGTTCGACCGCCGCATGACCCTGGGCGGCGGCTTTCACGCGCGCACCCTACGGCCCCTGTTCTTCGGCACCCTGAACACGCCCCGCAGCCGCCGGGCGCCGGCCGCGCTCGCCTTCGGGCGCGTGCCCTTCCTGAACGGCGGCCTGTTCACCCCCACGCCGCTCGAACGCCGTCATCGCGACCTGCACTTCGCCGACGACGCCCTCGGCGCCCTGCTCGGCGGCCTGTTCGCGCGCTACCGGTTCACCGCGCGCGAGGAGGCCGCCACGTGGAGCGACGCCGCCGTGGATCCGGAGATGCTGGGCCGCGCGTTCGAATCGCTCATGGCCGCGGAGGACCGCCGCGACAGCGGCGCCTTCTTCACGCCGCAATCGCTCGTCGCGCGCGTGACCGACCTCGCGCTGGCCGAGGGGCTGCGGCGCGCGGGGGTGGGCGAGCACGCCGCCGCCGAACTGCTCGCCGGCGCGGCGGCCCCGGGATTGGAATCGGCGCTCGCGCCGCTCGACCGTCTCACCCTGCTCGATCCGGCGTGCGGCTCGGGCGCCTTTCTCGTCCACGCCCTACAGCGCATATCCGAGATCCGCGCCGGCCTCGGCGACGCGCGGCCGGTGAGCGACATCCGCCGCGACGTGCTCACCCGATCGGTGTTCGGCGTGGATCGCAACCCGATGGCCGTCTGGCTCTGCGAGTTGCGCCTCTGGCTGTCGGTGGTGATCGAGAGCGAGATCACCGACCCGATGGCCGTGTGTCCGCTGCCGAACCTCGATCGCAACGTGCGGGTCGGGGACGCGCTCTCCGGCGAGGCGTTCGCGGGCGCCACGGCGCGGATCGAGCCGCCGGGCCAGCCGGCGGCCATGCGGCGCCGGTATGCCCGCGCCACCGGCGCGCGCAAGGCGGCGCTGGCCCGCGGCCTGGACCGCGCCGAGCGCACCCGGGCCCTCGCCGCGGTCGATCGCGCGGCCGCGGGCGCGCGGCACGCGCGGCGCGAGTTGATGGCGGCCGCGCGCAGCCCCGATCTGTTCGGCCAACGGCGGGGGCCCACCGCCGACGATCGCCGCGCGCTCGCCGCGTTGCGATCGCGCTCCGCGGCGCTGTGCCGCGAGCGGCGTCGCCTGGCCGATGGCGGCGCGCTGCCCTTCTCGTTCGCGGTGCACTTTGCCGACGTGGCCGCGGCCGGCGGCTTCGATCTGGTGGTCGGCAACCCGCCGTGGGTGCGCCTCCACCGGGTGCCGGCCCGCGAGCGCGCCGCGCTCCGCCAGCGATACGCCGTGTTCCGCCATGCGTCGTGGGCTGCCGGCGCCGAAGCGGCGCACGCGAGTGCCGGCTTCGCCGGCCAGGCCGATCTGTCGGCCCTGTTCGTGGAGCGCAGCGCCGATCTGCTCCGCCCCGGCGGCGCCCTCGCCCTCCTCGTGCCGGCCAAGCTCTGGTGTTCGCTGGCCGGCGGCGGTGTGCGCCGGCTGCTCCAGGAGCGTCTGGCGCTCCTGCGCGTGGAGGATCTGTCCCAGGCCCCCGCGCTGTTCGACGCGGCGGTCTATCCCTCCATCGTCGCCGCCCGCGCGCCCGGCGGCGACGGCCGGCCCGCCCCCGCCCCAACCGCCGTCATCGCCGTGGAGCGGCGCCCGGACGCCGCGCGATGGGCCGCGGAGCCCGGCTCCATCGCCTTCGACGCCACGCCGGGCAGTCCCTGGCTGCTGCTGCCGCCGCCGGTGCGGGCCGCGATCCGGCGCCTGGCCGAGGCGGGTATACCATTTTGTGAATCGCCGGTGGGGCGTCCGCTGCTCGGCGTGAAGAGCGGGTGCAACGACGCGTTCGTGGTCGAGGTGGTGGACCGCCGCGGCGGCGTGGCGTGCGTGCGCGCGGCGGGTGGCCGCACCGGCGAGATCGAGGCCGCGCTGCTGCGCCCCGCCGTGCGCGGGGAGGCCGTGCGCGCCTGGCGCGTCCACCCCACGCCGGAGTGCCTCCTCTGGACCTGCGACGAGCGGGGCGCCCCGCTCGCCGACCTGCCGCCGCGGGCCGCGCGGTGGCTGCATCGCTACCGGCACCGCCTGCGCGACCGCAGCGACGCCCGCCATGCCCGCGCCTGGTGGGCGCTCTTCCGCACGGAGGGAGCGGCGTGCGATCGGCCGCGCGTCGTGTGGGCGAGACTTCGGGCGCCGCCCGCGCGCCGTGGTGCTCCACGCCGGCGATCCCTCCGTTCCGCTCAACACCTGTTACGTGGCGCGGTGCGCGGACCTTGCCGATGCGCGCACGTTGGCGGCCGTGCTCAATTCCTCGTGGCCGCGGCGTGGCTGAACGCGCTCGCCGAACCGGCACGCGGCGGATACCGGCGCTATCTCGCGTGGACCGTCGCCCGCCTGCCGCTCCCCCGCGACTGGCCGCGCGCACGCCGTACTCTCGCCCCCCTCGTCGCCTCCGCCTGCGGCGCCGGCGGCGGCGGCAAGCCCCCGGCCGAACGCGAGCCGGAGCCCGACACGCTCGCCGACGCCGTACTCCAGGCATACGGCGTTTCGCGCCGCGACCTGGCCGCCTTGCTCGACTGGACCGCGTCGTGAACTGGCGCCCGGCGCCGCCGGCCGATGCGCGCGCGGCGTTCGCCGCCCACTGGATGGGCACACGAGGCGGCGTCGCCCTTGGCACCGTGGTCCTGCGCCCGCACCAGCGCGCCGCCGCCGAACGCCTGCGCGCGCTCCTCGACGAAGCGCGCGGCGCGCTGCTCGCCGATCAAGCGGGGCTGGGCAAGACCTACACCGCGCTCGCCGTGGCGCGGGATGCCACACGGTTGCTGATCGTGGCCCCCGCCGCCCTCCGCGCCATGTGGCACGAGGCCCTCGCCGCCGCCGGCGTCCACGCCCGATTCGTGTCGTATCAGGCGCTGAGCCGGGGCGCCGCGCCCGCCGCGCCCGACTTCGTGATCCTCGACGAGGCCCACCATGCCCGCAATCCCGCCACCATTCGATACCGCGCGCTCGCCGCGCTGTGCGCCCGCGCGCCCGTGCTGCTCCTCTCCGCCACGCCGGTGCACAACCGGGTGGAAGACCTCCGCGCCGAGCTGGCGCTCTTCCTGGGCGAACGCGCCTGGACCGCGCGCGAGGATGAACTGGCGCGGTTCGTCGTCAAGCGCGACCTCGCCGATCTGGATGCCGGCCGCGAATCGCCCGACCTGCCGCGCGTCGGCGGCGTGCGGTGGGTGGACGTGGGCGACGACGCCGCGCTGCTCGACGCCCTCGTGCGATTGCCCGCGCCGCTTCCGCCCCGCGAGGCCGGCGACGGCGGCGCGCTGCTCACGATCGCCCTCGTGCGGCAGTGGGCCTCCAGTCGCGCCGCGCTGCAGGCCGCGCTGCGGCGCCGTCTCGCACAGGCGCAGGCGCTGGACCAGGCGTTGCGCGCCGGCCGGCATCCGTCGCGGCGAGAACTGCCGCGCCTGGAGCTACGCCGACGGCGCCCTCGCAACTCGCCTTCCCCGAGCTGGCGTCCGACGCCGTGCTCCCCGGCGCCGGCGCGCTGCTCGCCGCCGGCCGCCGCCACGCCGACGCCGTGGCCCGCGTGCTCCGGCAGCTTCCGTTTGGCCCGGATCCCGACGACGTCCGTGCCGAGTGCGTGCGCCGCATCCGCGTGGCGCATCCGGCGGCGCGGGTCGTGGTGTTCGCCGAGTTCGCCGCCACCGTGGCCGCGCTGTACGCGCGTCTGCGATCGGATGGCGGCGTGGCCATGCTCACCGACCGCGGCGGCGTGGTGGCCGGCGGTCCCGTGTCGCGGCGCGACCTGCTGGCCCAGTTCGCGCCCGGCCGCCACTGCCACCGCGCGCGCCGAGCGCGTGTCGATGCTCATCGCCACGGACCTGCTGAGCGAGGGCGTGAATCTGCAGGAGGCGAGCGTGGTGGTGCACGCCGACCTGCCCTGGAGCCCGGCGCGATTCGAGCAGCGCGTGGGACGCGTGCGACGGCTCGCCTCGCCGCACGCCGAGGTGCACGTGTACGCGCTGCGCCCCCCTGCGCCCGCCGACCGGATGCTGCGGCTGGAGCGCCGGTTGCGAGACAAGCTCGCCGCCGCTGCGCACACGGTTGGCGTGCACGGAACGATCATGCCCTCGCTTTTCTCGGCCGTTTCGTTCGGTACACCGTCGCCGGCCTGCGCGCTCGAGCAGTCTCGCCGCTTGCTCGCCGGTTGGCGGCCACGGCACCGCCGGCCCCGCGCCGATCGCCGCTGCGCGGCAGCCATGCGGCCGGCGGCGGGTGGCTGGCACTCGTCCACCGCAAGGGGCGGTGCGAGCTGGTGGCCGACGTGGGCAGCGGCCCGACGGACGCGCCCGACATCGTGCTCCGCGCCGCGCGGACTCGCCCGGGGGGCGAGGGCGCCGGTCGACCCCGCCGCCGTGGGGGCGGCGCTCCAGCGCGTCGCCGCGTGGGCGCAGGAGCGCGAGACGCTCTAGCGTGTTCGACCTGGCCGACGGCGGCGCCGCCCGCGCCCGCCGCCGCCTGCTGCATCGCATCGACGCGATCGCGTCGCGGAGTCCGCGCTACCTGCGCGCGCGCACCCTGCCCCTGGCCCACGAGGCGCGGCGGGTGGCCACCGCCACGTTCGGCGCCGGCGCCGAGCGCGTGCTCGAGGAACTGGCCGACGCCCGCATGGCCGACGAGGCGTGGCTCAACGCCGTGCGCACGTTCGCCGACCTGCATGCGCGCGACGCGGCGCGCGCCGGGCCTCCCACCGTTGGCGCCCTGATCCTCCTCGTGCCTACTTCGCGCGGCCCGGCGGCTGCGGGGGACCCGCCGTGATCGCGTCCCCGATCCGCTCCCGCTGCTGATCGCGCCGGCTGGCGAGCAGCGCCAGCAGGTTGGCGGACTGGATCAGCGACCGCTCGCCCCTGCTCGTCTGCGACTGGTCGTAGCCCACGAACTGCGCGGCGTCCAACCGGGCCGCCGCCGCCCTGCGGGCCGCGGAATCGGCGAAGAAGAACACCTCGAGGTCGTCGACCCCGATGTGGTACAGCACGCCGGCGGTCGCGATCGAGTCTTCGTGCACCGGCGTCGAATCGCGCCGCAGCACCAGCCCCGCCCGCAGCAGCCGCTCGGCCAGGCTGCATTCCTTCCACGTGCCGTCGGGCGGACAGGGCCCGTTCGCCACCGCGTGGGCCGCCTGTTCCTGTTGGGCGCGCACCTGCTCCGGCGGCGGCCCGCTGCTACAGGCCGCCACCAGCGCGAGCACCGCCGCGGCGAGCGCGCACCGCGCTCGCGCAATCCGGAGTCCGGAGATCATGCGGCAAGATGCCACGGTCACAGGGCGGGCGGAATCCCCAGCCGGTCGGCCGCCTCCTGCGCCGCGTGGAACAGCAGCCCGAACGTGTCGATCACGAACAGCACGTCCTGCACGCGGTCGATCTCGAACGGCTGTGCCAGCACCGCGTCCACCGAAAAGGGGCGCCGATCGCAGGCGGGGCCCAGCGCGTTGCCGCAGTCGGCGTGCGACGAGATCAGCCCGCTGCCGTAGGCCTTCACCCGCCCGTCCTCCTTCACCAGACCGAACTCCACCGTGAACCAGAACAGCCGAGCCATGCCCTGGATCTGCTCCTCGCGCTCGGCCCGGCACGCGATCTGGCCGAACCGCTGCAGGTAGTCGGCGAACGCGGGGCTGGCGTGCAGCGGCACGTGGCCGAACACGTCGTGGAAGATGTCCGGCTCCGGCAGGTAGTCCAACTGCGCGCGCGGGCGCACCGTGACCGTGGTGGGGAACCGGCGCGCGGCCAGGCAGCGGAAGAACTCGGGCGCCGGCAGGAATCCGCTCACCGGCACCGCCTGCCAGTTCGTGAGCCCCGCCAGCTTCTCGTTCACCAGCGCCAGGTCGGGCACGCAATCCGGACAGAGCCCGATGCGCTCGGCGCCGCGCAGGTAGGCGGCGCTCCCGTTGGTGCGCAGGTCGGCCATGCGCCGTTCGTAGAGCACGCGCCACACGTCGTGCTGTTCCGCCGTGTAGTCGTGCCACCGCTGCTCGATGAACTGCGGGTCCTCGGTTCGCGCCTGCGGAGTGACGTCCAGCATGCTGACCTCTGATTGGGGACACAAAAAAGGCGGCCCGTGTGGATCACGGACCGCCTGGGGATTCACCGCTGCGTCAGACTACCCGCGCGCACGCCTCCAGCGTCGGCCCGAGTGAGAGGTCGAATACCAGTAGCTGTACCAGGCGCGGGTGCGGGTGGTCATGGCCCGGAGAATGTCGAGCCGCGCATCGGGAGTCAAGTGCCGGTCAGGGTTCGGGCGCATCGTCGGCTTCGATGTCCAGATGGAAGCGGTGCAGGAAGCGCTTGGCCGCCGGCGCCAGGAACACGCCCACCGACGAGATGAACACCACGCCGCTGAACAGCGCGTAGAACGACTCGAACCACTTCCCCAGGTCCGATCGCACCGGATCCACCGGCCCCATGCCGCCCAGGATCATGCTCGCGTTGACCAGCGCGTCGAGCCATCCGAGTTGCGCCGTGACGTGATACCCCACCACGCCGATCATCAGCGCCGTGCCGACCATGGCGGCGCCGATCACCGCATTGCGCGCGAAGTGGCGGTAGAACACTTGGCGCGGAGGAAGCGGGGTGTAGCGGCGGTGGCGGCGCCTCGGCGCGCGCTCGCCGGTGGCCGGGGGCCGCGAAGGCGGTGTGGGCGGTGCGGGCGCTGCCACCGGCGCGGGCGGTGCGGGCGGCACGGGCGGCACGGGCGGCACGGGCGGCACGACGGGGGTTTCGTTCGACATCGGGGCGCTACGACGCCCGGGTGGCGAACGCCGGCGCGCCGCGCGCGAAGGCGATGAAGTCGGTGGGCTGCGGCTCGTCGCCGGCCGCGCGCACCAGCGCCGCCACCTGACCGCGATGGTAGGCCGCGTGCATCGCCACCTGCGTCAGAATGTCCCGCACCGCGGACGTGAATTCCTGGCCGGAGGAATGGCGCGCCGTGACGGGGCGCTCGAGCCCGGCCGCGTCCAGTTCGTCGAGCAGCGCGGCGTAGCCCGAATGGTTCTCCTGCATCAGGGTGTCGCACTCCGCGATCGACAGCGCGGGCGAGACGGCCACGCGCGGCGCGGTCCCCCGGATGCGTGACAGCCACACGTGCTCGGCGGCCAGCACGTGCGCGAAGATCTCGAGCGCGCGGGCCGGCGCGTGCTCGCTCGCCACGATCGCATGCAGCGTGCGCGCATCCGCCCACCGGGCGTGCGCGTACAGTCGCTTGAAGTATTCGAGCATCAGGCCGGCCCTCCGATCGACAAGTGGCATGCGTGGCCGCCTGACGATAGCGCTCACCGCGGGCGCGCGCGAGGCCGCCATCGGTAGCGCGCGAGCGACACGCGCTCCGCGCCGTCGAACGCCACCCCTTCGCGTTCGAGCAGCTGCCGCTGCCGGATGCCGGCGCCCGGCCCGTCGCGCCGCAGACTCACCCGCCCCTGCGCGTTGATCACCCGGTGCCACGGCACGCGCGCCTCCGCGCGGAGCGCCGCCATCGCGTACCCCACCTGGCGCGCGTGGCCGGCGAGGCCCGCCAGGCGGGCCACCTGGCCGTACGTCGCGACGCGCCCGCGCGGGATCCTGCGCACGACGGCGTAGATGCGCGCGTACGCACCGGCCCCCGGCGGAGCGGCGCCGGCGCTCACGAGCCGGGCCCGTCCAATCGCAGCGCCGCCGGCCCGGCGCCCGTCACGAACGCCTGCGCGCGCGCGCCCGCCGCCGGAAACGCCGCCCGATAGCGCGCCAGCCACCGGCGCGCGAACTCCTCCGCGCCGGCCGCTTCCACCAGCGCCCACACGCTCCCGCCGAACCCGGCGCCGAACGCCGACGCGGCCGCCGCGCCCAGTTCCCGGGCCTGCCGCTGCAGGGCGATCGTCTCCGGAATCTGGTTGCCGAGCCAGCGCTCCACGTTCGCCTGCGATTCGTCCACCAGCGTGCCGAACCGCGGCAGGTCGCCGGCCGCGAGCGCCGCGAACGCGGCCGGAATGATGCGCCCGCTCTCCTCCGCGAACTGGTCGAATCGCCGCACCAGCACCGGCGCCGGGAATTCGGCGTGTTCGGCCCGGGCCAGCACCGCGCGGATGCGATCCGCGGCATCGGGCCCGCTCTCCAGCGCGGCGGCCAGCGTCGCGTCGCGTCGCCCCGCGGCCTCGTTCCACAGCCGCACGATGGCGCGCGCGGCCGTCGACGCCCGGTTGTACGCGTCGCGCGCCGAACCCGCCTTCTCGGCCACCACGCCGCTGTCGGCGATCGCGAACGCATACCCGCGCGGCACCGCCACGTCGCCTTCGGCGCGCACCGGGCAGAACGAATACCGGCTCAGCATCCCCGGCCGGCAGCAGAGAATGGCCGTCTGGTCCTCGCTCCCGCCGAACACCCCCACGCCCCGGTCGCCCGCCAGCGTGCCGAAGCTCTCGCCGTTTTCCAGGCAGCCGAGGTAGGCGGCCAGCGTCTCGCGATCGGTGATCTCCCGGCGGTACGCGTCGTGGCGCGCGAACCCGTTCACGGCGTCGAGCGCCAGGTACACGGCCACGACCAGCGCGCTCGAACTGCTCACGCCGGCCGCCACCGGCAGGTCGCCGGCGAAGGCGATGTCGGCGCCGCGGCGGAGCGTGGGAAAATCGCGCGCCAGGCGCCGGGCCACGGTCATCGGGTAGTTGGACCAGTGGCCGGCCGGCGGTTCGACGTCGGGGGCGAAGGGAAACGACGCGCGGTCGCCGATGCGCGCGTCGGTCACGCGGATCGTGTCGTCCGCCCGCGGCGCGACCAGCAGGCAGAGGCCGCGTTCCACCGCGCACAGCAGGCTCCGTCCGCCGGCGTAGTCGGTGTGCTTGCCCAGCACCTCCACGCGGCCCGGCGCGAACAGCGCCGCCGGCTCGGGCGCCCCGGGGGGCGCACCCAGCGCCGCGCGCGCCGCCGCGAACCGGGGTTCCTTGGCCCGGGCCGCCGCCGGCGCCATCCCCGCGGCGATTAATATGTCAGTATAGCCGCGCGTCACGGCCTGGGATCCACGCCGGCCAGGCGCGCGCGCACCGCCGCCACGTCGCCGCGGCTCGACAGGTCGAGCACCCCGGCCGCCACCCGCACCACCGTGAACGATTCGCCCAGCTCGTCGATCGCGATCCGCACCGCGTCCTGGAGTTCCAACTCGCCGCGCACCGACGGGGTCACCCGCCGGCAGGCCTCGAAGATCACGGGCGCGAACACCCACGCGTTCATGCTCACGAGCGCGTCGCGGCCCAAGGCGCGCGCCGTCTCGGCGTCCGGCTTCTCCACGATCCGCGCCAGCGTGCCGTCGGCCCGCACGGCGAGCAGCGCGTATCGCCGCACCCGCTCCGGCTCGATGTGGCTCTCGCGCACGAGCGCCTCGCGCTCGAACCCCAGCAGCCCGCTCCCCGCCACCGCCCGCAACGCCGCCAGCGCGCGCGGCGGATAGTAGTTGTCCGAGTTCACCATCAGCACCCGGTCGCCGGCGGCGAACGCCTCGGCGGCCAGCAGCGCGTCGGCCGTGCCCCGCGGTTCGGCCTGCACCGCGAACTGCACGCGCACCCGCTGCGGCGGCGCCCGGCGCACGTAGTGATCGCGGACGTCCGTGTGTTCGGGGCCGATCACCAGGCAGACGTCGGTGCACCCGGCGTCGGCGAGCGCGCTCAACGCGTAGTCGAGAAAGGGGCGCCCGATCGGCATCATCGCCTTGGCGCCGCGCGCGGCGGCGGCTGCCTGCGCCGGGTCCAGCACCGCCGCGCCGTCGTCGGCTCGCATGCGCGTACCGAGGCCGCGCGCCAGCACGACGGCCCGGGTCACCGCGGCCCGGCGTCCGCTCATGCGGCCTCGGCCGCCTCCGAGCCCGCGCCCTTCCACAGCCGCGGCACGAGCATCCAGAGCCCGATGCCGCTCGCCACGAACGACACGATCCACATCATCGCCTGCGGCGTTCGCCCGTACAGAATGCTCCCCGTGCCGAACAGCGCCGAATAGACGAACAGGCATCCCAGCACCCAGCCGAGCATTGCCTGCGGCAGGCTGTCCGGCGACGCGCCCAACCCCGACTCCGCCCGGATGTGCGGTCCACCCCGGGCCCGCCGGCCGCACGAGCTTGTAGAACGCCAGCAGCGTGGCGTGGTCGTGCGGCTCGGTGAGGAAGGTGACCGTCACCCAGACCACCGTCGTGACCCCCACCGTGATCACCAGCGACAGATCCGCCGCCACCGGGTGCCCCACCTTGCCGGCTGCGAAGAAGCCCAGCGCCACGAGGAACGAACTGGCCATCGCCGAGACCTCGCTCCAGGCGTTGATCCGCCACCAGAACCAGCGCAGCAGGTAGATCAACCCCGTGCCCGCGCCCACCGACAGGATCAGGTCGAACGCCTCCTTGGCCGTATCCAGCTCGAACGTGAGCAGCGCCGCGCACACCATCAGCCCGGCCGTGACCACGCGCCCCATGAACACGTAGTGCCGCTCCGACCGGTCGCGGCTGATGAAGCGCCGGTAGAAATCGTGCACCAGGTACGACGTGCCCCAATTGAGGTGCGTCTCGATCGTCGACCGGTAGGCGGCGAGCATGCCGGCCACCATCAGGCCCAGGAATCCCGCCGGCAGAAAGCGCAGCATCGCCGGGTAGGCGATGTCGTCGCCCAGCAGCTTGGGATCGAGGTGCGGGAACGTGTGCTGGATGGACGCCAGATCGGGATAGATGATCGTGCTCGCCAGGGCGACGATGATCCACGGCCATGGCCGCAGCGCGTAGTGCATCACGTTGAACAGCAGCGTGCCGGCGAGCGCGTCCTTCTCGGTGCGCGAGGCCAGCATCCGCTGGGCGATGTAGCTGCCGCCGCCCGGCTCGGCGCCCGGATACCACACCGACCACCACTGGATGGTGATCGGGATGATCAGCACCGACAGGCGCCACCGTCCAGTTGCCGAAATCGGGCAGCAGGTTTAGCGTCTTTGGATCGATCTGGTGCACCAGGCCGGCCAGCCCGCCGATCTGCCGGCTGCTTGACCGCGAAGTACGCCACGGCGAACGTGCCGGTCATCGTGATCGTGAACTGGATGGAGTCGGTCACCAGCACGCCCCACAGGCCCGACACCGACGCGAAGAAGATCGTGATCACGGCGGCGATCGAGCAGCGTCTGCCAGGGCGGCCAGCCGAGCACGATGCTGGCGATCTTGACCGCGGCCAGGTTCACCGTGGCCATGATCACGCAGTTGAAGAAGAGCCCGAGATAGACCGCGCGGAATCCGCGCACGAAGCTGGCCGCGCTTGCCGGAATACCGCAGCTCGTAGAACTCGAGGTCGGTGAGCACGCGCGACCGGCGCCACATCCGCGCGAAGAAGAACACCGTCATCATGCCCGGTGAGCAGGAACGCCCACCACAGCCAGTTGTCCGCCACGCCCGTTGCTGCGGACCATGTTCGTCACCAGGTTCGGCGTGTCGGTGCTGAACGTCGTGGCCACCATCGAGACGCCGACCAGCCACCACGGCGCCGCCCGGCCCGACGTGAAGAACTCCGCGGTGCTCGACCCCGCCCGCTTGTAGAAGAACAGCGCCGGCAGGAACGACACCACGATCGACACCGCGATGATGGTCCAGTCGAGTCGCGTGAATGGCATGGGCGGAGAGCCGAGGAGGCGGGAAGGGAGGTCGGGTCCGGACGAACCGGGGGGAATCAACACGGCGCGCGCGGCGGCGTCCAGCGCCGGGCGCTACGGCCGGACGCCCTCCACGACCAGCGTCTCCAGACGCGCGATCCCCTCGTCCCCCACCGCCGTGCCGTGCCCGTCGATGCCGCGCATCGCGGCGTCCGCGCTCTCCTGCACCGCGCAGCGCACCACGTCGCGGAATCCCGCCCCTTCGAGTGCATCACGCAGCGCGTCGAACGAGTACAGGAACTGGTGCCCCGCGCCGGGCGCCGCCTCGATGCCGCTGAACATCGCGTTGACCACGGCCGCCGGATCGGGGTGGGCCAGCCCGAGTTGGGCCGACATCTACGCCACGTACCGCGCCTGCTCCGCGCCGAGCGGCGGCACGGCCAGCGACCCCACCCACGCCAGATCGGGCGTGGCCACCCGGATGCGCCCGCCCGAGCGCAGCACGCGGTGGCATTCGGCCAGCATCCGCGCCGCCTCGTCGCGCGCGATGTGCTCGATCTGGTGCTCGGTGAACACGCAGGCGAACGCGCGGTCGGGAAAGGGGAACGGCCGCCGCGCGTCCACGTAGAGCACGGGTCCGCGCCGGAAGATCTGCACGTCGGTGTTCAGCCACCCGTCGAGCAGGTGCGTGCCGCTGCCGATCTGCAGCCGCGGCGGGTCGGCGGCCGCCAGATAGCGCGCCACGGTTCGGCGCCGCGTCCACCGCGACGCCAGCACGCGGCGGCGCATCTCGAGGCGATACAGCAGCGGGTACCGGGCGAGCAGGGCGCGCGAAAAACTCATCCGCGAATGCTACTCCGCGCGCGCTCCCGAGCCCAGGCCGCTTCGGGACGCGCCGTGTGCGCGACGGCGGAGGCGGGGGCGCTCACGCGGCCGGCGACGGCCGCGTCCGCCTCACGCGCGCGTACGCTCCATGAGCGCGGCCAGCCGGCCCAGTCGGGCCTGCCAGAACTTCTTCATCTGTTCGGCGCGCCGCGCCGTTGGCAGCCCGTCGTGGTCCACGGTCACGTTGGCGCGCGCGCTGCCGCGCGGCATGAAGAACACGCGGAGCCGCGTGCCCGCCCACTCGCCGTGCAGCGACACCGCGTGCGTGGCGTCGGTCACCACGAGCTGGTCGTCGCGCAGCCACTCGCGCCGGCGGGCCTCTTCCACCCACGCGGCGTACACGAGGTCTACTGCCACACCCACCGTCCGCGACGCGGAGGCGACGAACCCCTTGGGGGAATCCGCCGCGTCGACCGCGAACGGGGCGCGCGCGCGCGCCGCCTCGAGCGCTGTGTGGTGCACCATGTACGCCTCCGTATGGGTTCCCCCGACGGGCCCACCCCGGCAACGCCGGCCCGGAAACCCCGGCCCGCGCCCGATTCATATGTAGTATGGACCCGTGGGGCCGCGATCCGCCATCCTCCATGACTTGACACCCCTGTCGGGAGTCTCCCGCGTCCGGTGGGTGGGACCGCCGCCCATGCCGCCCCCTCCCCCTCCCCCGCCCCGGCCCCTGTTGCGCCGGTTTGGAGCTGGTAATACAATTCCCTAGCGATTTCCGCACCTCCGGTGCGGCACGTTCCACGGACGACCTGGGGCCTGGCATTCGCTGGGTCTTTTTTTCGTCCGATATCGCGCGTGGCGTCCGGCAAGTGACCGGCGTGGCGGGAGCAACGCCCATCGTGAGGGCTCTGGTCACGAGCAAGATTGTCGTCGGCACGTACGGCCATACCGGACTCCGACCACAACAACACACAGGAGTACTGTTATGCGTACGACCGGCACCGTGAAGTGGTTCAACGACGCGAAGGGCTTCGGCTTCATCACGCCCGAGAACGGCCAGAAGGATTGCTTCGTGCACCACTCCGCCATCCAGGGCAGCGGCTTCAAGTCGCTGGCCGAGGGTGAGCGCGTCGAGTTCGACATCGTCCAGGGCCAGAAGGGCCCGGCCGCCGAGAACGTCGTCAAGCTCGGCCGCTAAGGCCAAGGCGCCCTCGGGCGCTGCAACAGCGGCCGGCTCGGGGCGACCCGGGCCGGCCGTTCTCGTTCGCGGACTCCGATCATCGCCATGACCCGGCTCACCCTCCTCTTCGATCTCGACGGCACGCTCATCGACTCGATCGAACTCATCCAGCGCTCCAAGTCGTTCGCCTTCGCCTCGCGCGGCCTCCCCGCGCCCCCCGACCGCGAATGGCTGGCCTGGATCGGCACGCCGCTCCGCACGATGTTCGGGCATTACACCGACGACGACGCCGAGGTCGACCGCTTCATCGCCGCGTACCGCGAGTTCCAATTGGCCCATCACGACCGCCTCGTTCGCGCCTACGAAGGCGCCGGCGACGCGCTGGCCGCCCTTCGCGCCCGCGGCCACGCCATCGGCATCGTGACGAGCAAATCGGTGGAACTCTCCGAACGCGGCCTCGCCCATGTGGGCCTGCGCGGCTTCGTCGACACGATCGTCGGCTACGACTCCACCGAACGCCACAAGCCCGATCCCGAACCGGTGCGCGTGGCGCTGGAGCGCCTCGCCGGACGCGCCGATCGCGCGCTGTTCGTCGGCGACTCGCTCCACGACATGCACGCCGGCAATGCGGCCGGCGTGGCCACGGTGGCCGCCCTGTGGGGCCCGTTCACGCGCCGGGAACTCGCCCCATCCACGCCCCGCTTCTACGCCGAGCGGATGGCCGATCTGTCCGCGCTCGTGGCCGGCTTCGTTGCCGCCTTCGACGCGCCGCCCGAAACCCGGCGGCAGCACCCGGCGTAGGCCCCGAGGGAGCGCCGCCCCGCCGGGAATCCCTCCCCGCCGGGCTTCAAACCTTTTGCGCCCGTCAGGTATCCCATCCGGCGTACGGACGGAGACCGACGACGCATGACCGCCGTGGCCATACTCGACTCGCCGAGTTCCAATCCGTCCGACTCCGACGTGGCCCGCGCCGCGGCGGGTGATCGGACGGCGTTCGAGACGGCTGTACCGGCATCACGTCGACCGGGTGTTCTCGCTCTGCGCGCGCATGGTCGCCGACCGCGCGCGCGCCGAAGCGCTCACGCAGGACGTCTTCGTTCGCGCCTGGGAGAAGCTGCACCTGTTCCGGGGAGAGAGTTCCTTTCCCACCTGGCTGCACCGGCTGGCCGTGAACGTGGTGCTCAACGAGCGCAAGACGACCGCGCGCCGGCAGGCGCGATTCGAGGAGGAGGACGACGACCGTGGCATGGATGCGCACGCCGGCGTGGTGGGCTCCGCCCTTCAACCGGGCGACTTGCTCGACCTGGAGGACGCCATGACGCGGCTTCCCCCGGGTGCGCGGCGCGTGTTCGTGCTGCACGACGTCGAGGGCGAGCCAGCAAAC
>CAVSOM010000028.1:0-70072 GCA_963729495.1 uncultured Gemmatimonadaceae bacterium
ACACCGCAGTCATCGTGAGTTTGAACGGCGAGCCCTCGCCGACGACGGCGACCCCCTCGGCGAGCAAGCGATACCCCCGGAACCGAAACAGCCCGCGCAACGCGGCGTCCACGTCGACGATCGCCGCGTCGTGCACCACGCTATCCTCGGCGGCGATGAGATGAAAGCGGAGGATGATCGTGGCCGGCACGTGGTCGTTGGCCGCGAGCACGCTGTCGACCACGGCGAGCGTGCGTGCCGACGCCCGCACGGTGATGGCCCGGATGCCCGTTCCGGCGCTGAACACGCCGGTGTTCGGCCCCTGCACGTAGGGCGATACGAGTTTCGCCGCCTGATCGGGCGCCAGTTGCGTGAGGTGAAACGTGCGCACCGGCAGAATAGGACCTCCCAGCGTGTCGCGCTGCGCGCGCGCGCCGTGTGCGGTAAGGAGCGCGATCGCGAGCGCGAAGCTGGCGGGGCGAGACAAGAAGCGCATGGCAATGTCCTCGGGTGATTGATCAGTAGAGCCAGACGACGGTGATCGTCGGATTCGCGGTCCGCAGAACTGCCACCCGCACGCCCGGCGGGGGGTGCACGGCTAGCGGGGGCGGCGCGCCGCGCCGCACGGTGGAGCCGGCGGCGCCGAGCCGCTCGGGTTGGATGGGCGGTGGGGCGGGGAATCGCTCGGCGGGCAGCACCGGCGCGGCGACCGCAACAGGTGTGCGGACGGCCACCGCGGCAACCGGCCCTTCGCCGGGGGCTGGGGCTGGGGCGGGGGCGGAGGGCGGCCGGCCCGCCGAGCCCGGCTCCGGGGCCGACATCCACACCGCCATCGCGAGAAGCGCGGCCGCGGCCAGCGTACCGGCCGCGATCGCTCGGCCGTGTGCGATCCGCGGCCTGCCGACACTCGCGCGTCGAGCTGCGTGCGAGTCCTCCCGAACGGCGGCGAGAAGCGCCGCCGTGTCGCCGGCGATCCGCGCCGCGACCGCGCGGCAGCGCGTGCAGGTGCGAAGGTGCGCGGCGAGCGGCGTGTCGCCTTCCCCGCGCAATTCGGCCGGTTCGGCGTCGAGCATACGCTCGAGCATCGATTCGCAGGTCATGACCGGTACTCCTCCAGAAGTGCCGCGTGGTGCTCGAGGATTCGCAGGCGGATGGCGCGGCGGGCGCGCATCAGCAGAACGCGGGCCGTGGCTGGTGCGATGCCCAACTGCGCGGCGACCTCGGCGGAGTTGAGCCCGTGCACGTCCGACAGCTCGAACACGTGGCGCTGGCGAGGGGTGAGTTCGGCGAAATAGAGGCGCACCAGCGCGGCAAGCCGCACGGCCGCGTCATCGGCCAGCGCGTCGTCGGACGTCGGCGGGGCGTCGTCGGCCGATTGCCGCGCCAGGAGCGTGCGCCGACGCGCGTCCGTGCGCCGCCGGTCGAGGGCCGCCCGCTGTGTGATCGCGTACAGCCAGGTCGCAAACCGGCTCCGTCCGTCGAAGTCGCCGGCTCGCGCATACAACGTCAGCAGGACTTGCTGGGTCACGTCCTCTGCGTCGTCGGGGTCGCCGGTGACGGCAGACGCCCAGCAGCGTACGCGGTCCCGGACGCGGCTCGCCAACGCCTCGAATGCTCCGCGACGTCCGGCGTGGACCTGCCGAGCAAGGGAGGCGAGGGGATCGTCGTCGCGGGGAAGGGGAACGGTCAGCTCCGGGGTAGTCACACGCCTCTGACGTTACGACGGGGTGAGGTGTTTACGCACGGGGCGGCCGAGAACGCGGCGGCCACGGTGGTGGCCTCCATCGCCCCGGACGTGCTCGACGTCGGGCTCGCCGCGGCCGCCGTGTGCGACGCGAACGGCGAGTTCACGCACTCGCTGGCCGCCATCGCCGTCACGGCGGTGGCGCCGGCGCCGGGGAAAGGAGCATAGGTGGGGATGCACATCGAGACCGGCGCGTGACGCAGGTCCGTGTGCTGCGTCACTGAGCGGCATCACCGCGCCAATCGCGTCGCGCGCGTACCCTTCGCGTCCAATCGCAGCACACCAGACCCTTCGGACCGGAGATTCGTCGATGCGGGCGTCTCGCCTTTCTGTCCTCACGTTGATCGGCTGCGCGGCGGCGGCCGTGATCAGTTGCTCCGATCGCTCGGCGGCGCCCGTCGCGCCGACGGCGCCGCCGGCCCCCGCGGCCTCCCTCGTCGGATCGCTGCTGCAGCGGATCGGCCTCCTCTCGTGCCGCCCGCTCCCGTACGATTCCGCATCGGCGGTGATCGGGCCGCGGGGCGGAATCATCCAGGTGGGCGGCTACACCCTCCAGATCCCGCGCGCCGCGCTCGCTGGGCCCGTGCGGATCACGGCGGTGGCGCCGACGGGCGCGACGAACCTGGTCGAGTTCCAGCCGCAGGGACTCCAGTTCCAGCGGCCGGCCACGCTCACAATGTCGTACGCGAACTGCGGACTGCTGGGCGGGGTGCTGCCGCACCACATCGCGTATACCGACGATGCGCTGAACATCCTCGAGCTGCTCCCGGCCGTCGACGACATTCTTCACCAGACGGCGACCTCGGCGATCGGGCACTTTTCGGGTTATGCCGTCGCATTCTGAGGCCGGTACGGGGTTCGAGCCGGCCGGGATCGCGGCCGGCGCGGGCTTCGGTGAGGTGGGGGCGGCGTCGGCCGCGGGGATGGCGGCGGCCGAGTTGCAAACGGCGCGCGATGCCGAGGCGGCCGGGCACTTGGAAGCCTCGATTCGTCACTACGAATCGGCCGCGCGGGGCGCGCGCGCGGAGGGCACGCCCGCCGTGCTCACCGAGGCGCTCCGGCGTCTGGCCGCGGTCAAGTACAAACGCGGCGACGTTCCCGAGGCGCTCCTATTAGCCGAGCAGGGCTACCGCGTGGCGCGAGACCTCGGCGACGAGCTGCTCGCGGCCGAGGCCCTGAACACCCTCGGGGTGATCGAGATGATGAGTGGCGGGCTCGACCGGGCGCGGGACGCGTTCCGCCAGGCGCTGGGCCTGGGCGGGAGCACCCGGCACCTGCGGGCGCGCGCCGAGCAGAACCTTGGGATCCTGGCCAACATCCAGGGGTCGCTCGACGAGGCGCTGGCCTGGTACGGGCGGTCGCTCGAGGAGTATCGCGCCGCCGGCGACCGCCACGGGTGCGCGCTGGCCTATAACAATCTTGGCATGGTCAGCGCCGACCGCCAGCTGTACCGCGAGGCCGACACGTACTTCCGCGAGACGGTCGCGGTGGCGAAGCAGACGGGCGATGCGCACCTGTGCGGCCTGGGGCTCGCCAACCACGCCGAAGTGCACGTGGCCCGGCAGCGGTACGACGACGCGCTGCGGTGCGCGGAGGAGGCGCTGCGCGTGTTCGACGAGATTGGCGCGCGCGGGGCCAAGTCGGAGGCCTACCGCGTGGTCGGCATGGTGTACCGCGAAACGGGCCGGCCGCTGCTCGCCGAGTCGCGCCTACGCGCGGCGATCGAGACGGCTGTGTCCGCGGGCTCCGTGCTGGCCGAGGCCGAAGCGACGCGCGAACTCGCCGTCCTGTACCAGGCGATCGGTCGCAACGAGGACGCGCTGGCCAACCTGAACGGCGCGCACAAACTGTTCCGGCGGCTCGACGCGAAGGTCGACCTGATCAATGTGGACCGCAAGCTCTCGGCGCTGCAAGACGCCTTCCTGGCGGTGGTTCGCGATTGGGGCCGGTCGATCGAATCGAGCGACAGCTACACGTTCGGCCATTGCGAACGCGTAGCCGATGCGGCCGTGGCCGTGGCGGGTGCGCTCGGCCTGGACGAACAGGCCCGCCTCACGATCCGGCTCGGCGCCTACCTCCACGACCTCGGCAAGGTGCGTGTGCCGCACGAGATCCTCAACCGGAACGGACCGCTCTCCAACGACGAATTCGCCGTCATCAAGATGCACCCGGTGTGGGGCATCGAGCTGCTCTCCGGTGTCGAGTTCCCGTGGCCGATCAAGCCGATCATCCGGTGGCACCACGAGAAATACGACGGCACCGGTTACCCCGACGCCCTGCGCGGCGACGAGATTCCGATCGCGGCCCAGATCGTGGGCGTGGCCGACGTGTACGACGCGCTCACCACGACGCGGGCGTACCGCGCCTCGCTGGCGCGCGAGCAGGCGCTCGACGTCATGTCGACGTGCCGCGGCTGGTGGTCCGGAGCCGTGTACGCGGCAGCGATGCGGGCGCTGGCGGCGTACACGCCGCCCTGCCAGATGTCGCCCCCCGCCCGCGACGCGGCGGCCTGACCGGTCCCGCTACGGCTTCGGCTGGCGACGATCGTGCGAGCCGTCGAACGCCGCCGCGCCGCGCGGCGTGCGGAAGCGCCGCACATGGCCAGCGGCGAGTTCCAGAGCGTCGCGATTCTCGATCGTGATCCCGCGGTCGGCCACGGTGATCACGCGCTGGGCCGCCAGGTCGCCCATGGCCCGCGAGACCGATTCCCGGGTCGAGCCCACCATCTGACCGATCACCTGGTGCGTCGGCGCCCTGGCGATGTGGCGGCCGCCGCCCTCGCCCTGCTCGGCGAGCTGGAGGAGGAGGTGGCTCACGCGCCCCGGCACGTCGAGGAGAATCAGTCCGCCGATCTTGTGATCGGCATCCTGCAACCGGTTGCACAACGACCGGAGCAGGCCCAGCGCCACCCCCGGCATGGCCATCACAATGCGGTATAGGTCCTCGCGCCGCAGCGTCAGCAGCCGCGAACTTTCCATCGCGATCACGGTGGCGGTCGCCGTATCGTCCTCGAACAGCGCCATTTCGCCGAAGAACTCGCCGGCCTCGCGGATCGAGAGAATGACCTCGCGGCCGTCCTCGGCGATGAGCATGGACTTCACGCGGCCGGACAGAATCACGTAGAACGTGTCGAGCGGTGCGTGCCCGGACACGATCAACGCGTTCTTGGGATACTCGCGGGGGTGGGCCACCCGTGCCAGCTCTTCGAGGTCGCTCTCGCGGAGCGCCGCGAACAGGGGGCTCGCGCGGAGCAACTCGGTGCTCGACATGGGGCCAAGCTTGCATGACCGCCGGACGATGCGCAACTCAGGCGCCGCCGGCCGATTACCTTTCCCCGTCCATGCCGCTCACCCGCGTTCCATGATCCTCGGCCACATCGGCCTCGCGCTCGGGGCACGGGCCGCGGACCGCGAGGCCCCGCTGCCGTGGCTGGTGGTGGCCTCCATCGCCCCCGACGTGCTCGACGTCGGGCTCGCCGCGGCCGCCGTGTGCAACGCGAACGGCGAGTTCACGCACTCGCTGGCCGCCATCGCCGTCACGGCCGTGGCACTCGGCGCCGCCGGGTGGTGGGCCACGCGCAGCCGCAAGACCGCGCTCCTCATCGCGGCGCTCGTCGTGTCGCATCTGCTGGCCGACTACCTGACCGGCGCCAAGGCCCTGTGGATCGGCGGGCCGGTCGTGGGGCTGGACCTGTACCGCTGGCCGGCCGCGGACTTCGGCATCGAAGCGGCGGTGATCACGGCGGGGTGGTGGGCGGCGCGGCGGTGGGGCGATCTCCCACGGTGGATCGGCGCCCGCACGGCCCTGGTCGTCCTGCTCGCGGGCCAATTCGCGGCCAACCTCGTCCAGGCAAACACCTCGACCACGGCGATGCCGTCGATCTGCTCCAAGGCCTCGCTCGTCGGGCGGGCGCCGCGGCACCAGTGACCGGCGGATCCACGGCCGAGCGGTGACAGCGCCGCCGCCGTCGAGTAAGATGATGGGTCGCCCTGTCTCCCTGCCTCCCTCGCATTCCGCGCCCACCATGAATCGCCGTCTCGCGCTCCTCCGTGCCCTGGCCGTGGCCGTGGCCGTGGCCACGGCCCTGCCCGGCGCCACGCTCGGCGCACAGCAGGCCGCGCCGGTCTACACCCACGCCGACACGCTGCGCGGCTCCAACGGGCCCGCGCGCGCCTGGTGGGACGTGACCTTCTACGACCTCCACGTGCGGGTGAATCCGGCCGACAGCAGCATCAGTGGGCGCACCGGCATCACCTACCGCGTGCTGCACCCCGAACGCGAGATGCAGATCGACCTGCAGCAGCCGATGCAGGTGGACAGCATGGTGCAGGATGGACGCGCGCTCGCCTATCGCCGCGACGGCAACGCGTTCTTCGTGGCGCTGGCCGCGCCGCAGCGGGATGGCGCCGTGAACACGGTCACCGTGTACTTCCACGGCAAGCCGGTGGCCGCGCGCAACCCGCCGTGGGACGGCGGATTCATCTGGCAGCACGACAGTCTGGGCAATCGCTGGGTGGCCACGGCCAACGAGGGGCTGGGCGCCAGCGCCTGGTGGCCCGACAAGGACTACCTGGCCGACGAACCCGACAGCCAGCGCATCGCCGTCACGATGCCCGATCCCATGATCGACGTCTCCAACGGCCGCTTACGCGGCACCACGCGCCACGCCGATGGCACCACGACGTACGAATGGTTCGTGGAGAATCCGATCAACAACTACGACGTCGAGGTGAACGCCGGCGAGTACGCCCACTACGAGGAGACCTACCAGGGCGAGGACGGTCCGCTCACCATGGACTTCTGGCCGCTGGCGTATCACGTGGAGGCCGCCCGGCGCCAGTGGGCCCAGGCGGTGCCGATGCTGAAGTGCTTCGAGCACTGGTTCGGGCCGTACCCGTGGTATCGGGACGGGTACAAGCTGATCGAGGCGCCCCATCTGGGCATGGAGCACCAGAGCGGCGTGGCCTACGGCAACCATTTCATGAACGGCTACCTGGGGCGCGATCTCTCGCACACCGGGCTCGGACTCGCCTGGGACTTCATCATCGTGCACGAGAGCGCCCACGAGTGGTGGGGCAACAACATCACCATGCAGGACCAGGCCGACATGTGGATCCACGAGAGCTTCGCGAACTATGCGGAGTCGCTCTACGAGGAGTGCCAGGCCGGCACGGCGGCCGGCGCCCGCTACGTGATCGGCACGCGCGCCAACGTGCGCAACGACCGCCCCATCGTCCCCGCCTACGGCGTGAACGCCGAAGGATCGGGGGACATGTACTACAAAGGCGGCAACATGCTGCACACCATCCGCCAGATCGTGAACGACGACGAGAAGTGGCGCGGCATCCTGCGCGGCCTGAACCGGACGTTCTGGCACCGGACGGTGACCGGGCGCCAGGTGGAGGACTACATCAGCCAGCAGGCCGGGATCGATCTGGGCCCGGTCTTCGCGCAGTACCTGACGACCACGAAGATACCGGAACTGGAATATCGCATCGCCGGCGACACCCTCCGCTTCCGGTGGGCCGGCGTCGTGCCCGGCTTCGCCATGCCGGTCAGGGTCTGGTTCGGCGCGGGGCGCTCGGTGCTCCTCCGGCCGTCGGAGGACTGGCAGTCGCTGGCGCTCACCGGAGCGCGCGCGCTGGCGCGGCCCGGCGATTTCTCCGTGGACGACAACTTCTACGTCACCGCCCGCAACGTCGCGGCCGCCGCCCCCGATCGCCCGTGACCCGACGTACGTTCCGAGTTCCACCCCCCAACTCTCCGGAGCCCTGCCCATGATCCGCCCCGCTGACGGTTCGCGCGCCGCGCTGGCGTTCACGCTGGCCCTCGTGGCCGCCGCCTGCACGCTCAAGCAGGAGACGCCGCCGGCGGCCGAGGCGCTGCCGCCGCTCAAGGTGGTGGACGCGGCGTACATGGACACGACGGTCAAGGCCTGCACCGACTTCTTCGAATTCGCCAACGGCGCGTGGCTCAGGACCGACACGATCCCCGCCGCCTACTCCTCCTCGGGCGTGTTCAAGGACATGGCCGACCGCAACGAACTCGTCGTACGGTCGGTGCTCGACGCCGCCGTGGCCGCGCGCGCCACGCTGCCCGACACGAGCACGCAGCACAAGCTCGGCACATTCTACGCCACGTGCATGGACTCCACCGCGGCCGAGTCGGCCGGGCTCACCCCGCTCGCGCCGACGCTGGCCGCCATCGATTCGATCGGCGGCCGGCCGTCGCTGCTCGCCGCCGTCGCGCGGCTCCAGATGGAGGGGGCCAACGCGCTGTTCACGTACTACCCCGCGGTGAACGTCCACGATGCGGCGCACTATGTCGCCGACGTCGACCGCGGGGGGCTCGGGCTGCCCGACCGCGACTACTACCTGAACGCGGCCGCGTCGGCCGATTCGATGCGGCGCGCGTACGTGGCCCACGTGGGCAAGATGTTCGCGCTGGCCGGCGAGGATTCCGCGGCGGCGGCGTCCGACGCCCGCCGCGTGATGGCCGTGGAGACCGAGATGGCCAGGGCGCAGCTTTCCCGCGTGGCCCGCCGCGACCCCAAGGCGAGCGATCACCAGATGCCGCTGGGCGACCTCGCCCGGCTCGCCCCCAACGTCGAGTGGGCGGCGTACTTCCAGGCGATCGGCGTCACGGCGCCCGTCGCCAAGCTGAACGTGGACGAGCCGGCATATATGAAAGCGCTGAGCGCGCTGCTCGCCGGCCGCCCGCTCGACGACTGGCGCGCCTACCTGCGCTATCACGCGCTGTCCAACGCCGCCCCGTGGCTGTCGTCGCCATTCGTGAACGAGAACTTCGCCTTCCGCGCGCGGTTCACCGGCGCCAAGCAGCTGCTGCCCCGGTGGAAGCGGTGCCTGCGCGCCACCGACGGCGAGATGGGCGAGGCGCTCGGCCAGGCCTACGTGGCCCGGACGTTCCCGCCCGAGGCCAAGGCCAAGGCCACGCAGGTCATTCACGACGTGCGCGCCGCGTTCAGGCAGCGGCTGATGCGGCTCACGTGGATGTCCGATTCCACCCGGGCCCACGCCCTCGACAAGCTCGCCAGGATGCACGAGAAGATCGGCTACCCCGACCGGTGGCGTGACTACTCCAAGCTGCCGGTCAGCGACCAGCCGTTCGTGCTCAACGTGATGGCCGCCGACCGGTTCGAATGGAATCGCGTGGTCAACCGGCCGGGCCAGGCGGTGGACACCACCGAGTGGGACATCACCGTGCCCACGGTGAACGCGTATTACGATCCGACCAAGAACGAGATGGTGTTCCCGGCGGGCGCGCTCGTGCCGCAGACGTTCGATCCCAACGCCGACGACGGAGCCAACTACGGGTCGCTGGGCGGCAGTTGGGCGGGCCACGAGCAGACGCACGGATTCGACGACGAGGGCCGCCACTACGACGCCCAGGGCAACCTGCGCGACTGGTGGACGCCGGCCGACGCCAAGCGCTTCAACGCGCAGGCGCAACTCGACGCCAGGCAGTACGACGGGTACATCCAGGTGGACACCTTCCACGTGAACGGCGAGCTGACGCTGGGCGAGAACATCGCCGACTACGGCGGGGCGCTCACCGGATACGACGCGCTGCGAGCCGCGCTGGCCCGCGACGGCCGTCCCGGGTTGATCGACGGCTTCACGCCCGAGCAGCGCTTCTTCATCTCCTTCGCGCAGAGCTTCCGGTCGCACACGCGTCCCGAGGAGCTGCGCAGCCGCGTCACCGTCGATCCGCACTCGCCCGAGCGGTGGCGCGTGAACGGCCCGCTGTCCAACATGGAAGCGTTCGCCGACGCGTTCGGCTGCAAGCCGGGCGACCCGATGGTGCGGCCGCGCGCCGTCGTCCCGAACATCTGGTAGGAGGGTACGAGGGTACGAGGGTAACTATGGAACGGAGTGACATGACACGAATCGGCACGCGGATCGAGTGGCGGGTCGGCCTCCTCGCTGGGCTGTGCCTCGGCATGACCTCCGCGGCGCCGCCCAAGGTCGGCCCGCCGCACGGCGCGGTGATGGTCGTGGGCGGCGGCGTGTTGGGCCCCGAGGTCTGGCGCCGGTTCATCGCGCTGGCCGGAGGCCCCGACGCGCTCATCGTGGACATTCCCACGGCCGGCGGCGATTCCACCTATCCGCCCAACTGGCACGGCGCCGACGCGCTCAGGGCGGCCGGCGCGCGAAACGTGATCGTGCTCCACACCATCGACCGCGCGGTGGCGAACGCCGACAGCTTCGTGGCCCCACTGGCCCGCGCCGGCGGGGTCTGGTTCGAAGGCGGACGGCAGTGGCACCTGGTGGATGCGTACGCCGGCACGAAAACGGAGCAGGCGTTCCACGACGTGCTCGCGCGAGGCGGCGTGGCGGGCGGCTCGTCGGCCGGCGCCTCGATCCTGTCGAGCTTTCTCCTGCGGGGCGCCCGCGAGGGAAACGAGATCATCGTCGCGCCGGCGTACGAGCAGGGGTTCGGCTTCCTGCGCGGCGTGGCGATCGACCAGCACGTCGTGGCCCGCGAGCGGCTGCCCGATCTGGCCGATTCGCTGCTCCCGCGTTTTCCCGCGGTCCTCGGCATCTCCGAAGACGAGGGCACGGCGTGGGTGGTGCAGGGCGATACGGCCACGATCATCGGGCGCAACAAGGCGTTCGTGTACGGCGGCCACGATCCCACCGACTCCGGCAAGCCCTTTCTCACGCTGCATCCCGGTGATCGGTACGACCTGGCCGGGCGCCGCGTCGTGCACCGCGCGATGGCCGATTCGCCGCTCACCGAGGCGTTCGTCGATTCCCTGTTTGCCGGCCTGCCGGCGACGCAGGCCACCGTGCTCGTGGCCGAGAACGGCGAGGTCTTCGTCGACAAGTCGTACGGCGTGCCGCCTCAGCCCCGGTACATGCCCACCACCACGCTGCCGCAGTTTCCGCTCGGGGAATTGTCCACGGGGTATCTGTCGGCCGCGGCGCTGTTGCTCGAGGGCGACGGCAAGCTGTCGCTGGACGAGCCGCTCGGGGCGGGCACCGCCGTCACCGTCCGGCAGTGGCTCACCGTCGCGCGCCCCCTGGCCGACGGCGCGTCGCGGCTCGCCCGGCTGGTCGCCGAGCGCTCCGGCGGCAGCTTCGCGCGGTTCGTGACCGAGCGGCTGTTCACCCCCATCGGCGCGCACCGCACGGTGGCCGGCACCGACGGCGCGTTCCAGGGAGACGTGGACGAACTCTACCGATGGGACCTCGGGCTGCTCGACGATCCCGCCTTCACCGCGGCGGGCCGAGACTATGCGCTCCTGCCGGCAACCGGCGGGCCGAAGAGCGCGGGGCTCGGGTGGCGCCTCGATCGGTTCCACGGCCTGCCGCGCGTGAGCGAGTACGGCACGAGCGACGGGAGGCGCAATGCGTTCGTCCGCTTGCCGTCGAAGCGCGCGGCGATCATCATCCTCACCGACGACGATCGGGTGGACGCGCGGGAGATCGCCGATCGGCTCGCGTCGCGTCTGCTCGGCGGCCCGTAGCGGACGGGCCCCATGCCACTGCGTCCGCGCTCGACTCCACTCCGGAATCGCCGCCAGTTCGACCCATTTCACTTGGTGGAACGCCCCATGCGCCTCTCGCTCGCTCTCGTCGGTCTCGTGCTCGTCGCCGCGTCGGCGCCGGCCCAGACCAATACCGCGCTCATGGCGGTGGACCACTACGCCCGCTCGCACGACTACGATCTGATCCATCAGCGCATCGTCGTCTCCGATTTCAACTGGGACTCCACGTCGTTCCAGGGCGAGGTGACCACCACGCTCGTCGCGCGGCGTCCCGCGCTCGATTCGATCGTGCTCGACGAGGGCGCGTTGCTGGAGAACACACGCGTTACGGGCGCCGACGGGCGGCCCATCCGCACGGCGCGGCACGGCGACACGCTGGTCGTGTTCCCGGCCCGGCCGGCGGGGTTCGGCGACACGGTGGTGTTCACCGTGGCCTACCACGGAAAGGTCCAGAACGGCCGCGGCCTCACGTACATCTCGCCCGACGGGCTCGGGCACCGGCCCCGGCAGCTCTGGAGCCAGGGCGAGGACATGGACAACCATCTCTGGTTCCCGACGTACGATTTCCCCAATGACAAGGCGTCGTGGGAGGTCGTGGCCACCGTGGACCGGGGCGACGTGGCGGTGTCCAACGGGCGGCTGGTGTCGGACGTGGCGCACGGGGCCGCGCATACGATGACCTGGCGGGAGGATCTGCCCTCGGCCACGTATCTCGTGTCGCTCGTCGTCGGCCCCTTCGCCAAGATCCACGACGAGTGGAAGGGCGTGCCGGTGGATTATTACGTGTACCACGCCGACAGCGCGCAGGCATGGCGCCTGTTCCACCACACGCCGGACATGATCGACACCTACTCACGGCTCACCGGCGTGAAGTACCCGTGGGCGAAATACGCCCAGACCACGGTGGCCGACTTCTTCGGCGGCATGGAGAACGTCAGCGCCACCACGCTCGTCGACTGGCTGCCGGACGCCACTGCGTACCAGGACCGTCCCTGGTACCTCTGGCTGCTGATTCCGCACGAGCTCGCCCACCAGTGGTTCGGCGACTACGTGACCACCGAGGACTGGGCCAACCTCTGGCTGAACGAGGGATTCGCCGAGTTCATGCCGGGGCAGTACTGGGGCGGGAAGCTGGGCCCGCACGCCGCCCAGGACTACTACAGCGACGAGTACCGCGAATTCGTCAACACCGACGCCCGCCGGCCGATGGCGCTGGCGTCATATCAGTCTGATAATATCTACCCCAAGGGCGCGCTGGTCCTGCGCATGCTGCAGGACTACCTGGGGCCGCAGCGCTTCTGGGCGTCGCTCCACGCCTATCTCACCGCGCACGCGGCCGGCAACGCCACCTCCGACGACCTCCGCCAGGCGGTGCTCGCCGCCACCGGCGAGAACCTCGACTGGTTCTGGAGCGAGTGGGTGTACGGAGCCGGGTACCCCAAGTTCGACGTCGCGGCCTCGTACGACAGCGCGGCGCGCACCGTGGCCCTGCACGTGCAGCAGACCCAGCAGGATACGCTCAAGCCCGATCGCAACGGCGTCCAGTTCGAGGTCGCCCCGGTGTTCCGGATGCCGGTGACCGTCCGCGTCGGCACGGCGCACGGCGACGTCGTGGCGCACGCCCAGCTCGACGCGCGGGACCAGACGATCACCGTGGCCGGCGTGAACGGCCCACCCACGATGGTCGTGTTCGACGACGGGAACCACATCCTCAAGGGACTGTCCTTCGACCAGCCGACGCCGTGGCTCGCCACCCAGCTCGCCCGCGATCCCGACCTGTGGAACCGCGAATGGGCGATCGCCCAGTTGGCGGCGCGCCCCGCCGATAGCGAGGCCGGCGCGGCGCTGCGCGACGCGGCCATCCACGCCGACTACTTCCTCACGCGGGAACAGGCGGTGACCGCCCTCGGCGCGTTCACCGCCGGCGACGCCCTCGACGCCGTGGCGCAGGCCGCGCGCGACACCTCGGCCGCCGTCCGGGCGGCGGCGGTGTCCGCGCTCGGCCAGTTGGGCGGCGACCGCGCGGAGGGCCTGATCCGCGACGCGTTCGCGCACGACGCCAGCTACGCCGTGCGCGCCGCCGCGGTCGTGGCCCTCGCCCGCGCCGACTCCGCCGGCGCCCACGCCCTGATCGCGCAGGCCCTCGCCACCCCGTCGTACCGCGAAGACATTCGGCACGCCGCGCTCCAGGTCGTGGCGCAGACCAACGACACGGCCCGCACGGCCGACGTCGAACGCCTGCTGGACCTCGACGGCCTGCCGTCGCAGATCCTCGGCGTGTTCGCCGCGCGCGGCGACGGTCGCGCGCTCGACATCCTGATCCGGCATCTCGACGACGACCGCGCCGGCGTGCGCCGCTACGTGATCCAGGGGCTCCGCGTAGCCCTCTCGCGCCCCGATCACGCCGCCGTGCTGGCGCGGCTGAAGAGCGCCCTCCCCACGCTCACCCACGCCGACACGCGGAAGGCCGTGGAGGGACTCATCGCCGGCCCGTGACGCGGGCCGCGCCGGAGCGGACAGTCCGCTCCGGTGGGGGCCGGGCGGCTATTGCCCCCCGGGGAGCCGGAAGATGGAGAGTTGCGGGCGCAGCGACGACGGCAACGCGCCCGACCCGGGCGCCGTGAAGCGCAGCGTCACCGCGGCCGTGAACAGCGACGTGTCGAGCCGGTAGTACGCGCTCGTGCCGGGCCGCAACCCGGCCGGCGTCGTGTTCGATCCGATCGACTGGAGTTGCAGCGGCATCGCGTAGGGAATCACGCCCGTCGGACCCGACGTCGTGAACAGCCGCGCCCAGAGTTGGCGCAGGTTGCGCGTCGGGAACCGGTCGATGAGCGCGGCGGTGGCGCGCGGGAGCCCCGGGAGACTGTCGGTGTAGATCGCCAGGCCGAAGTCCGCGAACAGGACGGGGAACGACTGCCCCGACGCCGCCTCGATCCCCGGGATGCCGACCGACGACGAACTCTCGAGCGCCCGGTAGACGCCGGCGCCGTAGTGATCGCCGAGCCAGTGCACGAGCGCCCAAGCGCCGCCCCGCCACGCGAACCCCGGGTCGGCGTCCGTGTGCAGCGTGACGCTCGCCGTGTCGGGCGCGAGCGCGTACTGGTACGCGTCGTACATGAAGTTGGTCACGAACGGCTGCGCCGAATCGGGGAAGAGCTGCGTGGGATTCGCACGACATGCCGGCGGCGGACACTTCCGCTCGTAGTACAGCGAGCCCAACTCCTCGGCCGCAATGCTCATCCCCTCGTCCAGCCAGCCCGCCTGAGGCGCACCCCCGCCGATCACCACGTGCCGCGAGAAGCTGATCAGGTGCTGCAGCTCGTGCAGGAAGGTGGGGGGCGTGCTCGACATGACGTCCGCGATCGGGTGCGCGCAGCTCACCGTGCCGCTCGGATCGGGCACGATGGAGTAGAACACCTCGCCGTGATTGGAATTCGGGTCCGAGGCCCCGTCGAAGTCCACCGGATCGAAGAACCCGAGCACGTACCCGAGCGTCAGGCACGACTGTCTGGGCGTGTCGGCGTTGACCACCGGCGACATGAGCATGATCACGCGCCCGTTCTGATCGATGTCCGACGGTTGCCCGAATGCCGTCGTGTCGATCGCATATAGCGTCTGGTCGAAATACGCGCCGAACTGCTGCACCTGCGCCGTCGAGAGGCCGGGCGTGGGCGCGAGCGTGTCGATGTAGAGCAACACGTTCGCCCCCGCGTATTGGAGCCGCGCGGCCACGCTCTTCCACGCGGGGCTGGCGGTCGACAGCGACGACCGCACGTGGAAGCTTCGCACGCTTCCGGCGGCGGGAGCCGCAGCAGCGGCGAACGGCACGGCCGCGGCGCGCGACGCGAGGGAGCGGAACGCGCCGGCCGCGGCCATCCGCGCCCCGTCGGCGCGGAGCGCCGCGTCGAACGCCGCCTGGCGCAGGTTGGGTGCGGCCGCCGACAGGGAAGCGGCGGCCGGTGATCCGCCCGGCGCCAGCGCGGCCGAGGGAGCCGACGCGGCCGACGCCGCAGCGACCGCCGACAGCGAGTACAGCACGGGGGCGTCGGTGCCCTGGTCGGTCGCGAACTGCGCGAGCACGAGATAGCTCGCGCCGGCCGCGGCCAGCGTGACGGTGGTTCCGCCGCTCGAACAATCGATGCGTGCCGTCTGCGCCGCCGAGAGGCGTAGGGTGTCGGCCGACACGCAGGGCCCGATGGTCTCCGTCGATGCGGGCGCCGTGGTCGCGCGATCGGCGGTCGCGCCGCCGCAGCCGGCGACGAGGGCGGCCGCGCCGATCACGACGGCGTGGACACCGGTGACACGAACGGTGTGCGGGATAGGTCGGATTTTCCGGGGCATGAACGACCGAGGTGGGAGCCGCGACACCCGAGGGCGCGCTGATCCGGCACGGGGCGCGCGGACGGGGAGGACGCCATTGTACGCGCGCGCCAATTGTTTCGCCACTGGGAATTTCGCCGACGTCGCGCGTGTGCATCCGCCCCGGGTGCGAGCGCAGCCCGCCGCGGCCTTGCCGGCCCCTTTGCCACGGCCCGCGCTCGGGCGTCCGGCGACCGGCCTCCCGAGCGGCGGCGCCCGCGCCCTCCGGTGGCCGGCGCACTTGCGCCGAGTGATCCAAAGTGTAATGTCGGGTATTAGCACTTGCATTTGCCACCCGTTTCGGAGCGCATGCACGACACGGACCGCTCGACGGCGCCACGCGCCGCGTTCGTCGATATCGCCGGACTGAGACGCTACAGCGTGCTGCTGGCCGTGGCGCTGGCGGCGTTCGGGCTGGCCGAGGCCGGCCTGTTCGCGCTCCAGCGCTCGAGCGCGCGGTGGGCGGATCACAGCCGGCGGGTGGCCGCACTCGCCCGCGATAACTACGCACTCGCCCTCGAGCGCGAGGGCGCGGCCAACGCCTTTCTGCTCTCGGGGGGACGCGCCGCGCCGGCCGCCGCCGGCTCGTCGCGCGCCGCTGTCGGGGCCGCCTTCGATTCGCTGGTTGCTCTGGTGGCCGACAACCCCGCGCAGGCCGCGCGGGCCGCGGCATTCCGGACGGCGTTCCGCCAGTGGGACGCGGGCTTCGCCGTTCCGGCGCTGGCGGGCGCGCTCGCTCCGCCGGCGGCGGCCAACCTCGACGGGCCGCTGTTCGCTGCCGTGCGCGCCGCGTTCGCCGACTTCCTCGCCGAGGAGGAGGTGCTCGCCGCCGACCGCGCGGCACGCACCCGGTTGCTCGGCTGGATGGGGCTCGCCGCGCTGCTCTTTCCCAGCGGGCTGCTCGCCGCGCTCGTCGTGGCGTCGGGCCGCGGGTTCGCCGGGCAGGCCGACCAGCTCGCCGCGCAGCAGGAGCAGCTGGAGGAGCAGGCCGTGGAACTGGAGCGGCAGGTGGAGGAGCTGGAGACGTCGAACACCGAGCTCACGGAGGCCGTCGAAACGGCAAATCAGGCGCGGGACCGCGCCGAGACGGAGGGGCAGGCCCGGCGCCGCAACGCCGCGCTGCTCGACGCGGCGCTCGCCAGTTCGCCGATCGGCGTCTCGCTGCTCGATCGCCAGCTCCGCTACATGCAGGTGAACCGGGCGATCGCGGCCATCACCGGGCGGACCCCCGAAGAGCACGTGGGACGCACCCTCCGGGAGGTGAACCCCACCCTCAGCCCGGACATCGAAGCCATGCTGCGGCGGGTCGTGGACAGCGGCGAACCGGTCCAGAACCAGGAGATGATGCGCGCGGGGGCGACCCCCGAGGCCCCGATGCGGACGCTGCTGCTCAACGTGTTTCCGATCACGTCCGAAATCGGCGAGACGCTCGGGCTGGCGGTGGCCGCGATCGACACCACCGAGCAGCGGGAGTTGCAGGAGCAGTTTCACCATGCGCAAAAACTCGAGGCGGTGGGCCGCCTGGCTGCGGGTATCGCGCACGACTTCAACAACCTGCTCACCGTGATCCGCAGTTACTGCGATCTGGTGCTGCTCGAAATGCCGGAGCACGCCGCCGGCCGGGAGGACATCGTGCAGATCCGATCGGCGGGAGACCGGGCCGCCGCGCTGTCGCGCCAGATGCTCGCCATGAGCCGCAAGCAGGCCATCATTCCGCGCGCCCTCGATGTCGGCGAGGTGCTCGCGGAGGTCGAGCCGATGCTCAAGCGGGTCACGGGCGACGACGTGGCACTCGAGGTCCGCCGACCGCAGGGGCTGGGGGTCGTGCACATCGATCCGGCGCACCTCGAACAGGTGCTGCTCAACCTCGTCATCAACGCCGTGGATGCGATGCCCGCCGGCGGGCGCATCGAGATCGACGCACGGAACGCCGCGCTCACGGCCGACGACGTCAAACGCCTGCCCGGGCTCGCGCCCGGGGGCCACGTGGCCATTGCGGTGCGGGACAACGGCACCGGGATTGACGACGCCACGTTGAGTCGAGTGTTCGAGCCCTTCTTCACCACGAAGGCGCAGGGCAAGGGCACCGGACTCGGACTGTCCACGGTGTACGGCATCATCCGCTCGGCTAACGGGCACGTGCAGGTTCAGACCGCGGTGGGCGAGGGCACCACGTTCACCATCTACCTGCCGGCCGAAGCGGGCCGACCGGGCGAGGTGCCGGAGGTGCGGCGGCGCACGGCGGCGCCGAGCGGCCGGGCGAGGGGCGACGAGTCCATTCTCGTCGTGGAGGACGACGATCTGCTCCGGGCCTCGCTGGTGCGGGGGCTGGGGCGGCGGGGGTTCACGGTGATCGAAGCGGCGCATGGGGGCGAAGCGCTGCGCGTGGCGCTCGACCACGACGGCGCGATCGATCTGGTGCTCAGCGATCTTCACATGCCGGGCATGCACGGGCACGAGCTCGCCGCCCGTCTGGCCGTCGAGCGGCCGCGGCTCAAGGTGCTGTTCATGAGCGGTTCATCCGGCGAAGCGTCCGACGCCGGCGGCGTGGACGCCGTGCGCCCGCCGTTCATCGCCAAGCCGTTTTCGATCGAGGATCTCGTGGCGCGAGTGCGCGAGACCCTTGACGCGGGTTAGTGACCGGCCCAGGGCCTCTGCTGGTACCCGTTGGTCCAGACCATGACGATGCGTTGGCACGAGCCGGTGTGGCCGAGGCTGTCGTCCCGCTCCACGTCAATGACGGGCTCGTGAACGAAGTCCGGGGAGTTGAACACCTCCACGGCCGCGACGTCACGCATGGGGACGAAGTTGCTGACCTCCAAGTCGATCGGCGCGGCGCTGGCGGGGTTACTGGACTTGGAGTTCCGGCGTGCCCAGTCGGTGCCCAGCGGGGGCGGCACCGGCACGCCGTCGATGAACGCGTGGGGCGTGCATCCGTGGAATTGTGCGCCGGCCAGCTGCTGCCAAAGCTTGCCGTCGGCGTACAGGATCTCGTCCAGCGACATCCCGGGGTACTTTTTCATCAGGTCCGGCCCGAACGCTTCGGCGCCGAGGTGCTCCTGCATTCGCTGGAAGACGCGCGGAAGCTCTTGCTCCAGAAGTCTCGTATGGATCGTGTCGAGCAGAACCGGAACGGGGCTCAGCGTGAACGTCAGCCGGGCCTTCGCCAACGGTACGACGAAGCGGCCGGATTGGGCCTGAAACCCCAACCGCCGCACCTGAATTGTGTAGGTGCCGTCGGCGAGCGGGCCGAGGTCGAACCGGCCGTCGCTTCCGGTCACGGTGTGCGCTCCGTTCGGCAGCAACTGGATCTGGGCGTGGTCGAGTGGTTCGCCGGCCGGGTCGAGGACGGTGCCGCGGACGGTTTGCGCCCGTGCGCAGGCCGGCCGGCAGGCCAAGGCCGCGATGGCGAGCGCGCAGACTACTCGGGTGGCGATGTGGCGAGCGCTCACGGCAGCCTCACGGTCCGTTGGACGGGAACTGCTGGTACCCCTTGGTCCAGATCATGGTGGGAAGCGTGTGGCCGTCGATGTACACCTTCATGCCGCAGAACGAAGTGCTGCGCAGGAACGGCCAGAGCTTGCTGTCGGTCTGCAGGATCTCGTCGGCCGAGAGGGACGGATACTTCCTCATCAGGTCGGCCCCGAATTCCACCGCGCCGAGGTGTTCGCGCATCCGCTCGAACACTCAAGGCAAATCCTTCTCCAATGCCTCGCTCCGCACGGTATCGAGGTTCACGGGCACGGGCGTGAGCGTGATGGAGAGCCGCGCCGCCGTCATCGGGACGCTCAGGCGCACGGTCGTCGGCTGGAAGCCCAGCCGACGCACGATGACGGTGTGGCGGCCGTCCGCCAGCACGCCGAACCCGAAGGAGCCGGACGAGTCCGTGGTCACGAGTGGCCCACCCGGGAGGAGTTGCAGTTGCGCCTGCGGAATCGGACGGCCACCGGGATCGACCACGCGACCGCCGACCGCCTGGGTGCGCGCGGCAGCAACCGGCGCGCCGAGGCAGAGCAGGGCGACGGCGGCGACGACGAGGCCAATCGGATCTCGCGACGAGATCCGGTAAACGAGAGCTGGGAGCCGTGGGGAGAGGGTCAGAGCGAGCACGAGGTCGATGACCGTCTGGAGATTGCTTACGTATACCGAGTCGCCATTGCCGGTGTCAATGATTCCGGGCCCGCCGTCCGATCCTGGGACGCCGAATCCCACTTCCGACCACCGCGCGCACCCGCCACCCCGAGCCGTGCGAGCTAACTTCTGTTAGCGCGGCATCTTGCCGCTCCACCAAAGCGGCACGCGGCTTGCTCTCCATCGCCGCGTCTTCCACGCCATTCCCGCGGAGTTCGTGATGCGCCAACCCCTCCTCCGATCTGCCGTCCTCCCCGCTTTCCTCGCGCTCGCCCTCCCGGCACTCGCCGCGGCCCAGGAACCCACGGGCGGCGCCACTCCAGTCTCGCTCGCCGACGCCGTGCGGCAGGCCCAGGCCAATTCGCCATTCACGGTCCAGGCGCGCAGCGCGTCGCGCGTGGCGAGCGCGAACGTCAAGTCCGCCCTCGCGCAGTTCCTGCCCAGCGTCGGCCTGGGGCAGAGCGCCTCGCGATACAGCGGCGCCACGTACTTCCAGGGGCAGCTCATTCCGCTCACCGGCAATCCGTGGAGCCTCGGCAAGGGTTACTCCGCGAACCTCAGCCTGTTCGACGGGGGCTCGCGCGTTCTCGACTATCGCGCGGCCCGCGCCAATCTCGCCGCCGCGGATCAGAACCAGGTGATCCAGCAGTACACGATCGCCCTGAACGTCAAGCAGCAGTACTTCAACGTGCTCGCCGCGCGGGAAGCTCAAGCCGCGGCCGAGCAGCAAGTCGCCGAGGCGAACGAGCAGATGGCCGTGACGGAGGCGAAGGTGGCCGGTGGCGCCATGTCGCGTGCCGATTCGCTGTCCAGCGCGGTCGCCGTTGGGCAGGCCAAACTCGCCCTGGTCACCGCGCAGGGCGCGCTCGTCACGGCCAACGCGGCGCTCTCGCGGCTGGTCGGGGGCCCGCGCGAGGTGACGGCGGAGGCGTCGGACACGGCGCTCGTGCCCACGATCGGCCCGGACAGCGCGGCGCTCGTGCGCCTGGCGCTCGAGGGGCCGGCGGTCCAGCAAGCCACGCAGGTCGAACGCGCCAGCCGCTCGAGTTGGTGGGCGTCGTTGAGCGCGTACCTGCCCACGCTGACCGTCAGCTACTCGTCGATATCGGGGTTCACCGCGCCGCAGTTCGTGCTCGGCGGCGGCTCGAAGCTGAATGGCTCGAGCAATCAATTCCTCTCATACTCGCTCAGCTATTCCGTGTTCGACAACTTCCGGCGCGAGGCGAGCGTCGTCCAGAACGGCACCGCGTCCGACAACGCCAAGGCGCAGCTCGCCGACGCCCGCCTCGCGGCGCGCGAGAACCTGGCGCAGTATCTGGCGCAGTTCCGCACCGCCGAGCAGACGATCGAGCTCCAGCGGCTGCAGATCGAAGCCGCGGAGGAGAACGTGGCGGCCAAGGACGCGCAGTACCGCGCCGGCGCGGCGGCTCTGATCGACGTCCTGACCCAGCAGACGGCGCTCGCGGCGGCCCGCCAGGCGTTGATCCAGGCCCGTCTCAACGCCCGCATTGCCAAGGCGCAGATCGAGGCGATCATCGGCAAGGATCTGGAGTAGCGCCGGGCGCTTGACGCCCTCCGGTACCGCGGCGTATTTCCCTCGTCCGGCCGCGGCCCCTCCCTCCGCGGCGTCGTTTCGCGTGTTCGACCCTTCTCGTGACGCACCGCTCGGCGCGTCGGGAGTATCCCGTGGCCAAGAAGCGCACTTCCGCCGGCTCTCCCGGCGCCGCCGACGACCGTCAGCCGGAGCAGTCGTCCGACGCCGCCTCCGCCTCCGCCTCCGCGCCCGCGCCGGTTTCGCGGCGTGATTTCCTCGCGCGGGCCGGCTCGTACGGCTGGACGCTCTCGCTGGCCGCGCCGTTCCTGGGCCGCTCGCTGCTGCCGCGGGCCCTGGCGCCCGCCGCGCCGAGCGCGGCGCCGGCATCGCCGCGCGCCCTGGCCGACGGCATCGTGCGGTCGCGGCCGGTGACCGCGCCGGTGAATCCCGCGCTGTTCTCGGGGCTGCAATGGCGCATGCTCGGCCCCTTCCGCGGCGGCCGAGTGGACGCGGTGACCGGCGTGCCGGGCCGCCCCAACGAGTACTACTTCGGCGCGGTGAACGGGGGGCTCTGGAAGTCCATCGACGCGGGGCGCGTGTGGGAGCCCGTGTTCGACGGCCAGCCGGTGGCGTCGATCGGCGCCGTGGCCGTGGCCCCGTCGGCGCCCGACACCGTGTACGTGGGGAGCGGCGAGTGCACGCTGCGCGACTCGGTGGGGTACGGCAACGGGGTATATAAGTCTACTGATTCAGGCCGGACGTGGACGCCCCTCGGTCTGGAGAACACCCAGCACATCGGCAAGATCGCCGTCCATCCGCGCAATCCGAACGTCGTGTTCGTGGCCGCCATCGGGCACTTCTACGCGCCCAATCCGGACCGCGGCGTCTTCCGCAGCCGGGACGGCGGCAAGAGCTGGCAGAAGGTGCTGTTCAAGGGCGAGGACGTCGGCGCCATCGAGGTCCAGATCGATCCGTCCAACCCCGACGTCGTCTACGCCGGCCTCTGGAACACCCGGCGGCCCCCCTGGTTCGTGTACGCCCCCTCCAACGGCCCCGGCGGCGGGCTCTACAAGTCCACCGACGGCGGCAATTCGTGGAAGGAGCTGACCGACGGGCTGCCCACGCAGGGCATGGGCAAGAGCGGCATCGCCATCTCGGCCAGCCACCCGAACCGGGTGTACGCCGTGATCGACAACCTGGAATTGCCGCCGGGCGAGAAGCCGCCGGCCACGCCGGGTTCGTTCGGCGAGGGCGCCGCGGGGCAGGGCGGCTTCTTCCGCTCCGACGACGGCGGCGCGCACTGGACCAAGATGTCGGGCGACTCCGCCCTCTGGGGCCGCGGCTGGTACTTCGAGCACGTCGTGTGCGATCCCCGGGATCCCGACGTCGTGTACGTGTCCAACGTCGCCGTGTCGCGCACCGAGGACGGCGGCAAGACGTGGGTCGCCCTGCGCGGTTCGCCGGGCGGCGACGACTACCACCAGGCGTGGGTCTCGCCCGACGATCCGAACATGCTTATCGTGGGCAGCGACCAGGGCACGGTCATCACGACCAATGCCCGCACCAAGGATCCGCGCCAGGTCCAATGGAGTTCGTGGCTCAATCAGCCCACGGCCCAGATGTACCACATCTCCGTGGACTACCGGTTCCCGTACTGGGTGACCGGCGCCCAGCAGGACTCGGGCGCCGTGGCCGTATGCGTGCGCGGCAAGTTCGCCGAGATCTCCACCCGCGACTGGGAACCGATCGGCGCCGGCGGCGAGAGCGGCTACACGGCGGGCGACCCGCTGCACCCGGGCATCATCTACGGCGGCACGGGGAGCCGGTTCGACCTCGCGCTGAACCGCAACGTGCCCGGCACTTCGGCGCCCGAGGTGCCCGACGGCGTCAAGGTGCGCACCGACTGGACGCAGCCGCTCGTGCTTTCCCGGGCCGATCCGCGCGCGCTGTATTATGCAAACCAGTATATCTTCAAGTCCACCGACTCGGCGCAGACCTGGACCCGGATCAGCGACGATCTCACCCGGCCCGCGCCCGCCGTGCCCGCCGTGCCCGCCACGCTCGACGCGGCCGGCGCGGCCGACGTCGATCCCAACCGCGGCAACGGCGGCGTGATCTACACCATCGCCCCCTCGCCGCTGCTCGTGCCGATGATCTGGATCGGCACCGACGACGGGCTGATCAAGGTCACCACCAACGACGGCCGGGCGTGGACCGACGTGACGCCGCCCGCGCTCACCCCGTGGAGCCGAGTGACGATGATCGAGGCGTCGCACTTCGACTTCAACGCGGCCTACGCCAGCGTGGACCGCCACCAGCTCCAGGACTACGACCCGTACGTCTATCGCACCCGCGACATGGGACGCACGTGGGTGAAGATCACCGACGGGCTCCCGGCCGGCGTCTACGTGCACACCGTGCGCGAGGATCCGGAGCGGCAGGGGCTGCTGTTCGCCGGCACCGAGCGCGGCGCCTTCGTCTCGTTCGACGACGGCGACCACTGGCAGTCGCTGCAGCTCGGGCTCCCCGTCACCTCGGTGCGCGACTTCGAGGTCTACGCCGGCGATCTCCTCGTCGGCACCCACGGACGCGGCATCTGGGTGGTGGACGACATCAGCGTGCTGCGCCAGCTGAACGACGCCGTGGCCGGCGCCGACGCGTACCTGTTCAAACCCGGCAACGCCTACAACTACACGCAGGGGGGCGACAACGGCACGCCGCTGCAGAAGGACGAGCCGCAGACCCCGAACCCGCCGGTGGGCGCGTACATCGACTACTACCTCCGGGCCGACAGCCCCGACACGAAGATCGAGATCCTCGATCAGTCGGGCGCGGTGCGCGCCACCTTCGGCGCCGGCGCCCCCGAAGCGCCGGCCGGCGGGCGCGGCGGGCGGGGCGGGCGCGGCGGCATTCCCAACGTGTCGCCGCTCTGGCAGCCCACCCCCGAACCGTTCCAGGCCGCGGCGGGCATGCACCGCGTGGTGTTCAATCCGATGGGCGGAGGACGGCGGGGCGGCGGGGGGGCGGGGGGGCGGCGGTCGCGGTCGAGGCCGCGGCCGGGCCAGCGGCCCCACGCCGCAGATGACCGGCGCGTTCACGGCGCGGCTCACCGTGAACGGCAAGACGTACGAGCAGACGTTCGAGGTGAAGCCGGACCCGCGCCAGACGGAGTAGCTGCGGACCAAACGGAATCTTTGCACCGCACGAAATGCCCGCGCCCGCGGCTACCGACCGCGCGGCGCGGGCGTTACGTTGCAGGGCACCCGGAGTTCAGGCATTGATCCGTTCGCGACATCTCCGCACGTCGATTGGGGCTCTGCTGCTCGCGCTTGCCGCGGCCTGCGGCGGGCCGGCGCGCGACTCGCAGGACCTGCACGGCGCCGCGCTTCCCGCGGCCATTGCCCGTCCCCACTTCGTGCTCACCGACACCGACGGGCGGCCCTTCGACTTCGCGCGCGACACGAGGGGCACGTTGACGCTGCTCGCCTTCGGCTACACGCACTGCCCCGACGTCTGCCCGGTGCAGATGGCGAACATCGCCGCCGCCCTGCGACGCCTGCCGCGCGGCGACCGGCAGCGCATCCGCGTCGTGTTCGTCACCACCGACCCGCCGCGCGATTCCGCGCAGCAGCTGCGGGCCTGGCTCGACAACTTCGATCCGGCGTTCGTGGGCCTGCGCGGCACCGAGGCCGAGGTCGAGACCGCCGAACACGCCGTGGGCGTCGCCATCGCCACGCGCGAGGCCAGCGTGGCCGGCGACACCAACTATACGGTGGGCCACGCGGCCCAGGTCTACACCTTCACCGCCGACGACAGCGCGCACCGCGCGTATCCCTTCGGCACGCTGCAGCAGGATTGGGCGCACGATCTGCCCGAACTGCTGCGCGGCGCCCACTGATCGTCTTCCCTTCCCACGCGGGCCGTCCGACATGGTGACCAACGTACAGTGGTGGTGTTCGGCCCAGGGCATCCGCTGGGCCTGGCGCTGGCGTCCGTACCCGGGCATCTGGCTGGTGGCGCTCGCCATCGCGTCGGGCTACTGGGCGCTCACGCGCCACGCGCCCGACACGGCGCCTGCCCGGCGGCGCCGCCGCATCGGGTGGGCGGGCGTGCTCATCGTGTGGCTCGCCCTCGACTGGCCGCTCGGCCCGCTGGCCGCCGGGTATCTGGCCAGCGCCCACGCCGTGCAGTTTCTGGTGCTCACCATGATCGCCAGTCCGCTGCTCCTGCTCGGCCTCGAACCGGCGCTGGCGGCGCGCCCCGAGCCGTCCGGCGCCGCCTGGGGCGCGCTGCGCGTGCTCACCACGCCTCTTCTCGCGGCGATCGTCTTCAACATCCTCGCCGCGGTGACCCACGTGCCGGCCGTGGTCGACGGCCTCATGGTGTCGCAGGCGGGCGCGTTCGTGTTCGACCTCGCCTGGCTCGTGGCCGGGGTCGTACTCTGGTGGCCGGTGGTGATGAGCGTGCCGCGGCGCCAATTCCCCGTGCTGTTCAAGATCCTGTACGTGTTCCTGGCCACGATGATCCATTCGGGAATTGCAATCGTGATGTTGCTGGCCGATTTCCCGATCTACGGCATCTACCAGTTGGCCCCGCCCATGCCGGGCCTCTCGGCGATGACGGATCTCCAGGTGGCCGGGGGCATCATGGAGATCGGCGGCACGGCGATCGCGTTCGGCGTGATGACGGGGCTGTTCTTCAGCTGGGTGAAGCGCACCGACGCGGCGGCGGCGGGGTAGGGCGGGTCGCCGCGCGCGCGGCGAACGGCGAACGGCGCAGCCGAGCCGGGTCGGCTACCAGTCGCCGCGGTCGCACCCGCGGGTGTACGCCGACAGCAGGGAGAAGGAGATACCGCCGTAACACACGAGCATGCTCGCCCAGAAGGGAATCTGCGCCACCAGCGGATCGGTCAGGTGGAACGACCAGAGCATGAGCCACGCGCCCGCCGCGGCCCATCCGATGCACTCGGCGCACACGCGCACGAATTCCCAGCGGTACAGCCGCTCGATTTCCCGCTGCGCGGCGAGGCGCTCGGCGGCGATGCGTTCGAGTTCGGCTTGGAGCGGCGGCGGACGATGGAGGCGTGCGGACACGGGTCGCGAGCCGGGGGGCGGGAGCTGGGGCGGGGGAGCCGGGCAACACTCGTATGGTCCTACACACCCTCGCCGGTGGGGTTCCGACGGTCTGCCGACCGCTACCCCGCCGCCGGGATCTCCTCGTATGGAATTTCCGCGAACATCGGCAGCCCCGCCGCCCGGATGATGCGTACGAGGTCGGCCCGCTCGTGGAACTCCATGTTGTCGCGGTTGATCACGACCGCGTTCGGCGACGCCGCCGCCAACCGCCGGAACTCGGCGTCGATCAACCGGAACCGGCGCACCATCGACGCCACACTCTCGTGCGGACGGTTCCGCAGCTTGATGTGCTTCTCGATCGTGTCCGTGCTCGACGTCAGGCAGATCACCCGGTCGGGGTTCCACCAGTCGCCAATCGCGAGCACGCCGCGCAGGGCCGCGTGGTCCGCTGGCGGATACTCCGCGATGTGCGCTTCGAGCGTGATCCGCGCGCCCTCGAAGAAGATCACCCGGCCCGCGCGGTCGTGCTCCATGGCGTCACGGTAGTTGGCGTCGTAGAGGCGCGCGAAGTACGCGGTCACCCCCACCGCGTTGCGCCCGGCCTCGATGTCGGCGAGCAGGCGGGGATCCCACACGCCCTTCTCGCCCTCGCCATAGGCGCCATTGTGATAGAGATCGGCCAGCTGCCGCACGAGCGTGCTCTTGCCGATCCCGGGGCCGCCCACGATTGCCACGCGCATGCCAGGTATGTCCTCGAGGTTGGCGCATTCTATCCCGCGCCCGGCGCTCTGGCAAAGGGGGCCCCAATGCGCGATCATCCACGAACCATGCACCGGTACGCCCTGGGCCTCGCCTTTGCCCTCGCCGCCGCCTTGGCGTCCCGCCCCACGCGGGCTGCCGCCCAGGCCGACACGCTCCGCTACACCTTCCACTACGTGCGCCAAGCCGGCCAGCCGCCCGAACTCGACGTGGACGTGGACTTCCGCGGCGATCGCAGCGGCGTCACCCGGCTGGAAGTCCCCACGTCGTGGGCCGGCGAGGACAGCCTCTGGAAGGCGATCGTGGAATTCGACGCCGGTCCGGGCGCCACGCTCGGTCCGTTCGCCGGGGGCACCCGGGTGGTGACCCACGCGCCGAGCGCCCTCGTGCAGCTGCACTACGTGCTCCGCCAGGATTGGACGGGGCCGCTGCGCTATCCGCTGCACCACCGCCTGGTGCTCGACAGCACGCGCATCGTCTTCAATCAGACCAATGCGCTGGTGTACCCGGACCGCGCGGCCAACGCGACGCCGGTGCTCCAGATCCGCTGGACGGGGCTGCCGCCCACCTGGCGCATTCTCACCAGCTTCGGCTCCAAGGCGACCTTCTCGGGGCCGGTCTCGCTGCGCGCGTTTGCGGGCGCCTCCTTCGCGGCCGGCGACTTTCGCCTGGTCAGCGCCCCCGACAGTGGCGGCGTGACGATCGAAGCCCAGGGTAGCTGGCGATTCACCGATCCGGACTTCGCCCGCATGGTGCGTTCGTTGTGGGCCGCCGAAACCGCCTTCTGGGGCGCCCCCGCGTTCGACCGGGCCTTCGTGCTCCTCCTGCCGATCGCCGATCCACATACGCTGACGGGCACGGCGTTCACCGCGGGCTTCGTCGCCGCCGCCGACAGCACGGCCGATCTCCCGGGGCTGGGGCGGCTGCTCGCCCACGAGCTGTTCCACCTCTGGAACGGCCAGCGGCTGGCGGCCACGCACCTCGAAGCCCGCTACAAGTGGTTCACGGAGGGATTCACGGACTACTACGCCGACCGCTTCTTCCGCGACCTCGGCCACTATACCGATTCCGTATATCGCGAGCGCGTGAACGCCGTGCTGCGCGCCTACTACGCGTCGCCCGCGCGGCGCGACACGCGCGCCGAGGTCGTCGCCCGCTTCTGGACCGACGACGCGTGGAAGGCGTACCCGTACGCGCAGGGCTACGCCCTGGCCCTCTACCTCGACGCGAATCTCCCGCGCTGGACGGGCTCCGCGTTCGATCTGGATAGTTTAATGGTGCGCACGTTCCGATCGGCGGGCCGCGCGAACATCGAGATCACCGATTCCCTGCTCGCGCAGATGGTGCCGCCCGCGGGGCGCGCCGCATTCGTCGACGCCATCGACCGCTACGTGAATCGGGGCGAGATGGTCCCCGGCGATTCCACCGCCCTCGGCCGGTGCGCCACGGTCCGTGCCGTGGCCCTGTTCGCGTTCGACCTGGGGTTCGACGGCCCCGCCACGATGCGCGATCACGTGGTGCACGGCGTGGAGGCCGGGGGGCCGGCGGCGTTGGCGGGAGTCGCCGACGGCATGAAGCTCGTCGGGTACCGGTGGAACGGCGGAGACGCCACGAGCCCCGTGCTCCTGCAGATCGACCAACCCGGCGGCCCGCGCGTGGTGCGGTATCTGCCCCACTCCGCCGCGGTCTTCCTCACCCCGCAGTACGTCGCCCTCCCCGGCGCGCCGGGGTGCCTCACCCTCGGCAACTAGCGCGTCGGCCGGTACACCGAGCGATCGCCGAGCACCTTGACCGTGAACCGCTGGCCCTCGCCGATGCGCTCCACCTCCACCGCGGTGGACTCGGCGATCTGCTCCAGGCGCGCCAGGCGCTCGGCGATTTCGGCCACCGCCTTGTCGTCGAGCGCGGCCGCGCCCCCGCGGCGCCGGTGGATCAGCGCCAGGGAGATCTTGGCCAGCGTGCCCAGCAGGGCCATCAGGCCGGAGAAGACCAGGATGTCGATCAGCATGTTCTCGGTCACGGCGTTCCCTCGTGCGGGGCGGCGATGGTCACGGCCGCCCATACGCAGCGGCGGGCCAAGTGGTTTCTCCGAACGTCCGCATCACGTGCGATCGGAGTAGCGGGCGCGCGCATCGAGCGGGTCGATGCGCAGGGTGGGCCGCTTCCCACCATATACGGTGGCGTACAGCCACTCCAGCTCGGCGGACTGCTCGTCGGACGGCACCTCGCGGTGCCAGGCCTTCGGCCGGCCGTCCTCGCCTGGATTCCACCGATAGCGGCGCGCCTTGAGCAGGTCCTTCGTCTCGATCGGCGAACGCTCCGCCCAGATGCGCACCGTGCCGCGGCGGGCGCTGTCGAGCAGCAGCCGCATGGGGAGCGTGCCGTCGTCGAACGGCGTGGCCAGCAGATGCACCACCGCCGCCGCGTCCTGGTCCGCGCGGTGGGCGCCGTAGAACCGCCCGCACCGCTTCATGAGCAGGTATTCCAGACTCGACGACGACAGCCCCAGGCGGCGCCAGGGCACGTCGCGCACCGAACACGCCCACGGCTTGTCGCGGAAGGCGGCCAGCCGCCGTTCGGTGAACGGCCGGTCGAATTCGGCGTTATGAGCAATGACTAACGACACCGAGGCGAGGCACGCGGCCACCGCCTCGTCGTCGATCCGCTGGCCGGCCACGTCGGCGTCGGTGATCCCGGTGAGGGCCACGATCTCCGCGGGGATCGGCCGGCCCGGGTCCTGGTAGAAGTCGAGCATGGCGTCCACGGCGAAGATCCGGCCCGAATCCGGCGCGTAGGTGAACGGGACGATCGAGAGCTGGATGATCGCGTCCTGCCGGTGGTCCATGCCGGTGGTCTCGACGTCGATCGCGGCGGCCGTCTTGAGCGGGCCTTCCGTCGGCATCGCCGTGGCGTAGGATCGCGGCGGGTCGAACCGCCGGAGCACCCGGTAGTCGGGCGACGCGTCGAGCTGGGCGGCGAGCGCATCCAGCGCGGCGGACGAAGCGGCGGTCGTCGGAACGGAAGGGTTCGGCACGGAGTGCGCGGGGATCAGGGGCAATGTCGAGGAAGCGGGCTCGGCGGGGCCACCCCCTATTTGCCTCCGTTTTCGTCCGAAGGCAATGCCGGGCGGACCGCGCCGGTTGCGAGCCGGGGGCGCGCCGCGCCATGCTTTCCGGATGCCACGTCACCCCGGTGTCCGCCGCGCCGCCCGCGCGCTGTTCGCCGTCGGCGCGCTCATCCCGTTCGGCGTTCGCGCCCAGTCCGCCGGCGCAACTCGCCGTGGCCGACTCGTCCCCCTTCCGCCCTCTGGCGCTGCCCCCGCCCACCGCCGTGCGCACCGCGAGCGGCCGCCCCGGCGCCGGCTACTGGCAGCAGAAGGTGGACTACCGGATCACCGCCACGCTCGATCCGGCCCGCGATCGCATCTCGGGCGCCGAGAGCATCCACTACCGGAACAACTCGCCCGACACGCTGCCCTATCTGTGGATGTTCCTGGAACAGAATCTGTGCGCGCCGACGAGCATCACGAACGTCCTCGATCAGCCGCCGCTCAAGTTCCTCGGCAGCGAGTTCGACTTCTCGTGCCAGGGGTTCGACGGCGGCCTGACGCTCGACTACGTGCGGGTGGCGCGATCGCGACGCCGCCCACGCCGTCTACGGCACCGACGATGCGCGTGGACCTCGCCACGCCGCTCGCCCCGGGCGCGGCGCTGGATCTGGACGCGGCGTGGAGCTTCAAGGTGCCCGAGCAGGGCGGGGGGCGCATGGGCCACGACGGGGCCGCTGTACGAGATCGCCCAGTGGTATCCGCGCATGGCGGTGTACGACGACGTCCACGGCTGGAACCACGAACCGTACATCGGCGCCGGCGAGTTCTACCTCGAGTACGGCGACTTCGACGTCTCGCTCACCGTGCCGGCCAGCTACATCGTCCGCGCTACGGGCGAGCTGCAGAACCCGGCCACCGTGCTCACGCCCACCGAGATCGCCCGGCTCGCGCTGGCCCGGACGTCCGACACCACGGTGCACGTGATCTCGCGCCTGGAGTCCTGGACGACTTCTCCGCCGTTCCGGCCGGTGACCCGGGGCGACGCTCACCTGGCACTTCACGGCGCGCGACACGCGCGACTTCGCCTGGGCGGCCGGCCCCGATTTCCTCTGGGACGCCAGCGGCTGGGACGGCATCCTGATCGAGACGCTCTATCGCCGCACCGCCGACCAGTGGCCCGAGGCGAACCGCATGGCGCCGCGAGGCGATCAGGTACTTCAGCGAGCAGTGGTACCGCTACCCGTACTCCCACGCCACGACCATCGAGGGGCCCATCCAGGGCATGGAATACCCGATGCTCACCTTCGTGCCCAACAGCCCCACGCGCGAGGACCAGCAGTGGGCGCTGGCCCACGAGTTCGGCCACGAGTGGTTCCCGATGATCGTGGGCAGCAACGAACGGCTGTATCCATGGATGGACGAGGGGTTCAACACGTTCATCGATCTCCACAACGCCGCGCTCTACTTCAAGGGCACGGCGTACGGCGACACGATCGAGTCGCACCCGCTGCGCCTCTACGCCGAGCACGCCGTGCCGGGCAACGAGCAGCCGATCATCGAGAACCCCACGGAAGTGCGCGACCTGTTCTGGACGGGGTACCAGAAGCCCGCCCTCATGCTCCAGACCCTGCGCTTCGAGGTGCTGGGCCAGCCGCGATTCGACACGGCGTTCCGCGCCTACATCAAGGCCTGGGCGTTCAAGCATCCCACGCCCGCCGACTTCTTCCGCATCATGCGCGACGAATCCGGCATGGACCTCGACTGGTACTGGCGCGAATGGATCTACACGACGGCGCGGCTCGACCAGTCGGTGGATTCGGTGGTCAATTCCCCGGACGGCGCGCGCGTGTTCATCGGCAACCACGGCGCCATGATCATGCCGGTGGAACTCGCGATCACGTTCGCCGATCGCACGATCATGACCGTGAAGCTTCCCATCGAGATGTGGAACCTCGGCAACGAGTTCGCGTACCGCGTGCCCGGCGGGAAAGCGGTCGCCGCGGCCGAGGTCGATCCGCGGCGCGTGCTTCCCGACGTGGACCGGGCCAACAACCGCTGGCAGGCGCGCTACTGATGCGGGCCGTGATCATCCGCGCGCCCGGCGGCCCCGAGGTGCTCGAAATCGCCGAGCAGGCGCGGCCCGCGCCCGGCGCGGGCGAGCTCCTCATCCGGGTGGCGGCCGCGGGCATGAACCGCCCCGACATCCTGCAGCGCCAGGGCGCCTATCCACCGCCGCCCGGCGCGAGCGAGATTCCCGGGCCTCGAAGTGGCCGGCACCGTGGCCGAAGTCGGCGCCGGCATCACGGCATGGGCGGTGGGCGACGCCGTCTGCGCCCTGCTCGCCGGCGGCGGATACGCCGAGTACTGCGTCGCCCCGCAGGTGCAGTGCCTGCCCGTGCCTGCCGGTCTGTCCATGATCCAGGCGGCCTCGCTCCCCGAAACGCACTTCACCGTGTGGAGCAACGTGTTCGACCGTGGGCGGCTCGCGGCGGGCGAGGTGTTCCTCGTGCAGGGCGGGTCGAGCGGCATCGGCGTGGCCGCCATCCAGATGGCGAAGGCGATGGGCGCCCGCGTGTTCGCCACCGCCGGCACCGCGGACAAATGCGCCGCGTGCGTCGCGCTTGGCGCCGAGCGCGCCATCGACTACCACGGCGAGGACTTCGTGGCGGTGGTGCAGGCGGCCACCGGGGGACGCGGCGCCGACGTGATCCTCGACATGGTCGGCAGCCCCTACGTGCCGCGCGAACTGGCGCTGCTCGCCGACGACGGCCGGCTGGTCTTCATCGCCACGCTGGGCGGCGCCCACGCCGAGTTCAACATCCGGCAGGTGATGGCCAAGCGGCTGACCATCACCGGCTCCACGCTGCGCAATCGATCCCCCGCGTTCAAGGGCGCCATCGCCGAGCGTTTGCGCGAACGCATATGGCCGCTGCTCGCCCGCGGCGCCGTCAAGCCGGTGATCGCGGGAACGTTCCCGCTCGGCCGGGCCGCCGACGCGCACGCGGCGCTCGAAGCCGGCCGGCACGTCGGGAAGTTCGTGCTGGTGGTTGAAGAGTAGGGCAGCCGGGCAGTCCAGTGCCTCACGCCGTCCACTACCCTATTCTCATACTCTCATACTCTCGTACTCTCTTATTGCGGCTTCGCCCTCAAGTACTGCTTCGGCCACCGCCCGTCGGCGCCCAGTTCCCGGGCCGCGTGGAGCGCGAAGTACGGATCGCGCAGCATCTCGCGCGCCAGAATCGCGGCGTCCGCCTTGCCCTCGGCCACGATCGCGTTGGCCTGCTGCGCGGTGGTGATCAGCCCCACCGCGCCCGTGGCGATACCCGCGTCGCGCCGGATACGCTCGGCGAACGGCACCTGATACCCGGGCCCCACGGGAATCCGGGCGTGCGGCACGTTGCCGCCGCTCGAGCAGTCGATCAGATCCACGCCGATGTCGCGCAGCGCCGCGGCCAACGTCACCGACTGCTCGATGTCCCACCCGCCGTCGGTCCAGTCGGTGGCGGAGATGCGCGCGAACAGCGGCAGCCGGTCGGGCCACACGTCGCGCACCGCCCGCGCCACCCGCAACGGAAAACGCAGGCGGTTCTCCAACCGCCCGCCGTAGGCGTCGTCCCGGTGATTGCTGAGCGGCGAGAGAAACTGGTGCATGAGATACCCGTGGGCCATGTGCAGTTCGATCACGTCGAACTCCGCCTCCAGCGCCAGCCGCGTCGCCGCCACCCACAGGGCGAGCACGTCGTCCAGTTCGCGTTCCGACAGCGCGTGCGGAAGCGGATAGTCGTCGGCGAACCGAAGCGCGCTCGGCGCCACGGCCTGCCACCCGCCGTCGGCGATCGCCACTTCGCCCGCGCCCTCCCACGGCACCTTGGTCGAGGCTTTGCGGCCCGCGTGCGCCAACTGCACGCCCGGCACCGCGCCCTGCTCGCGCACGAATCGCGCGACGCGGCGCCACGCCGCGGCGTGCGCGCTGCTCCACAGCCCAGTGTCCGCCGGCGAGATGCGCCCCTCGGGACTCACCGCCGTGGCTTCGGTGAGCACCAGGCCGGCCCCGCCCACCGCCCGGCTCCCCAGGTGCACCAGATGCCAGTCGTTGGGCACGCCGTCGTGGCTCGAGTACTCGCACATGGGCGACACCCAGATGCGGTTCGGGATCGTGACGTCGCGAATGGTCAGCGGTTCGAACAGCGGTACCGTGGACATGGCTGCGTTGGCGACTGAAGGGTGGTTGGCGCACAGTCGAATTGAAGGGAACCCGAGGCACGCAGGACGGCAACGGCGCGATTCCGGTCGCTCGCCGCGTGATCGGTCTTGCTGTACCACCGTCGTAACGAGCCGCTCTCGTACTCTCGTACTCTCGTACCCTCGTACGGATCATAGCGACCGCTGCAACCCGCGGCCGGCCCCCCCGCCTCCGCCTCCGCCCGGTGGACGCGCCGCGAGCGCCCGACTACCGTGTTGCATGCTCGATCTCGCGCCCCGGTTCGACGAGGCTTCGGCCGCCCGCGTGGCCCGCGACCGCTTTGGACTCCACGGTGCGGCCCGCGCGCTGGTCAGCGAGCGCGATCAGAACTTCTTGATCGACGCCGGCGCGGCGGGGCGTGTGGTGCTGAAGATCGCCAACGCCGGCGAAGATCCCGCCGTGCTGGAGTGTCAGCAGCGGGCGCTCGCCCGTCTGGCCGATCGGCTGGATTTCACGCCGCGCGTCGTGCCGGCGGTGGATGGCGCCACCGTGGTGCCGGTCGTCGGCCCCGACGGGCGCTCGCACCTCGCGTGGGCCGTCACCTGGCTCGCCGGATCGCCCCTGGCCCACACGGTGCGGCCCTCGGCCGCGCTGCTCGCCAGTCTGGGCCGGCACGCGGTGCGCCTCGACGCCGCGCTGGCCGGGTTCGACCACCCGGCCCTGCATCGCGAATTTCCGTGGGATCTGGCGCGCGCCCGCCGCACGATCGACGCGCGGCGCCCCTTGGTGCGCGACGAGACGCTCGGCCGCGCCATCGACGCGGTGTGCGCCGCCTTCGATCGATGGACGGCCCCCCACTTGGCCGCGCTGCCGCGCGCCGCCATTCACAACGATCTCAACGACTACAACGTGCTCGTGGGCGGCGCGCGCGGGCCGGACGCCGCCGACCAGCGCGTCACCGGCATCGTCGACTTCGGCGACATCATGGCAGGGTACGCCGTCGGCGACCTGGCCATCGCCATCGCCTACGCCGTGCTCGATGCGCCCGATCCGCTGGCCCCCGCCGCCGCGATCGCGGCCGCCTTCCACGCGGAGCGGCCGCTGAGCGAACCGGAACTGGCCGCCCTGTTCGGGCTCGCCGCCATCCGCCTCTGCCTCAGCGCCTGCATGGCCGCCGCGCAGATGGGCCAGCGGCCCGACCACGCGTACCTCGGCGTGAGCCAGCAGCGAGTGCGGCAGGCGCTCCCTCGACTGGCGGCGACGTCGTTCCCGCTCGCCGAAGCCATGCTCCGGCAGGGTTGCGACCTCGCGCCGGTGCCGGCGAGCGAGAGCGTGGTCTCGTGGTTGCGGGCGCGCGCCGCGGACATCGCCCCGGTGCTCGGCGTCGATCTGCGCCGCGAGCCGAGCCTGGTGCTCGACTGGAGCGTGGGCAGCCCCGCGGTGAGCGGCGATCCCGCCGAGCGCGACGAGCCGCACCTCACGCCGCGCGTGTTCGAGGCCCTGCGGCAAACCGGCGCGCGGGTGGCCGTGGGCCGCTACGACGAACCGCGCCTCCTCTACGCGACGCCGGCGTTCGGCGGCGGCGAGCAGGTGACCGACGAGCGCCGGACCGTGCACCTCGGCCTCGATCTGTTCGCCGAGGCCGGCACGCCCGTGTTCGCGCCGCTCGCCGGCACCGTGCATGCGTTCGCGGACAACGCGCAGCCGCTGGACTACGGCCCGGTGATCGTGCTGCGACACGAGACCGGAGACGGCCGCGAGTTCTTCACGCTTTACGGGCATCTCAGCCGCGACTCGCTCGCCGGGCTCGCCGCGGGGCAGACGGTGGCCCGCGGCGCGCGCTTCGCCGCGCTCGGCGTTCCGGCGGAGAACGGCGGGTGGACGCCGCACCTGCACCTGCAGATCGTCGTCGATCTGCTCGGCCTCGGCCTCGACTTCCCGGGCGTGGGGCGCGCCAGCCAGCGCGCCGTGTGGCGCGCGCTCTGTCCCGATCCGAATCTGCTCGTCGGCATTCCCGCCCACCGGTTTCCCCGGCCGGAGCGAACGCCCGACCAGACGCTGGCCGCGCGTCGCGCCCACTTCGGCGGCAACCTCGCCCTCGCCTATCGCGCGCCGCTCCGGCTGGCGCGGGGCTGGAAGCAGTACCTGTTCGACGACACCGGCCGCCAGTACGTGGACGCCTACAACAACGTGCCGCACGTGGGGCACGCCCACCCGCGCGTGACCCGGGCGGCCTCCGATCAGATGCGCGTGCTCACCGCCAACACGCGCTACCTCGGTGACGTGGCCGTCGAGTACGCGGAGCGGCTGGCCGCCACGCTCCCGCCGCCGCTCACCGTGTGCTACTTCACGAATTCGGCGAGCGAAGCCAACGAACTCGCCGTGCGGCTGGCCCGCGCGGGCACCGGCGGGCGCGACCTGATCGTGCTCGACGCGGCCTATCACGGCAATACAAATACACTAATAGACCTCAGTCCGTACAAGCACGCCGGCCCCGGGGGCGCCGGGGCGCCGCCCTGGGTCCACGTCGCCTCCCTCCCCGACGATTTCCGCGGCCCGTTCCGCCGCGCCGATCCGGCGGCGGGGCTCAAGTATGCCGAACGGGTGGGCGCGCTGGCCGACGCGGTGCGCGCCGCCGGCCGCCCGTTCTGCGGCTTCCTCGCCGAGACCTGCCCCAGCGTGGGCGGGCAGATCCTGCCCCCGGCCGGCTATTTCGCCGAGGTCTACCGCCGCGTGCGGCGGGCCGGCGGCGTGTGCATCGCCGACGAAGTGCAGACCGGCCTCGGGCGGCTCGGCACGCACTGCTGGGCGTTCGAGGCATACGGCGTGGTGCCCGACATCGTGGTCATGGGCAAGCCGCTCGGCAACGGCCACCCGTTGGCCGCCGTCGTCACCACGCGCGCCATCGCCGATGCGTTCGACAACGGGATGGAGTACTTCAATACGTTCGGCGGCAATACCGTGTCGTGCGCCGTCGGGCTGGCCGTGCTCGACGTGCTGCGTGACGAGGGGCTTCAGGAACACGCGCGCCGGGTGGGCGAGCGCATGCTCGCGGGCCTCGGGGCCCTCCTCCAGCGGCACGAACTGGTGGGCGACGTCCGCGGGGCGGGGCTGTTCCTGGGCGTCGAGCTGGTGCGCGACCGGGTCACGCTCGAGCCGGCGACGGCGGAAGCGTCGTACGTCGTGAACCGCATGCGCGAGCGCGGCATCTTGGTGGGCACCGACGGCCCGCACCACAACGTGGTGAAGATCCGTCCGCCGATGCCCTTTGCCGACGCCGACGCCGACCTGCTGGTGACCGTGCTCGACGAGGTGTTGCGCGAGACCGATGGCGGGTAGCGGCGCGGCTGGCGGCCGCGGTCGGGGGGCGCGCCGTCGAGTAAACCCCGCGGGAGAGGCGGTTCGGAACCCGACGGGCGTGCAGGCGGTACGGATGGAGGCGGAATGGTGGGGGTTGCCGTGGGGCGGTCGGGACGGATCGACGTTGCGGCTTGTCGCGGAGGGAACTCCGGCGTATACTTGACTGTATACAATGGTGGCCGCCGCGGATTCGCCGCGGCGGGATCTACGCTCAGTTGGAGGAGCACCATGTACGCACCGAGTGCGGGCCGGGCCGCCGGAGTCGAGGCGCCGGGCGCCTCGTGGAAACGCGGGGGGCGCGCCATCCTCCTGCTGTCGGCCCTCGCCGCCCTGGCGGCGCCGGTGCGCGCCCAGGACGCCGGGTCCGGGTATCTGTTCCACGTGCCGACCGCCACGTGGACCGTCCGCACCGGATACGATTTCGCGAGCGCCAACAGCGACATCTTTTCCACCGTCATGAGCAATCTCACGCTCGACCGCAGCGATTTCAGCAGCGCCACGATCGCCACCGATCTCGCGTTCCGGCTCAGTTCGCAGGTGGACGCCGAGTTCGGGCTCGGCTATTCGCATGCCTCGGCGCAGTCGCAGGCCCGGGGCTGGCTCGACAACAACAACATGCCGATCGAGCAGGCCACGGATTTCACGCGGATCCCGCTGACCGTGAGTCTCAAGGCGTACCTGCAGCCGCGCGGGCAGTCGATCGGGCAGTTCGCGTGGGTGCCGGCGCGTGTCGCGCCGTTCGTCGGCGCGGGCGTCGGCACGATGTACTACAAGTTCCGCCAGGGCGGCGATTTCGTGGACACGACCACCACCGACGTGTTTTCGAGCGTGTTGAGCTCGTCGGCGTGGACCCCGATGTTCGACGGCTTCGTGGGTGCGGATTTCACGATCAATCCGAGCATGGCCTTCACCGTCGAGGCGCGCTATTCTTGGGCGCAGGCCCAGTTGGGCGGCGATTTTTCCGGGTTCGATCGGATCGACCTGTCCGGGGTGGCGATCACCGGCGGGCTCACTTTCAGGTTCTGAGGAGAGGGTCCTATGAAGAACCGAGCGATCAATGCCGCGCGCGCGGCCGCCGGAACGGCGGTGCTGGCCTGCGCGCTGATGGCAATGCTGGCGGCCCCCGTTGGCGCGCAGCAGGCGCGCCTCGACGGTCGATGGGACGCGTGGTTGGGGTGCTGGGAGCCGGCGGCGGCGCCGGAAGGCGCGCGGCCGCCGCTCATGTGCGTGGTGCCGGCGGGGGCCGCGGCCGTGGACATCGTGACCGTGACCGGCGGCAAGGAGACCGCCCGCGAGCACATCGTGGCGAACGATACGCAGCTTCCGGATACGCGCGACGGCTGCACGGGCTGGCGCAGCGCCGCCTGGTCGCGGGACGGCGAGCGGGTCTACCTGCATTCCAACTATTCGTGCGATAACGGCGTCCGCCGTTCGTCCACGGGGCTGATCGCCATGTCGGCCGACGGCCAGTGGCTGGACGTGCAGGGTGTGGCGGCGGGGCGGAACACCGGCGTGCGCGTGCTGGTGTACCGCGAGGCCACCGATCCCGGCCTGCTCCCCGCCGAGATCGCCTCGGCGGTCGGCGATCGGGCGATGGCCGTGGCGGCGGCGCGCGTGGCCGACGCGGCCCCGCTGAACACCGACGACATCATCGAGGCCTCGGACCATCTCGACGCGCCGGTGGTCGAGGCGTGGCTGGTCAACCGCGACGAGCAAATGACCGTGAACGCCGGGCAGCTCCAGACGCTGGCCGCGGCCGGCGTGCCGGGTGGCGTGACCGACGTGATCGTGGCGCTGGCCAATCCCAACCGGTTCTCCGTGCGGACGTCGGATGCCGGCGCCGCGCCGGCCCCGGCGAATCGCGCCGGCGCGAGCGCGTCCGGGGCGGCCGCCAATCTTCCGCCGTGCCCGTACTCGGCCTATGGCTGGGACGCCGCCGGCGGATGCACGTACGCGCCGTACTACGGCTACGGGGCGTGGGGGTACTCCCCGTACGCCTACTGCTCGCCGTACGCGGTGTATTCGTGCGACATGTACGGGATGTACGGCGCGTACGGCTACCCCTACGCGGGCTACGGCTACGGGTATGGATTCGGCTTCGGCGGGTACGGCGGCTTCTACCCGGGCGGCCAGCCCGTCGTGATCGTCAATACGCCGAGCACGCCGAACGGGAACGGGAGCTTGGTGAAGGGTCGCGGCTACGTGAACGGGAACGGATCGGGCACCGGTGGCGCGCATCCGTCCAGCAGCCAGGCGGGATCGGCGGGATCCTCGGGCGCCTCGCAGTCGGCGGGGTCGTCGTCCGCGGGTTCCTCCGGCGGACGCACGGCCCATCGCGGCGGCGGGGGCGGCTAACCGCCGCCCACTGCCCGGCCGGCGAGCACGGTGACGTTGTCCGTGCCGCCGCGGGCCAGCGCCAGCTCGACGAGCGAGCGGCACAGCTGCTCGGATGACACCATCGTGCGCACGTGTCCGGCGATCTCGTCGTCGGACACGTGCTTCGTCAGGCCGTCGCTGCACAGCAGGAGCACCGATCCACGTTCGCTGATGTCCAGGCGGAGCACGTCCGGCGTGGCCTCCTCGGCGCCGATGGCCCGGGCCAGCACGTGGCGATAGGGCGACGACGCGGCCTGCTCGGCGGGCAGCACGCCCATGTCCACGAGATCCTGCGCCACCGTCTGGTCGCGCGTCACCTGTCGCAGCACGCCGCCGGAAAAGAAGTAGCAGCGGCTGTCGCCCACCTGCAGGACGTAGGCCGACGGCCACACGGCGACGACGAGCGTGAGCGTCGTGGCCATGACGGCCGGCGTGCGCTCGGCCGCCGCTCGCGCCTGCACCACGGCGTGCGCTTCGGACGCCGCGGTGCGCAGCGCCGCGAACAACTCCGCGTCCGAGCCGCTGACCACCGCGTGGCAGCACTCCAGCGTGGACGACACGTACCCCATGATCGCCTCGACGGCCAGCCGGCTCGCGTTGCCGCCGTCGCTGCCGCCGCCCACGCCGTCGGCCACGAGCATCACCGTGGCCAGCCGCTGGCCGCGCGCCGGAAGCCGTTCCGGGTGCGGCAGACTGGTGCCGTGGATCAGCATCTGCGGGTGCACCGTGCCCATCAGGAAGTGATCCTGATTCTCGGCGCGGACGTGGCCGGGATGCGTGAGCCCGAACAGATCGAGCTCGTGATCGCGCGGGCGCTCCGCGGGCGCCGCCATCACCGCGCCCGACAGGGGATGCCGCTGGCTCACGGAGCCGACTTCCGGCAACGAGGCGTCAGGCCGCACGGCACTTATTGACCGCGGCGGCCCGACTTGGTCGACGTCGCGCGCGGCTTGACCACTGGGGCCGGCCGGTGCGCCGGCGCCGTGGTCTTCGGCGCTTCGGCGTTGGCTTCGGGGCGCGACGGCTGCTTGCGCGAGAAATCCGGCACGTGCGTGCGATGCTTTTTCACTCGATCCTCCTGGCGGCTGGTGTCCCCTGTTGGAAATTGGGGCCGCGGGGCGCGCCGGACCAGGGGCAACGCGACCGTTGCCGGCTCGCGGGGCCGGTGGGGAAGCGGCGTGGGGGGAGACGGCCCGGCGCGCGGGCCGTTCGGCGGCTGGCGACCCACCGCACGAGGGGTTCACTTCGCCCGGCGGTCGCGATAGCGTTCCTCGCCATGACGCCACGCATCGCAGAACTCGCTGGCCACGTCGGGCAGACGGTCACCGTCCGCGGCTGGGTGACGCACGTCCGGTCGTCCGGCAAAGTCGCCTTTGCCGTGCTCCGCGACGGCACCGGCACCGCCCAGGCCGTGTTCGTGAAGTCGCAACTGACGCCCGAGACCTGGGCGCGCTTTTCCGAGCTGACGCTCGAAACGTCGGTGGCGGTGACCGGCGACGTGCGCGCCGAACCCCGGGCGCCCGGCGGATACGAACTCGGGGTGAGGGATCTCGCGATCGTCGGCACGAGTCCCACCGACTATCCCATCCAGCCCAAGGAGCACGGGATCGACTTCCTGCTCGACCATCGCCACCTCTGGCTGCGCAGCCCCCGCCAGCGGGCGATCGCGTCGGTGCGCCACGAGTTGGAGCAGGCGATCCACGATTTCTTCTACGAGCGGGGGTTTCTGCGCGTGGACACGCCGATCCTCACCGCGGCGATCGGGGAGCGCAGCGGGCTCTTCTCCACGGAGTATTTCGAGGAGGGCACGGCGTATCTGGCGCAGACCGGCCAGCTCTACGGCGAGGCGGCCGCGGCCGCCTACGGCAAGATCTACACTTTCGGCCCGACGTTCCGCGCCGAGAAATCCAAGACGCGGCGGCATCTGACCGAGTTCTGGATGATCGAGCCCGAGGTGGCCTGGAACGATTCGGAAGACAACATGAAGTTGCAGGAGGACTTCGTGTCGTATCTCGTGAAGCGGTGCCTGGAGCGGCGGCAGGCGGAGCTCAAGGAGTTGGAGCGCGATGTGTCGAAGCTGGAGGCCGTCGCCGCGCCCTTCCCGCGCATCAACTACACCGACGCCGTGGCCATCGTCCAGAAGAAGGGCAGCACGGTCAAGTGGGGCGACGACCTGGGCGCCGAGGACGAAGCGCTGCTCGTCGCGGACTACGACCGCCCGGTATTCGTGATCAATTATCCCAAGGAAGCCAAGGCCTTCTACATGAAGGAGAATCCGGCCGATCCGCGCACCGTGTTGTGCGACGACTGTCTGGCGCCCGAGGGGTACGGCGAAATCATCGGCGGGTCGCAGCGCGAGGACGACTACGACCGGCTCGTGCGGCGCATCCAGGACGAGGGGCTGCCGATGGACGCCTATGGGTGGTATCTGGAGCTGCGGAAATACGGCACGTTCACGCACGCCGGATTCGGGCTCGGGCTGGAACGCACGGTGGCCTGGATCTGCGGGCTGCAGCACATCCGCGAGGTCATCGCGTTCCCGCGCATGATGTACCGGTTGCGGCCGTAGGGGCGGGCAGGGCACGCAGGAGCGGCACGCACGGCGCCCGGAAATTCGGGCGCCGTTGGCGTTTGTGGGCGGGTAGGGGAGCGGGCGGGAGCGATGGGCGCGCCGACGATCGCGAGCCACGGGGCCCACGGACCCTCCCGAGGGTGGGTGGAATCGCGGCAGTAGACGAATTGGTGACGCCGGCCGCGCACCGTGGCTGCGCACGAAGCCAATCCGAAGCGCTAGCCACGCGAACGTCAGGATTACGCGCCGATCCATTCGTTTCTAGAATCACGGCTGCCTCGCAACGGCAAGACGGCAGCAACGGAAGTCCGGTTCACCCCTCTGAATTGGACGTACCCATGCCTGCACCACATTCGTGTTCTACCGCACAACGCATTTCCCCCGGCGCCGGCAGTCGCTGATGAGGCGAATCACGTACGTTGGTGGCCTCGCGCTCATGGCGGGAGCCGCCACGACCTCCTCGTGCAACAGCCCGACCGATTCGCGTGCAGGGGAACCGTGGCCGCCGATCGCACTGGAAATCTCGGCCCCGGAAACGCTGGTGGTGCATGCATCGGCGCTGATGAACGTGACGGCGAAGAACGGGCGCGGAGATGCCGTTCGGCTGACTGCGCAGGCGCGGTGGTGGACGGGCGACTCGTCGGTCGCCTCGGTCTCCGACGGCGGCGTGGTCTACGCCATCCAACGCGGGACTGCGACGATATACGTCAACGTGGGTGACGTGACCGGCACGGTCGCGCTGCGGGTCGTGGCGCGGGTTAGGGTGGTCCCCGCCGAATCCTTCCTTGGACAGGCGACGTACTGGCCCATGGCGATCGGCGACACACTGCGGTTCAGGGCAACCATGCTCGACGTGAACGGAGTTCCGATCGGTGAATGCCCGTCGGCGACCTGGACCTCGAGTAACCCGGACGCGGTGAGCGTAAGCGCGGCCGGCGAGGCGGTCGCCCGCCAACCCAATACGGTCGCCACGATCACGGCGTCGACGGCAGACGGTCCAGCGACGGCGGACGTCCACGTCACGAACAACCTCGCCGCGGAGTTGGCGACCGTTCGCTTCGCGCACGCCGCCCTCGGGGTCGGCCCGGTGACGTTCCGGTTCCCGTCCAACCTGGGAGCGTCGATCACGCTGTCATTCGGTGAATCCGTCGAACGACAGACCCCGGCGGGACAACTTGTCGTCCAGACGAGCGGCTTTCCTTTCGGCGACCCTGCGTACGATGCGTACTGGAGCGGAGCGGCGGAACTTCTCCGCCCCGGCGATCACCTGTCGCTCTATGTGGTGGGGGACGCGACCCAAGCGTTTCTAACTCCGGCGTGGGACAACACCCCTTCCAGTCGCGTGCCATCCGATTCCGGGCTCGTCCGGCTGGTACAGGGATGGAGCCCGTTCCGGGTCGTCTATCTGCGGGCGACCGGCGCACCGAGCAGACGGGCTTCCGGAACTGTGCTACTTCGATCCCGCCGAAGTCAGCGAGTACTTCCGGCTTGGCGCGGGGCCCTTCGACGTCATCGAGCTAAACGAAATATGGATCGAAGGAGGCCGCACGGATCGCCGCCGAGGCGCAGGCCGGGTGCGCCGTGACCCTGGTCCTCATCGGGAACGATGCGAAAACCGCGGGCGTCCTCGCGTTCCGGGATCCGTGATATCCATGAGGGACTGCGCCTTGCTTGCGGTGGCCTGGCTACTTGTCGGCGTGCGCGACGCCTGGTGACGGCGTCTCCGCCGGTCGCACCGAGCGCGCGCTCTGCGCGCCCACGCTTCCTTCCGTGCGGTACAGCTACTCGGACGCCGACGCGCCGATTCCGAACCACTTTCTCACCTCGACGGCAGGCACGGTGGCCTTCTCCGACCACACGCCGCCCGGCAACCCGATCACCAACGCCGGGGCGACGCTCGGCCGCGTGCTCTTCTACGACGTGCGCCTCTCGGCCAACGACCGAATTGCCTGTGCATCCTGTCACCGGCAGGCGCTGGGCTTCGGTGACACCGGGCGCTTCAGCCCCGGCCTGCATGGCGCCCACCATGCGCGACGGACGATGGCGCTGGCCAACGCGCGGTTCAACCCCACCGGCCGGTTCTTCTGGGACGAGCGTGCGCCGTCGTTGGAAGCACAGGTGCTGCAACCCATTCAGGATAGCGTCGAGATGGGGATGGACCTCGACGCACTCGAGCGCAAGCTCAGCGCCACACCGTACTACCCCGCGCTTTTCGCCGCCGCGTTTGGCGCGACCGACGTAACCCGGACCCGTATCGCGTTGGCCCTCGCCCAGTTCGTGCGCGCACTGCTGTTGACGGAATCGCGCTTCGATGCGCTGTTCGCCACCGGTGGCGCCCCGGATTCCTCGCGCCTTACCGCGCAGGAGCGAGACGGGATGCGAATCTTCAACACCGTTGGGTGCGTCAACTGCCACCGTACGATCGCGCAGTTCGCGGACAAGGCCAACGACAACGGGCTGGATTCCATCGCGGCAGATACCGGCGAGGGGCAGGGCCGGTTCAAGCCCTCGTCGCTGCGCAACATCGCCGTTCGGCCGCCGTACATGCACGACGGCCGATTCGCCACGTTGCGTCAGGTCGTGGAGTTCTACGACCACGGCGTCCAGACGAGTCCATCGCTCGATCCACGACTTCGCGAGGCGGACGGCTCGCCCCGCCGCCTGCACTTGACCACAGATCAGGTCGATGCGCTCGTCGCGTTCCTCGAAGCGCTCGCGGACTCCGCCTTTCTCCACGCCCCGAAATTCTCCGACCCGTTCGCCTGCGGCCGCGGGCGCTAGCGCGGCGCCGCTGGCTGCTGGCCTGCACAGCGCCCGGGTCCACGGGCTGTCGCTGACTGCCCGACTGTCCGACTGTCCGACTCTCCTACCGTTCTTCTTCCCCCTTCACCTCGTCCCACAGCCGGTCCAGCGTCTCGAGCCCCGCCGTCTTCACGTCGATCCCGCGGCGCCTTCGCCTTCGCCTCGATCGCGCCGAACCGCCGAGCGAACTTGTCGTTCGCCCGGTCCAACGCGAGCGCCGGATGCACGCCCGCCTTCCGGCACAGGTTGACCGCCGCGAACAGCAGATCGCCGAGTTCGGCCTCCAAGCGGCTATGAGCATCGTCATATAGTGGCCCGTAGCCGGGACGCGCCGGGCATGCCGCGCCAGCTCGGCGCGCACCTCGCCCATCTCCTCCTCCACCTTGGCCAGCGGACCGTTCACGTCGGGCCAGTCGAACCCCACGCCGGCCGCCCGATCCTGCAGCCGGAACGCCCGATGCAAACTCGGCAGCCCCGCCGGCAGTCCGTCCCCGATGCGCTCCCGCTTCCGCGCCTTCTGCCGCTCCCACGGCTCCCGCACGCCGTCGCCGTACAGATGCGGATGCCGGCCCTTCATCTTCACGATGAACGTCTCGGCCACGTCGTCGAACGTGAACGCGCCGCGCTCCTCGGCCACCACCGCGTGGAACAGCACCTGCAGCAGCAGGTCGCCCAGCTCCTCCCGCAACTGCCGGTCGTCGCCCGAGCGGATCGCGTCGTCCACCTCGTGGGCCTCTTCGATCAGATACGGGCGAAGCGAGTCGTGGGTCTGTGCCGCGTCCCATTCGCAACGCTGCCGCAGATCCTTCATCAGTTCGAGCGTATCTTCAAGTGGCCGTTTCACTTGCCTCCCCTCCACGCGTCCGGTATACTACCCGCCCTGCAAATGATAGCTCAATGAATCGGGCCATGGCGCGCGCCTGGGTCGAAATCGACCTCGCCGCGCTGAAGTGCAACGCCGACACGATCGCCGCGGCCGCACGCGTTCCCCTGCTGCCGACGGTCAAGGCCGACGCCTACGGATTGGGCGCCGTGGGCGTGGCGCGCGCGCTCGAGGCCACCGTCGCCGTGGGGCTACGGCGTCGGCACCATCGAAGAGGGCGAAGAACTGCGCGCCGCCGGGATCACGCGTCCGATTCTCGTGCTCACGCCCATCCTGCCCGACACCTTCGACGCCGCCCGGGCCGCCGGTCTCCGTCCGGCCCTCGGGGACCGCGCCGCGATCGCCGCCTGGGGGCCGAGCGGCGCGCCCTGGCACCTGTCCATCGACACCGGGATGAACCGCGCCGGCATGCCGTGGCGCGAGGTCGCCGCCAGCCGCGACCTGCTCTCGCGCTTTCCCGCCGAGGGGGCGTTCACGCACTACCACTCGGTGCTCAAGGACCGGGCGTCGGTGGCCGTGCAGACGCAGCGCTTCCGCGAGGCCCTGGCCCAGCTCGAACGGCGCCCACAGCTGCTGCACGCCGAATCGTCGGCCGCCATCGAACACAACGTCGGGCCGTCGCCATGGGACCTCGTGCGGCCGGGAATCTTTCTCTACGGCGTGGGCACCGCGGCGGGGCTCGAGCCCGAGCCCGTGGCCGCCGTGCGGGCCCGGATCGTCGAGATCCGCGCCATCCACGACGGCGACACCGTGAGCTACGGCGCCACCTACCCGCCGGCCGGCTCGCATCCCGAGGACTGGCCGCGGCGCATCGCCACGCTCCCCCTGGGATACGCCGACGGCTACCGGCGCGCCCTCGGCAATCGCGGCTGGGCGCTCGTGCACGGCCGGCGCGTGCCGGTGGCCGGCGCGGTGACCATGGACATGACCATGCTCGACGTCACCGAGGTGCCGTGCGGCGTGGGCGACGTGGTGACGCTCATCGGCCGGGATGGCGCCGATCTGCTGACCGTGCAGGACGTGGCCCGGTTCGGCCATCTGTCGCCCTACGAACTGCTCACCGAACTCCACTCGCGCCTGCCGCGCATTTACGGAGATCACGCATGATCACACGCGCCGCCATCGTCGTCCTGGACGGCGTCGGCATCGGCGCCGCGCCCGACGCCGCCGCGTACGGCGACGTCGGCAGCGACACGCTCGGCAACCTGTCGCGCGCCGTGCCGGGCGGGTTCGACCTGCCGCACCTCGAGGCCGCCGGCCTCGGCAACATCGCGCCGCTGGCCGGCGTCGCGCCCACGCGCGGCGCCACCTGCGCCTGGGGCCTGATGGAGCCGAAATCGGCCGGCAAGGACAGCACGACGGGCCACTGGGAAATCGCCGGGCTGCACCTCGCGCGTCCCTTTCCCGACCTATCCCCACGGGTTCTCGCCGGATGTCGTGGACGAATTTGCGCGCCTCACGGGTCGCCCGCGTGATCGGCAACGTCGTCGGCAGCGGCACGGCGGTCATCGACCGGTTCGGCCCCGAGCAGCAGCGCACCGGCGCGTGGATTCTCTATACGTCGGCCGATTCCGTCTTCCAGATCGCGGCCCACGAGGCCACGATCCCGCTCGACGAGCTGTATCGCGGGTGCGAGGCGGCGCGGCGGATGCTCGTGCCGCCGAACGACGTGTCGCGCGTGATCGCCCGGCCGTTCGTGGGGACGCCCGGCGCCTATTCGCGCACCAGGAATCGCCGGGATTTTTCCATCCAGCCGCCGGGGGAGACGCTGCTCGACGCGCTGGCCCAGGCGGGAATCCCACGCACCGGGATCGGCAAGGTGGACGACCTGTTCGCGGGGCGGGGGATCACGTCGCGCCACTTCGCGGACAACGCCGAGGGACTCGTGGCCATCGCCGAGTGGATCGACAGCGACGCCGGTGGGTTCCTGTTCGCCAACCTGCTAGATTTCGACCAGCAATTCGGGCACCGGAACGACGTTCCGGGGTTCTATGGGGCGCTGCGCCAGTTCGACGCAGCGCTTCCCGCGCTATTGTCCACCCTCCACGAGGACGACCTGCTGTTCATCACCGCCGACCACGGGAACGACCCGACCACGCCGTCCACCGATCACGCCCGCGAGTGCGTGCCGCTGTTGGCGTGCGGGCCGCGGGTGCACCCGCGGGATCTCGGGCGCCGCAGCACGTTTTCCGACCTCGGGGCCACGGCCGCCGAGTGGTTGGGCGTCCCGTTCCGCGGGCGCGGCACGTCGTTCCTGGCGGAGTTGGTCGCGTCATGAGCGCCCGTGCCGCGGCGAGCGCCGACGCCGACGCCCTCGTGGCCCGCGCGCTCGGCGCGCTGCGCGACGAGGCGGCTCGGGCCATGGAGGCGGCGTACGCGCCGTATTCGGGGTTCCGGGTGGGCGCCGCGCTGCTCACGGCCGAGGCGGCGGTGGTGGCCGGCTGCAACGTGGAGAACGCCTCGTACCCGGCCGGCGTCTGCGCCGAGCGGGTGGCGCTCGGAGCCGCCGTGGCGCAGGGGCACCGCCGGTTCCTGGCTCTGGCCATCGCCACCGAGGCCGCCGAGCCCACGCCACCGTGCGGCATCTGCCGCCAGGCGCTGGTTGAATTCGCGCCCGATCTCGTCGTGCTGAGCGTGACGCGGAGCGGGCGCGAGGCCCGCTGGACGCTGGCCGACCTGCTGCCGCACGCGTTCACGCCGCATTCGCTCGCTCACAGTCGTCACTAGCCACACGTGGATGGTGTCCGTGTTCCTGCCCCGTAGCCGAAGGGTCTCGCTCCTCCTCGCGGCGGTCGCCATCGCCGTGGTCGGCGCGTGCAGCGACAATCTGGAATCCAACGCCGCTTGCCCGTCGCTCTGCCCGGGCCAGGCGATCACGATGCTCGATACGGTGCTCGACGCCGTCGTCGTCGACACGACGGTGGGCGGCTTTCCCGCGCTCGGCCAGGAGACGTACCTGTTGATCGGGACGCGCGGCGACACGATCGACACGCGGGGCATCTTCCGGTTCGACTCCCTGCCCACGACCTGGCGCCGCGGCACGGCGCTCGTCGACTCGTCCATCCAGCGCGTGGACAGCGCGTTCCTGGTCCTGCGCATGGATACCTCGCTCGCGGTGCCCGGCGCGCCGATCACGGTCAACGTGTACAACGTCGACACCGGCAACGAGGACAGCACCGCGACCGATACCGCGGTGGCCCAACTGGCGCCGCTCTTCTCGCCCGATCGGCTGCTCGGCTCGCAGACCTACGCCCCCGACTCGCTCGGCACGGACAGCCTCAAGATCCCCATCTCGAACGACTCGCTGCTGGCCTACATCACGGCCAACAAGCGGCTGCGGCTGGGCGTGCAGATCACGGGCTCGTCGCACGCCGAACTGCGCGTGGGCACGACGGTGAATTCGCCGGCGGGGATCATGTTCAAGCCGGCGAATCCGGGCGACACCACCGGGGTGACGTTCTCCACCGTGTTCCCTATGTCGCGCACGCCCATCAACACGTCGCTGGACAGCACCCTGGCCGACTTCCTGCTCGTCGTGCACGGGTCGCCGCCGCCGCCCACGTCGGTGTTGAGCGTGGGCGGACTGCCCGGGCAGCGCGTCTACGTGAAGTTCAACCTCCCGGCCAACATCGTCGACTCCACGACGGTCGTGCGGGCGACGCTGCTCCTCAACCAGTTGCCGAATCCGCACTCCGCCGACGCCCAGGATAGCATGACGATCTATCCGCAGGCGGTGCTGGCGACGCCGGTCGTGACCGACCTCTACCGCGCGCTCGGGCTGCTCTCGGCCATCGGCACGCTCGGGCTCGACACGCTGGAGCGGTTCGCGCCGGCCGACAGCGGGCTGCGGACGTTCGAGATGGTGCAACTGGTGCGCCTGTGGAACACGGCGCTGGCCCCCACCGATCCGCGGGCCGTGGCGCTCTCGGCCCAGCTCGAGGGCGCTTCGGGAGGCGAGTTCTGGTTCACGACCACCGCGGGCGCGGCGGCCCTCCGGCCGCGCGTGCTCATCATCTACTCGCCGAAACAGATCACGGGGATCAAGCCATGAAGAGCCGCTCGAAGCCAATGGCCGGCGCGCTCGCCGCGCTGCTCGCCGTGGCCGTTCCGGCCGCCGGACGCGCGCAGGGCACGCTCAGCGTGCAGGGGCTGGGGTACCCGCCCGGCCAGTTCAGCGCGCGCGCCATGGGCACTGGGGGCGCGCTCGGCGAGTTCGACCCCGCGTCGCCGGTGAACCCGGCGGCCCTGATCGACTTCGGCAGCGCGGCGCTGTCGGCGCAGATGGCCCCCGAATTCCGGCGCGTCACCGATGGCAGCGCCACGTCCAGCTCCAGCACCCAGCGGTTCCCGCTGTTCATCGGCGCCCTGCCGTTCAGCGACAAGTTCATCGTCGGCGTGTCGTCGTCCACGCTGCTCGACCGGTCGTGGCAGACCACCACGTCGCAGCAGCAGATCCTGAGCGGCGACACGGTGGCCTTCAATTCCACGGTGACGAGCGACGGCTCGATCAACGACCTGGCCTTCACGGCGGCGTACATGCCGGTGCCGTGGCTCCGCCTCGGCATCGCCGCCCACGCGATCAATGGGCGCGACATCGTGACCACGCGCCTCACCTTCGTCGACACGGTGCGGTACGGCAACAGCGTCACGCCCATCACCAACACGTTCACGGGAAATGCGCTGTCGGTGGGCGCCGAGCTCGTCGACCCGTCGCTCGGCGGCCTCGCCATGTCGTATCGCCGGGGCGGTCCGTTCGAGCAGACGGTGGGCGATACGCTCATCGCCAAGGGCGGCGTGCCGGACGAGTTCGGGTTCGGCGTGGTGTTCACCGGCATCACCGGCACCGCGTTCGCCTTCCGCACGGCGTACGACACGTGGTCGAGGCTGGGCGCCATGGATTCGGCGTTCGGCTCGGCCATGAACGCGTGGGACACGTCGCTCGGCATGGAGTACGTCGGCCCTCAACTGGGCGCCCTGCCGTTGACCCTGCGCATCGGCACGCGCTGGCGCGATCTGCCGTTTCCCGCCGAGGGCCACCAGGTGCACGAAGGGTCGGTGTCCGGCGGCCTCGGATTCGGTCTGGCCCAGGGGCGTGCCTCGGTCGACCTCGGCGTGGTGCGGTCCGTGCGCAGCGCGGGCATTAGCATTTCCGAATCGGCGTGGACGATGAACGTCGGTCTCACCATTCGGCCGTGATCGGGCGACGTGGAGACGGGCGCGCCGGTCGCTGATGCTCCGCTGATCCTCGTCGCCGACGACGTCGAGGCCAACGTCGAGCTGCTGTTCGACCAACTGCACGTGCTCGGGTTCCGCGCCGTCGCCGCCACCGACGGGCCCAGCGCCCTGGCCGCGGCGTTCACCCATCACCCCGACCTCTGCATTCTCGACGTCGCCATGCCGGCCGGCGACCTCGGGTGCGACGAGCGCGACACGGGGTTCGAAGTGTGCCGGCGCATCAAGCGCGATCCCCGCACGGCCCGCCTGCCGGTCATCTTCGTCACCGCGCTCAACGACACCACCGATCGCGTGAAAGCGATCGAGGCCGGCGGCGACGACTTTCTCACCAAGCCGCACAGCCGCCTGGTGCTCGGCGCGCGCGTGCGCAGCCTGTTGCGCCTCAAGAGCGCCATGGATGCGCTGGAGGAGAGTTCGCGGAAGCTGCGCGAGCTGGAAAAGCTGCGTGACGACCTGATGAAGATGATCGTGCACGACCTCAAGTCGCCGCTCACCGGCGTGCTCGCCACGCTCGAGATGCTGCTCGACGAAGACTTCGGCTCGCTCACCGCGCCCCAGCGCGGCGCCCTGGTGGAGGCCGAAGGCAAGGCCGAGGACCTGCTCGCGCTGATCGAGGACCTGCTCGAGATCCGGCGGATCGAGGAGACCACCGTGGCGCTCCAGCTCGAACCGATCGCCCCCGCCGCCCTGCTCAACGAGGTGGTGCACGAATGGGGCACCCGCCTGCTGCAGGCCGGCGCCACCGCCGCCGTCGACGTCTCCGACGACGCGCCGGTGATCCACGCCGACAAGGCGCTCCTCCGCCGCGTGCTCGGCAACCTCGTGCAGAACGCCGTCACCCACTCGGCGCACGCCGTGGCGATCGTCCTCAGCGCGCGGCGCGAAGGCGCGGGCATCCTGTTCACGGTGGCCGACAACGGCCCGGGGATCGCGCCCGAATACCAGGACATCATCTTCCGCAAGTTCGAGCAAGTGCACACGCCCAACGTGCCGCGGCTCCGCGGATCGGGGCTGGGCCTCGCGTTCTGCCGGCTGGTAGTGACGGCCCACGGCGGACGGATCTGGGTGCAGAGCGGCGGCGCGGGCCAGGGAAGCGCGTTCCACTTCACGCTCCCCGAGCACCCCCCCGCGACCGCGGCCGCGCCCGCGGCGCCGGCGCCGTGAAGGTCTACCTCCGCACCTTCGGCTGCCGGGCCAACCAGGCCGACAGCGAGGCCGTGCGGGCGCTGGTCACGGCCGCCGGGCACGAGATCGTGGCCACCGCGCCCGGCGCCGACGCGGCCGTGTTCAACTCGTGCGCTGTCACGTCGCAGGCCGAGGCCGATCTGCGGCAGGCCGTGCGCCGCGCGGCGCGCGAGGCGCCGGGAGCGCAGGCCGTCGTCATGGGATGCGTGGCCGGGCTCGCCGATCGCCGCGCGGCACTGGCCGCGTTGCCCGGGGTGTCGCACGTCGTCCCGGGCGGCGACGCCCTGGCCGTCGCCGATGCGCTCGGGATCGCGCCGGGCGCCGGGCCCGCGCGCGTGGGCGGCCGCCAGCAGGGCACGCGCGCGCTGCTCCGGATCCAGGATGGGTGCGACGAGCACTGTACGTTCTGCGCCACCACCATGGCGCGAGGCGCCAATCGCAGCCGGCCCGCCGAGGTCCTCGTGCGCGAGGCGGCCGCGCTCGCCGAGCACCATCCCGAGATCGTGCTCACGGGCATCCACATCGGCACGTACGGCGCCGATTGCGGCACGTCGTTGGGCGCGCTGGTGGAGCGGCTCGTCCGCGAGGTGCCCCGGGTGCGGTTCCGCCTGTCGTCGGTGGAGGCCACCGAGGTCGACGACCGGCTGGCGGCGCTGCTCACCGCCGGCGACGGCCGCGTGGCCCCCTTTCTCCACGCCCCGCTGCAGTCGGGGTCCGCCGCGCTGCTGCGCCGCATGGGGCGGCACTGGTACACGCCGGAGCGATACGCCGCGTGCGTCGAACGGTTGGCCGCCGGGAGCGCGGCGTTCGGGCTGGGCGCCGACGTCATCACGGGGTTTCCCGGCGAGACCGACGACGACCACGCGCGCACGGTGGCGCTCTGCGCGCGACTGCCGTTCACCTACCTCCACGTGTTTCCGTTCTCGCGTCGCCCGGGCACCGCGGCCCTGCGATTGCCCGATCCGGTCGCGCCGGCGGTGGCGCGCGCCCGCGCCGCCGAGCTACGCGCCCTGGCGGCGCGGAAGCGGTCGCGCTACGCCGCGTCGCGGGCCGGCGGGCGGGCCGACATCGTCGTGGTCGGGCGGGGCGGCGAGCGGCGCGGCCTCACCGAGGACTATCTGACCGTGCGGCTGGCCGACCCGACGTTGCCAAGCGGGCACCGGTTCGTCGCTCGACTGGGCGCCGGCGCCGGGGGTTCGCTCGTCGCCGCGGCCGCCCGCTATGTTTGACCATCGTTCCGTGCCTCGCCGCCACCCGCCGCCGCCATGAGCTCCGACGCCCGCGCCACCGTGTACATCGAGACGTACGGCTGCCAGATGAACGTGAGCGATTCCGAGCTCATACGGGGCACGCTGGCCGCCCACGGGTATGGCGAGGCGGCCGATCCGGCGAGCGCCGACGTGATTCTGGTCAATACGTGCGCCATCCGCGACCACGCCGAGCAGCGGGTGATCGGGCGGCTGGGGGAACTGAAGCGCGACATGAAGCCGGGGTCGGTGGTGGGGGTCACGGGGTGCATGGCCCAGCGGCTCGGCCCGCGCCTGCTCGACGCCGCGCGCCATGTTAGTTTCGTAATAGGCCCCGACGGGTACCGTGCGCTGCCGGCGCTGGTCGAGCGGGCGCGGCGCGGCGAACGCGCCACCGCCACGACCTTCGATCTCGAGGAACACTACGAGGACTTCACGCCGCGCCGGTTCGACAACGTCAAGGCGTGGATTCCCGTGCAGCGCGGGTGCGACTACCGCTGCACGTACTGCATCGTGCCCACCACGCGCGGGCCCGAGCGCAGCCGCCAGCTCGCCGACGTCGTGCGCGAAGCCGCGGGCGTGGTCGCCGACGGGATGACGGAGGTGGTCCTGCTCGGGCAGACGGTGAACTCGTACCACGACGGCACGCACGACTTCGCCGATCTGCTGCGCGCCGTGGGCGGCGTGGCGGGTGTGCGCCGCGTGCGATTCACCAGCCCGCATCCCAACGATTTCAGCGACGGCGTGGTCGCGGCCATGGCCGACGTGCCGGCGGTGTGCGAGCACGTCCACCTCCCGATGCAGTCGGGGAGCACCCGCGTGCTCAAGCGCATGCTGCGCCGCTACACGCGCGAGGGGTACCTGGCGTGCGTCGACCGGCTGCGGAGCGCGATTCCGGGGCTCAACCTCACCACGGACGTCATCGTGGGCTTTCCCGGCGAGACCGACGCCGACTTCGAGGACACGCTGAGCGCCGTGCGGCAGATCGGGTTCTCCGACGCCTTCACCTTCAAGTTCTCGCCGCGCGAGGGCACGCCGGCCACGCGGTTCCCGGCCGAGGAGACGGTGAGCGACGCCGTGGCCGGCGAACGCCTGGCGCGCCTCGTCGAGACGGTGCGCGGCGGCGCGCGGGAACGGAACCTCGCCCTCCTCGGCCGGCGCGTCGAAGTGCTCGTGGAAAAGGAGGCGCGCCGCGGCGGCGACCTGCTGCAGGCGCGCACCCGCGACTTCCGGACCGTGCTCGTGCCCGGCCATGCGTCGCTGCTCGGCCGCTACCTCACGGTGGAACTCACCGGGACGACCGGGTCCACGTTCACCGGGGCCGTCGTCGCCGAGCGGCGGCCGCTCCCGCTGGCCGGATGAAGAACCTCGTCGAACAGGTCGTGCGCGAGATCCACGCGGATCTGCTCGCCACCGGCGCGGACTTTTGCGCCTGTCCGCAGTGCGCCGATGACGTATCGGGGTGGGTGCTCAACCATCTTCGTCCGCGATACGCGAACACCGCCAAGGGCTGGGCGCTGGCCAACCTCGAGTTGCGCGGCGACCAGGGCCGGGCGGAACTCGCGGTCTGGGTGCTCGACGCCATGCGGCGCGTCGACGCGTCGCCCAGGCACAAGCAGTCCCGCAAGGTGCCTCCACCCGCCACCGGCTAATCGCCGGCGCGCCGCGGCGGGCGGGCGCCCGTCCCGCCGCGTGCCGCCATGCCTCTGTTCGTCACGGCCGTCGCCGCGTACGCGGCGGGCCTGCTCATCGGGTTCGCGGGCGCGGGTCCGGCCGTCGCGCTCGCCGCCGTCCCCGTCGGCGGGCTCGCCTGGCGGACCGGGCGGCGGGCCGCCGCCGGCGCCGCGCTGCTCGTGGCGGCGGGCGGCCTCGTGGCCCGCGCCACGGCGCGCGACGACGCGCGGTGCCTCGCGGCGCTCGCCGCGCGGCGCGTCTGGCGCGTGCAGCTCGACGATTCCGCCGAACCCGGCGCCCTGGTTCGCGGCACCGCCGTGGCCTGTCGCGCGGAAGTGGCCCTCGCCGTGGAGCAGGGCAGCGCGCGCGGCGGCGATGTCGTCACGGCGTTCGGCGCCCCCGTGCGCACGGAGCGCGGGCTGCTCGTGCAGCACGCGCGGCTCCGGCTGCCGCGCCCCGGGTCGCCGCTGGCGCGCTGGCGCGACGGCGCCGGTCGGCGCGTGGACGCGCTGTTCGGAGGCGACGCGCCGCTCGCCCGCGCGCTGCTGGTGGCCGACCAGCGGGGAATTCCCGCCGAACTGCGCGATCGCTACGCCGCCGCGGGGTTGGTGCACATGCTCTCCATTTCGGGGTTGCACGTGGCGCTCCTCGCCGTGGCGATCGATCTGGTGTTCCAATTGCTGCGCCTCTCGCGGCGGCGCGCGCACGCCGCCACGCTCGTCGTGGTCGGGGGCTACGTCGCGATGCTTGGCGCGCCGCCGCCCGCGCTCCGCGCCGCCGTCATGCTCGGCGTGGTGGTGGCCGCCCGGCGCTGGCAACGGCCCGTGTCGCCCTGGTCCGTGCTCGCCCTCGGGGCGGCCGCGCCCCTGGCCAACCCGCGCGCCGTCACGTCGGTCGGGTACCAGCTGAGCGTGGCCGGCGTCGCGGCGCTGATCGCCGCGGACGCGGTCGCGCGACGGTGGCCGCCCCTGCTCGGCGCGCCGGCGCCTGTGCGAGCGACGACCGGCGTGCTCCTCGGGTCGACCGTGGCCACCGTCGTCACCGCGCCGCTCGTGGCGTGGAGCTTCGGGCGCGTCAGCCTCATCGGGCCGATCACCAACGCGTTCGCCGCGCCCGTGCTCGCGCTCGCCCAGCCGATGATGTTCCTGGCCCTCGCGCTGTCGCCGGCGCTCGGGATCGCGCGCTGGTTCGCCGACGCCGCGCACCCGTTGCTGCGGGCGTTCGACTTCGTGGCGGCCACCGGGGCGGGCGTGCCCGGCGCGGCGCTCTCCGTGGCGCCGTCGGCGCTCGCGGCCGCGTGCGGTGTCGTGTTCGCGGTGGCCCTCGTCGTGGCCTGCGTCAGCCGCTTCCCGGGGCGGGCCGCCGTGGGGGCGGTGGCGGCGCTGGCGGTCGTGGCGTGGGCCCCGCTGGCGCCGGCTGGCGCCGGGCTCACCGAGCTGCACCTGATCGACGTGGGGCAGGGCGACGCCATCGGCCTACGCACGGCGCGCGGCCATTGGGTGCTGATGGATGCGGGCCGCGTGTGGCGCGGAGGGGACGCGGGACGCGCGACCGTGGTGCCGTACATCGCGCATCGCGGCGGCACGCTCGCGGCCTTCATCCTGTCGCATCCGCACGACGACCACGTGGGCGGCGCCGCCAGCGTGCTGCGCGCGCTGCGCCCGCGCGACTACTACGACGCGGCATACACGCGGGCCGGAGCGGCCTACCGGGCGTCGCTGTTCGAGGCCCGACGCGACGGCATCACCTGGCACCGCGTCCATCCCGGCGACTCGCTGGTCGTGGACGAGGCGACGATCACCTTCCTCGGCCCCGATTCGGCGTGGGTGTCGGGGTTGCACGACGCGAACGAAGCGAGCGCCATCGTGCGGGTGCGCGTGGGCGACGTGCGCATGCTCCTCGTGGGCGACGCGGAGCGGGGCGAGGAGGCCTGGCTGCTGGCGCACGACCGGCCGTCGCTCCGCGCCGACGTGCTCAAGGTGGGGCATCACGGGAGCGCGACGAGCACGACGCCGGAGTTCCTGGCGGCCGTGTCCCCGCGGGTGGCTCTCGTGTCCGTTGGGACCGGCAACAGCTACGGGCACCCCAGCGCGGGCGTGATGCGCCGGCTGGCGGCGGCCGGCGCGCAGGTGCTGCGCACCGACCGCCTGTCCACCGTGGTCGTGCGCACCGACGGTCACACGGTCACGGTCCGGGCGGGCGATGACGAATGGGCGGTTTCGGCAGGCGTGTTCGCGTCCGGCATGCACGCCGGCGGCCTCGATGGAGGGACAGGCCACTGAACTTGCTTCCGTTTGTGTACGGACCGTAGAATATTGTTCGGTATTGTTTGCGTATGAACGAATGTTTTTCGGATACCACATGGAGAATCGACCGCTCGACCAAACGGATCGCCGGATTCTGGCCCTGCTGGCGAACAATGCGCGGCTCTCCAACAAGGAGGTGGCGGCCCGGGTCGGGCTCGCCCCGTCCAGCTGTCACGAGCGCGTGCGGCGGCTCGTCGAGTCCGGCGCGCTGCAGGGCTTTCACGCCGTCGTCAATCCGGCCGTGCTCGGGTACGGCATCGAGGCGATGATCGCGGTGCGCATCCCGCGGCATTCGCGCGAGAACTTCCAGCGCTTCGGCGCCTACGTGGCGACCATTCCGGAGGTGGTGGACGTGTACCACCTGAGCGGCCAGTTCGATTTCCTGGTTCACGTCGTGGCGCGCGACGTGCAGCACCTGCGCGATCTGGCGCTCGACCGCTTCCTGTCGCGACGGGAAGTGGGGCACATCGAGACCGAATTGATTTTCGACCACGTGCGGCCCATGGTGCGGGCGTAGCGGGCCGCTGCATCTGCGGCGGGGATTCCGGACCGCCTGCCCAAATTTCCAACGGCCCAGCTGCCTGACTGCCCCACCGGCCGACGGCCCGACGGCCCGACCGCCGGCCCTCTGCCCTTGCCGGCCCTCCCGGCGCGCCGTCACTTTCCTTCGCGCTGGTTCCCCCCTCTTCCAGGACTGGTTCGTGGTCAATCACACGTCGACGTCGGTGGTCACGATCGAGCGCTTCATCATCGAACAGGAGCGCGCGCACCCCGACGCCAGTGGGGACCTCTCGAACATTCTCTACGACCTCGCGCTGGCCGCCAAGATGATCACCAACAAGGTCCGCAGCGCCGGGCTGGCCGACATCCTGGGGTCGGCGAGCACGGAGAACGTGCAGGGGGAGATGCAGCAGAAGCTCGACCTCTTCGCCAACGAGACGATCGTGAAGGCGATGGACCACACCGGGCGGCTGTGCGGCATGGCGTCGGAGGAGGAGGAGGGGATCATCCCCATTCCGTCGACCTTCCGCACCGGCAAGTACGCCCTGCTGTTCGATCCCCTCGATGGCTCGTCGAACATCGATGTGAACGTGCCGGTGGGCACGATCTTCTCGGTCGTCCCCAAGATCACGCGCGGGCGCGATGGGTTGCTCGAGGACATGCTCCAGCCGGGCCGCCGCCAGGTGGCCGCCGGCTACGTCATCTACGGGTCGAGCACGATGCTGGTGTATACGACCGGCCAGGGGGCGCACGGGTTCACGCTCGATCCGTCGATCGGCGAGTTCCTGCTGTCGCATCCCAACATCCAGATCCCGCGGACCGGCCGGTACCTGTCCGTCAACGACTCCTACGCGCCGCTCTGGGATGAGGACGTGCGCGCCCTCATGCGCCGCTACCGCGGCCTCGAGGGCGACCGCGCGCCGCTCAACATCCGCTACGTCGGCTCGCTGGTCGCCGACTTTCATCGCAACCTGCTGGGTGGGGGCATCTTCGCCTATCCGCGCAACCGCCAATCCCCGGCCGGCAAGTTGCGGCTACTGTACGAGGCGAACCCGCTGGCCTTCATCGTGGAGCAGGCCGGGGGGCTGGCGAGCGACGGGAGGCACCGGATTCTCGACGTGCAGCCGACCGAGCTGCACCAGCGGACCCCGCTCTACATCGGGAGCGCGGCGGATGTGGAGCTGGCGGAGCGGATGGTGGGGGGAGGAAAGCCCTGAACGACGGGAGGGCGAACGGCGCCGGCAAGAACGGCGCACCGCCATACGGCGCGGGCAAGTACGGCGCGGGCAAGAACCGCGCGGGCAAGTACGGCGCGGGCAAGAACTGCGCGGGCAAGAACGGCGCGGGCAAGAACCGCGCGGGCAAGAACGGCGCAGGGCCAAGCCGGCGGGGAATTCGGAGGAAGGCAGACAGCGGGTTGGCCGCGGCGGAGCCGCCGGCCAGCGCCCCCGCCGGTACCGTCATATCTAGTCGCTCATGCTCCACGCAGCCGCGCGATCAGGGCGTCGCGCATTCGCCGAGTGACGCTGGACAGACCGATGAGCCGGAGGAACTGCCGTTCGGTGATGAGGGCCTCGTCGCGGCAGCGGCGCAGATGATGCTGGGTTTCGCGCAACGAGCCCTGCGCGATGACGAAGCATCGGCGCCGATCGGGGCCGGTCGATCGCCCGCACCCCTCGGCGATGTTCGCCCCCACCGACTCGGCCGCGCGGCGGGCCTGGTCCCAGAGTTCGGATGCGCCGCGCGACCGATCGCCGGCCCGCGCCCGCGAAACCTCGCCAGCCAGTATGCGCGCCGCATCCCCCACGCGCAGATCGCGGATGTTTCCCGTGCCGGTCATGGGTGAAAGGTGCCGCCCAGACCGCCGGATGCCGCAACATTCGGCGGCACGTCGTATCTTTTTCCAACGGGGGGGCCACCTCCACGCCGATCGCCGGCCTTCCCAACCCGCTGCATCCTCCCCTCCGAACCCCACGCAGTACTTGCAAGCGCAGTACTTGCCAGCGCAGTTGTTGTTGGCGCAGTTGTTGTTGGCGCAGTTGTTGTCGGCGCAGTTGTTGTCGGCGCTTTTCTTGTCAGCGCGGTTTCTTGTCGGCGCAGTATTTGCGGGCGCCCCTTCGGTCTCGCCGTTTCCCCCGGTCTCTCCCCCGATGCCTCGCCTCCCCGCCTCCACTCCCTCCGGTCTCTCCGTCCCCCCCGTCGTCCGCCCCCCCGTCCCCGCGCTCGACTACGCGCGCGACCTCGGTGACCCCGGCGTCTTTCCGTTCACCCGCGGCATCCAGCCCGACATGTATCGCGGCCGCCTCTGGACCATGCGCCAGTACGCCGGCTTCGGCACCGCCGCCGAGACCAACGCCCGCTTCCGCCTGCTGCTCGAGGCCGGCCAGACGGGGATCTCCGTGGCCTTCGATCTCCCCACGCAGATGGGGATCGACTCCGATTCTCCCCGCGCCCTCGGTGAGGTCGGGCCGCGTCGGCGTGGCGATCGACACCGTGGACGACATGCACACGCTCCTCGCCGGCATGCCGCTCGACCGCGTGTCCACCTCGATGACGATCAACGCCACGGCGTCGATCCTGCTCGCCATGTATGTCGTGGTCGCCGAGGAGCGGGGGATCGCGCGCGGCGGCGCTCAGCGGGACGATCCAGAACGACATCCTCAAGGAGTACATCGCCCGCGGCACGTACATCTTTCCGCCCGAACCGTCGCTGGCGCTCGTCGCCGACGTGTTCCGGTTCTGCGCCGACGAGGTGCCCGAGCTGGAATCCGATCTCGATCTCCGGCTACCACATGCGCGAGGCCGGCGCGACCGCCGTGCAGGAGCTGGCCTTCACCTTCGCCAACGCGGTGGAATACGTCGCAGCGCGCCGTCGCCGCGGGGCTGGACGTGAACGCGTTCGCGCCGCGCCTCTCGTTCTTCTTCGCGGCCCACAACGATCTGTTCGAAGAGGTCGCCAAGTTCCGCGCCGCGCGGCGGCTGTACGCGCGTCTCATGCGCGACCGGTTCGGCGGCCGACGACCGCAGCTGCCGCCTGCGCTTCCACACGCAGACCGGGCGGCGTCACGCTGCAGGCGCAGCAGCCCCTCAACAACGTCGTGCGCGTGGCCGTGCAGGCGCTCGCCGCCGTGCTCGGCGGCACGCAGTCGCTCCACACCAACGGGTACGACGAGGCCCTCGCCCTGCCCACCGAGCAGGCGGCCACGCTGGCGCTCCGCACGCAGCAGATCATCGGCTACGAGTCGGGCGCGGCGCTCACCGCCGACCCGCTGGCCGGCAGCTTCCACGTCGAACGGCTCACCGACGCCCTGGAGCGCGAGGCGACGGCCCTCATGGCGCGCGTGGACGAGCGCGGCGGCGCCGCCCGCGCGATCGAGGGCCGGTTCTTCCAGGAGGAGATCGCCCGCAGCGCGTACGACTATCAGGTGCGCGTGGAGCGCGGCGACACGACGGTGATCGGCGTCAACGCTTTCGCCGACGACGAGCCCCCGCCGGTGATCCCCACGCCGGACTTCAGCGAACTCGAACGCGGCCAGGTGGCGCGGCTGCGCGGGAGCAGGGCGGCGCGCGACGCCGCGTCCGTCACCCGCGCCCTCGACGCGCTCGGCAACGCCGCCCGCGCCTTCGCCGATTCCGCCTCCCGCGCCGGCCGTCCGGCCCTCATGCCCCTCATCGTCGAGGCGGTGCGCGCTCGCGCTTCCGTGGGCGAAATCGCCGACACGCTGCGCGCCCAGTGGGGCGACTACCGGCCCGCCTGATCCGTCGCTCCGCCACGCAATCCGCCGTCGCACGCGCGGCCCGAGGAACGCCCGGATCGGCCCTTTCCGCGCCGCCGTCCACTTGAACGGCCCCCCCGCGCGGGGTAGCTTTCGGTCTCTTAAGTACCAACGAAATGCCTACTTACGAGTTCCGCTGCCCAAACGGTCACGAGTTCGAGAAGTTCTATCGGACGATCACCGCGTCCGAGATGGATCTCCCGTGCCCGGAATGTGGGTTGACCGCGCATCGCCGCATGTCCGTCGGTGCGGGACTCGTCTTCAAAGGTTCCGGATTCTACCTCACGGATTACGGGAAGAACGCCCACGCAACTCGCGGTGGCACAAAGCCTTCCGCGCCTGAGGCAGAGGGTGCCAAACCGGCGTCCGGCGAGTCCGCGCCCAAGCCAGCTCCCGGCGGCGCGTCGACGCCCGCCACGCCGGCTCCGGCCCCGGCGGCCGACAAGGGCAGCGCGGCGCCGGGAGCGGCGAAGCGTCCGCCCAAGCGAGATGGCTGATGGCCGGTGAAGATCGGCTCCGCGCCGAGCTCACGCGGACGGCGCGAGCCCTGGGTGCGCCCGACGACGTGAGTGCCGTGCTCGAGCGCCCGCGCGATCCGTCGTTCGGCGATTGGGCGACCAACCTCGCCATGGTGCTGGCCAAGCGGCTGGGCCGAAAGCCGCGCGAACTGGCTCAGGCGATCATCGACGGGCTGGACCTGGCTCGTGCCGGCGTGAGCGCGGCCGAGATCGCCGGCCCCGGATTCATCAACTTCCGGGTGGCCACCGACACGCTTGCCCGCGGGCTCGAACAGGTGCTCGCGCTCGGCGAGGCCTATGGGCGCGACGACGCCGGGCGCGGCCAGCCCGTGAACGTCGAGTTCGTGTCGGCCAATCCCACCGGGCCGCTGCACGTGGGCCACGGCCGGCAGGCGGCGCTCGGCGACGCGATCTCGGCGCTGCTCGCGGCCACCGGGTGGCGCGTGACGCGCGAGTTCTACTACAACGACGCCGGCGCGCAGATCGGCGAACCTCGCGGCCAGCGTGCAGGCGCGCATCGCCCAGGGAACGGGGCGCGACGTGGCGATTCCGGAGGGCGGCTACCACGGGGAGTACATCCGCGAGATCGCCGAGCGGTACGTGGAGCGGCACGCCGCGGATCGCGCGGGGGCCGACGTCGACGCGGTGCGGCGGTTCGCCGTCGCGGAGCTGCGCCACGAGCAGGACCGCGACCTGCAGGCGTTCGGCGTGGCGTTCGACGTCTACTTCCTGGAGTCGTCGCTGTACGCCGAGGGCAGGGTGGAGGAGACCGTCCGCCGCCTGGTGGCCGCGGGGCACACGTACGAGCAGGACGGCGCGCTCTGGCTCCGGACCACCGATTTCGGCGACGACAAGGACCGCGTGATGGTGCGCAGCGCCGACAAGGGCGGCGAGCCCACCTACTTCGTGCCCGACGTGGCGTATCACGTGACCAAGTGGGAGCGCGGCTTCCACCGGGCGATCAACGTGCAGGGCTCCGACCACCACAGCACCGTGACGCGCGTGCGCATCGGCCTGCAGGCGCTGGACATCGGGATTCCCGAGGGCTATCCCGAGTACGTGCTGCACCAGATGGTGACCGTGATGAAGGGCGGCGAGGAGGTGAAGATCTCCAAGCGCGCCGGCAGCTACGTGACGGTGCGCGACCTGATCGACGAGGTGGGCCGCGACGCGGTCCGCTACTTCTTCCTGATGCGCAAGGGCGATTCGCAGCTGCAGTTCGACGTCGATCTGGCGCGGGCGCAGTCGGAGGAGAATCCGGTGTACTACATCCAGATGGCGCATGCGCGCCTGTGCGGCATCTTCCGCGTGGGCGAGATCGACGCCCGAGCGGTGTCGGCCGCCGGCGTGGACTTCGCGCAGCTCGCGCGCGCCGAGGAGCAGGAGCTGATCAAGGCGCTGCTCGACTACCCGGTGCTCCTGTCCGGCGCGGCCGCGGCCCTCGAACCGCACCGCCTGGCCACCTACCTGCACGACACGGCCGGCATGGTGCACCTCTGGTATCATGCCGCGCACGTGCTGAACGAACCGGAACCGGTCATGCGCGCCCGCCTGCTGCTGGCGCGGGCCGCGCAGATCGTGCTCCACAACGGGCTCACCGTCCTCGGCATCTCCGCGCCGGAGCGCATGTGACGAACGCCGTGCTGGTCGTGGGCTCGGTGGCCCTGGACTCGGTCGAAACGCCGTTCGGCAAGGCCGACCACGTCATCGGCGGCTCGGCCAACTTCTTCTCGGCGTCGGCCAGCCACCTGGCTCCCGTGCAGGTGGTCGGCGTGGTCGGCAACGACTACCCCATGGACCAGCTGGCGCCGCTAATCCGGCGCGGCGTGGACTTCGCCGGGGTGGAGCAGGCCGACGGTCCGTCGTTCCGCTGGCGCGGGCGCTACCGCCACGACCTCAACGTGGCCGAGACGCTGGAGACGCACCTCGGCGTGTTCTCCAACTTCCATCCCAAGATCCCGGAGCAGTTCCGCGCGGCGCCGTTCGTGTTCCTCGGCAACATCGATCCCGCGCCTGCAGCTGGACGTGCTCGATCAGGTGCGCGAACCGCGGTTCGTGGCCTGCGACACGATGAACTTCTGGATCGAGAGCCGGCGGCCGGAGCTGCTCGCGCTGCTCGAGCGCGTCGACGCGATCACGCTCAACGACGGCGAGGCGCGGCAGCTCACCGAGCGGTTCAACCTGGTGCGCGCCGCCCGCTGGATCATGGACCGCGGCCCCCGGCTCGTGATCATCAAGAAGGGCGAGCACGGGGCGTTCATGTTCACCCCCACGTCGGTGTTCTTCGCGCCGGCCTACCCGCTGGAAGAGGTGTTCGATCCCACCGGTGCCGGCGACTCGTTCGCCGGCGGCTTCATGGGCTACCTCGCCCATACGGGCGACATCGGCGAGGCCAGCCTGCGCCGGGCGGTGATCTACGGCAGCGCCATGGGGTCGTTCGCCGTGGAGAAGTTCTCCGTCGAACGGCTGTTAGAAATAACGAATGCCGACCTCGTGCGGCGGGTGCGCGACTTCCACCGGCTGGTCACGTTCGAGTCGGAGCTCGCCCCGTGACCGGGCGCCCGCTCGACTACCGCTCGGCCGGCGTCGACATCGACGCCGCCGATGACGCCAAGCGCCGCATCAAACGGCTCGTCGAGTCCACCTTCACCGCCGGCGCCGTGGGCGAGTTCGGCGGCTTCGGCGGGCTGTTCCGCGTGCCCGCCGACCTCCGGCGCCCGCTGCTCGTGTCGAGCGCCGACGGGGTGGGCACCAAGATCAAGGTCGCGATCGAAGCCGGCCGCCACGACACCGTGGGCCACGACCTCGTGAACCACTGCGTGAATGACATTCTCGTCCAGGGCGCCCGCCCGCTGTTCTTCCTCGACTACGTGGCGTTCGGCCGCCTCGTGCCGGCCGTCGTCGAAGCGGTGGTGGCCGGCGTCGCCGCCGGCTGCCGCGAGAACGGGTGCGCCCTGATGGGCGGCGAGACGGCGGAGATGCCCGGGCTCTACTCGCCGCCCGACTACGATCTCGCCGGGTTCATCGTCGGCGCAGTGGACGAGCAGGCGGTGCTCGGCGCCGATCGCGTGCGGGAGGGCGATGTGCTGCTCGGCCTGCCCAGCAACGGGCTCCACACCAACGGGTACTCGCTCGCGCGCCGGATCGTCGCCGATCGCATGCGCCTCGGGCCCGGCGATCCCTTTCCCGGCGAGTTCGGCTCGGTGGCCGACGTGCTCCTGCGGGTGCACCGGTCGTACTTCGCGGCGTTGCGGCCCGTGCTCGGCCGCATCCGTGCGATGGCGCACATCACCGGCGGCGGCTTGCCCGGCAACTTGAATCGCGCGTTGCCGCGACAGTCTCGACGCCCGCGTCGACGCCGGCACTTGGACCGTGCCCAACGTCATTCGCCCAGTTGCAGCGCGCCGGTGGCATGTCCACGGCAGAGGAGATGTTTCGCGCCTTCAACATGGGAGTCGGAATGGTGGTGATCATGGAGCCGGACGAGGCACAGGCGGTACTGGAAGGTGCGTCGGCGGCGGGCGCGCAGGGATGGCGGCTCGGGCAGCGTGGTGCGGGGCTCGGGCCGCGTGGACATTCAACACTTGGAGGAGGCATGATGAAACGCCATGGTCGGCGGGAGTACTGGGGTGCGCGTTGGCGGCGACCGGCGCCGGAACGGCGTGGGCGCAGCAGCCCGCGCCGCAGTGCTCGGGACAGTCGCAGGTGCAGGTGAGCGGGATGCGTGCCAGCAGGCCGTGGACCTGTTCAGCTACATGGCGCCGCAACTCGGGGCGGCGATCGCCGGCGGCAATGCGACGCTGGGGCAGGGTGGAACGCTCGGCGGGTTCGGGCACTTCTCCTCGGCCTGCGCGCGAACGCCGTGGACGGTTCGCTGCCGCAGGTGGACCAGTTCCAGCCGAGTCTGACTGGCATTCAGCGGAACACGCTCCCGACCAAGGACAACCAGCCGCTGCCCATGCCCGTGGCCGACGTGGCGATCGGCCTGTTCGGCGGGGTCCCGGTGGGGGTCACCAACGTCGGCGGCCTCGACTTGCTCGTGAACGTGGCCTACATCCCGACCTCAGTCAGAACGACCTCGCCCTGACCACCCCCAACGGGTCGCTGAAGTTCGGCTACGGCGTGCGCGTGGGCATCGTGCAGGAATCGATCGTACTCCCCGGCGTCGCCGTCACCTACCTCACGCGCGATCTGCCGACGGTGAATCGGGCAGGCGCACGAACGGCGGCTCAGAACGGCCAGGACATGCTCTCGATTCGCGACTTCAACCTGGCACCTCGGCGTGGCGGCTGCGTGGCCAGCAAGCACTTCGTGGTGTTCGGGCTGGCCGCCGGCATCGGGCAGGACAAGTACTCCCAGAGCGCCACGGTGCAGGCCAACGTGCAGAGCAACGGATTTTCCTACACGTCGTCGCCCATCGCCTTCTCGCAGGACGTGACGCGCACCAACATGTTCGCCGATCTCTCGATCAACTTTCCGATCCTCAAGCTGATCGCCGAGGTGGGGCAGGTGTCGGGCGGCGCGGTGAGCACGTACAACCAGTTCTCGAAGGACGCCAACGCCTCGCGCCTGTACGGCTCCGTGGGGCTGCGCCTGGCCTGGTAGCGAATGACCGATCGTGACGGCTCGGCGTTCATGCGCCGGGCCCTGGAACTGGCCCGCCGGGGCTGGGGGCAGACGGCGCCGAACCCGATGGTCGGCGCCGTCGTCGTCCGCGACGGCGCGATCGTGGGCGAGGGCCACCACGCGCGGTACGGCGAAGCGCACGCCGAGGTGGCGGCGCTCGCGGCGGCGGGCGATCGCGCCCGCGGCGCCACGCTCTACGTCACGCTCGAGCCCTGCGCCCACCACGGCAAGACGCCCCCCTGCGCCGAGGCGATCGTGGCGGCCGGCGTGTCGCGGGTGGTGATCGCGGCGGCGGACCCCAACCCTCGGGCCGCGGGGGGTGCGGCGCGGCTCCGCGCCGCGGGTCTCGACGTCGTGGTCGGCGACGGCGCCGCGGACGCCCGCGAACTCAACGCGCCGCACTTTCATCGATTCTCGCACCCCGAGCGGCCGTTCGTCACGCTCAAACTCGCCGTGTCCATCGACGGCGCGATTGCCGCTGCCGACCGCGGCACGACCACCCGGCTCACGGGCCCGGAATCGCGGCGCGAGGTGCATCGCCTGCGGGCCGGCCACGACGGCATCGCCGTGGGGGTGGGCACGGTGCTGGCCGACGATCCGCAGCTCACCGTCCGCCACTGGGACGCGCCCCGGGTGCCGCTCACGCGGGTGGTGTTCGACTCCACCCTTCGCACGCCGCTCGACAGCGGGCTCGTCCGGACGGCTCGCGAGGCGCCGGTGGTGCTCGTGGCCCGAGCCCCCGACCCGGCCCGGGCACGCGCCCTTCGAGGGGGCGGGGGTCGCGATCGTGGACGCCGCGACCGTTCCCGGGGCCCTGCGGGCGCTCGCCGAGCGTGGGCTGGGCTCGCTGCTCGTGGAGGGCGGGGCCCGGCTGGCCGCAAGCTTCCTCTCGAACGCCGCCGTGGACCGCTTGATTATCTTTCGGGCGCCGGTGGTGCTTGGGGAGGGCGCGCTGAATGCCTTCGCCTTCGTGCCGCCGGCTGACGTCCGGCGCCTGCAACGGTGGCCCGTCGTGGAGTGCCGCGAGCTGGGCGGGGACGTCATGACCACCTATGCGCTGGGAGCGCTCTAGTGTTCAGCGGGCTGGTTGACAGCGTCGGCACGCTCGACCGCGTGGCCGCAACGGAGGCGGGACGCGAGTTCCGCATCGCCTGCGGCTACGACGACCTCGCCGACGGCGAGAGCATCGCCGTCAACGGGGCCTGTCTGACCGTGCGCGAGCACGGCCCGGGATGGTTCACGGTGGCCGCCGTCGGCACGACCGTCGAGCGCACGACGCTCGGCGCCTGGCGCGCGGGGCGGCGGGTGAACCTCGAGCGCGCGCTGCGGCTCGGCGACCGGCTGGGCGGGCACCTGGTGCTGGGCCACGTGGACGGCGTGGGGCGCGTGCAGGCGCGTCATGCAGCTCGGCGACGCGCGGCTGGTCGACCTTGCGCTCGGCGCGGACCTGGCCGAGCTGATGGTGCTCGCACGGCTCGCTCACCGTGGACGGCGTGAGCCTCACCGTGAACGCGCTGCCGGCGAGCGACGCCGTGCAGATTTCGCTCATCGACTACACGATCCGCCACACCACCCTCGGCGCGCTGCGCGCGGGCGACGAGGTCCACGTGGAGGCGGACGTGATCGGCAAGTACGTGCAGCGGCTGACGGCGTCCGCGCGGGCGCAGGCCATATGACTTTTGGTACCGTGGAGCAGGCCATCGCCGACATCGCGGCCGGCAAGTTCGTGATCGTGGCCGACGACGAGGATCGCGAGAACGAAGGGGACCTCGTGTGCGCGGCGCAGCTGGTGACGCCCGACATGGTCAACTTCATGATCCGCAACGCCGGCGGCCTGGTCTGCCTGGCGCTGCCCCCGGCGCGCGTCGACCAGCTCGACCTCGCGCCGATGAGCGAGACCAACCCCGACGACTACCGCACCGCGTTCACGGTGAGCATCGACGCCCAGGCGCGGTTCGGCGTGACCACGGGCATCAGCGCGCGCGACCGCGCGACGACCATCCGAGTGGCCGTCGATCCGGCACCGCGCCCGCCGATCTGCGGCATGCCGGGCACGTCTTTCCGCTGCGCGCGCGCGAGGGCGGCGTGCTGCAGCGCGTGGGCCACACCGAGGCCGCGGTGGATCTGGCGCGCCTGGCCGGCCTGCTACCGGCCGGCGTGATCTGCGAGATCCTCAACGTGGACGGCAGCGCGGCGCGGCGCGACGAGCTCGAGCGGTTCGCGCGACGCGCACGGGCTCACGTTCATCACCGTGGCCCAGCTCGTGGCCCACCGGCTCAAGCACGAGCGGCTGGTGCACCGCGTGGCCGAAGCGCGGCTGCCCACGGAGATCGGCGAATGGCGCATCGTCGGCTACCGCAACGACGTGGATCCGCACGAGCACGTGGCGCTCGTGTTCGGCGACGTCGGCGGGCGGCGAGAGCGTGCTGGTGCGCATGCACTCCAAGTGCCTCACCGGCGACGTGTTCCATTCGCAGCGCTGCGACTGCGGCTGGCAGCTCGATACCGCCATGCGCATGATCGCCGACGAGGGGCGCGGCGTGATCGTGTACCTCGACCAGGAGGGGCGCGGCATCGGGCTGCTCAACAAGCTCAAGGCCTACGAACTGCAGGACGCGGGCACGACACGGTCGAGGCGAACGAGCGGCTCGGGTTCAAGCCCGACCTGCGCAACTACGGCATCAGCC
>CAVSOM010000029.1:0-4460 GCA_963729495.1 uncultured Gemmatimonadaceae bacterium
GCAGGGCCCCAACAGCACCAACGCGATGAGCTGCGCGTCCGGCACGATCGCCATCGGCCAGGCGTTCCGCGCCATTCGGGACGACGAGGCGGACGTGATGTTCGCCGGCGCCGCGGAGGCGCCGCTGGCCCCGCTGTGCTTCGGCGCGTTCGCGATCATTCGCGCGATGTCCACGCGCAACGACGATCCGGCGCGCGCCTCGCGGCCGTTCGACCGCGGGCGGGACGGCTTCGTGATGGGCGAGGGGGCGTGCGTGCTGGTGCTCGAGGAGCGCGGCCGCGCCCTCGCCCGCGGGGCGCCGGTGTACGCCGAGGTGCTGGGGTTCGGGTCGTCCAACGACGCGCACCACATGACCGCCCCGCGGCCCGACGGCGCGCAGGCCGCGCGGGCCATGCGCCTGGCGCTGGCCGACGGCCGCGTGGCGCCCACCGAGGTGACATATGTAAATGCTCATGGCAGTTCCACGCCGCTCAACGACCCCACCGAGACGGCGGCCATGCGCCGCGTCTTCGGCGACCACGCCGCCCGGCTGCAGGTCAGCGGCACCAAGGCGTACTACGGCCACGCGCTGGGCGCGTCGGGGGCGATCGAGGCGGCGATCGCGGCGCTCGCCCTGCAGCGGGGGTGGCTGCCGCCCACGCTGAACCTCGAAGCGCCCGACGACGGGTGCGACCTCGATTACATCGCCAACGAGGGGCGCGCGGCGAGCGCCGAGGTCGCGCTGAGCAATTCCTTCGGGTTCGGGGGCATCAACGCCGCGGTGGTCCTGCGGCGCGCCGACTGATCGCCGGCCGGCGGCCGCTGGACGGTGCGCCGCGGAATGCGTAGCGTTGTGAGCGCCCTCGCTGGCCCCCTTCCCGTTGCCGGAGCGTTCCCGCATGCAGGATCTCACGCGGCCCGTCGCGGCCGAGTTCATCGGCACCTTCGCCCTCGTGTTCATGGGCGGGGCCACGATCATGAACGGGTACGTGGCCAACGCCTCCGTGCCGCTGATCGACGTGGCGATCGCGTACGGCCTCACCACGGCGCTGCTGGTGACGGCGACGATGCGGGTGTCGGGGCACCTCAATCCCGCGGTCACGCTCGGCATCGCGGTCACCGGGCGGCTGCGCCCCGCCGCGGCCGTGGCCTACGTCGTGGCCCAGTGCGCGGGGGCCGTCGTGGCCGCGCTCCTGCTCAGGGCGCTCTTCCCCGATGCCGTCGGGCACGCCGCGCGGCTGGGCGGGCAGTGGGTGGCCGGCAACGTCACCACGGCGCACGCCATCGCGTTCGAGGCCGTCGCCGCGTTCTTCGTCGTGTTCGTGGCGTTCGCGGCGTTGGTCGATCCGCGGGCCCCCAAGGTGGGCGGGTTCGGCGTGGGCCTCATGATCTGCGCGGGCGTGCTCGCCATCGGCCCGCTCACGGGCGCCTCGATGAACCCCGCGCGCTCGTTCGGGCCGGCGCTGGTGAGCGGCGTGTACGAGGGGCATCTCATCTACTGGATCGGGCCGCTCGTCGGCGGCATCGCCGCCGGCCTGCTCTACGATTGGACCTTCCTGCGCGGCGACCGGGACGCCGACTGAGGTGTCGCGATGACGCCCGCGCCTTTCCCATCCCCCGATCCATCCGGCGCCGTGCAGGCGTTGGAGCGCGAGCGGGAGCGCGTCGTGACCGTCCTGTCTCGGCAGTTCGCGGGCGACAACCTGTCGATCGACGAACTGGAAACGCGGCTCGAACTGGTGTATCGCGCCAGTTCGGTCGCCGAGATCCGAGCCCTGGCGTCCGACCTGCCCGATCTCGACGCGACCCGCGGCGCGCCCGCCCTGCAGCCCGCGCCGGCCCCGTCGCAGCGCACGCGCGCCCGCCTGGTGTCGCTGCTCAGCAGCCGCGAACGCCGCGGCGTGTGGATTCCGCCGCAACTGCTCGAAGTGGTCGCGGTGATGTCGGACACGCACCTCGACCTGCGCGAGGCGCAGCTCTCGGCCGGCGTCACCGAGATCCGCGTCATGGCGACGATGGCGGCGGTGCGCATCACCGTGCCGCCGCACGTGCACGTGATGACCGATACGACGCCGATCATGGCGTCGGTGGGCCACCGCAGCCGCTCCAAACGCGGCGTGCCGCCCGCCGGCGCGCCGGTGGTGCACGTCACCGGCTGGGCGCTGATGTCGGACGTGGCCGTGCGCACGCGGGACGTGGAGGACTGAGAGTCCGCCGGTCTGGCAGTCGTGGGGGAACGGCGTTCGCCGTCATCTGTCCGACCGCCCGACTCTCCGACTCTTCTACGGTCCCGGCGTGACGAATGCCCGATCGTACCGCTCGATCGCCCGCGCGATCAGCCGCATCGCCTCCTCGCTCTTGCCCCACCCCACGATCTCCACCTTCTTCCCCTCCAGTTCCTTGTAACTCACGAAGAACTGGGCCACCTCGCGCAGCAGGTGCCGGGGCAGGTCGGCGATGTCGAAGTACTCCTGCGAGTACGGATCGTGCAGTCGGCACCGCGAGGATCTTGTCGTCGGGCTCGCCCTTGTCGACCATGTGCAGCACGCCGATCGGCCGCACGTCGATCAGGCAGCCCGGGAAGGTCTCCTCCTTGAGCAGCACCAGCACGTCCATCGGATCGCCGTCGTCGTGCAGCGTGCGCGGAATGAATCCGTAGTCGGCCGGGTAGTGCACGGCGGAATAGAGCACGCGGTCGAGCTTGATGAGCCCGGTTGACTTATCCAGCTCGTACTTATTGCGGCTGCCCTGCGGGATTTCGATCACCGCCGTCAGCTCTTCCGGCGGATCTGCGCCCGGTGGCAGATCGCGCCACAGATTCATCATCGGCGCGCCGCCATCCCGCGCCAGCACGCTCGCCGCGTCGACGGCGAAGTAGGTGATGACGATGTCGGCGCCGGCGCGGCGGATGCCGAGCAGCGCATCCATCATCGCGCCCTCGCCGTCGATCCAGCCGCGCTCGGCGGCCGCCTTGATCATGCTGAACTCGCCGCTCACCTGGTACGCCGCCAATGGGTATCCCGGTGGCGTCCTTCACGCGCCGGATGATGTCGAGGAACGGACCGGCCGGCTTCACCATCACCAGGTCGGCGCCCTCGGCGATGTCGAGTTCCACCTCGCGCAGCGCCTCGTCGGCGTTGGCGGCGTCCATCTGGTAGGCGCGGCGGTCGCCGAACTGCGGCGCCGATTCGGCCGCGTCGCGGAACGGCCCGTAGAACGGGCCGGCGAACTTGGCGGCGTAGCTGAGGATCGGCGTGTGCGCGAATCCGGCGGCGTCGAGGGCGCCGCGGATGGCGGCCACGCGGCCGTCCATCATATCGCTCGGCGCCACGATGTCGGCGCCGGCGCGGGCGTGCGACACGGCCTCGCGGGCGAGCAGGTCGAGCGTGGCGTCGTTGTCCACTTCGCCGCTCGCGGTGAGCACGCCGCAGTGCCCGTGATCGGTGTATTCGCACAGGCACACGTCGGTGATCACCACCAGGTCGGGCAGTTCGCGCTTGAGCGCGCGCACCGCCTCGTGCACCGGCCCCTGGTCGTCCCACGCGCCGGTGCCGACGGCGTCCTTGTGCTCGGGAATGCCGAACAGGAGCACGCCGCCCACGCCGGCCGCGGCCGCCACGGCCGCGTCGCGCACCAGCTCGTCCACCGAGAGCTGGAACACGCCCGGCATGGACGCGATCGGCACGCGTGTCTGCCGGCCCGGCCGGGCGAACATCGGCAGCACGAACTGCGACGCCGCCAGGTGCGTCTCGCGCACCAGGCGGCGGAGCGCGGGGGTGCGGCGCAGCCGCCGCGGACGATAGTCGGGAAACCCTGCCATAGGACGACCCCGGGTGCTGGCTCCGGCGAACCGTCCGCCGGAGGCGTTCCGCGTGGAATCTACTCCGGTTGCGGCGCGGGGAGGTGTTGGGCGCGCCGCAGCCCTTCGAGGATCTCCGTCGCCCCCTGGCCGCGCAACTGGTTGGCTAGACGCACGCCGCTCAACTCCGGGATCGGCTTCGTCGAGCGCGATCTCTCCGCGCACCACCCGCGCGCCCTCGAGATCGGCGATCAGGCCGTGCAGCACGTAGCCGGCGCCGCGGGGCATGACGAGCGCGCCGATCGGCACCTGGCAGCCGCCTTCGAGCGCGCCCAGAAACGCGCGCTCCGCCTGCACGTCGGTCATCGTGCGCGGATCGTTGAGCGCGCCCGCGATCTCGCGCATGCGCGCGTCGTCGCCGCGGATCTGGATCGCGATCGCGCCCTGCCCCGGCGCCGGCAGCCAGTCGGGCGCGTCGAGCGTGGCCGTGATGCGCTGTGACACGCCCAGCCGGTGCAGCCCGGCGGCGGCGAGAATGGCCGCATGCACCGCGCCGGTGTCCACCTTCCGGACGCGCGTCGGCACGTTGCCGCGCAGTTCGACGATGTCCAGATCCTTGCGCCGGGCGGCGAGCTGCGCGCGGCGGCGCAGGCTCGAGGTCCCGACGCGCGATCCGCGGGGC
>CAVSOM010000030.1:0-61470 GCA_963729495.1 uncultured Gemmatimonadaceae bacterium
TCCACGCCGACCTCGATCGCGCCCTCGACGACGTCGCGCACCGACTGCATGCCGGCCCGGTGCCCGAACGGGCGCGGGATCATGCGCTCGCGCGCCCAGCGGCCGTTGCCGTCCATGATGATGGCCACGTGGCGCGGGATCCCGCCGTGGAGCCGGATCCGGCGAGCAGCCGTCGCTCGTCAACTCCGGCACGGCCCCGAGCTCCGCTGATCAGACTTCCATGATCTCGGCTTCCTTCGCCTTGATCAGCTCGTCGACCTGGTGGATGTAGTCGTCGTGCGAGCTTCTGGACGTCCTTCTCGGCGTGCTTCACCTCGTCCTCGGACACCCCCGTCAGCTTCTTGAACCGTCGCGGGCATGGGTGCGGGCGTGGCGGACGGCGATGCGGCCGTCCTCGGCGAACTTGTGCACGATCTTCACCAGCTCGCGCCGGCGCTCCTCGTTCATCTGGGGGAGCGGCACGCGGATGATCGCGCCCTGGTTCGCCGGGTCGAGGCCCAGTTCGCGCTCGCGGATCGCCTTCTCGATCGCCTTGGCCTGGCCTTGTCGAACGGGGTGACGATGAGCAGCCGCGGCTCGGGCGACGACACCGTGGCCACCTGGTTCATCGTCAACTGCGAGCCGTACATCTCGACCCGCACCGTGTCGAGCATGTTCGGCGAGGCCTTGCCCGACCGGATGCTGGCGAACTCCTTCTTCGTGCAGTCCATCGCCTTGTCCATGGCGGCCGCGGCAGTCCTTCTCGATGTCCTGGATGGTGCTCATTGGACGAGGGTCCCCTCGCGCTCCCCGCGGACGGCGCGAGCGATCGCGCCGGGCCGGTGGATGTTGAGCACGATCAGCGGCAGCGCATTCTCCTTGCAGAGCGTGACCGCCGTCTGATCCATGACCTCGAGCTCCCCGAGCATCACGTCCCGGTAGCTGATCTCCTCGTACAGCGTGGCGTCGGGGTCGCTCTTCGGGTCGGCGGAATAGACGCCGTCCACGCTCGTGGCCTTGATGATCAGATCGGCCTTGATCTGGATGCGCGCGGAGCACGGCGGCGGTGTCGGTGGAAAAGTACGGGTTGCCGGTGCCGGCGGCAAAGATCACGCTGCGGCCCTTCTCGAAGTGGCGCAGCGCGCGCCGCCGGATGTACGGCTCGGCGAGCTCCTCCATCCGGATGGCCGTCATGACCCGGGTGTCCATGCCCTTGCGCTCGAGCACGTCCTGCACGGCCAGGGCGTTGATCACGGTGCCGAGCATCCCCATGTAGTCGGCCGTCGACGCGGTCCATCCCCATGGACGAGCTGGATCGAGCCGCGCACGATGTTGCCGCCGCCGATCACCATGCCCGACCGTGGCGCCGATGCCGATGACCGACACGATCTCGTCGGCCAGGCGGTCGATGGTGTCGAAGTCGAACCCGAACCCGGCTTTCCGGCCAGCGCCTCGCCGGACAGTTTGATCAGGACACGCGGATAGCGGAGGTCGGCCATGGCGGTCAGCCCTCGCCGAGCTGGAACCGGACGAAGCGCCGGACCTGGATGTGCTCGCCGGTCTTGGCGGACACGGCCTTGACGAGGTCGCCGATCGTCTGCTTGGGCTCGCGCACCCACGGCTGGGCGAGCAGCGTGACGTCCTTGTAGAACGCCTCGAGCTTGCCGTCGACGATCTTCTGGACCATGGCGTCGGGCTTGCCCGAGGCGCGCGTCTGCTCCTCGGCGATGCGGCGCTCCGACTCGATCGTCTCGGCCGGAATGCCGTCCCGGTCCACCGCCAGCGGCGCGGCGGCGGCGACGTGCTCGGCCAGCGAGCGCGCCAGGTCCTTGAAGTCGTCGGTGCGCGCCACGAAGTCGGTCTCGCAGTTGAGTTCGACGAGCGCGGCCAGCTTGCCGTTGTGGTGCAGGTAGTGGCCGATGATCCCCTCGCTGGTCGTGCGGCCGGCGCGCTTGTCGGCCTTGGCCACGCCGCGCTTGCGGAGGTTCTCGACCGCCTGGTCGATGTTCCCCGAGGTCTCCTCGAGGGCCTTCTTGCAGTCCATCATCCCGGCGCCGGTGCGCTGGCGCAGTTCCTGGACGTCTTTCGCGGTGATCGTGGCCATGTCTGCTTCCGTCCTACGGTCTGAGTCTGTGGAAACGCCGCCAGCGGGGAGCCGGCGGCGTCTGTCGATGGTGCTGCGGCAGGCGCCGCGACCGGGCGGCCGGGGGCCGCCGATCGGGATCTATTCCGACGCCGGCGTCGAGTCCTCGCCGGCCGCGGCCGGTTCGCCCTCGCCGGCTTCGCCGGCCTCTCCCGGGCTGCGCAGCCGGGCCGCGATGGCTTCGGGCTTGGCCCGGCGCCGGCGCGGGCGGCGCTTGCGCTTGCGCTCGGCCTCGCCCTCGGCGGGCTCGGCTCCGCGGTCGGAGCTGTACGTGTAGCTCTCGCCGTCCTGGGCCTCCTCGCGCGCGGGCGCCTCGCGCCGCGCTTCGCTGATCGTGGCGGCGATCGCGTTGGCGATCAACTCCACGGAACGGATGGCGTCGTCGTTGCCGGCGATCGGCACCGTGATGAGGTCCGGATCGGCGTTGGTGTCGACCACCGCGACGATCGGCAGGTTGAGCTTGTTGCCCTCGTTCACGGCGATGCGCTCCTTCTTGGAGTCGATCACGAACATCAGCCCGGGCAGACGGGTCATGCCGCGAATGCCACCCAGGTACTTGGTGAGCTTGTCGCGCTCCCGCCCCATCATCAGCTGTTCCTTCTTCGTGTAGTTCTCGAACTCGCCGCCCGACTCGGAGCCGTCCTCCAGCTCCTTCATGCGGCGCAGCTGCTTCTTGACCGTCTGGAAGTTGGTGAGCAGGCCGCCCAGCCAGCGCTCGGTGACGTACATGGCGCCGCACCGCTCGGCGGCTTCCTTGACGAGGCCGGCCAGTTGGGGCTTGGTGCACACGAACAGCACGTTCTCCCCGCGCAGCACGACCTCGCGGGCCAGCTTCTGCGCCAGCTCGAGCTGGTGCATCGTCTTCTGCAGATCGATGATGTGGATCCCGTTGCGCTCGGCGAAGATGAACCGGCGCATCTTGGGATTCCAACGGCGGGTCTGGTGGCCGAAGTGGACTCCGGCGGCGAGCAACTGCTCGAGCGTGGGCTGCGTATCGGGCATGGGGTGCGACGTTCCTCGACGGTGGTTGTGTGCGTCCGCTTCCGTCAGCGCCCGCCGTGAACCGGCGAACCGGCACCCACGGGGGCTCGGGAAGCGTGAGAGATGAACTGCCCGCCAACCGGGCCGGCGGCGGACCCGAGGTCCGCCGCCGGCATTCCGGTTAGCGCTTGCTGAACTGGAACCGCTTGCGTGCCTTCGGACGACCCGGCTTCTTGCGCTCCACGGCGCGCGCGTCGCGGGTCAGGAGCCCCAGCCCGCGCAGCTTGCTCCGGTGCGCCTCGTCGACCTTGACCAGGGCGCGGGCCACCGCCAGGCGGAGCGCGCCAGCCTGGCCGTTCTGGCCGCCGCCCTCGCACTTCGCCTTGACGTCGTACTGGCCGAGCGTGTCGGTGGCCGTGAACGGCTGCTGGATGGCCGACACGAGCGTGGGCCGCGGAAAGAAGTCGCCGAGCGTGCGCCCGTTGACGTCCCACTTGCCCGAGCCGGGCTTGAGATAGACGCGGCACACCGCTTCTTTGCGGCGGCCGATCGCGTGGATGGTCGTCGTGTCGGCCATTACTTCGTCTCGCTCTGCTTGATGGTGAGCGGCGTGGGCTGCTGCGCCGCGTGCGGGTGCTCGGCGCCGGCGTAGACGCGCAGCTTGCGTCGCAACACCTGGCGGCCCAGGGTGGTCTTGGGGAGCATCCCGTGCACGGCCTTCTCGATCACGCGCTCGGGGTGCTTGGCCAGCATGCTGGCGAACGGCGTGTGCCGCTCGTGGCCCATGTACCCCGTGTGGACGAAGTACGTCTTCTGCTCGGCCTTGCGGCCGGTGACCCGCACCTTGGCCGCGTTGATCACGATGACGTTGTCACCGGTATCCATGTGGGCCGTGAAGATCGGCTTGTGCTTGCCGCGAATGACCTTCGCGATCTCGGAGGCGAGGCGGCCGAGGACCATCCCCTCGGCATCCACGATGAACCACCGCTGCTCGATGTCGCGCGGGGTGGCGCTGAACGTCTTCATTGACTGCCCTGACGAACGATGTGGGTGCTGCGCCTCACCGGTGCGGGTTGCAACCCGGGTCTCGGCCGCCGTGACGGCGTTTTCTACAGACCTTAAAGCTACGCAAGCACTTAGCGCCTGTCAACGCGCGGACGCTCAGGCACTCGGCAGGTCGCCCGCCGGGACCTCGAATACCACGCCCTTCGCTTCCGGGCCCACGGCCGCCAGGAAGGCGATCGCCACGGCCGTGATGGCGGCCACGATGGCGAGCGCCATGCCGTAGTTGCCGCCGCGGCGTTCGGCCATGCCGGCCTGGATGACGGCGTTGCCCGAGGCGAGGAAGTTGCCCAGCTGGTAGGCGAATCCCGGAAAGGTGCCCCGGACCTCGTTGGGGGACAGCTCGTTGAGGTGGGCGGGGATCACGCCCCACGCGCCCTGCACCGCCACCTGCATGAAGAACGCGCCCACGGCCAGCAGCACCGCGCCGTTCGCCAGGCTCCAGAGCGGGATCATGAGGAGGCCGAAGAGCGCGGCCAACACGATCGCCGTCCTCCGCCCGATGCGCTCGGACAGCGTGCCGAAGCAAATGCCGCCGGCGATCGCGCCCGCCTGCATGACGATCGTGATCAGGCTCACCGTGCCGGTCGCGAGATGGTGCTGCGCTTGTAGGAAAGTCGGATAGAGGTCCTGCGTGCCGTGGCTGAAGAAGTTGAACGCCGTCATCAGCACCACGACGTACGCGAACAGTTTCCAGTTCTGGGCCACCGATTCCAGCATGCTGCGCCGCGGCCTGTCGCGCAGGGAGCTCCACACCGGCGACTCTTCGACGTTGCGCCGGATGTACATGACGAGGAGCGCGGGCAGGACGCCCACCGCGAACATGCCGCGCCAGCCGATGCGGTCGAACAGCAGGCCGTACACCACCGCGGCCAGGAGATAGCCGACGGCGTAGCCCTCCTGGAGAATGCCCGAGACGAGACCCCGGGTGTGGGCGGGAATCGACTCCATGACCAGCGAGGCCCCGATTCCCCACTCGCCCCCCATTGCGAACCCGAACGCGGCCCGGAACACCAGGAGGACGACGAGCGTGGGGGCGAAGGCCGAGGCCAGTTCGAGCGCGCTGAACAGCAAGATGTCGATCATCAGGATCGGGCGGCGGCCGTAGCGGTCGGCCAGCATGCCGAACGCCAGCGCGCCGAGGGGGCGCATGGCGAGCGTCAGGGCCACGGCGAACGAGACCGTCTTCACGTCGGTGCCGAACTCCTGCGCGATGGCGCGGAGCATGAACACCATGAGGAAGAAGTCGAACGCGTCGAGCGTCCAGCCGAGGAAGCTGGCCAGGAACGCGCTGCGTTGGCGCCGGTCGAACCGTGCCAGTTCGGCGAACACACCCATACGGGCCTCCAGGCGCCGGTGCGAGGGGACGAAGGAACGACGCGAATTGGCGCGGCCGGCGGAACGGCCGGTGGCGTGGGCCAGCGTAGCCCGCCGCGCGGCGCTCGTCAATGAAGGCGGCGCAGGGGGCGGGTCGACCCGGGAGCGCTGCGCGACGGTGCGGCGCGGGCGACGTGGAGGTGCCCGGGGCCTTTACCCGGCCGTTACGAACCCCGACCGGCATCGTGACAGGCCGGGTCTACGCTTTACGTCGCGCGGGTGGATTCCCCGCCCCGTGTCCCTCATTCCGTTCACCCTTCCTGCGAGCACACATGCGATCCCTCTCTCGTCTGGCCACCGCGTTCGCCCTCGTCGCCGCCGGGGCGACGAGCCTGGCCGCGCAAGCGCCCGCCCCCGCCGCCCCCCCCGCGACCGTCAGCATTCCCCTCCAGTTCTCCGGCGTGATCTACGCCGACTGGCAGAATGGCGGCACCAAGGCGCAGCGCGCGATGAACAAGTTCGATCTCACGCGGGCGTACCTGAACTTCGTCATGCCGTCGGGCGACAACGTGCTGGTGCGTGTGACCACGGACGTGTATCAGAACACGAACACGACGACCACGGGCGCGTATTACGCGGGCTGGGTGGCGCGCCTGAAGTACGCCTACATGCAGTGGAACGCGTGGAAGGACACGGGCAAGGATCCGTCGTCGCTCAGCTTCCGGTTCGGTCTGGAGCAGACGCCGGAGATCGACATGATGGAGAGCTTCTGGCAGCGCGGCATCACGAACACGCCGATCGACTACCTGAGCTTCGTGCCCTCGTCGGACCTGGGCGCCGTGGTGATGTACACGCTGCCCGACAAGATGGGCAGCTTCTACGGTGGCGTGTTCAACGGCAGCGGGTACAGCTCCTACGAGACCAACCGATTCAAGAACGTAAACCTCCGGTTCAGCTGGACCCCGTTGGCCGGCTCGGCTGACGCCGGGATCTTCAAGTCGCTGCAGATCAGCCCGTACTATCAGAAGGGCTACAACACGAACAACTTCAACGCCACGGCCGTCGGCCTGCAGAACGACCTGTGGGGCGTGCACGCGGCGATCAAGGATCCGCGCCTCACCGTGGCCGCGGAGTACGACAGCCGTACGCTCGGCGCCAACACGGCCACCACCGCGGCGATCACGACGGCGACCGGCGCCGTGACGTCGGCGTTCACGATCGTCCGCCCGCTGGCCTATATCAACAACACGAAGACCGATCCCTGGTCCCTCGTGCTGCGCGCCGACCAGTACAAGCCGAGCGACAACGCGCCGGGGTATCAGCGCTTCCTTATTGGGGGCATCGGCTACGACATCAGCTCCAAGACCACGGTGTACGCCGACTTCCAGGACCTCGAAGGCCACAGCGGCAACACGTCCGACAGCAAGGCGTTCTACTTCCATTTCGTCATCGGCTTCTGACGCTGGATCGTTGACCCACCGCGCGGTGGCGCATTGGCGATTCGCGGTGCGGCACAGACCGACCCCGCAGCCGTCGTGTCGCGCTGTGGTGGGAAGAGGCATGCTGAGGATCCGCAGCAACAGACCAACCACTAACTTGCAATTGGGAGGAAACGTGCAAAACCGCAGAATCCGTGCTGGCCGTTCGTTGTTGGGAGTGGGTCTCGCTCTGGCGCTCCTGCCGGTCCGGTCGTTCGGCCAGGCCACCGGCGGAAACATCACCGGCGCCGGCAGCACGTGGGTGTATCCGCTGGTGGCGAAGTGGTCCGCCGCCTATCACACGAAGACCGGTATCCAGGTCAATTACCAGTCGATCGGATCTGGCGGCGGCATCGCCCAGATCAAGGCGGGCACGGTCGCATTTGGGGCCAGCGACATGCCGCTCAAGCCCGAAGACTTGAAGGCCGCCGGCCTCATTCAGTTCCCCACCGCAGTGGCTGGTGAGGACATGGTCTACAACGTCGAGGGCATCAAGCCCGGCGAGCTGATCTTGAACGGCCCGGTCGTCGCCGACATTTACATGGGAAAGATTACAAAGTGGAACGACCCCGCCATCGCGAAGCTCAATCCTGGCGTGAAGTTGCCCGACGTGAGCATCACGGTCGTGCACCGTTCCGACGGCTCCGGGACGACGTTCACCTTTGCGGACTACCTCTCGAAGGTCAGCCCTGAGTGGAAGGACAAGATCGGAGCGAACACGTCGTTGTCGTGGCCGACAGGGGTGGGCGGCAAGGGCAACGAAGGCGTGGCCTCGTACGTGCAGCGTATCCCCGGCTCCATCGGGTACGTCGAGTACGCGTATATTCTCGAGGCACACCTGTCATGGGCGCGCATGATCAACTCCGACGGGAAGGTCGTCAGCCCAGGCCTCAAAGGATTCCAGGACGCCGCGGGCCACGTGGACTTCACCAAGGCAGAGGACTTCTTCGTAATCTTGACCAACCAACCCGGCCCCGAGACGTGGCCGATCTCAGGATGCACGTGGCAAATTCTGCGCGTCGATGCGCCCAAAGCGACGAATATGGATGTAATGAAGTTCTTCGATTGGGGCTTCGAGAATGGCCAGGACATGGCCACGGCGATCGCGTTCGGCCCGCTCCCACCGAGCACCGTGTCGGCGATCAAGTCCTATTGGAAGGTCAAGCTCGGTTACGGCGTTTGAGACTGCCGCGCTCGGTCATCGAGTCCCGCCGGAGAGGGAGTCGATGAAGGTCCCGCAGATCGCGCGCGAGGAGGGCGACCTGCGGGCCCCGGCGGAGGAACCCCAGGTTTCCGCTGGGCGTTGGGCCCTGTCGAAGGACTCCATCTTCCACAAAGCCGCGGTATTCGCGGCGTTGCTGGCAGGTTCGACGCTGTTCGCCACTGTCATCGCGATCGCCTATGACAGTTGGACCGCGATCCGGACCTTCGGGATTTGGGGGTTCCTGCAGTCAAGCGAGTGGAATCCAGTCACCCAGACGTTCGGGGCGTTCCCGTTCATCGTCGGCACGCTGGTCAGTTCTTCAATCGCCATGGTTATCGCCGTTCCGCTCAGCTTCGGAACGGCGGTGTTCATCGCCGAGATTGCGCCGGCTTCGATCAAGCGCCCCGTGGCCGCGGCCATCGAGTTGCTCGCGGCCATTCCGAGCATCGTCTATGGGCTATGGGGCCTCCTGGTATTCGCGCCGGTCTTCGCGAGTGCCGAGCCGTGGATCAGCGGGCATCTCGGGGCCATCCCCGGAATCGGCGCGCTGTTCCAAGGCCCGCCGATGGGGATCGGCATGCTCACGGCCGGGATTGTCTTGGCGATCATGGTGCTGCCGTATACATCGTCGATCATGCGAGACGTCTTTCTGGTCGTGCCATCGTCGCTCCGCGAGTCCGCGTACTCGATGGGAGCGACCACGTGGGAAGTGGCATGGCACATCATCTTGCCCTACACGCGTTCGGCGGTCGTCGGAGGGATCTTTCTGGGGTTGGGACGGGCGCTGGGCGAGACGATGGCCGTGACCTTCGTCATCGGCAACAGCAACGTGCTCTCCGCGAGCCTTTTGATGCCGGGCGCGACGATTCCGTCGGTGCTCGCCAATGAATTCACCGAGGCGACCACTCCACTCTATCGATCGTCGCTGATCTATTTGGGGTTGGTCCTCATCGCCGTGACGCTGGCCGTTCGGTTCCTCGCCGTCCTGCTGATCCGCCGCCTTGGCCGCAACCAGGGCTCACGCACATGATCGGGGTCGTCGCCAGGCGTACCGCCACCGACGTGGCGAGCAAGATCCTGATGGGCGCGGCGACCGCCATCGGAGTGTTCTTTCTCTGTTGGATCCTCTGGACCACGTTGAAGTTCGGCATGGCCGGGATGCACTGGGATCTGTTCCTCAAGGATACGCCGCCCCCAGGCACCGACAGCTTCGGGTTGCGCAACGCGTTCGTCGGGAGTCTCATTCTCCTGGCCATGTCGCTTGTGATCGGCGTGCCGATTGCGTTGATGGCCGGTACGTGGCTGGCCGAATACGGCGTGCACAGCCGCGCCGCCAACGTATTGCGGTTCGTCAACGACATCATGCTCAGCGCTCCGTCGATCGAGATCGGCCTATTCGCGTATGCGATCGTCGTCGCCCCAACCGGCCATTTCTCGGCGGTGGCCGGCGGCGTGGCACTGGCCGTGCTCATGATTCCCATCATTGTACGCACCACCGACGAAATGTTGAGCCTCGTCGGCACCGACCTGCGCGAATCCGCCATTGCCTTGGGGGCGCCGCGCTGGATCGTGATCTCCAAAGTGACGTGGAAGGCGGCGCGCGCGGGAATTCTCACCGGCGTGCTGATCGGCCTTGCACGCATCACCGGCGAAACCGCGCCCCTGCTGTTCACGGCGCTGAACAACCAGTATTTTTCCACCAATGTCTTCCGGCCAATCGCGAATATTCCGTACGTGATCTTTCAATTCGCCCTGAGCCCGTACTCGAACTGGCAACAGATGGCTTGGGCCGCCGCGTTCATCACCGTCGCTTTCGTACTCGCGCTGAGCGTGGGCGCGCGCCTCCTCCTTGGAAAGGTGCAGCCGCCGCGATGACTCTCGATCAACCGAATCCACGACCCATGGCCACCGTCCCCAAGCTCATCATTCCCACCGAGGCTCGAGAGGGCGTGGGGGCCGGCGAGGCGCCCGTCAAGATGCGGGTGCGGAACCTAGATTTTTACTACGGCCGGTTCCACGCCATCAGGAAGATCAACGTCGACGTCATCGAGAACAAAGTCACCGCATTCATCGGGCCATCGGGCTGCGGCAAGTCGACGCTGTTGCGGATCTTCAACCGCATGTACGATCTCTACCCCCGCCAGCGGGCGGAAGGCGAAGTCATCCTCGACGGCGAGAACATCTTGGCCGCAAGAAAGATTCCCAACTTGCGTGCCAGGGTGGGCATGGTGTTCCAAAAGCCGACGCCGTTCCCGATGTCGATCTACGAGAATATCGCATTCGGCATCAGGCTGTATGAAAGGTTGCGGCCCTCGGACATGGACGACCGGGTGCGCGACGCGTTGATGAAGGCCGGCTTGTGGAATGAGGTGAAGGACAAGATCCGGCAGTCCGGGCTCAGCCTGTCCGGAGGTCAGCAGCAGCGATTGTGCATCGCGCGCGCCCTCGCCGTGGGTCCGGAAGTGCTGCTGCTCGATGAACCGTGCTCGGCACTCGATCCGGCATCGACGGCGACGATCGAGGAGCTCTGGTTCGACTTAAAGTCCACTTGCACGTTGGTCGTTGTAACTCACAATATGCAGCAGGCGGCTCGCGCCAGCGACTATACCGCGTTCATGCTGGACGGCACGATGGTCGAATATGGCGAAACGCCCAAGATCTTCACGACACCGTCGGACCAGCGGACCGAAGCGTACATTACGGGGAGGTTTGGATGATCCCGGACGATACTGGCACCCATCGCCATTTTCACGAGCAACTGGCCGAGCTCACGCAGCGGCTGCTCGACATGTCCGATCAGGCGACGTCGCTGATCGACGTCGCCGTTGACGGACTGCTCGCCCGCGATCCCGGTGCCGCTGAAGCGGTACTCGCGGGCGATCGCGACCTGGATGCGATGGAACTCGACGTCGAAGACCGCGCGGTGTCGATGCTGGCGCTCCAGCAACCCATGGCCCGCGACTTGCGCTTTCTCGTGAGTGCGATCAAGGTGTCCAGCGACCTCGAGCGCGTGGGCGATCACGCGGTGAACATCGCCCAGAGCACGCTCCGCCTGGCAGCCATGCGCACCCGCATCTCCCCCGATCCCGAAATCGCCGACATGGCGCGCCGTGCCCGCCGCATGCTGGGCGACGCCCTCACCGCGTTCGTGCGCGCCGACGGCGTTCTGGGCCGCGCCGTCTGCAAGGCCGATGACGCCGTGGACTCTCTCCACGACTCGGTGTTCCGCATCCTGCTCACCCACATGATGGCCGACCCGCGAACCATCAACGCGTCGCTCGAACTGCTGCTGGTGAGCCGCAACCTGGAACGGGTGGCCGATCTGGCCACCAACATCGGCGAGGACGCCGTGTTCCTGGCCGAGGGCAAGCAGATCAAGCACCACGCGGAGAAGCGGTCCGACGGCGGCTGGGGCGCGCCAGCCGGGCGTAAGGCGAGCGCTGCGGCGGCGGGCGACTCCGAGCCGCCCACGGGTGGAGCCGAGCCGGGCCCGGCTCCGGAGCCGGCGGGTCGCTAGTTCCTGACCGGCTCGGCCACCACGGCGAGCCATTCGCCGTCCGGGCTGAGGGCCAGGCGCGACAGATTGCGCAGACCCTCTTCCTGGAAATCGGCGATCGGCGTCCACGTGGCGGCGGCGCCGGCCGACAGATCGAGGCGCAGGATCTCGGTGCCGGCCGCAGTGAGCACGACGGTCGGCGATTCCCACACCACGTAGTCGGCGCCCTTTGGCATCGCGGCGACGCGCTGGATGTCGCCGTCGGTCGCCGCCGGGTCGGCGGTCTCGAGAGACCACACGCCGCCCGCCTGCTGTAGGAACGAGAACCGCGAGCCGCCGGGTACGCGCTGCAGCGACCGGCCGATGTCGTGGGCGATGGCGCGCCCCTCGCCGGTCTGCGTGTCGGCGATCTCCAGCGCATTCGGGGTGCCGAGCACGAACAGGGCGAGCGTGTGATCGCCGAGCCACAGATGGTAGCCCACCGGCGCGATGCCGGGCAGCAGCAGCACGGGCGCCGAACCGTCGGCGTTGAAGGCCCAGAGGCGCTGCGCGGAATCCCGCTCCACGCGCACCACGCTGAACCCCGTGCCCGTGGGCAGCGGCGTGGGCGAGTACTCGCTCTCCGGCGTGTGCGTGAGCTGCGTGATCGCGCGCGACGACAGGTCGACGCGGTAGATGTCGGCCTGGGCGTCGGCGCGAATGGACGTGAAGAGGATCGCGCGGCCGTCCGGGGTGAACGCCGGCTGATTGTCGTAGCCGGCGCGGTGCGTGAGGTTCACCGGCGGATCGCCGATGGACTCGCCCGCGCCGTCGCGCAGGCGAACCAGGTAGATGTCGGTGCTCGGCGGCGCGCTCTGCGCCGAGAGCGTCGTCGCGGCCAGCGTGGCGGCGAGTGTCCATCCGATCGAGCGTCGCATCAGCGTCCTCCCGGGCGTGGGCCCGTGATCTACTCCATTTCCAGCAGCACGGCTCCCTTCTCCACCGCCGTGCCGACGGTGACGAGCACCGCCCTGACGGTGCCCGTGGATGTGGCGCGCAGTTCGTTCTCCATCTTCATCGCTTCCATCACAACGAGTCCCTGGCCGGCCTGCACCTGATCGCCCGGCTTGGCGTGGATGCGCACGATCAGCCCCGGCATCGGCGCCACCAGCGGCGCCGGCCCGGCAGCCGCCGACGCGGCGCCGGCGAGGTCGCGGATGGCGCGCGCCCGTTCGTCGAGCGCGTCCACCTCGTACCGGTGGCCGTCGATCGACAGGGTGTACGCGCCGCGGCGCGTCCCGCGCCGCACCAGCACGCGGTGCACCGCGTCGCCGATCGTCACGAGGCGCACCGGCGTTCCTTCGACGTCGGCCAGGTGGGCGTGCACGGCGCCGCCGTCCACGTGCGCGCCGCGGCCGTCGAGCACCACCTCGTGCTCCTCGCCGTTGACCGCCACGACGTACTTCACGCCGCGCTCTCCCGACGCAATTCGCACACCGTTTCCACGTGCGCGGTCTGCGGGAACATGTCGAAGGCGACCACCGAGGCCACCCGGTACGAGGGGAGACGAGCGACGTCGCGGGCCAGGGTGGCGGGATCGCAGCTCACATAGACGATCGTGGCGGGCCCCGCCGCGGCGCCCTCGAGGGCTCCGGTCACCGCGGGCGCCACTCCGGCCCGTGGCGGATTGAGCATCACCAGGTCCACGGGCAGCGCCGCGGGGAGCGCGCGCTCCACGCGGTCGGCCACGGCGCGCGACCCGGCGGGCAGCCGGCCGGCGCACACGCGGCTGGCGTCGGCGTCGAGCTCGATGGCCAGCACGTGCGCGCCGCTCCGCGCCAGCGGCTCGGCGGTGTCGCCCACGCCTGCGTACGCATCGATGGCCCGCGCGCGGCCGGCCCGCCCGCGCGAGCGCGAGTACGTGGTCGCGCATGAGCGCGGCGACCTCGGCGTTCACCTGCGCGAACGAGGCGCCGTGGTCCTGCGCGGCCCCTGCCCCGGCCGCGCCCCGCTTCCGGCGCCGCCGGGCGTGCGGAGTCGCGGGCACCCACCAGATGGCGGTCAGCGACGGCGCGGCGGCCAGCAGATCCCCGGCCCGTTCCCAACGCTCCGCGCCCTCCACCGACGAGTGCCGCGCCGCCGCCGAGCAGCCGCACCGAGGCCCGCAGCGCCGCCGCCTCCGGGAGCAGATCCGCGTGCGCCAGCACTTCGCGCCAGACGGCGATCGCGCGTCGTCGGTGATCGGGCAGTCGTCCAGGCGAACACGGCCGACGGATCGTCGTACCGATGCAACCCCGCCACCCAGCCCGCGCCGTCGCGGCGCAGCGCCAGGGTGAGCTTGGTGCGGTAGCGCCAGGCCGACCCGCCGTGGCGCACCTGGGGCTGATCGAGCGGCCGCTTGGCGATGCGCGTGAAGGCGTCGCGGATCATCCCCGCCTTGGCGGCGCGCTGGGCCTCGTCGTTCAGGTGCTGCAACTGGCAGCCGCCGCACGCGTCGGCGTCGTAGTGCCGGCAGGCGGGGGTCACGCGGTCGGGCGACGGCGTGACGATCTCTACCTGCGTGGCCCGTGCGAACCGCTTGCCGCGCTCGATCGTGGCGCGCACGCGGTCACCCGGCGCGGTGCGCGGGGCGAAGACCACCAGTCCGTCCACGCGCCCCACGCCGTCGCCGCCGGCGGCGATGGCGTGGATGTCGAACTCCACCGTCTCGGCCGTCACTGGACGCCGTCCAGCCGCGCGGCGCGGGTCCACGGCGGGTCGCCGACCGCGGCGCCGTCCGGAGCGCCGCCATTGGGGCGGCGGGCCTGGCGGTCGCGCTCGGCGAGCAGCGCGCCGGCGATCGCCGCCACGCGCACGCCGCCGGCCGGCGCGTGCGGCTGCGTGAGCGACGCCAGCCGGCGCTCCAGCCACTGGATCTCGATCGCGCCGCGCCGGAACTCGTCGTCCTCCATGACGCGCAGGTGGAAGTCGCGCGACGTCTCGACGCCGTCCACCGCCAGTTCGAGCAGGGCGCGGTGCATGCGCGCCACCGCGGCCGCGCGATCGGCGGCCCAGACGATGAGCTTGGCGAGCATCGGATCGTAGAACAACCCAATCTCACTCCCCACCTCCACGCCGCCGTCCCACCGTACGCCCGGACCGGCCGGCACGCGCAAATACGAGATACGCCCGGTGGACGGCAGGAATCCGTTGGCCGGATCCTCACTCGTGATGCGGCACTCGATGGCCCAGCCGCGGGGCGGTGAGCCGCTCGAACGCTTCGGGGATCGCCTCGCCCGCCGCCACGCGCAGTTGCCACTGCACGAGGTCGATGCCGGTGACCAGCTCGGTGACCGGGTGCTCCACCTGGAGGCGCGTGTTCATTTCGAGGAAGTAGAAGTTCCCCTCGGCGTCGAGCAGGAACTCGCAGGTGCCGGCGTTCGCGGTAGCCGGCGGCCTTGGCCATCCGCGACGGCGGTCTCGCCCATGCGCGCGGCGCAGCGCGGGGCTCACGGCCACGCTCGGCGCCTCCTCGATCATCTTCTGGTGGCGCCGCTGCACGGAGCACTCGCGCTCGCCCAGCGACACGCACCGGCCGTGGTGATCGGCCAGCACCTGGATCTCCACGTGCCGCGGACCCACGATGTACTTCTCCACGTACACGCTGTCGTCGCCGAAGGCGTTCTTCGCCTCGCGCCGCGCGGCGTCGAGCGCCGGCGCCAGTTCCGCCGCGCGGTGCGACCACGCGCATCCCCTTGCCCCCGCCACCCGCCGCCGCCTTGAGCAACACCGGATACCCGAACCGCTCGGCGATCGCGCGGGCCCCCTCGGCGTCGGCCACCGACTCGGTGGTGCCCGGCACGATCGGCACGTCGGCCGCCAGGGCGAGTTGCCGCGCCGCGGTCTTGCTCCCCATGGCGGCGATGGCTTCTGCGGGCGGGCCGATGAACACCAGGCCGGCTTCGCGGACGGCGCGCGCGAACCATTCCCGCTCGGAGAGAAATCCGTAGCCGGGGTGGATGGCCTCGGCGCCCACGCGCCTGGCCACTTCAATAATATGGTCGCCGCGCAGGTAGCTCTCGCTGGCGGCGGCGCCGCCAATCTGGACCGCTTCGTCGGCCTCGCGCACGTGCGGCGCGCGGGCGTCGGCGTCGCTGTACACGGCCACCGAGCCGACGCCCATCTCGCGGCAGGCGCGGATGATCCGCACCGCGATCTCGCCGCGGTTGGCGACCAGGACCTTGGCGAACGGGGGACGCCCGCCCGCGGACGGTATGGCCGGCGGCGCCGCCTTGGCGTTCCGCCGAGCGGTCACAGCGGGATGTTCCCGTGCTTCTTCGGCGGGTTGCGGTCGCGCTTGGTCCGCAGCGTCTCCAGGGCGTCGATCAGCCGCGGGCGCGTGTCGCGCGGGTCGATGACGTCGTCCACGTAGCCCGCGCGACGCGGCGACGTACGGGTTGGCGAACTTGGCCGAGTACTCGGCCACCTGCGCGTCCATCGCTGCGGCGGGGTCGCCGGCCTCGGCGATCTCCTTCTTGAAGAGGATCTCCACCGCGCCCTTGGGGCCCATGACCGCGATCTCGGCGGTGGGCCAGGCGACGTTGAAGTCGCCGCGGATGTGCTTGGAGCTCATCACGTCGTAGGCGCCGCCGTAGGCCTTGCGGGTGATCACGGTGAGCTTGGGCACCGTGGCCTCGCAGTAGGCGTAGAGCAGCTTGGCGCCGTGCTTGATGATGCCGCCGTGCTCCTGGGCCGACCCCGGGAGGAAGCCGGGCACGTCCTCGAACGTGACGATGGGGATGTTGAACGCGTCGCAGAAGCGGACGAACCGGGCGGCCTTGATGGACGCGTTGATGTCGAGCACGCCGGCGAGCACGGCCGGCTGGTTGGCGACGATGCCCACGCTGATGCCGCCCAGGCGGGCGAAGCCGCAGATGATGTTGCTGGCGTAGTCGGCGCTGCACCTCGAAGAACTCGCCGTCGTCCACCACGCGGCGCGATCACGTCGTGCATGTCGTACGGCTTGTTGGCGCTGTCGGGCACGATGTCGAGCAGGGCCTCGTCGCGGCGGTCGCGGGGATCGGTGCCGGCGCCCCCGGGGCGGCGTCGTCGAGGTTGTTGGAGGGCAGGAAGCGGAAGCAGGTCGCGGATCGGCCTGGAGGCACGCGGGCTCGGAGTCGAAGGCGAAGTGGGCCACGCCCGACGTGCCGGCGTGCGTGTCGGCGCCGCCCAGCTCCTCCATGGTCACGTCCTCGTGGGTGACCGTCTTCACCACGTTGGGCCCGGTGACGAACATGTAGCGACGTGCCGCGCACCATGACGATGAAGTCGGTGATCGCCGGGCGAGTACACCGCGCCGCCGGCGCAGGGCCCGAGGATCGCGGAGATCTGCGGCACGACGCCCGAGGCGAGCGTGTTGCGCAGGAAGATGTCGGCGTAGCCGCCCAGCGAGACCACGCCCTCCTGGATGCGGGCGCCGCCGCGAGTCGTTGAGCCCGATCACCGGCGCGCCGTTGCGCACGGCCAGGTCCATGACCTTGCAGATCTTCTCGGCGTGCGTCTCGGACAGCGAGCCGCCGAGCACGGTGAAGTCCTGCGAGAAGACGTAGACGAGGCGGCCGTCGATGCGGCCGTAGCCGGTGACCACGCCGTCGCCGTACACGATCTGATCGTCCGAGCCCGAAGTCGGTGGATCGGTGGGTGACGAACCGGTCGAACTCCACGAACGACCCTTCGTCGAGCAGCAGGTCGAGCCGTTCACGGGCCGAGAGCTTGCCCTTGGCGTGCTGCGCCTCGAGGCGTTCGGCGCCTCCGCCCTGCTCCGACTCGGCGCGGCGCTGCTCCAGAAGCTCCAGCTTGTCTCGCATCGTCATAGGAGGGCAAAGCTAGCGTCTGGAGCGAGGGGCATCCAGACGGGGGGTCGGCCGACGGGCGCAAACGAATGGACGCGAAACCGGGTTCGGCGGATTGGACGGATTGCGTGGAGACGGCAACCGCAGACGACAGACCGCAGACGGCCCGAACCGAAAAAAACTGGGGGAACCCCTCCGCCCGGGAGATCGCGATTGAGCCTCGCGATTTCGAAGGTGGAATGGTTCCCCTCAGCGCGCTACGAAAGCCGAACTTGCGTCTGTGCTGTCCGACTGTCCGATCAGCCCTCGACCTTCGTCTCGGCGTCCGTTTCGGACGCGTCGTCGTCGGCGACGGCGGAGAGGTCGGCCGGCACCGGCACCACTTCCTCGTCCTCGGTGTGCACCTTGGACGGGGTTTCCGGACGCGGCGGCTGCTCCTCGGGAATGTTCGTGACCCCGAGCACGATGCGGCGATGGATCGGATCCACCTCCAGCACGCGCATGTCGAGGTTCATCGTCTCGTAGACGAGGTCGGCCGGGCTGTTCACCGGCTTCTCGTTGGGCGAGAGCTGCGAGATCGGCACGAAGCCTTCGATGTCGTTGCCGATGTCGACGACCACGCCCTTGTCCATCAGGCGCACGACCTTGCCCGGGAGCTCCGTGCCCACCGGGTAGGTCTCGCCGATCTTGAGCCACGGATCCTCTTCGGCCTGCTTGAGGCCGAGCGAGATCCGCTTGTTCTCGCTGTCGATGTTGAGGATCACCACGTCCACCGAGTCGCCCTTCTTGACCACTTCCGACGGGTGCTGGACGCGCTTGGTCCAGCTCATGTCGGAGATGTGGATGAGGCCGTCGATGCCCGGCTCGATCTCGACGAAGGCGCCGAAGCTGGTGAGGTTGCGCACCTTGCCGTTGATGCGCGTGCCCACCGGGTACTTGCTGCGGCAGCACCATCCACGGGTCCTGCTCGGTCTGCTTCATGCCGAGCGAGATCTTCTCCTCGCCCGGATCGACCTTGAGCACCACCGCCTCGATCGTCTCGCCGATCGACACCAGCTTGGACGGGTGGCGGACGTTGCGGGTCCAGCTCATCTCGCTGATGTGGACCAGGCCTTCGATGCCCGGCTCCAGCTCGATGAAGGCGCCGTAGTTCGGTGATCGAGACGACCTTGCCCGTGACGCGGGTGCCGACCGGGTACTTCTCGGCGACGTCCTTCCACGGGTAGCTCTGGAGCTGCTTGAGGCCGAGCGAGATGCGCTCGCGCGTCCAGTCGATGTCGAGCACCTTGACCTCGAGCTCCTGGCCGATCTGCACCATCTCCGACGGGTGCGAGATGCGGCCCCACGACATGTCGGTGATGTGGAGCAGGCCGTCCACGCCGCCCAGGTCGATGAACGCGCCGAAGTCGGTGATGTTCTTGACCACGCCCTTCCGCACCTGGTCCTTCTGGAGCTCCTTCATCAGCTTCTCGCGCTTGCCGGCGCGCTCGGTCTCGAGGATCACGCGGCGCGACACCACGATGTTGCGGCGGCGCTTGTTGAGCTTGATGATCTTGAACTCGAACTTCTGGCCGAGCAGCTCGTCGATGTTGGGCACGCGGCGGAGGGCGATCTGCGAGCCCGGGCAGGAACGCGTCCACGCCCATCAGGTCGACCACCACGCCGCCCTTGATCTTCTTGATCAGCGTGCCTTCGACCGGCTGGTCCGTCTCGTAGGCCACGCGGATGCGTTCCCACACGCGCATGAAGTCGGCCTTCTTCTTCGACAGGACGACCGAGCCTTCCTGGTCCTCGAGGTGCTCGAGCAGGACCTCGACCTCGTCGCCCGGCTTGAGGTCGGGGAGGTCCTTGAACTCCTCGAGCGGGACGCTGCCCTCGGACTTGAAGCCGATGTCGAGCACGACGAGGTTGTCGCGGATCTCGAGCACCGTGCTCTTGACGATCTCGCCTTCCTCGATCGACGCGAGGGTCCCGTTGTACATGTCCAGCATCCGCTCGTAGTCGGCGGAGGTGTATTCGTCTTCCTCGTACAGTTCCGGACGGCGGTTGGCGAGCGGGCGCAGCTGCGCCTTCTGGGCGTCGCGCTTTTCCCGCAGGGTGGCGGCGCTGCCGGGCGTGGTGGGATCGAGCTCGGTCATAAGAATTGGAAAATCTCCCGAATCCGCGGATGAGTCGCTCGCCGCGGCGAGGTGGAGGGTGAGAACGACCGCTGCCGGAGCCCACCCCTTGAGGCGAACCCGGCCGAACCATATAAGCTAGTTTGGACAGAAGGTGACGTCAACCGCCCGAAGTGACGTCCTCGCGGTGAGTTACGGCGCGGGCCAGGGCCACGATCCGCGCCACCTGCTCCTCCTGCGTCAGGTGCGTGGTGTCCAGCACGACCGCGTCGCGCGCCGGCACGGTCTGCGTCGCGTCCTTCGCGTCGCGCTGCACCAGCCGGTCGGTCTCCTCCGCCACTTCGCCGTCGCCCGGCGCGCGCCCCAGCCGCTGCACCAGCCGCCGCCGCGCCCGCTCCCACGGATCGGCCACCAGGAACACCTTGAGCGGCGCCTCCGGGAACACCGCCGTGCCCATGTCGCGCCCGTCCACCACCATGTCGTGGGAGCGGGCGGCGTCGCGCACGCGCTCGTTCACCCACGCGCGCACCCCCGGCATCTGGGCCACGCGCGACACCGCCCGCGTCACCTCGGGGGACCGGATCTCGTCCCCCGCCGGCCGCCCGTCGATGAGCGGCGCGAACGACCCGCCGGCCGCGGGGGCCAGCGTCACGCGCGGCGCCCGGCGCAGCAGGTCGGCCTCCCGCCATCCGTCCGCCGCCGGGTCGGCGGCCAGCGCCACGGCCGTGAGCGCCCGGTAGAGCGACCCGGAGTCCACGTGCCGGAACCCGAGGCGCTCGGCCACCCACTGGGCCGTGGACGATTTGCCCGACGCCGCGGGGCCGTCGATGGCGATCACCAGCCGCGGGGCGGGCGTGCTCACGGCGCCACCGCCCCGGCGAGGAGCGCCCAGAACCCGGGGAACGAGACGTCCACGCACGCGGGGTCGTCGATCTCGATCGCCGCGCCGTCGGTGGTCCCGAGCACGCCGAACGCCATCGCGATCCGGTGATCGCCGCGCGTGGCCACCGCGCCGCGCAGCGGGGCCCGCGTGCCGCGCACGATCATGCCGTCGGGCAGTTCGTCGGCGTCCACGCCCAGGGCGCGCAGGTTCTGCACCACGGTCGCGATCCGATCGCTCTCCTTCACCCGCAGCTCGCCGGCGCCAGTGATGCGCGTGACCCCTTCGGCCCGCGCGCCCAGGCACGCCGCGAGGGGCAGTTCATCGATCATGCTCGGCACTTCGTCGCCCCCGATGTCGGTGCCCACCAATGGGCCGGCGGCCACGCGGAGCGTGGCCACGGGCTCGCCGCCGCGTACGGTCTCCTCGATGAATTCGACGCGCGCACCCATGCGGCGCAACAGTTGCAGGAACCCCGTGCGGGTGGGATTCACGCACACGTCGCGCAGCAGCAGTTCGCCGCCGTCGGCCATGGCGGCCAGGGCGACGAAGAACGCGGCCGACGACGGATCGGCGGGCACGTCCACGTCGGCGGCGCTCAGCACGCGCACCGGCTCCAGGGCGACGCGGTGGTCGCGGCGGCGCACGGTCACGCCGCGCGCGGCGAGCATGCGCTCGGTGTGGTCGCGCGAGAGGAGCGGCTCGGCCACCGACACCGGGACGCCGGCCACCAGGCCGGCGAGGAGGATGGCGCTCTTCACCTGCGCGCTGGCCACCTCGGTGCGCCAGTCCACGCCGTGCAGGGTGGCGCCGTACACGACCATCGGCAGGCCGTCGCCCCGTTCGCAGTGCACGCGCGCGCCCATCGCTTCGAGCGGGCGGATGACGCGCCGCATGGGCCGCCGGCTGAGACTGTCGTCGCCCACGAAGCGCGAGACGAACGGCCGGCCGGCGGCCACGCCGGCCATGAGGCGCGTGGTGGTGCCGCTGTTGCCGCAATCGAGGTCGCGCGCCGGGGCGCGCAGCCCGTCGGGTCCCACGCCGGACACGGCGATGTCCGGGCCGAGCGCCGGCACGTCCACCCCCAGGGCGCGCAGCACCGACGCCGTGGACCGCACGTCGTGCGAGTCGAGAATGCCCCGGACGCGCGACGTGCCCACGCCGAGCGCGGCGAGGATGAGGGCCCGGTGCGAGATGGACTTGTCGCCCGGAACGCGGATGCTGCCGCGCACGTTCATCGCCGCCGGTCTCCGGTCAGCGGAGCCACGCTTCGAGCGCCGTGGCGAGATCGGTCCGCTCGTCGCGGTATTTCACGATCACCGGCGCCTGGAGGGCGAGGCCGTGCGCGGCGCCCCACCCCGCCGCGACGGCGCGGGCGCCCGGCACCACCACGGCGCCGGCGGGCACCTCCAGGGGATCGTCGCCGGCGGCGCGGTACACCGTTTCGCGCACGAGGTCGAACAGCGGCGTGCCGCGCGTGAGCACCACGCCGGCGGCGAGCACCGCGCGCGCGCGCACCACGGTGCCCTCGTACACGCCGCAGTTTCCGCCCACCAGCACATCGTCCTCGATCACCACGGGGCTGGCGTTCACCGGTTCGAGCACGCCGCCGATCTGGGCCGCCGCGCTCAGGTGCACGCGCTCGCCGATCTGCGCGCACGATCCCACGAGGGCGTGCGAATCGATCATCGTGCCGCTCCCCACCCAGGCGCCCACGTTCACGAACATGGGCGGCATGCACACCACGCCGGGCGCGAGGTACGCGCCCCGGCGCACGCTCGATCCGCCGGGCACGAGGCGCACGCCGTCGGTGGGCGCGAACGTCCGGGCCGGGAAGGTGTCCTTGTCCACGAAACTGAAGCGGGCCCGCCCCACCGCGCCGTCGGGCACCGACATATCGGCGACCTTGCCGGCGCGGAAGCCGAGGAGGATGCCGCGCTTGACCCAGGGCACGGCGCGCCAGCGTCCGTCGTCGCCGCGCGTCGCGGCGCGCACGGCGCCCAGTTCGAGCGCGTCGAGCAGCTCGCGCACCGCGTCGCGCGCGGGCGCGGGGACCTCGGCGCCCGGGGGCGTGGCGGCCAGCGCCTCGATCCGCTCGGCGAGCGTGGGCATCAGGGGAGCGCCCCGGCGTGGACGAGGGCGGCGCGCACCGCGGCGTCGTGCCTGGCGTCGAGCGGCACGAGGGGCAGGCGCAGCACGTTCTCGAGGCGTCCCATCATGGCCAGCGCGGCCTTGGCGGCGAGCGGGTTCGACTCGACGAACGCGGCGCGCATCCACGGCAGCAGCTTGAAGTGGATCTCGCGCGCCGTGGCGAAGTCGCCGGCGGCGGCGCGCTCGCACAGCCGGGCCATGAGGCGCGGCGTGGCGTTGGACACCACCGAGATGATGCCGTCGCCGCCGGCGGCCATGACGGCCAGCGTCATCTCGTCGTCGCCGGACAGCACGGCGAGCGACGCCGGCCGGCCGGCCAGGACGTCCGTGATCTGGGCCAGGTTGCCCGACGCCTCCTTGACGGCGGCGATGCGCGGATCGCGCGCGAGCGCCAGCGTGGTCTTCGCCTCGACGTTGCTCCCGGTGCGGCCCGGCACGTTGTAGAGGACGATGGGGAGCGTGGTCTCGCGGGCGATGGCCTCGAAGTGGGCGACGATGCCGCGCTGGGGCGGCTTGTTGTACATGGGCGAGGCGTGGAGCAGGTGCGTGGCGCCGGCCGCCTCCATCGCCTGGGAGAGCGCGATGGCCTTCTTGGTGTCGTTGGACGCGGCGCCGGCCACCACCGGCACGCGCCCCTTCGTCTGCTCGACGACGATCCGCACCACGCGGCGGTGTTCGTCCGCCGTCATCGTGGCCGCCTCGCCGGTGGAGCCGCAGGGCACGAGAAAGTCGACGCCCTCGTCGATCTGCCAGTCCACCAACTGGCGCAGCGCGGGTTCGTCCACCGCGCCGGCGCCGGTGAACGGGGTGACGAGCGCGGTGCCGCACCCGGCGAGTCTGGCGGCGGTCATGCGGGCAATCCTCCCGTGGCGGTGAGCACGTCGCGCAGCGTGTAGATGCCGCGCCGTCCGACGAGCCATTTGGCGGCGAGCAGGGCGCCTTCGGCGAACACGCGCCGGTCGCGCGCCGTGTGGACGAGCCGGATCTGCTCGAACTGGGCGTCGAATATGAGTTCGTGAATACCCGGCACGGAGCCGGTGCGCACGCTGGTGATCGGCACGGCGCGGCCCAGGCGCGCCGCCACCGCGGCGGCGAGGGCGAGCGCCGTGCCCGACGGCGCATCCTGCTTCTGGGCGTGGTGGGTCTCGATGAGGTGCACGTCGAACCCGGGGGCGAGGCGCATGGCCTCCGCCGCCGCCTCCACGGCCAGCGTGAACGCCGCCACGCCGAGCGAGAAGTTGGGCGCCGCGAGCAGCGCGCCGCCCACCTCCTGGACGAACCGCTCCACCGCCGGCCGCTCCGCGGTCCACCCCGTGGTGCCGACCACGATCGGGCAGCGCGCGGCCGCGGCCACGCGTACGTTCTCCGGCGCCGCCTGGGCAGTGGTGAACTCCACCGCCACCTCGGCGCCGTTGAGCGTCTCGGCGGTGACCTCCCGCACGGCGCCCTCCGACTTGTCGATGCGCGCCACGACTTCGAAGCCGTGGGCCGGCGCCAACTGCTCCACGGCGCGGCCCATCCTCCCCATGCCGATGATGGCCAGGCGTGTCATGTGCCCTTCCCCCGTTCGAAGAACTCCGCGTGCAGCCGCCGAAGCGCCGGCTGCACCTGCTCGTCGTCCACCACGATCGTGAGATTGATCCCGGTGGCGCTCAGCGACAGCATGTACACCCGCACGTCGCCCAGCGCCTGCAGCGCCCGCGCCATCGAGACGCCGCCGTCGCTGAGGCCGGCGCCGACGATGGCCACGATGCCGCGGTTCCGCTCGATCGCCACGTCGCCCAGCACACGCAGGTCCACGATCAGCGCCTCGAGGTGCGACGGATCGTCCACGGTGAGCGACACCGACACCTCCGAGGTGGCCACCACGTCCACCGACGTCTTGTGGCGCTCGAACACCTCGAACAGCGTGCGCAGGAATCCCTCGGTGAGCAGCATCCGCGGCGACCGCACCTTCACCAGGCTCACCCCGCTCTTGCCGGCGATGGCGGTGACCGCGCGGCGCGGCGCGTCGAAGGTGATCCTCGTGCCCGGCGACCCGGGGTTGCGCGCGTTCAGCACGTACACCGGGATCCCCATCCGCACGGCCGGCGCGATCGTGCTCGGGTGGAGCACCTTGGCCCCGAACGACGCCAGTTCCGACGCCTCGTCGAAGCCCACACGCTCGATGAGCCGCGCGCCCGGCACCACGCGCGGATCGGCGGTGAGCATCCCGTCCACGTCCGTCCAGATCTCGATCGCCTCGGTCTGCAGCGCCGCCCCGAACAGCGACGCGCTGTAGTCCCCGCCCCCGCGGCCGAGGGTGGTCGTGACGCCGGTGCCCTTGCACGACCCGATGAATCCGCCCATCACCGGAATCTCCCCGTTGCGCACCACGGGCGCCACGAGGCGCAGGGCGGCTTCGGCGATCGCGTCGGGCTCCGGCTCGGCCCGGGTGAACGTGTCGTCGGTGATCATCACGCGCTGCGCGTCCACGTGGGACGCCGGAAGCCCCGCCCGCCGGAACGCCGCCGTGCAGAGCAGCGACGACAGCTGCTCGCCGATGGCGGCGATCGCGTCCTGGCTGCGCGGCGTGAGATCGCCGAGCACCGACAGCGCGCCGGCCAGGCTGGCCAGCTCGTCGATCATGGCGCTCATCTCGCCCATCACGTCGTTGGCCTCGCCGCTCGCGCCGAGCAGCGCCTCGGCCTCGTCGAGATGGCGGCGGCGCAGCGCCTCGACGCTCCGCAGGGCGATGATCAACTGCCCGCGCGCCGACTGCTCGGCGATCTCGAGCAGCAGGTTGGTGGCGCCGGCCAGCGCCGACACGACGACGATCGGCGCGCGGCCGCGCCGGGTGTCGACGATCGCCGCGGCGCGGCGAATCGCGGCGGCGTCGGCCACGGAGGTGCCCCCGAACTTGAGAACGATCACGGCCGGTCGAGCAATCCGCGCGCGGCCATCAGCTCGGCGTTGAGCACCGACGCGCCGGCCGCCCCGCGGATGATGTTGTGGGCCATCGCCACGAGCTTCACGTGGAACACCGGATCGCGCCGCACGCGGCCCACCACCACCGACATCCCATGGCCCGCCATCCGGTCGCGCCGCGGCTGCGGGCGGTCGGGCTCGTCGCGCAGCACGAGGGCCCGTTCGGGCGAGGTGGGCAGCCCGCGCGCCTCCTCGGCGCCCGTCCATGCGCGCAGCACGGCCTCCACCTCGTCGGGGCCGGCGCTCCGCTCGAACTCCACCGACATGCACACCGTGTGCCCGTGCTCCACGGCCACCCGGTTGGCGTGCGCGGTCACCGCGAACGGCGCCGGCCGGATGGCCCCGTGGCTCACGTGGCCGAGCATCTTGTTCACCTCGATCTCGATCTTCGGCTCCTCGTCGCGAATGAACGGGATGACGTTGCCAAGGATGTCGAGGCTGGGCACGCCCGGGTAGCCGGCGCCCGACACGGCCTGCATGGTGGCCATGAACACTCGGCGCACGCCGAACGTCTCGTGCAGCGGGGCCAGCACCATGGCGGCGGGCATCGCGGCGCAGTTGGCGTTGGTGACGATGGCGCCCGACCACTCGCGGCGCTCTCGCTGCGCGCCGAGCACGTCGAGGTGGTGGGGGTTGACCTCGGGGATGAGCAGCGGGACGTCTGGCTCCATGCGGTAGTTCTTGGCGTTGCTGAGCACCACGCGCCCGGCGCGGGCGAACGCGGGCTCGGCCTCGCCGGCGGCCGCGGCGTCGAGCGCCGAGAACACGAGATCCGCGTCGACCAGCGCGGGATCGCAGGGAAGCACCGGCATGGCGGCCACGCGGGCGGGCATCGCGTCGTCGCCCACCCAGCGGGCCGCCTCGCGGTACGACTTGCCCGCCGAGCGCTCGGAGGCCGCGAGCGCGGCGATCTCGAACCAGGGGTGTTCGGCGAGCAGCCGGACGAAGGCCTGGCCGACCGCGCCGGTGGCGCCGAGGATGGCCACGCGGCGCTTGGGCGAGGGAGCGGGCGTCATGGCGGGCGGGTCAGGATTGGAGGAGCGCGCGCGTCATGCGCGCGTACGCGTCCACCGCGCCGCGCAGCTCCGCGACGTCCACGTACTCGTCGGGAGTGTGGGCCACGGTGATGGAGCCGGGTCCGAAGAGCAGCGGCGTGCCCCACCGGTCGAGCAGCGGGATGTCCGACGTGTACGACACGGCCGCCGTGTCGAACCCGGGCAGCGTGTGGAAGCGCTGGGGCGGGATGTGCGAGCCCCAGTCGAGCTCCGCCCGGCCGGCGGCCCACCGCTCGAGCTGGGCGCGCAACGGGGTCACGTCGCCGACGAGGCGGAACATGATCTCCGACTCGCACAGCGCGGGCACGATGTTGGCTTCGGTGCCGCCGTGGATCGTGCCGATGTTGAGCGTCGTGGCGCCGAGCACGGGATCGGAGGGAAATGCGAGATCGTGAATGGTGGGCAGCAGGGCGAGCATCGGCTCGATGGCCGACACGCCCAGGTGCGCGTAGGCCGAGTGCGCGGCGCGGCCGCGGGTGCGGACGATCACGCGCTGCGAGCCCTTGGCGCCGCTGGCGAGCTTGCTCTCGGTGGGCTCGCCGTTGATCAGCCAGCGGCTGGTGGCCGGCAGATGGTTGCCGGCGCGCGCGCCGTCGGAGTTCTTCTCCTCGCCGACGACGAACAGGATGATCCACGCGGTGCTCGCCCTGCTCGGCGAGCCGTTCGGCGGCCACCATCATGGCGGCCGCGATGCCCTTGGCGTCGCAGGCGCCGCGGCCGTAGAGGCGGTTGCCCTCGAGGCGGGGCGAGACGTACGGCGGCACCGTGTCGAGGTGCGTGGAGAGCGTGACGCCCCTGCCCGATCGCGCGGCCCAGACGTTGGCGCGCCCCGGCGCCACCTCCTGCAGCTCCACGTTCCAGCCGCGCGCCACGAGCCAGCGGGATACGAAATCGACGGCGCCGGATTCGGCGCCGCTGGTGGACTGGATGGCGAGCAGTTCGGCGGCGAGGGCGACGACGTCGGTCATCCGCCAAAGGTATCAGGTTCGCCGCGCGATGGGAGCTACCAGCCGGCGGCCACGCCGAACAGCATCTGGCCGTCGTTGTAGGACGTAGCCCCGCGCGCCAGGGCCCCGCTGTCGTAGTTGTCGGTCAGGGCCAGCGAGAGCGAGACCGTGCCGTTCATCCGGTAGCGCAGTTCCGTGTTCGAACTGACGAGGAACTGTGACACCCCCGTGGCGCTGGGCTGCCACGAGGTGGAATGCGAGAGCTGCAGCCGGTCGTCGAAGGCGTGGTGGTACTTGGCCAGCCAGGAAAAACGGGCGATCCGTTGAGACGGGAGCTGGACCGTGCTGTCGAGGGGCGTGGTCTGCTCCGCCGAGAGCGAGAGGCTGAGGCTGGCGTCGGTAGCCGCGGAGCGGTGGATGTTCCACCGGGCGCCCGCGCCCACGCTGTACCGCCAGGCGATGCGCTTTTCGAGGTTCGACTCGTAGGTGGAGGTCAGGAAGCTCGAGAAGGGGGCGAGGGGGCGGAGGGTGGCGACCGCGGTGGCCAGCCAAAGGCGCTTGGTGACCGTGCGGGGGCCGCCGTTCAGGGACGCTTCGCCGTACTGCGTCTGCAATTCGCCGGTGAGCCCGTACGCCGAATCGATGCGGGCCAATTTGCCGTCGGCGCCGAGCACCTGCTGGGACGTATTGCCGAAGAAGACGCTGGCGTTGCCGAGCGCGCTGCCCGACCAGAGCTTCGGTGGTGTGGCCGGTTGAGGCGGCGGTTGGGGCGGCGGCGCCTGAGCGGCCGCGCCCGCAGCCGGGACGGTGCTCGACAGCACGAGGGCCAGCGCGGAGGCGCCGGCCCGGCGGAGTGTGGGGAGGACACGCATGCCGAAAGATACACGGGGGCGCGAGCGGATTCATCGAGCGGCCGCGAGCGCGGCGCGGAGCGGCGTCGGAGTGCCGGGGGCCGGTTTCGAACCGACATGGGCTTGCGCCCAAGGGATTTTAAGTCCCTCGCGTCTACCAGTTTCGCCACCCCGGCGGGACCACGCAAAAGAGGAGCGGCCGCGGCCGCTCCTCATTCTACACCCTCTCCCGTCAGAGCGGGAAACGGGACTCGAACCCGCGACCCCAACCTTGGCAAGGTTGTGCTCTACCAACTGAGCTATTCCCGCGTGCCCCCAATATAGCCCGCGCCGCCGCGGGCCGACACCCGCGCTATCCGCGTTCGCCCAGCCCGTGCACGGCGTACCACAGGCTCCAGGCCACGAGTCCGGCCAGCGACGCGTCCCCGCCGTTGCCGGTGGCCTTGCCCTCCGCGTCCACGTACTGCGCCGCGACGCCGCCGTCGAGGGGCGCGCGGCGAAACCACTGCAGCTCGGCCGACGCCTCGGGGCCGATGAGCCGCGCGCATCGCTGCGCCAACTCCGGCCCCGGCTGGGCCAGCGCCTTGGCGGTGCGCCGGTAGTTCGAGTCGTGGCGTTCCACGGCCTCGTACAGCGGCAGCCAGAACGCCGACCCCACCGGATCGTCGTCCATCGACGCCGCGCCCTCGCGGTCGATGGACGAGCGCGAAGAGTTGGACGCCCTCGCGCGGCCGGAGGAAGTGCCGCACGATCGCCGCCCGCACGGCCGCCGGATCCTGCACGTCGCGCGCCGTGTCCTCGTCGAGCGTGCGGCGCAGCACGTCCAGCGCCATCGCCGTCACGGCGTTGCCGTGCAGGGAGAACGGATGCGCCACCGGCGCCCCCGACGGGCCGACCTCGGTGGTATACAGCGGCCATTCGCCGTCGCGCCGGTCGGCCAGCTCGTCGTGCGCCACGTACAGCGTGTCGCCCAGCACCGGCTCGTCCACGATGTGGTCGTCGCCGGTATCGCGAATGTAGCGCTCCACGGCCACCGGGTAGCTGGCGGCGCCTTCCAGCGAGAACCCCGGCTCGAACAGCGTGCCGTCCAGATAGTGCACCCCCCGCCCCGGCGCGTAGCCATGCAGTTCGCACGCCCGCAGGATCAGCTCGCGCGCCAGCGGCGCGTCGGCCAGCTGCACGGCGCCCACCGTCCACATCAGCGCTTCCCAATCGCGCACCGTCACGCCGGCCCCGTGCCACGGCACCCGCGTGCGCAATCAGGTAGTAGTGGGCGTCGTCGAGCGCGCGCCCCACGGCATAGAAATACGCGAATAGCAGGTTGCGGTTGATCAGCCGGTCGAGCGCCTCGCTGCCGGTGGTCTGCTCCAGCGACTGGATGGCGTCGCGCGTGCCGGCCAGCAGCTCCCGCCACCCGCGGCGGCGCAGCACGGCCACGGAGGCCTGCGCCCCGTCGCGCTCGGGGCCGGCCGCCAGGTAGAACGCCACCTGCTCGCGCGCGCCCGCGGCCAGGGTCGAGATCGCGCACGAGGGAGAATACCCGGGCGTCTCGCCGCCGGTCACGCGCACGTCGGCGCCGGGGTCGGCGCCCAGCGCGAGCGCCGCCAGCCCCGGCTCGGCGGCGCCGTCGAGCAGCACGACGTCGCCGGACATCGAGGCCCGATGCGCGTCGGCGAACGGACGCGCGGTGCGCACGCGGAGCTGCCGGTGCCCGAGCACCCCTTCGACGCCCACGCGGACGGTGCACGGCGTCTGGCCCCGGTTCTCCACCGACAGGGCGTAGACGGCGCCGGCCATGTCGGCGTCGCGACCGAACGGCGCGAACACCGTCCCGCGCAGCACCAGCGGGCCCACGGTGCAGGTGAACGTGGGGAGCCAGCCCAGCGCGCGTTCCCACGCCATGGGGGACGACGCGAGGTCGTGCGCCACCCCGTTCACGGCGATCACCGGGCGGAGCAGCGCCGGGCCCTCGCCGTCCACGAATCCGGCGTGGCCCGCGAACTTCGATGGCCGCACGGGCGCCGCGATGCAGCACGCCCACCGCGTGCACGGCGCCGTTGCGCCGGATGGATGCACGGCAGCGCCAGCCAGTGGTTGCCGGTGAGCTGCCAGGGCACGCGGGGGATGGGAACGGCGGGAGGGAGCGAAGGCAGGGGCGCGGGGTAGAGGTTAGCTTTGACGGGTTTCCCGGTAGGATAATAAGCCCCGCTCCTCACCCCTGCGACTCGCCCGCCGCCATGATCCGGACGCGACCGTTCGTACGTTGCTCGGAACTGTCCTGGCCCCCGTGCTCCTTGCCGGTGTGCCACGCGCGGCGCTCGCCCAGGCCGGCCTGGGCCACCTCGATGACGCCACGGTGGCGCCGGCGGGGCGGTTCCGCATCGCAGGTCGCCTCGTCATGGACGCGATGGGACTCGCAGTTCGCGCCCACCGACAGCGCCAGCGCACGATCGCGCTGGGCGCCGAGTACAGCTTCGATTCGCTGGGCGTGGCGCAACTGCCGGCCCTGTCCGGCACGCAGAGCGCGATCGCGTCGCTCACCGGCTCGCCTTTCCACCTGACTCTGGGCCGCACGGCGGCGGCGGCCGACGCGCGCATTTCGGTCACCCCGATCAACATGGAGTACGGACTCACCCGCCGGCTCACGATCGGCGTGATGGTGCCGCTCGTGCGCACCCGCACGTTCATCAGCCTCAGGTCAACCCGCTGGGCACCGAGGGCAACGTCGGCCTCAACCCGGCGTCGGTAAACGCGGGGGCGCTGGCGCAGGACAGCACGGTGGTGGCGCAGCTGGTGAGCGCGTCGGCGGCGCTGGAGCAGCGAGCTCGCAGGCCTGCCAATCCAATGGAGCGCGAACCCCAACTGCGCCACGATCCTGCAGCGGGCAGCGGACGGTCACCGCGCTGCTGCGAGCGCCACGGTATTCGCGAACGCGTTCGGCGCGGTGTACGGCGCCAACACACAACCTCGGGCGCGCCGGTCGTGCCGCTGGCCGGGAGCGCCGCCGACCAGATCATCCGCACCCGCGCTCGCGTCGTATCGATTCGTCGTTTCAGTCGTATCTCAACGCGGGCACGATGATCACGGCGGCGCCTGCGGCCGCCGGCGGCGTGGTGGGCACGCAGGACCTCGGACCCTGCTGCAGAACCCCGCGGTCGCGGGTTTCGACTCGCTCAAGAGCACGGTGCGGATCAGCACGGGCGACGTGGAGCTGAGCGCGAAATTCCAGCTGTTCGACGACTTCACCGATTCGGTCAAGGCGTCGCGCCCGGGCGCGTGCTGTAGCGCGGCGACGTTCACCGGCACGCTGCGGCTGCCCACCGGCCAGCTGGCGACTCCCACCAATCCGCTCGACATCGGCACCGGGCTGGGAACGATGGCGGCGGCGGCCGCGTGGCGTGGGACATGCAGACGGGGGGCCGGGTGGGGCTGGCGGCGGCTGCCGAGTACCTCTACCCGTTCGGCAAGACCAAGCTCGGGCGCGCTCCCGATCGGCGACGGCGCGCCGTTTCCGCCGTCGACGTCCGACGCCTATCCGTACACACCGGGCGCGGTGACGCGAGTGGAAGTGGCGCCGCGTTACATGATCGGCCGCGGCTCGCGATCAGCGCGTTATATGACTTTGTTCATGATCGCCGCCAACGACTACGGGTCGGTGGCGGCCGGCCGAGGCGGCCGCCGCGGTGGCCACGCTCGACGGCGTGAACGAGCGCCGCCGGCACGCTCGCAGGCCGCCGGGTTCGGGCTCACCTACTCCACGGTGCCCGAGTACGACCGGGGCCGGGTGGGCTTCCCGGTGGACATCACGTATAGCCATCTCGAAGCGCTGAGCGGCGCGGCGCGCATGCCCAGCGTACTGGCGCGACCAGATCTCGGTGCGGTTCTACTTCCGGCGCGGCGTCCTGTAGCCGGTCAGGAACGACGGCGGGTGGACCGCGGCCTCGGGGCGGGCCGCTGCCCGGCTCGCGCCGCCCGCCGCGGCCGTGGCGGCCGCGGCCGCCAGCAGCTCGGCGGCGTGGGCCCGGCTCACCGCGCTCTCCGGGTCGCCGCCGAGCATGCGGGCGATCTCGTGCACCCGCGCCTCGCCCTCGAGCACGGCCACGTCGGCGGTGGTCACGCCCGCCCGCGGCGTCCTTGCTGACGCGGATGTGATGGTGCGCGCGCGCCGCGATCTGCGGCAGGTGGGTGATCGCGAACACCTGATGGGTGGCGGCCACCCGCCGCATCGTGTCGCCCACCTGCAGGCCCACGCGGCCGCCGATGCCGGCGTCCACCTCGTCGAACACCAGCGTCGGCACGTGGTCGAGCCGGGCGAGGATCGTCTTGAGGGCCAGCATCACTCGGCTCAGCTCGCCCCCCGATGCCACGCGGGCGAGCGGCCGCGCGTCGTGCCCCACGTTGAGCGAGACCCGAAACTCCACGTCCTCCGCCCCCTCGGCGGCGATCTCGGCGCGCGGCGCGAGCGCCACCTCCAGGTGCCCGTCCGGCATGCCCAGCTCCGGCAGCAGCGCGTCGACGGCGCGCCCGAGCGCGGCGCCGCGGCGTCGCGGCGTTTGCGCGTCAGCGCGGCCGCCCGCGGCCGAGCGCGCCCGCGGCCGCGGCCTCGCGATCGCGCAGCGCGTGGAGGTCGAGACCCGACGAGTCGATCGAGATCGAGTTCCCGCCGCGCCTCGCGGCCCTGGCGCGATCACGTCGGCGAGCGTGGGGCCGTACTTCTTGATCAGGCCGAACAGCACGTCGCGCCGCTGGCGCACCTGGGCGAGGCGTGCCGGATCGAGCTCGACGCCGCCCTGGTAGCGGTCGAGCTCGCGGGCCACCGCGTCGAGCGCGTAGTAGGCCGCGTCGTACGACTCTTGCAATGGGCCGGTGGTGGCGTCGAGCCGCTGGAGCTGGCGCAGCAGCCGCTCCAGCGCGCCGAGCCGGGCGAGCACGCCCTCCTCCTCGTCGGTGAGCGCGGCGAGCGCGCCGGCGGCGAGCCCGCGCAGTTCGTCGGCGTTCTCCAGGCGGTTCGCCTCCTCTTCCAGCCGCGCGTCCTCGCCCGTCCTCCACCTTCGCCTCTTCGATCTCGCGGGCCACGTGCCGCAGGTAGTCGGCGCGGCGCTGCGCGTCGCGCGTGCGCGCGTCGAGATCGGCGATCTCGCGCCGCGCCGCCGCCACCGCCGCGTGCGCCGCGGCCACCGCCGCCGCGTCCGCCGTGGCGTCGCCGAAGGCATCGAGCATGGCGCGCTGCGAGGCGGCGTCGAGCAGCGCCTGCGCCTCGTGCTGCCCGTGCAGGTTCACGAGCAGCCGTCCCACGTCGGCGAGGAGCGCGGCGGTGACCGGCGATCCGTTGACCCAGGCGCGGGCCCGGCCGGCCGCCACTTCGCGCTTGAGCACCACCAGCGCGTCGTCGAGGTCGATGCCGTGCGCGTCGAGCAGCGCGCGGAGTTCCGGACGGTCGCCGGCGTCGAACACCCCTTCCACCGTGGCGCGCTCGCGCCCCGTGCGGATGACGTCGGCGCTGGCCCGCTCGCCGAGCAGCAGTCCGAGCGCGCCGACGATGATCGACTTGCCGGCGCCCGTCTCGCCCGAGAGCACGTTGAACCCCGGGGCCAGCGGCAGCGACAGCGACTCGATGATGGCGAAATTGCCGGATGCGCAGTTCGAGCAGCATACCGGCTACGGGTCGCGCTGGGGGAGCCCGCCCCACCCCAGCTTCTGGCGCAGCGTGTTGAAGAAGTTGACTGCCCGGAAAGCGCACGACGCCGATGCCGTGCGCCGCGCGCCGCACGGTGAGCGTTTCGCCGAGGGCGAACGTGGTGCCCGGCTGCCCGTCCACGGTGACCAGCAGCTCCTCGGGCGCGTGCTCGGCCTGCACGCTCACCACCCAGTCGGCGGGGAGCACCAGCGGCCGGATGGCCAGCGCGTGGGCCGATACCGGCGTGACGAGCAGCGTGTCGAGCGTGGGAAAGAGGATCGGACCGCCGGCCGACAGCGAGTACGCCGTGGAACCGGTGGGCGTGCAGATCACCACGCCGTCGGCGGCGTAGCTGGCGATGGTCTGCTCGTTGGCCGCCACGCGCAGCGTGACGACGCGGGCGAAGCCGCCCTTGTGGAGGACCACGTCGTTGAGGGCGAACCAGTCCTGCCGCGGTTCGCCGGCGGTATCGAGGACGAAGGCGTGGAGCGCGATGCGCGTCTCCACGGTGTAGTCGCCGTGGGCGAAGCGGGTGAGCGCCGACTCGAACTGATCGGCCTGCGTGACGGTGAGGAAGCCCAACCGGCCCAGGTTCACGCCGAGGATCGGCACCTGGCGGGCCTGGAGCAGGCGCGCGCCGCGGAGCAGCGTGCCGTCGCCGCCCAGGGTGAGCAGGGCATCGAGCGCCGCCGGATCGTCGAGCGGCGCGCCCGGCGCGCCCTCCTCGAGCAGATCCGGTTCGGTGAACAGTTCCAGGCCCAGGCGCGGCGCGATCTGGCCCAGCGCGCGCAACACCTCGCCGAGGCCGGCATCGACGTAGCCGCGATGCCCGATCACGCCCAGGCGCGTCACCCGGCGATCGCCTCGGTCTCGTGCATCGCGCGCACGCGGTCGGCGATCCCCTCGGGGGTCAGGCCGCACAGCGCGAGCTGCCGGGCGCGCGGGCGCCGCGTAGACGATCCGGTCGGGCACGCCGAGCGTCGTCCACGCGGACCGCGGGGTCGTGCCGCGCGATGACGGCGCTCATGTAGGCCCCGAATCCGTTGACCACCGTGCCCTCCTCGACCACCAGTACGTGCTTGTGCTCGGCGAGCACCGCGGCGAGCGTGGCCTCGTCGTACGGCTTGAGGAAGCGGCAGTTGACCACCGTGACGTCGAGCCCCTCGCCGGCCAGCGGCCCGCGCGGCCTCGAGCGCCGACTCGACCATCGTGCCCACGGCGAGGATCGCCACGTCGGCGCCGCGGCGCGGCCACGTCCCAGGTGCCGTACGGCACCGCGTCGATGGCCGCCAGGTCCGGCGTGAGGTCGGGCACGGCGGCGCGCGGATAGCGCAGGCAGAAGGGGCCCGCGTCGTGCGCCACGCCGGCGCGCAGCAGGCCCAGCATCTCGCGGCCGTCGCGGGGCGCCGTGACGGTCATGTTGGGGACGGCGAGCATGTATGCAATGTCGTACAGCCCCATGTGCGTCTCGCCGTCCTCGCCCACCAGCCCGGCGCGGTCCATGCAGAACACCACGGGCAGCGGCTGGATGGCCACGTCGTGGATGATGTTGTCGTACCCGCGCTGCAGGAACGTGGAGTAGATGGCCACCACCGGCCGGAGCCCGCGGGTGGCCAGGCCCGCCGACGAAGGTCACGGCGTGCCCCTCGGCGATGCCGACGTCGAAGAACCGCTCGGGCACGGCCGCGGCCACGGCCGACGTGCCGGTGCCGCTCGGCATGGCCGCCGTGATCGCCACCACGCGCGGGTCCTCCCGCGCCAGCGCGGCCAGCCCCTTGCCGAACACCGCCGTGTATGCCGGGTTGCCGGTGGCCGCCTTGAGCGCCTTCCCGGTGGCCGGGTCGTAGCCCGGGGGCAGCGCGTGCCACTTCTCCCCCGCGGAGTGCTCGCCGGCCGGGAAGCCCTTGCCCTTCTGCGTGACCACGTGGACCAGCCGCGGACCGCTTCATCTCGCGCACGGCCGCGAACGTATCGAGCAGGGCGCCGATGTCGTGGCCGTCGATCGGGCCGAAGTAGCGGAACCCGAGCTCCTCGAACAGCACGCCCGGGGTGAGGAAGGTCTTCACGCTCTCCTCCCACTTCTGCACCCACCCGCTCACGCCGGCCAGCGACTTGGGCGCCTTGTCCATGATGTCGCCGAGCGCCGAACGCAGCCGGTTGTACAGCGGATTGCGCTGCACCGAGTTCAGGTACTTCGACATGGCGCCCACGTTGGGCGCGATCGACATCTCGTTGTCGTTGAGCACGACGACGAGGTCTCGGCCGGAGTGCCCGGCGTTGTTCAGCCCCTCGTACGCCAGGCCGCTGGTGAGCGCGCCGTCGCCGAGGACGGCGGCCACCTTGAACGTCTCGCCGCGGAGGTCGCGCCCCGCGGCGATGCCGAGGGCGGCCGAGATGGCGGTGGCCGCGTGCCCCGCCCCGAAGGCGTCGTACTCGCTCTCGGCCCGCTTGAGGAAGCCCGAGATGCCGCCCTCCTTGCGCAGCGTCTCCATGCCCGCGTTGCGCCCGGTGAGCAGCTTGTGCGGGTAGCCCTGGTGACCCACGTCCCACACGAGCTGGTCGCGCGGCGTGTCGAACACGTAGTGCAGCGCGATGGTCAGCTCCACCACGCCCAGCCCGGCGCCGATGTGTCCGCCGGTGCGGGAGCACACGTCGATCAGGCGCTCGCGCATCTCGTCGGCCAGCGTGATCAGCTGGGCCCGGCTCAGCGAGCGGAGGTCGGCGGGGGACTGGATTCCATCGAGGATGCTCATGGGCGTCGCGATCCGGATTCGGCGGTCGTACAAAGGTACTACGATCGGCGCGCGATGATGAACCGCGCCAGCCCTTCGAGGCCGGGGCTCAGGAGTGCCTGCGCGCGCCAGCCAGGCGCACCCCTCGGCCACGAGGGCGTCGGCCTTGGCCACCGCGCCGTCGATCCCCAGCAGCGCCGGGTAGGTGGTTTTCCCGTAGCGCCACGTCCTTGCCCGCCGTCTTGCCGAGCTGATCGGTGGTGGCCGTGACGTCGAGCACGTCGTCGGCGATCTGGAACGCCAGGCCCACGCACGCGCCGAACCGTTCCAGGGCGGCCAGGCGCGCGCCGTCGGCGCCGGCCGACCATCCCGCCCAGCGCGACGGCGGCCGCGATCAGCGCCCCCGTCTTCGCGCGGTGGATCCGCTCCAGCTCGGCCAGCGAGTGCCGGCGGTCCTCCCCTTCGAGGTCGAGCAGCTGCCCGCCCATCATGCCGCCCGCGCCGGAGGCCCGCATCAGTTCCTCCACGATGCGCGCCGCCTCCGGGGGCGAGAGCCCCATGCCGCGCGCGGCCCGCATCGCCGCGCGCGCCGCCAGCGGCACCATGGCCACGCCGGCGGCGGTGGCCACCCCCACGCCGAACACCCGGTGCACCGTGGGGCGACCGCGGCGCATGTCGTCGTCGTCCATGCACGGCAGGTCGTCGTGCACCAGCGAGTAGGCGTGCACGACTTCGACGGCGGCCGCCAGGTCCGCCGCGTCGCGCGTGCCGCCCGCGGCGCGGTAGGCGGCCAGGAAGAGCACGGCGCGCAGCCGCTTGCCGCCCCCTTCGAGACTGTACCGGACGGCGGCGCCCACCGGACCGGGGAGCGCCCCCGCTTCCCGCTCGGCGAGCGCGTGGAGCGCCGCGTCCACCGCGGCGCGGTCGGGGGCGAAATCGAACGGCGGATCAGTCACTCAGGTCGGTCACCTCGAAGGTGCCGTCGTCGCGCTCGACGAGCCGGCGCACCTGTGCGTCCGCCTTGCCGAGTTCCGCCGTGGCGTCGCGCAGGCAGGCGATCCCCTCTTCGAACAGCGCGAGCGAGCGCGCCAGGTCGAGCGTGTCGCCCTCCAACTCCGCCACGATCTCCTCCAGTCGCCGCAATCGCGCTTCGAAGCTCATGCCGTCTCCTGGATGCCGGTGGTGCGGGCGCGGATCTCGCCGTCGCGCAGCGTGAGGCGGAACGCGTCGCCGGGCGCGAACTGCGCGACCGAGGCGAGCACGCGGCCGGCGTCGTCGCGCGCCACGGCGTAGCCGCGATCGAGCGTGGCCAGCGGGCTCAGCGCGTCGAGCCGGCCGGCGAGCGCCGCCAGCCGGGCCCGCCGGCGCTCCACGCCCCGCTCCGCGCGCGCGGCCAGCGCGCGGCCGGCGCGGTGCAGCCGCAGGCCGGCCACCTCGAGCCGTGAGGCCACGCCGCGCCGCAGCCGCGCGCCGAAGGCCCGCACCTCGGCGGCGAGTTCGCTCACCGCGCGCACGGCGGCTTCGGCGGCCGCCGAGGGCGTCGGGGCGCGCAGGTCGGCCACGAGGTCGCAGATCGTGACGTCCACTTCATGGCCGACGGCGGAGATCGTGGGGATCGGGCAGGCGGCGAGCGCGCGGGCCACCTGCTCGTCGTTGAACGCCCACAGATCCTCGCGCGCCCCGCCGCCGCGGCCGATGATGAGCAGGTCGGCGTCGCGCCAGCGGGCCAGCCGGTCGAGCGCGGCCACGAGTTCACGCGGCGCCGTCTCGCCCTGCACCGCCGCCGGAATGACCACCACCTCCACCGCGGGGGCCCGCCGGCGGATCACCGCCGTGACGTCGTGCAGGGCCGCGCCGGTGGGGCTGGTGATCAGCGCGATGCGTCGCGGGTACCGGGGAATCGGCCGTTTGCGCTCCGGGGCCAGCAGTCCGTCGGCCTCGAGGCGCGCGCGCGTCTGCTCGAACGCCTTGCGCCAGAGGCCGTCGCCCACGGCTTCCATGCGCCGAATGGAGAACTGCATTTCGCCGCGCGCGGCGTACACGGTGAGCTGGCCCAGCGCCGAGACCTGCATGCCGTCGTCGGGCGAGGCGGGAATGCCGCGCTGATCGCGGGCCCAGACCACGCACCGGATCTGCGCCGACTCGTCGCGCAGCGAGAAATACCAGTGGCCGTTGCGGTGGGCCTTGAAGTCGCTCACCTCGCCGCGCACCCAGAGGGGGGCGAAGGCGCCCTCGATCACCGCCTTCGCCGTCTGCGTGAGCGAGGCCACGGCCACGGCGGTCTCGGCGCTCTCGCCGGGGGCGGCCTCCGCGGGAATCATCCCGGCCGCCCCGTGCGCCGCCGGGAACAGGTCGTACCCGCCCTGGTCCGCCCCGCGGGGCTCGCGGCGGCGGGGCATCAGCCCAGCGCGCGGAAGGCGGCGCGGACCGTGTTCTGCACGAGCATGGCGATCGTCATCGGGCCCACGCCGCCGGGCACGGGGGTGATCAGTGACGCGACGTGCTCGGACGCCGTCGAAGTCCACGTCGCCCACAAGGCGGTACCCCTTGGGCGCGGCCGGGTCGGCCACGCGGTTCACGCCCACGTCGATCACCACGGCGCCCGGCTTGATCATGTCCGCGGTGATCAGCCGGGCCCGGCCGGCGGCGGCGATCACGACGTCGGCCCGGCGCACGTGGGCGGCCAGGTCGCGGGTGCGGGAGTGGCAGATGGTGACCGTGGCATCGGCGTCGGCGCCGGACTGCATGAGCAGCGACGCCATCGGCTTGCCGACGATGTTGCTGCGGCCCACGACCGCGACGTCGGCGCCGCGGGTCTCCACGCCGTAGGCGCGCAGGATGGCCATGACGCCGGCCGGCGTGCAGGGCGCGAACCCTTCTTTGGACCCCGCGAGCAGGAGGCCGACGTTCACGGGATGGAAGCCGTCGACGTCCTTTTCCGGATCGATGCGGCGGATCACCACGTCGGCGTCGATGTGCTTGGGCAGCGGCATCTGCACCAGGATGCCGTGCACCGAGCGGTCGTCGTTGAGCCGGTCGACGAGGGCGAGCAGCTCCTGTTCGGAGGTGGCGGCGGGGAGCACGATCGTGTTGGACCGGATGCCCACCTCGTCGCACGCCCGGCCCTTGGCGCGCACGTACACCGCGCTCGCGGGATCGTCGCCCACGAGCACCACGGTGAGGCCCGGCGTCACGCCCTGCGCGGCCAGCGCCTCGGCCTCCTCGGCCACCCGCGCGCGAATCTTCTGGGCGAGCGCGACCCCGTCGATCAGCGTGCCGGGCCCCGGTGAGTTATCTGGCAAAGTCCACGGCCCTCGTTTCGCGAATCAGCATGACCTTGATCTGGCCCGGATACTGCAGTTCGGCCTCGATGCGCCGGGCGATCTCTTCCGACAGCGTCGCCATCCGCGGATCGTCCACCTCTTCGGGCACGACGATCACGCGCACCTCGCGCCCCGCCTGGATGGCGAACACCCGCTCCACGCCCTTGTAGCTGGACGCGATGCGTTCCAGCCCCTCCAGCCGCTTCACGTACGTCTCGAACGCTTCGCGCCGGGCGCCGGGCCGGGATCCGGAGATCGCGTCGGCCGCCTGCACGAGCACCGAGATCTCGCTCTCGTGCGGCACGTCGTCGTGGTGCGCGGCAATGCAGTTCACGATCAGCGGGTGTTCCCCGTACTTGGTGGCGACCTCCACGCCCAACTGGACGTGCGTGCCCTCGTGCTCGTGCGTGAGCACCTTGCCGACGTCGTGCAACAGCGCGCCGCGCTTGGCCATGGCCACGTCGAGGCCCAGCTCGGCAGCCATGATGCCGGCCAGCCAGGCCACTTCCTTGGAGTGCTGCAGAATGTTCTGCCCGTAGCTGGTGCGCCAGCGCATGCGTCCCACGAGCTTGATCAGCTCCGGGTGCAGCCCGTGCACCCCCGCCTCGTACGCGCCCTCCTCGCCAATCTCGACGATCTGCGTGTCCACTTCCTTGCGCGACTTGTTGACCACTTCCTCGATGCGTCCGGGGTGGATGCGCCCGTCGGACACCAGCTTCTCGAGCGCCAGGCGCGCCACTTCGCGGCGGATCGGGTCGAAGCACGACACGACCACCGAGTCGGGCGTGTCGTCGATGATCACGTCCACGCCGGTGGCGAGTTCGAAGGCGCGGATGTTGCGGCCCTCGCGGCCGATGATGCGCCCCTTCATCTCGTCGTTGGGCAGCGACACGGCCGACACGGTGCTCTCGGCGGTGTGATCGGCGGCGATGCGCTGGATGGCGAGGGCTACGATCTTCTTGGCCTCGCGGTCGGCGTTGCGGCGCGCCGTTTCGCGGATCTCGCGGATGCGGTTGGCCGCGTCGGCCTGGGCCTCCTCCTCCATCCGCCGGATCAGCTCGGCCTTGGCGTCCTGCGCCGAGAGGCCGGCCAGCTGTTCGAGGCGGCGGCGCTCCTCGGCGATGAGCTTCTCCAGCTCGCTCTCGCGTTGGACCACGTTCTTCTCGCGGCGGCCGAACTCGCTCAGCCGGCGGCCGAGGTCCTTCTCGCGCTGGTCGAAGGCGTCGAGCTTGCGGTCGAGCAGCGATTCGCGCTCCTCGAGGCGGCGCTCCTCGCGCTCCACCTCGTCGCGCCGGCCGCGGGCCTCCTGTTCGAAGGTCTCACGGAGTTTGATCAGCTCTTCCTTGCCGGCCACGACGGCGCTCTTGCGGAGGTTCTCCGCCTCGCGCTCGGCGTCCTCGACGACCCGCTTGGCCAGTTCCTGTGCGGTGGCCTTGGCTTCGGCCTGGCGGCGCCGCTCGGTGCTGCCACCCGCGTGGCGGCCGATTATGAAAAACGCCGGCGACGCCACGACAACGGCGCCCAGCACGGCGATGATCGCAGTGAAATTCATGTGGAATCTATGCTCCACCGCGGAGAGGCGGCCGCGGAAACGGGGAGGTCCAGCGCCCGCCGAGCACGCTCCCAGCTCACGTTCCGGCCCCGCACCGACGAAGGGTGTAGAGCGGGCCGAGCTAACTTGCGAGCGCGCTTGAACCTACGGGCGAAACGGGTACTCGTTCCTAAGCTACCGGCGGGAAGCGGAAAAGGCAATCGGAGTTGTGGCCCGGTGCGCTTGCAATCCCCGTTTCTTCCCGCGAAACTCCACCCAACCCGCCCAACGAGGCTCGCTGCGGAATGGATCCGACCGACGTCGCCAACCCCCGGTACTACCATAAAGTCGTCGACTGCCAGTGGGCCTGCCCGGCCCACACGAACGTCCCCGAATACATCCGGCTGATCGCCCAGGGGCGGTACACCGATTCGTACATGCTCAATCGCATGTCGAACGTGTTTCCCGGCATCCTGGGCCGCACGTGCGACCGCCCCTGCGAGCCGGCGTGCCGCCGCGAGCGCGTGGACGGCAAGCCGGTGGCGATCTGCCGGCTGAAGCGCGTGGCTGCCGATCTGCGCGACGACATCCACGACCGGCTGCCCGCGATTCCGGCGCAGAAGAACGGCAAGCGCATCGCGCTCGTCGGCGCCGGGCCGGCGTCGCTCACCGTGGCCAACGATCTCATGCCGCTCGGCTACGAGTGCGTGATCTACGAGAAGCTCACGCAGGCCGGCGGGCTGATGCGGTACAACATTCCCGCGTTCCGGCTTCCCGCGTCGGTGCTCGATGAGGAAACCGATAACATCCTCGACATGGGCGTGGACATCCGGTTCGAGACGCCGGTGTCGAGTCTCAAGGCGCTGCTCGCCGAAGGGTACGACGCGGTGTTCGTGGGCAGCGGCGCGCCCAAGGGCAAGGAACTCGACGTCCCCGGGCGGTGGGACAGCCAGCAGGTGCACATCGGCATCGAGTGGCTCGGCTCGGTGCACTTCGGCCACATCGAGAAGGTCGATCCGCGGGTGCTGATCATCGGCGTGGGCAACACGGCCATGGACTGCTGCCGCACCTCCAAGCGGCTGGGCGGCACCGACGTGAAGGTGGTCGCCCGCCGGTCGCGCCCGCATTTCAAGGCCTCGCCGTGGGAGCTGGAGGACGCCGAGGAGGAGGGCGTGGAGATCGTGGAGAACCACGCCCCCAAACGGTTCGTGGTGGAACAGGGCCGGCTCGTGGGCATGGAGTTCGACCGGCTGCAGTGGGTGGAAGAGAATGGGCGGCAGAAGAGCCGCGTGCTCGGCACGGTGGTCATTCCGTGCGACACCGTGATCCTCGCCATCGGGCAGGACAACGCCTTTCCCTGGATCGAGCGCGACATCGGCCTGGAGTTCGACCCCAAGTGGGACATGCCGGTGGTGGACAAGACCACGTTCCAGAGCACGCGGCCCGGCGTGTTCTTCGGCGGCGACGCGGCGTGGGGGCCGGAGAACATCATCTGGGCCGTAGAGCACGGCCATCAGGCGGCGATCTCCATTCACCAGCACTGCCGGGGAGCGCCGATCGCCGAGCGGCCGGCCGACGGGATGAACCTGGTGAGCGCCAAGATGGGGATGCACGCCTGGAGCTACCACAATGACTATAACCCGTCGCCGCGGGCGCAGATGCAGCACGAGGCACTGGTCAAGCGGTTCACTGACGTGGCGGTGGAGGTGGAGTTGGGGTTCACGCCGGAGCAGACGGCCCACGAGGTGCAGCGGTGCCTGAACTGCGACGTCGAGACGGCCTTTTCGGCCAAGCTGTGCATCGAGTGCGACGCCTGCGTGGACGTCTGCCCCGTGAACTGCCTCACGATCACTCGCGATGGGGGCGCGGAGGCCGAGCTGCGCGCCCGTCTCTCGGCGCCGGCGGAGAACGCCGAGCAGGCGCTGTACGTGTCGAGCGCGCTGCCGCAGACCGGGCGCCTGATGGTAAAGGACGAGGACGTCTGCCTGCACTGCGGGCTGTGCGCCGAGCGGTGTCCGACCGCGGCGTGGGACATGCAGAAGTTCGACCTGATCAGGGCCTATGCGGGCCGGAGCGTGGCATGAGCGGCGTCAACGAGTTTGCGTTCAAGATCGCGACCGTCAACGGCACGGGCTCGGCCAGCGCTAACGGCCTGCTCATGCAGGCGATCTTCCGCATGGGCATTCCGGTCACGGGCAAGAACATCTTTCCGAGCAACATCCAGGGGCTGCCCACCTGGTACGAGATCCGGGTGAGCAAGGACGGGTACACGGCCCGCCCCGAGGCGATCGATCTCGTGGTGGCGCTCAACACGAACACGTACGCGCAGGACGTGGCGGCGGTGCGCCCCGGCGGCTGGCTGGTGTACGATTCCACGTGGCCCCTGGACCCTGCCCTCCTGCGGGAGGACGTGACTGCCTTGGGGGTGCCCTTCGGCGGGATGTGCGTGGAGCACTTCGAGGGCGACCGCACCCGCACGCTGCTGCGCAACATCGTCTACACGGGCACGCTGGCGGCCCTGTTCGGCATCGACATGGACGTCGTGGGCGAGATGTTGCGCGAGAAGTTCTCCAAGAAGCGGTCGCTGCTCGACGCCAACTTCCGCGCCATCGCGCTGGGGCACGAGTACGCGCTCGCGCACTTCGCGTGCCCGCTGCCCACGCGCCTGGAGCGGATGAACGCCACCGCCGGCGCGATCGTGATCGACGGCAACACGGCAGCGGCGCTGGGGTGCGTATTCGCCGGCGCCACGGTGGGCGCCTGGTATCCGATCACGCCGTCGACGTCGCTGATGGAGGCGTACAAGGGGTTCTGCGAGCAGTACCGCAAGGATCCGGTGACCGGCGAGCGGCGCTACGCCATGATCCAGGCCGAGGACGAACTGGCGGCGGCCGGCATGGTGATCGGCGCCGGCTGGGCGGGCGCCCGCGCGTTCACCTCGACGGCCGGCCCCGGGATCTCGCTGATGGAGGAATTCATCGGCCTCGCCTACTACGGCGAGGTGCCAGCAGTGTTTTTTGATATCCAGCGCACGGGGCCGTCCACGGGCATGCCCACGCGCACCCAGCAGGGCGACCTGATGGCGGTGGCCTACGCGTCGCACGGCGACACCAAGCACCTCGTCCTCTATCCCGGCAACCCGGGGGAGTGCTTCACCATGGCCCGCGACGCGTTCGACCTCGCCGAGCGGTTCCAGACGCCGGTGTTCGTGGTGTCCGACCTCGACATCGGGATGAACGACTGGATGGTGCCGCGGTTCGCGTGGGACGACGCCTACCGTCCGGACCGCGGCAAGGTGCTCGACGCCGAGGCCCTCGCGTCGATCAAGACGTTCACCCGCTACCGCGACGTGGACGGCGACGGCATCGCGGCCCGCACGCTGCCCGGAGTGGACCCCAAGGGCGCCTATTTCACCCGCGGGTCGGGCCACGACCGGAACGCCGCGTACACCGAGGACCCCGACGCCTACCAGGACGTGGTGGATCGGATCGCGCGCAAGATCAACGGCGCCGCGCGCTCGGTGCCGGCTCCGGAGATCCTCCGCCAGGCGGGCGCCGAGATCGGGCTCGTCTCGATCGGCGGATGCCACGCCGCGGTGCTCGAAGCGGTGGACCGGCTGCGCACCCAGGGCGTGCTCGTGGACTACATGCGCATTCGCGGGTTTCCGTTCGACGCGCCGGTGGCCGAGTTCCTGAACGCGCACGAGACCGTCTTCGTGGTGGAGCAGAACCGCGACGCCCAGTTGCGCGCCATGCTGGCCATCGAGACCGGCGTGCCGCGCGACCACATGATTCCCATTCTCGACTACGGCGGTCTGCCGCTCACCGCGCCGCGCGTGGTGGCGGGGGTCGTCGCGCATCTGGAGGGAGCGGCCGTATGACGTCCATTGCCAAACCGCCGGTCAAGCACCCGTCGCTCCCCACCAACGGGTTGGGGCTCACCCGGCGCGACTACGAGGGCGCGATGTCCACGCTCTGCGCCGGCTGTGGCCACGACTCGATCACCGCCGCCATCGTGCAGGCGTTCTGGGAGCTGGACGTGCCGCCGCACCGCGCCGCCAAGATGAGCGGCATCGGCTGCTCGTCCAAGACCACCGCGTACTTCATGCGCCAGTCGCACGGCTTCAACGGGGTGCACGGGCGCATGCCCGCGCTCACCACCGGCGCCAACGCCGCCAACGCCGGCCTCACCTACATCGGCATCTCCGGCGACGGCGACTCGTTGTCCATCGGCCTCGGGCAGTTCTGCCACGCCATTCGCCGCAACGTCAACATGCTGTACGTGCTCGAGAACAACGGCGTGTACGGCTTGACCAAGGGGCAGTTCTCGGCGTCCGCCGACGTCGGCTCCACGTCGAAGAAGGGCGAGGCGAACGAGCAGCCGCCCATCGACCCGGTGCTGCTGGCGCTCACCCTTGGCGCCACCTTCGTGGCCCGCGGATTCTCGGGCGACAAGGAGCAGCTGGTGCCGATGCTCAAGGCCGGCCTGCGGCACCAGGGGTTCGGATTCATCGACGTGATCTCGCCGTGCGTGAGCTTCAACGACCACGTGGGGTCCACCAAGAGCTATCGGTACACGCGGGAGCATTACGAGGCGCTGGCGCCGGTGGATTTCGTGCCGGTGCGCCGCGAGATCCGGGCGCCCAAGGGCGCCGGCGCGGCGATGGCGTTGACCATGCACGACGGGAGCGTGGTGCGGTTCCGGAAAACGGGCGAGGATTACGATCCGACCAACCGGGACGGGGCGTACGAGCACGTGCGGGAGCATCAGCGCAAGGGCGAGATCGTGACCGGGCTGCTGTACATCGACGAGCGGAGCCGCGACATGCACGCCATGAACCACACCGTGAGCCAGCCGCTCGCCGAGCTGCCGTACGAGGCCCTGTGCCCCGGCAATGGCGCGTTGCAGGCGCTGATGGAGGAGTACCGGTAGCGCCCCCTACCCGCCCGGCCTGAGCCGCACCGGCACGCCGTGCCGCTGCAGCAGGTCGAGCCCCGTCTGCAGCACGTACCGAATGGGGCTCGTCTCGCCGGCGTCGACGTCGAACACCCAGAAGGGCGCCTCGTCGCCGTACGCGGGATAGAACCGCGCGTGCGCGTCGGCCTGCGCCAGCGGCACACGCGCCAGCGGCATCGCGGCCGACGTCGGCATGGCCACGAACAGCGCCACGTTCAGGTACGGGCGATAGCTCAGGTCGCGCGTGCGATCGGTCATCGGTTCCCGCACGGCCGAGAGCAGGTTCGCCACGTCGGCGCTGTCGGTGAGCGCGATGCGTTGCGCCAACGGCTCGCCGGAGAAGATCGCCGCGCGGTACGCCGGCGGCGCGGCCGGCCCCGCGCCCAGCGTCGCGACGACGACCGCCAACGCCCCCAGCGCCGGCGCCAGGCGGCGCCGTCCCGCCGGCATCACGCCCCCCGCTTGGCGGGCGGCAGCCAGCGCCGCACGTCGGCGCCCAGCGCGGCCATCGACGCGGCCAGCGCCTCGCCGCCTTCACGCGCCTCGAACAGCTCGTTGGTGATCTGCAGCGCGGCGAGAATCGCCGCGCGCTGCGCGTCGAGCACCTTGCCGCCGTGCATCACCGAGCGAATGGCGTCGTCCAGGTACCTGGCGATCGCCTTCGTCTGCTCCGGCGGCACGTCGCTGCGAATGGCGTATTCCTCGCCCAGGATCGAGACCTTCACCGATTGCTTGGCTCCGCTCATCGCGTCCCCCGGGTCTGCGCCTGCTGCCGCAGGAAGTGCACACGGTCGAGCATCACCTTCGACCGTTCCTTCGCCCTGTCCAGCCGGTCGCGCAACTTGGCGTTCTCCCGCTCCAGCCGCCCGATGCGATCGGCGAGCTTGGGCTGCACGGCGCCGCCCGTTCCCGCGTGTTCCAGCTCCTTGAGCCGCGCCTCGGCCAGCAGCGCGCGGCGCCGCATGGACGCCAACTCGTCGCCCAGACTGCGCACCAGCGCTTCGAGTTCGCCGAAGGCGGCGACCTCAGGACGTTCGCGGTCGGACATGCAGCTCCTGGTCGAGTACGCCGAGGATCCTGGCCCGCCGACCCTCGATTTCCTTGTCGCGTAGAGTGCGCTCGGGATGCCGGAACGTCAACCGCCACGCCACGCTGCGGGTGCCTTCGGGAATGCCCTTGCCGGTGTACTCGTCGAACAGGCGCACGTGCTCGAGGAGTTCGCCCGCCGTGGCGCGGATGGCCGCTTCGATCTGGGCCGCAGTCACGCCGTCGGGCACGACGAGCGCCAGGTCGAACTCCGCCGACGGCGTGGCGGGAACGGGCCGATACGCCGGCCAGTGCCGCGGCACCGGGCCCGGCGCCGAGCCGTGCGCGTTGCGGCCCGCCGCGGCGACGGGCGCGTTGGGCATCTCGGCCAACTCGATCTCCACGCCGAACGCCGGCGCGGCCCACACCGGCGCGTCGATCGGCACGGCGCGCACGCCGCCGATGTCGCGCCCGTCGGCGAGCACGCGCCACAGCCAGTCGCCGTCGGCCGGTTCGAGCGCCACCGCGGCCGCCGGGTGGGCGGCGCGCGCCGCGCGCTCGGCAATCGCCCTGGCGTCCCACTCGTCGAACCGTTCGCCCCTGGCCGACGCGAAGTGCTCCGGATGCCGGTCGCCCATGACCAGCGCGGCCACCCGGACGAGTTCCCGCGGCATGGCCGAGTCCGTGGGCCGGAACACCGACCCGATCTCGAACAGCCGCACGTTGCCCTGCATGTGCGCCAAGTTGTCCTCGGCGCGGCGCGCGAGCGTGTCGAGCAGGTCGCGCCGAAGGAACGGCTCGTCCTCGGCCAGCGGGTTGGCCACGCGCACGAACGTGCTCGTCGCCCCGACCGGCGGCGCGGCCGCGCGATCCGAGCGGGCGGCGCCGTCCCCCTTCGTGAACGGCATCGGGCGGGCCTCGAGCAGGCCCAGGGCCACCATCGCGTCGCGCACCCGTGCCGACTGCGTCCAGATCGGGTCGTCGGGCGACGTGCCCGGGCGGAAGGGGCGGATCTCGGTGGGGAACCAGTCGTACCCGCGCAGCCGCGCGATCTCCTCGATCACGTCGATTTCGCGGACGATGTCGGGGCGCCACGAGGGCGCCACCACGCGCAACTCGCCCTCCCCCGCTTCGGCGTCGACGGTGAACCCGATGGCGGTGAGACTGGCCCCGGCCTCCGCGCTCGGCACGCGGGCGCCGAGCACTTTGGCCACGCGCGCCGAGCGCACGGTGAGCGCCCTCGGCATCGGCACCGTCTCGAGCACGTCCACGGGTGGGCCGGCGATCGTGCCGCCGGCCACGGCGACGATGAGCCGGGCGAGGCGGGCCAGCGCCACGGGCGGCTGCGCGAAGTCCACGCCGCGTTCGAACCGATAGCTGGCGTCGGTGGCGAGGCCGAGCCGACGGCGGGCGGCGCGGGTGCGCGCCGGATCGAACACGGCGACTTCGAGGAACAGGTCGGTGGTGGCGTCGGTGACCTCGCTGTCGCGGCCGCCCATCACGCCGGCCACGGCGTGCGGGCGCTCGGCGTCGGCGATGACGGTCACCGTTTCGTCGAGCACGCGCTCGACGCCGTCGAGGGTGACGAGCTTCTCGCCGCGCGTGGCGGCGCGCACGATCACCGTGCCGCCGGCGAGCCGGGCCAGGTCGAAGGCGTGGGTGGGCTGGCCGAGTTCGTGCAGGATGTAGTTGCTGGCGTCCACCACGTTGTTGATCGAGCGGCTGCCCACGCTCTCCAGTCGCCGGACCAGCCAGTCGGGGCTGGGGCCCACCCGCACGCCGCGAATTAGCATTCCCATATAGCGCGGGGCCAGGGCCTGGTCCACGCGCACCGTCATACCGGCCGTCTGGCCCTCGCGGGCCGCGCGCGGCGGTTCGTCCCACGCGGGGGGCTCGCCCGCGATCGGCGGCAGGGCCAGCGGCTTGCCGGTGGCGGCGCTCACCTCGCGGGCCACGCCGAGGTGCGACAGCAGATCGGGCCGGTTGGGCAGCACGTCGATCGCGAGCTGGGTGTCGCTCACCGCCACGGCGTCGAGGAACGGAGTGCCGGGGGGCACGTCGACGTCGAGTTCCATGATGCCTTCGTGATCGTCGCCGAGCTTGAGTTCGCGCGCCGAGCAGAGCATGCCGTCGGACGTTCGGCCGCGAATCTTGCGCTTCTCGAGTTTGAGTCCGGTGGGGATCACGGTGCCGGTGCGGGCGAACGGATACAGCTTGCCCGCCGTGACGTTGGCGGCCCCGCACACGACGTCGAGCAGTGTGCCGCTGCCGTCGTCCACGCGGGTGACGTGCAGGTGGTCGGAGTCGGGGTGCGGGGCCTCCTCGACCACGCGCGCGACGACGATGTCGGCGAGGTCCCGGCGCACGCGCACCAGCTCGTCCACCGTGGCGGCGTGCGCGGTGATCAGGTCCCGCAGCTGGGCCGGCGTCTCGTCGAACGGGACGAACGCGCGCAGCCATTCATACGACACGATCATTCGGCGATCTGCTCCAGGAAGCGGACGTCGGAATCGTAGAACACGCGGATGTCGTGCACGCCGTAGCGCTGCTGGGCGATGCGGGCCGGCCCCATGCCGAACGCCCAGCCGGTGTACCGCTCGCTGTCCAGCCCGGCGGCCTCGAGCACGGCGGGGTGCACCATGCCCGATCCGAGGATTTCCATCCAGCCCGTGCCCTTGCAGGCGGCGCACCCCGCGCCCCCGCACAGTTGGCATTCGATGTCCATTTCGGCCGACGGTTCGGTGAACGGGAAGTAGCTGGGGCGGAACCGCGCCCGCGCGGACCCGAAGAACCGCTGGGCGAAGTGGCCGAGCGTGGCCTTGAGGTCCACGAAGCTGATGCCCTCGTCCACGCACAGCCCTTCGATCTGGGCGAACATCGGGGCGTGCGACGCGTCGAAGAAGTCGCGGCGGTACACGTTGCCCGGGGCGAGAATGCGAATCGGGGGGGCGTAGCGCTGCAGCGTGCGGACCTGCACGGGCGACGTGTGCGTGCGGAGGAGCACGTCGTCCTGGAGATACAGCGTGTCGTGCATGTCCATGGCCGGGTGGTCGGCCGGGAAGTTGAGCGCCGTGAAGTTGTACCACTCGCGCTCGGCTTCCGGTCCGAGGGCGATGGTGAAGCCGAGTTCGCGGAAGATGGCGGCGATCTCTTCGATGACGAGCGAGACCGGGTGTTTGGCGCCGAGCCAGGGGCGGCGCGCCGGCATGGTGAGGTCGCGGGGCGGCGCGTAGCGGCCCGTGGCGCGGTCCAGCTCCGTGCGCCGCTCGTCGAGCGCCCCTTCGAGCTGGCGCTTGACGGTGTTGAAGAGCTTGCCCGCGTCCGGTTTCTCCTCGCGAGACAGCGCGCCCAGGGCTTTCTGGAATTCGAGGATCTCGCCGCGCCGGTCGCCCAGGAAGCGGACGCGCGCCTGCTCGAGCGCGTCGAGGTCAGGCGCATCGCCGATTGCGGCCAGGCCGGCCGAGGCCATCAGGCCGATCTGGCCGGCGTAGTCGCGAAGGGTGGGGTGTTCGGGAAGGGGCATGGGAGAGCGGAGGTGGAGCGATGAAAAAACGGCGGCAGCGCCGACCGAGGCCGCGCTGCCGCCGTGGAATCGCAGAACGAGAACTTACGCTGCGTTCGACGCGGAGCGCGCCTTGTCGGCAAGCGCGGCAAACGCCGCCGGGTCGTGGACCGCGAGATCGGCGAGGATCTTCCGGTTGACCTCGATGCCGGCCTTCTTGAGGCCGTTGATGAACGTGGCGTACGTCAGGTCGTGCTGATGGGCGCCGGCGTTGATGCGCGTGATCCAGAGCCGGCGGAAATCGCGTTTCTTGTTCTTGCGATCCCGGTATGCGTATTTCCACCCGCGTTCGACGTTCTCCTTGGCGGCCTTCCACAGCTTGCTGCGGGCGCCAAAGCCGCCGCGGGCGGCCTTCATGATCTGCTTCTTGCGCTTGAGGCGCGGAACGTTGGATACGGCGCGAGGCATCGGTCTCTCTCCTTACGCCTGCAGCAGGCGCTTGATGTGCTTCACCTCGCCATTCGTGGCGATGAGCCCCGACTGGCGGAGGCGGCGCTTCCGCTTGGACGTCTTCTTCGTGAGAATGTGGCTCTTGTGGGCCTTGTTGCGCTTCACCTTGCCGCTGGCGGTGATGCTGAAGCGCTTCTTGGCCCCCTTGTGGGTCTTCATCTTCGGCATGAACGACTCGCTTATTTCGGCGTGAGAATCATCGTCATCGATTTGCCCTCCAACCGTCCCGCGCTCTCGATCTTCCCGACGTCGGCGAGGGCGGTGGCCACGCGCTCGAGCACGGCCTGACCGAGCTCGGGGTGCGTGACCTGGCGACCGCGAAACATCATGGTCACCTTGACCTTGTTCTTCTCTTCCAGGAACCGGCGCGCGTGCCGCGTCTTCGTGTCGAAGTCGTGATTGTCGATGCCGGGGCGGTACTTGACCTCCTTGAGCTCGATCACGTGCTGCTTCTTCTTGGCGACCCGCGCCTGCTTGGCCATTTCGAACTTGTACTTGCCGTAGTCCATGATGCGGACCACGGGCGGCCGAGCGGTGGGAGCGACTTCGACCAGGTCCAGGCCCTGCTCCTCCGCCATGCGGAGCGCGGCATCGACTTCGAGAATGCCCAATTGCGAGCCGTCGGCACCGATGACGCGGAGCGGACTGATGCGGATCTGACGGTTGACCCGCACGCGCTTGGTTGTGTCCTGGATGGTCCAACCCTCGTTCTGAAGACAAAAAAGTGCGGACCCACCGGGAGTCCGCACAGCGGCGCCGGCACTCGACGGGGCGAGTGACGCGGCGAACCGGCTGGGACTCCTGCAGCACGCCCTCGCCGAGGCGAAGGGCCGGAGGGTGGAAACGACAGCCCGTCGTTTCGCTTACCAAGTTGTGTCCGTTGAACTTAGGGGGGCTCGGCTGAGGCGTCAAGTCCGGTCCGCGGAAGGGGGCCGGGGCCGGGCGGCCGCGGACCGATGACGGCCCGGGAAACGGCCACCCGTTTTCCGCATAACCGGCAGAGGTCGCAGAAACAGGAACAAGAACCGCAACAACAACAACAGCAACAACAACAGCAACTGACCGAAAACGGATTCAACCGATTCAACGGATCAAACAGCGAAAAGCTTCATGGGAACTGCTCTGCCATGAAGATCCCGACGCTGTGCCGCGATCCCCGTGGAGGAGCGGTTCCCACAGTCAGTTGCAGTTGCAGTTGCAGTTGCAGTTGCAGTTGCAGTTCCGCTCCGAAGTCATCCGGCAAATCCGTTGAATCGCCGTTCAAGTCGTTGGCATTTGCCTTGCCCGCTCCTGCCCGCTCGGGAGCGAACGCCTGGTCCGCACCGCCGCCCTACGCCGGTCCCAGCGCGTACCCCTTGCCGTCGTGCACCACGCGGCCCCACGCGGTCGTGGCGTCGTGCTCGAACACCACCAGCCACTGCTGCTCGGCCGCCAAGCGCAGCATCCGCCGCTTGGTCTCCAGCGTCACCATCGGCTCCACGTCGTAGCCCATGATCCAGGGCAGCGGCAGGTGCGCCGCCGTGGGCACGAGATCGGCCGGGAAGAACGCCGTTTCGCCCCCGGAGTCGAGCCGCACCGACTGGTGCCCGGGCGTGTGCCCCGGCGTGGGCACGAGCGTGATACCGGGCAGGATCTCCACCTCCCCCTGCACCAGTTCCAGCCGCCCCGCCTCCATGACCGGCGCGAAATTGTGCGCGAAGTAGCTGGCCACGGTGCGCTCGTTCGTCGTGGTGGCCCACTGATACTCCGACCGCTGCACCACGTACCGCGCCCGCGGAAACGACAGCCGCACCTGCCCCTCGGCGTCGCGGTACGTGTTGCCGCCCGCGTGATCGAAGTGCAGGTGCGTGTCGATCATCATCGTGACGTCGGCCGGCGCCACCCCGAGCCGCTGGAGCGCGTCGTCCAGCCAGGTACGCCCCTCGGCGCCCGCGTTCTCCACCCCGTAGATCTCGCGGAACCTGGCCGACTCCTTGTTGCCCAGCCCGTTGTCAATGAGCACCAGCCCGCGCTCGTGCTCCACCAGCAGGCACCGCATGCCCAGTTGAATGCGGTTGCGCTCGTCGGCGGGAATGCGCCGCTCCCACAGCGGCTTGGGCACGACGCCGAACATCGAGCCGCCGTCCAGCTTCTGCCCGCCGGCCTGGATGGCGTGGACCTTCCACGTGCCGATCGCCCGCTGTTCGATGGACGGTTGCACGGTCAGGCCGTCCGGTCGTCGGACGCCGAACGGGGCAGCGCCGACCACCGCCGCCGCGCCGCCGCCGCCGGGTGCAGCAGGCGGTCGAGGTCGGCCCACGTGTCGCAGCCGCGGGCGAACGCGTCGTCCAGCAGACGGGTGAGCACCTGCGCCGTGGCCATCGCGTCGCCGAGCGCGCGGTGCCGATCGTCGACCGCGATGCCGTAGTGCGCCGTCACGTGGTCCAGCGACCGCCGCGGCAGGTGCGAGAGCAGCCGGCGCGCCAGCCGCACCGTGCACAACCGCGGGTTCTCCAGCGGCGCGCCACCCGCGCGATCCAGCTCCATGTTCACGAACGCCCAGTCGAACGGGGCGTTGTGGGCCACGAACACGTGGTCGCCGAGCACGTCCCGCACGGCGTCGCGCACCTCGCCGAAGCGCGGGGCGTCTCGGACCATGGCCCACGAAATGCCGGTGAGTTGCGTGACGTAGCGCGGGATGGGGCGCTCGGGGTTGACCAGCGTGTGGAACGACCGGCCGATGCGCCCGTTCTGCACGACGACGGCGGCGAGCTCGGTGATCCGGTCGCCGCGGCCGGCCGAGGTGCCGGTGGTCTCGACGTCCACCACCACGTACGAGAGCCGGGACAGGCGCCGGGCCGGGCCGATCACGTCCACGGATCGTTCCGCACCACCGGGCAGGTCATGCACCGCGGCCCCCCGCCGGCCCGCACGAGTTCCGACCCCTCGAACACGATCACCGCGCGCTCGCCCTCGGCAATCGCGGTCTGACCCGTGAGGTACGAGACCGACGACACGATCCGGAACCCCATCCGCTCCATCTCGCGGAGCGTGACGTCGTTGCGCTCATACGAGATCACGACCCCCGGGCGCACGGCCACGAAGTTACATCCCGACGCCCACTGCTCGCGTTCCTGCGACGTGCGCGACGTGCCCCCGCAGAGAATGGGCTCCATGGGCATGCCGCATTCCGCGAGCGCGGCGAACATGTTGGGCATCTCGCGGAGCTGCGCCGCGCCCTTGCGCCAGTGCAGCACGCTCAGTCGCTCGGAGCCGATGAAGTGCGGCGGGTAGACGACGCAGAGGTTCCGGTCCACCTGGGTGAAGACCATGTCGAGGTGGATCGCCGTCTGCTGCTTGGGCATCACGACCACGATGATGTCGGTGACCGGCGTGTGGGCGAAGCAGAGCGAGGCGAGATGGTCGATGGCCGCCGGGCTCGAGCGTTCGCTGAATCCGATCACCACCAGATCGCGCCGCAACGGATGGACGTCGCCGCCCTCGAGCGTGTGATTCGTGCGCCGTTCGCTCGCCCCGTCGAACAGGATGCCGGCGTTGCCGAGCGCCGGATGGTGCGTGAACAGCGACTTCATGATCAGCTCTTCGGACCACCGGATGCCGTAGCGCATGGACCCCACGACCACGTGGTCGCCGGCCACCATGGCGCTGTCGCGGGTGAAGAACAGGTTGGGCAGCGGCGGCAGCGTATAGCCGGGCTCGTTGAGGGCCTTGGCCAGCGGACCGGCGTCGTCCTCGCGCCCTTCGATCAGCATCCGGGCCACGGCCGCCGGGTCGAGCGCCGTGAGGTCGCGGGCCAGCGGCTCGGAGGGCACGATGTCCATGGCCGCGCGCATCAGCTGTTCGCGCGCCGCCGCGCCCGCGAGCACCTGCTCCAGCAGGTTGCTCACCTGATGGACGGTGGCGAACCGGTCCAGCAGGGCGATGAACCGCCGGTGTTCGCGCTGCGCGGCATCGGCATCGATGATGTCGTCGTAGAGGTAGTCCTCGCGGGTGCTGGGGGTCACCGCGAGGAGTTCGCGGCCCGGGGTGTGGACCAGCACTTCGCGCAGCGCGCCGATCTCCGAGGTCACGTGGACGGGCATGCCCAAAGGTAATCCTCGCCGGTGCGGGCCGGCTCGGGCGGCACCGACGGGGCCGAGGACCCGCCGCACGGGGGCGGCGGAGCCGTGGGACGGCGACCGCGAACGCGGGCGCGGCCGGGGCTGCGCTGGTGCCGGCCGGAGCGCGGGCTTATCTTGTGAAGGAATTCACAAGCCCCCGGATCCCTTGAAACGCATTGCGGATTCCACCGTTCGCCGGCTGTCGGCCTACCTCCGATTCCTCGAAGACTTCGAGGAACGCGGGCTCGCGACGATTTCCAGCGACGAGTTGGCGCGGCGCGGCGGCACCACGTCGGCGCAGGTGCGAAAAGACCTCTCCTTCTTCGGCTCGTTCGGCAAGCGGGGGTTGGGCTATGCGGTGCCCGAGCTGGCCGGCCAGTTGCGCGCGATCCTCGGCCTGGGTCGCGAGTGGAAGGTGATCATCGTCGGCGCCGGCAAAATCGGCGCCGCCCTGGCCCGCCATCACGGGTTCGAAGAACGGCGCTTTCACATCACGGCCGCCTACGACAACGATCCGGCGATCATCGGCACGGACCTCGAGGGCGTGACGGTGCGCGACGCCGCGCAGCTCGAGCACGAAGTGCACCGCGACCGCCCCGACATCGCCGTGTTGACGGTGCCCGAGCAGGTGGCCCAGAAAGTCGCCGACCGCCTGGTGCGGGCCGGCATCCGCGCCATCCTCAACTTCGCGCCCGTGCAGTTGCAGCTCCCCGCCGACGTGAGCGTCAAGACGGTGAACATGGCGATGGAGTTGGAAGGCCTGTCGTTCGCTCTCACCAACCGCGACTAGGGCCGCAGGGCCCGCAGCAGCGCCGCGAACGCGTCGGGACCGAGGGTCTCGGGACGCGCTTCGGGATCGATCCCGGCCGCGAGCAGCACCGCGCCGGCACGCTCGGCATCGAGCGAGCCGCACCGCGCGCACGATGCGGCGCATCTGCTTGCGGCGCATGCCGAACACATGCAGCACCAACGTCCGGAAGCGGGCCTCGTCGGCCGCCTCTACGGCCGGAGCCTCGCGCGGCACGATGCGGACGATGGCGCTCTCCACCTTCGGCGGCGGCCTGAACGCGCCGGCCGGCACGGCGGCAATCAGTTCGGCGATCGCCACCGCCTGCACGTTCACCGACAGGGCGCCGTACGTCCGCGACCCGGGCCCGGCGGTCAGCCGGTCGGCCACTTCGCGCTGCACCAAATACACGGCGCGGTCCGGCCGCGGCCGGGCGAGCGCGTGGAAGAGGATCGGCGTGGTGATGTAGTACGGTACGTTGCCCGCCAGCACGTACGGGTCCGCCAGCCAGCGCGCCGAGATCGCTGGCCAGCACGTCCGCCTCGACCACCTGCACCGACGGCACGCCCGCGTACCGCCCGCGCAGCAGCTCGGCCAACGCCCGGTCGTACTCGATGAGGACGAGGCGTCCCGCGCGCGGAACCAGCCGATCGGTGAGCGCGCCGCGGCCGGGCCCGATTTCGAGCACGGTTTCCGTGCCGGTGAGCTGCAGCGCGTCGACGATGCGGGCGAGGGCGCGTTCGTCGTGCAGGAAGTGCTGCCCGAGGCTCTTGCGGACCGGCGGAAAGCCGGCGCGGTCGCGCCGCGGGGGGCCGGCGGCCACGGCCGGCGTCAGCTCCGCACCACGACGACCGTGAGGTCGTCGCGGAAGCGCGCGCCGCGCAGGAAGTCGTGCACCGCCTGGAACACCCGCTTCACGATCGCCGACGACGCCTCGGCGCGGTGCCGCGCGACCACGTCGAGCACGCGCCGTTCGCCGAACCGCTCGCCCTGACGATTGCGCGCGTCGCTGACGCCGTCGGTGAAGAGCAGCAGCAGATCGCCCGCCGCGTCCCACTTGCGCTTGGCGGTGTGCGGCGATTCGCCGCTCAGGCCGAGCGGCGGGTCGAGGGCGCTCAGCCGTTCGTTCGACCCGTCGGCGTGCACGAGGAACGCCGACGGGTGGCCGGCGTTGGCGTAGCGCAGGGTGCCGTTGGTGCGGTCGATCACGGCGTAGAACGCCGACAGGAACATCTCGGTGGCCGTCAACTCCTCGCGGAGCGACGCGAGCAGGGCGTTGAGCGTTTCGCCGGGATCGGCGGTGGTTTTGGAGTGGATGGCGGAGGCGCTCATGACGAGCGCCATGATGAGCGCGGCCTGGTAGCCGTGGCCGGACACGTCGCCGAGCAGCACGCCCACGCGGCCGCGCCCGAGCCGGAAGAAGTTGTAGAAATCGCCGCCCACGCTTTCGGCGGGGGTCACCCGGGCCGCGGCGTCGGCGTCGGGAGCCAACTCGGTCCCGCCGGGCAGCAGCTTCATCTGCAGGTCGTGCGCCATCTGCATCTCGTGCGACAGCCGCTGCTGGGCGATGGAGTGCCGGACGAGCCGGGCGTTCTGGATGGCGGTGCCGATCTGGCTGGCGATGGCGGCGATGAGTTTCTGGTCGCCGGCCGAGAACGGCTGCCCGCCGCGGCGGCCGGAGAGGTTCACCACGCCCAGGGCCTGGGCGCCGCGGGGAGTGGTCCACGGGATCGGCACGGAGAGCATGGCGCCGTCGCGATGCTCCCGCTCCTGCGGGCATGGGGATTCGCCGGCCTCGACGATTTCGGGGTGCATGGTGCGGAACACGCGGGCGGTGACGCTGCACGCATCGTCGGCGGGAATGGACGGCAGGGCGGCGGGGTGCGCGCCGAGGGCGGCGACCACGCGGAGTTCGCCGCTCGGTTCGTCGAACACGAGCACGCTCGCGCGCCGAGCGCCCACCGTTTCGGAGATCTCGGTGAGGATGGTGTGGGCGGCCTCCTCCAGGGCGACCGTACGCCCGAGGATCTCGCCGATCGTGTAGAGGAGGTTGATCTCCTCGTAGCGCTCGGCCAGTTCGCTGGCGGCGTGTTCGACTTCGAGGGCGGCCTGGAGAAAATGCGAGACGACGGGCAGGAGGAAGCGGAGGTGCGTCTCGAGGGCGGCGCGGCTGGAGGGACTGGGCCCGGTGAGGAGCCAGGCGTGCCGGGGCCCGGGCACGGCGGCGATGAGGGCGGGGCCGTCGGGCGTCACGATGGGTTGCGCGCCCTCCGACGGCCCCGGCCATCGCTCGGGAGGGGGGGCGCGGTACGTCGCCGCCTCGCACTGCGGCACTCCCCCGGCGCGCGGTTCCACCCAGACGGCGGCCTCGCACCGGGTGGCCTCCTTGAACGCCGCGAGCACCGAGGTGAGATCGATCACGAGGCGCGATTCAGGGTCATGCGCACCACGTTGCCCTGCTCGGCGGCCACGCGTTCCACCTGGTCCATGAGCTTGAGCATGAGGAACAGGCCGCGGCCGTCCTCGTGGAGCAGCCGCTCGGGCGTGGTGGGGTCGAGGAGGCACGCGTCGAGGTCGAAGCCCTGCCCCTGGTCGGTGACCTCGATGATCAACTGGACGTCGTCCACCCGCACCCGCACGCGCACCGAGCGGTCGCCCCGCTCGCCGTTGCCGCGCAGAATGGCGTTCGACAGCGCCTCGGTGAGCGCCACCGGCACGTTGAGCGTGACGTGGCGTTCGGGGTAGCACCGGGTGCGGCATTCGGCGCGCACGGCTTCGACCACGCGCTCGATGAACCGCACGTCGCTGGGAATCTCGAATTCCAGAATGCGCGCCTCCGGGAACCGGTCCCGCGGCCCTGATGCGTGACTCACCGTCGCGTCGCCGGGCGGATCAGAAGCTCGCGAGCGCCTGCTCGCGACTGTCGGCGATCTGGAACAGCGTGTCGAGCTTGGTGAGTTCGAACAGCGTACGCAGATCCTCGTTCAGCGCCGCCAGGCGGAGCTCCCCACCCTGCTCGCGGATCTTCTTGGAGAGCGAGACGAGCACGCCGAGGCCGGAGCTGTCGATGTAGCCGGTCTTGGTGAAGTCGACCAGCAGCTTGCGGGCGCCGTGGTCGAGGGCCTCGAGCATCTTCTGCTTGAGTTCCTGGCGGTTGCCGACGATCAACTGGCCGTCGACTTCGACGATCGAGACGTCGCCCTGCTTGGTGATGGTGAAGCTCATGCCTTCCTCTCCTCGGGGGCCGGCGCGGCAGTGGCCGCGCCGTCGTGGGCTTGCAGGGCGGTCACGGCCGCCACATGGAATATGTCGTCACTGGTCGCGCCGCGCGAAAGGTCGCTGCACGGCCGCCGGAGCCCCTGAACGATCGGCCCCACCGCGGTGGCGTCGGCCAGGCGCTGGACCAGCTTGTAGGCGATGTTGCCGGCATCCAGCGAGGGGAACACCAGCACGTTGGCCCCGCCCCCCACGGCGCTGTCGGGGAGCTTGCGGGCCGCCACCGACGCGACGAGCGCGGCATCGGCCTGCATCTCGCCGTCGATCGCCAGGTCGGGGGCCCGGGTGCGCGCCAACTGCACGGCGTTCCGTACCAGGTTCACGCTCGGGCCGCCCGCGCTCGCCCGCGTGCTGAACGACAGGAACGCCACCCGCGCCTCGTCGCCCACGATGCGCCGCCGGTCGCGCGCCGCGGCGATGCCGATGTCGGCGAGCTGCTCCACGGTGGGGTACGGGATCACGGCGCAGTCGGTGAACGTGAGCACCTCGTCGTTCTCCGTGCCCCGGAAGGGCGGCACGACCATGTAGAACGCGCTGGACACGGTGTGCACGCCGGGCGCGGGCCCGATGAGGGCCAGCGACGCCCGGAGCACCTCGGCCGTGGTGTGGCAGGCACCTGCTACGCACGCGTCCGCCGCGCCCAGTCGCACCAGGCCGTCGGCGAAGTACAGGGGGGTGCGCGCCAGCCGCGCCGCCTCGGCCTCGGTCATGCCCCGGTCGTGGCGCGCCGCGTAGAGCCACTGGGCGATCTGCTCCGCCCGCGGGTCGTTCAACGGATCGACGATGTCCACGCCAAGGCCGCGGACCGCGGCGTGCGATTCGGGCGCCGCGGGATCGAGCACCGCGCACGGCACCACCACCCCGTGCGCCTTGAGCGCCCGCACCGCTTCGAGCGTCCGGGCGTCCGCCGTCTCGGGAAACACGACGCGCTTGTGGAGCGCCGCGGCGCGCGAGCGGACGTCGGCCAGGAAGCTCATGCCGGCGGGAAGGTCCGCCGCAGGGCGTCGGCGACCGCGGGGTGCACGAGCCCGCTCAGGTCGCCGCCGAACCTGGCCACCTCGCGCACCAGGGTCGCGCTGATATACGTGGTGTCGAGCGACGGCACCATGAACACGGTCTCGAGGTTGGGCGACAGGTGGCGATTCATGAGCGCCATCTGATATTCGTACTCGAAATCGCTCACCGCGCGCAGGCCGCGGATGAACAGGGTGGCCCCCACCTCGCGCGCGAAATCCACCAGCAGCCCGGTGAACGCGCGCACTTCGATGCGCGCCTCGCTGCCCACCGACGTGCGGATGAGCCGCACCCGCTCGTCCACCGGGAACAGGGGCAGCTTGGCCACGTTGGTGGTCACGGCCACGACCAGCCGGTCCACGAAGCCGAGGCTGCGGAGCATCAGGTCCTCGTGGCCCCGCGTGATCGGGTCGAAGCTTCCGGCGTAGATGGCAATGCGCGTCATGGCATCCCGGGCGTGAGAGTCATCGCGGCCCGCGCTCGCCGGCGGGGATGACCCGGCCGGCGCGGTGCGCTAATGATAGCACGCGGAGCGCGCCCCGCCCACCGTCATTCCATGCAGAACATGGTGATCACCGTATCGCCGTACACCCGCCGG
>CAVSOM010000031.1:0-35942 GCA_963729495.1 uncultured Gemmatimonadaceae bacterium
TAGTCGATTGCTGGCCGCCTGGGCGGCACGCCCTTCGTGCTCGCCGCGGTGGACGACGCCGGTCTGGCCACTGGCCTCTTCCTGCCGGTGAGCGAGCTGAATCGCCTGCGCCAGCGGGCCGTGGACGAGCTGATGCGGCGCCGCGACTGGGCCGCCCACGCGGCGCAGGCGGAACGGCGCGCGCGGATCGAAACCGCCGCCGCGGGTATACCCGTGGTCATACCGTCGGCATACCAGGACCGGCCCGCGCCCGGCGGGCCGGCGTTCGCGCTCTCGGCGGAAGTATATGAGTTAGAGAATGCCACCGCGGCGGCGGACGCCGGCGCGACGGCCGTCGTCTTCGACCCCTTCCTGCGGCATCCGGCGCCGCCGCGCGCGCGCGTGAAGGCGCTGGCCGAGGCTCTGGCGGTGCGCGGCGTCGGCCTGCGGCTGCGCACCCCGACCATCGTGCGGCCGGAGGAACGCGAGGCGCTCCAGAAATGGCTCGACCTGGGGCTGCCCATCCAGTCGGGCCACCTGGGGCTGGTCGCCGAACTGGCGGCCGAGGGCCGCAACGTCACGGCCGACTACGCCGCGAACGTGATGAACGGGCACACGGCGGCCGAAGTCTTCCGGCTCGGCGCGCGGCGCCTCACCGCGTCGGTGGAGCTGACCACCGACGAGATCGCGCAGCTCGTGGCGCCCTGGCGGGGGCTGGGGTTCGAGGTCTTCCTCTACGGGCGCCCGGAGGGGATGACCCTGGAGCATTGCGTGCTCTCGGCGGCGTTCGACCGCCAGCCGGCCACCTGCCGCGATCTGTGCGTGCAGAAGCACCGCAACGTCCACCTCACCGATCCCACCGGGTACGCCTTTCCCGTCGCCACCGATGCGGCGTGCCGCAACCGGCTGCTGCACTCGCGGCCCGTGGAGGGCTCGGAGTTCCTGCCGCGGCTGTGGGGCGCAGGCATCCGGGCGTATCGCGCGGTGTTCAACGTGCCCGGCGATCCGGTGGCCGACGTCGTGGCCGGCTATCGGCGCACCCTCGACGCGCTGGCGGCCGGCGAGGCGCCCGCCCGTTCGTCGGTGCGCGACCTCGTGGGCGCCGCTTTCACGCGCGGACATTTCGCGCGTGCGGTATAAGGGCGCGCGGCGCCGTCGTTGGATGACGCCGCGCACGCGCGGCGGCCGTAGCGTGGGCGCGTGACCCAACCCCCGGCATCCGGCGACCGCGCGCTCTCCACCCTCCGCGAGCGATTCGGCTACCCGGCGTTCCGCGCCGGCCAGGCCCAGGCCGTGGCCAGCGTGCTCGCCGGCCGGGAGACCGTGGTGATCCTGCCCACGGGCGGGGGCAAGTCGGTGTGCTACCAGGTGCCGGCGCTTCTTCTGCCCGGGCTGACGCTCGTGGTCTCGCCGCTCATCTCGCTCATGAAGGACCAGGTGGACGCGCTGGAGCGGCGCGGCATCGCGGCGGCGTTCGTGAACAGTTCGCTGTCATCAGGGCAGGTGAGCGACCGGATGGCCCGGGCGCGGTCGGGCGCGCTGAAGCTGCTGTACGTGGCCCCCGAGCGGTTCGGCGCCGGGGCCACGCTCGACCGGCTGCGCGCGATCGGCGTGTCGCTGTTCGCCGTGGACGAGGCGCACTGCATCAGCGAATGGGGGCACGATTTCCGGCCCAGCTACCTGCGGCTGGCCGACGTGCGCGCGCAACTGGGCAACCCCACGGTCATCGCGCTCACGGCCACCGCCACGCCGCACGTGCGCGAGGACATCGTGCGCCAGCTCCGGCTGGGCCGGCCGACCACGATCGTCACCGGATTCGACCGCGCCAATCTCACGTATCACGTGCGGTCGTGCCGTACCGACGCCGACAAGGACCGGGGATTGGTGGCCGAGCTGGCGGCGCGCGACGGGCTGGCCATCGTGTACGCGTCCACGCGCAAGAGCGTGGAGCGCATCGCGGCGATGCTCACCCGCCAGCGCATCCGGGCGCTGCCCTACCACGCGGGGCTGGACGACGATCACCGGCGCGAGGTGCAGGACGCGTTCATGCGCGAGCAGGCCCGGGCGATCGTGGCCACCAATGCGTTCGGGATGGGCATCGACAAGCCGAACGTGCGCCTGGTGGTGCACCACGCCATGCCGGGCACGCTGGAGGCGTACTACCAGGAGGCGGGGCGTGCCGGCCGCGACGGCGGGCCCTCCGACTGCGTGCTGCTGCACGCGTTCCGCGATCGCTTCACCCATGAGTATTTCATAAAAAGTGCGCACGCCCGCCGCGAGGTGGTGGAGGCGCTGTACGACCTGATGCGCCGGGGCGGGCCGCGGGTGGCCGGGCTCGACGCCGGCGCGCTCGCCGGGAAGCTGGGCCGCAAGGCGAACGCGCGGGACGTCGAGGCCGCGCTCCGCCTGCTGGAGCGCGTGGGCGCCTGGAGCCCCGGCTCGCCCGAGGGGCTGCGTGTGCGCGTGCGCCTACTGGCCACCCCGGCGCGCATTCGCGCCGAGCTCGGGGACGCCCGCGCCCCGGAGCTGGGGTTGCTCCGCGCCCTCTGGCGCCTGGGACGCGACGGGCTGTACGACGGACTCGCCGTGGACCTCGACGGGCTGCCGCCTGCGCTGGGCGGCGCCTCGGCGCTGCGCCTGCTCGAGGGGCTCCAGCGCGAGCAGTTCGTGGAATGGGAGCGCGTGGAATCGGGGCCCGCCCCCACGCGGCCGGCGGCGCCCCTCGACGCCTTCCGCATCGACTGGCCGTCGCTGGAGCGCCGGTATCGCGCCGACTGCGAGAAGCTCGACGCCATGCAGCGCTACGCGTACACCAAACGTTGCCGCCGGGCGTTCGTGCTTCGATATTTCGGAGACCCGGCCGAACGGCCGAAGTGCGACGCCTGCGACAACTGCCTGGGCCGCTCCCCGGAGCCGCCTCCGAGCCGTCCGGCGCGGGTGCGCCGAGCCAGAAAACCCGACATCAGCACCGACGACGTGCTGGTGGCGGTGCCATCGGAACCGAAACCCACACGCGCCACGCGCCGCCGTCGAGACGCCGACGCTCCCTGAGTCCCATGGACGACGCTCTCTACTTTTCCGAGCAGCACCTGGCGGTGCGCGAGATGGTGCGCGAATTCGCGCGCGACGAAGTCGCGCCCGTGGCGTCGAAATTCGACGCCAATGCGAAGTTCCCGTGGGCCAACGTCAAACGCATGGGGGAATTGGGGCTGCTCGGCGTGCCGTGGCCCGAGGCGCTGGGCGGTGCCGGCCTCGACCTGCTGAGCTACATGATCGTGATCGAGGAGCTGGCGCGGGTGGACGCGTCGCACGGGCTCACCGTGTCGGCCCACACCACGCTCGGCACCTCGCCCATCGTGCACTTCGGCACCGACGAACAGAAGCGCCGCTACGTGCCGCTGCTCGCGGCGGGCCGGGTGATGGGCGGGTTCGGCCTCACCGAGCCCGAGGCGGGCAGCGACGCCGGCGGCACGCGCACGACGGCCGTGCGGAAGGGCGACCGCTACGTCGTGAACGGCGTCAAGCGGTTCATCACGCACGGATCGGTGGGCGAGATCTTCGTCGTCACCGCCGTCACCACGCCGGGGCAGGGCACCAAGGGCATCAGTTCGTTCATCCTCACCAAGCCTACCGCCGATCTCGAGGCCACCGCCGCCGTGGGCGTGGGCCACGACCCGTCGCTCCCCGCCATGCGCGGGTTCCGCGCCGGCAAGAAGGAGGACAAGCTCGGCTGGCGCGCCAGCGATACCGCCGAACTCATCATGGAAGACGTGGAGGTGCCGGTGGAGAACCGGCTCGGCCAGGAGGGGCTCGGCTTCAAGAACTTCATGCGGACGCTCGACTCGGGGCGCATCGGCATCGGTGCGCTGTCGCTCGGCATCGCCGAGGGCGCGCTGGGCGAGGCGCTCCGCTACACCTCGGTGCGCAAGCAGTTCGGACAGGCGATCTCCGCCTTTCAGGGCGTGAGCTTCCAGTTGGCCGACATGGCCACGGAGATCGAGGCCGGCCGGCACCTGGTGTACCACGCGGCGTGGCTCGCCCAGCACGGCAAGCCGTACTCAAAGGAAGCGGCCATGGCCAAGCTGTTCTGCTCCGAGTTGGCCATGCGGACCACGATCAAGGCGGTGCAGCTGCACGGCGGCTACGGGTACACCAAGGACTACCCGGTGGAACGGATGATGCGTGATGCCAAGATCTGTGAGATCGGCGAGGGCACGTCCGAGATCCAGCGCATCGTCATTGCGCGGGCGCTGCTCAAGGAGTTGATGGACTGGGCGCCGTAAGTCCTTGCCACTCTTGCGGAAACAGACGATTGGCAGTAGTAATTCCCACGGTGATATTCTCCTTTGCGTCTCCCGCCTCGTTCCCGCCGCGCGACTCGCGGCGCGAGCGGGGCGCTTCCTGCGCAGCGGCGGCCGAAGCAGCATCGGCCGCCGTCCGCGCAGGCATCCCCCTCGCGGCGCACGGCTTCCTGCGTGAAGCCGATCGCATGCTGGCCCGTGGGATGCGGCCGGTGGTCCGTTGGTTCGGCGCGACGGTGCGCGCGATCCTCGGGCCGTTCCGGCAGCCGGGCCCAGTGTGGTCGATCACGTCCGAGCGGTGGATTCCCCGTCACGTTTCGGCCGTCGGGCGCGGGTTCGCGTTCCGGCGCGTCGCCACCCCCACTCTCACTCACCGCCCCCGTTCGCGTGCCGAGTCGCCACGCGGAGGCGCGCCGGCGGTCCCCGATGAAACGCGAAATTCTGATCAACGCAACGCCGCGCGAAACGCGGGTTGCGATCCTGGAAGACGAGCAACTCGTTGAACTCCTCGTCGACCGGCCCGAAGCTCGGCGCATGGTCGGCGACATCTACTACGGCCGGGTGGAAGCGGTCCTTCCCGGCATCCAAGCCGCCTTCGTCGACATCGGCACGGAGAAGAGCGCGTTCCTGCACGCCTCCGATCTCGTGTTCCCGGAGGACGACGAGGCGGCCGACGACGACGACGCGGATGGCGACGAGGCGGACGCCGACGGCGACGCCCCCTCGGATGAGGAGCCGGAGGAGCAGAAACCGTCGGGCGGCCGCGGCCGTGGCCATCGCCGCCAGCGGGCCAAGGCGCCGCCCATCCAGGACCTGCTCAATCGCGGGCAGGAGCTGATCGTCCAGGTGTCCAAGGAGCCGATCTCCACCAAGGGGCCGCGCGTCACGGCGCAGGTCTCGATGGCCGGGCGGTTCCTGGTGTTCATGCCGTTCGCGTCGCGGGTGGGGGTGAGCCGCAAGATCGGCGATCGCGCCGAGCGCGGACGCCTGCGCGCGATGGTCGAGGCGGTGCTGCCCAAGGATTCGGGGGGCGTGATCGTCCGCACGGTGGGCGAGGACGCCACGCAGGAGACGTTCAAGCGCGAACTGGACACGCTGATCGGGCAGTGGAAGCGCATCAAGCGGAAGACGAACTTCGTGCGCGCGCCGGCCCTGATGCATCGCGAGACGAATCTCACGCGCGGGCTCATCCGCGACCTGTTCAGCGAGAAGGTGGAGCAGGTGTCGGTGGACTCCAAGCAGGTCTACAACGAGATCATCGAGTACCTCAAGGGCGTGGCGCCCGATCTCGTGGATCGCGTGAAGCTGTGGACCGACGAAGCGGGGATCTTCGACAAGGCCAACATCGAGCCCGAGATCCGCGACCTGTTCAAGCGGCGGTGCGACCTGCCGGCGGGCGGCTACCTGATCATCGAGCCCACCGAGGCGCTGGTATCGATGGACGTCAACTCCGGGCGCTACACCGGCAAGAAGGATCCCGAGAAGACGATTCTCCGCACGAACATCGAGGCGGCGCGCGAGATCGCGCGGCAGATCCGGCTGCGCGACATCGGCGGCATCATCGTCTGCGACTTCATCGACATGGAGACGAAGGCCAACCGCGACCGCGTGCTGCAGGAGCTGCGCACGCACCTCGGCCGCGACCGCGCGCGCACCAAGGCGTTCGCGGTGAGCGACCTGGGGCTGATCGAGATGACCCGCCAGCGCGTGCGGCAGAGCCACCTGCAGGCGATGACCGAGGCGTGCCCGACGTGCGCCGGCACCGGGCGCGTGTTCACGGCCGAGACCGATCGTGCGCCGGATGGAGCGCTCGGTGCGGCGGATGGGCGTGGAGGGGAAGAAGGATCCGCTCATCGTGAAGCTGCATCCCGACGTGGCGATGTACGTGCTGGAGGAGGAGAAGGATCTGCTGAAGAAGCTGGAGAAGGTGGTCGGAATTCGGGCTCGAGATGCGGGACGACCCGCTGCTGCGGCCCGACGAGTTCAAGCTGGTGGTGAAGACCGCCGGGCGCGACGTGACGCAGCAGTACGCCGTGGCCTGAGCGGGGGCCTCGGTGAACCCCTAGCCCCGCCGTTGACAACGACATAGCCGTTGTCTAACTTCAAAGGCTCGCACGTCTCAAATCCAGATCGCACAATGCCCTACGCAATCATTCGCACCGGCGGCAAGCAGTTCCGCGTCGAGCCGGGCCGGTACTACAAGATTCCCACCCTCCCCGGCGAAGCCGGCGGCTCGGTGGAGTTCAACGACGTCCTCCTCGGGTCCGACGGCAAGACGGTCAAGACCGGCGTGCCCACGCTCCGCGGCGCCAAGGTCACCGGCGAGATTCGGCGACAGGGACTCGGCGACAAGATCGTCGTGTTCAAGATGAAGCGCCGTAAGAACTACGCGAAAAAGCAGGGGCACCGGCAGGGCTTCACCGAAGTCATGATCCACGACATCAAGCTCGGCTGAGGAATATTCGCCATGGCACATAAGAAGGGCGTCGGCTCGTCCCGCAACGGCCGCGACAGCAACCCGAAGTACCGCGGCGTCAAGAAGTACGGCGGCGAACCCGTGGTCGCCGGCAACATCATCGCGCGCCAGTGCGGCACCAAGTGGCACCCGGGACGCAACGTCGGCATGGGCACGGATTACACGATCTACTCGCTGATCGACGGCATCGTGAAGTTTGAGCACCACAGCCGGTCGCGCTATCGCATCAGCGTGTACCCGGCGCCCGGCGAGGGCGGATCCACCTCCGCCGCGTAATCGCCGCGATTCGCCGGCCACGTTCCAACGCCCCCGCGCTTCGGGGGCGTTTTCGTTTCCCCGCGCACGCGACGGCGCGCGCGCACCTTCGGCTACGCCGGGGGCGCCGCCGGGACAGGGCCGAGCAGTCTGAGGTCGTCGGTACAGAGCCCATCCGCGCCCAGCGCCGTGAACCGCGCCGCTGCCTCCGGATCGTTCACGGTCCATACGAGCAGGCGCTTGCCTGACGCGGCGCACGCCGCCGCGAGGGCCGCGTCCACCAGGCTCTCGTGCGGCCAGATGTCGCGCACTGGGAACCGCGCCACCAGATCGGCGGCCCCCCGCGTGCCGGCGTCGATCAGCACGCCGTAGTCCAGATCGGGATGCCGCGCCCGGAGCGCCAGGACGGCCGCATGGTCGAACCCATGGAAGGCGAACCGCCGGCCGTGCGCACGGGCCACGGCTACCGCCGCCTCGCCCACTCCCGCGCCCTTGAGCTCCACGTACACGGTGGCCCGGTCGCCGACGGCGTCCAACACCGCGGCCAGCGTGGGCACCTCACCGCCCCCGGGCAACTCGCAATCGGCGATCTCGGCAACCGACAGCGCCGCGATCGCTGCACGCGTGCCGTCGGGGCGCCGGATCTCGGGATCGTGGTGTACCACCACCGCGCCGTCGCGCGTCCTGTGGACGTCCAGTTCCACACCGTCGGCGCCCCGCTCGACCGCGCGGACGAACCCGGGCAGGGTGTTCTCGGTGAATTCGCGGGGCGCCCCGCGATGCCCAATGCGCTCCGGGCGGTGGAGAGGGTTCGGCATGTCGGTGTATATTGGCCAACCCTCCGATTGGCAAGGCCTTAACGCCCCCCGGGGCGGCAACGTCTGACTTCACGGAACGCATGACGGAAACGGGTGGGAGCGGCGATGAACGGGCGGATCTCGAGCTCATCGAGGCGTGGCGGGCGGGCGACGAGCGAGCGGCAACGGCGCTCGTGGCGCGGCACGCGCCGGCCGTGGCCCGATTCGTGGCCAGCTGCGGAGAGCGCTCCGACGTGGACGAGGTCGTGCAGGACACGTTCGTCCGCGCCTTCGGGGCGATCGACCGTTTTCGGGCCGACAGCTCCCTCCGCACCTGGCTGTTCACGATCGCGCGGCGTCTGCTCCTCGACCGGCGCCGCTCGGCGCGGCGTCAGCGCGATCGGGTGCCGATCTCGGAGGGCGACGCGGTGACCGAGTTCGACGCGCTGGACGGCATGCTGGCCGCCGAGACGCGGCAGCGGATGCGGCAGGCGGTGGCCCGATTGTCGCCCACGCAACGCGAGGTCTTCACATTGCGGGTGACCGAAGGTCTAACGTACAAAGAAATCGCCGACGTGGCGGACACCACCGAGGGTGCGGCGCGGGTGCACTACCACAATGCGGTGCGGGCGATCAAGGAGCATCTCGATGACTGACTGTGCCAACGCGGAAATCCGCGACCAACTGCCCGACCTGCTGCACGGCCGCCTCGACGGCGTGGACCGGGCGCGGGCGGAAGCCCACGTGCGGACCTGCGCCGAGTGCGCCGGCGAGTTGGACCTGCTCCGCGCCCTGCGCGGCGCGGCGCCCGCTCCAGCGGTGGACGTGGCCCGGATCGTTTCAGCGCTGTCCGCGCCGCGGCGCGCCCGGCGCGTGGCGGGCGGCATGCACGTCTGGCAGATCGCGGCCGCGGTGGTGTTCGTCGCCGCCGGCGGATCGACGCTCGCGTCGTACGCGCGCCGGGTGCACGTGGCCGACAGCACGGCGGCGGCGCGCGTGGCCTCGCGGCAGGACTCGGCCGCGGGCCGGGCGGCGGCCGGCGGCGGCGCCGGCGCGGGCGACGTGGAGTTGAACGTGGGTTACGGCTACGGCGACCTCACCGACGCGCAGTTGGAAGCGCTGCTCAAGGACGTGGAAAACATGAAGGCCGTACCGATGGCCGATCCGGAGACGTCGGTGCCGACCGTCGCGATCGGCAACGGAGGCTTCTGATGCGCGCGATGAGGTTCGGGGTTCTGGCTGCGCTCTGCGCGCTGGCCGCGCCCGTCGCGGGCCGCGGGCAGAGCGACACGGGGCGGGCCGCGCACGGTCAGCAGCAGCAGCCGCCGCCGCCGGGCAACCGCGGCGGGCCGCCGCAGCGGGCGCGACTGCAGCGGCAGATCCGGCAGGCGTTCACGCGGGCCGTGCGGACGCAGGTGGGGCTGACCGACGAGCAGATGCAGAAGTTGGCGCCGATCAATCAGAAGTTCGCCATGCAGCGCCAGGCACTGGTTCGCGAGGAGCGGCAGGCGCGGATGGCGCTGCGGACGGAGTTGGCGAAGGACCAGCCGGACCAGGCCAAGGTGTCGCAGTACACGGTGCAGCTGCAGGCGATTCCGCACAAGCGGCTGGACCTGAACGACGCCGAGGACAAGGACCTGGGTGGGGTCATGACGCCCGTGCAGTTGGCCAAGTACCGCGCCCTGCAGGAGCGCGTGCAGCGGCAGTTGAACGCGATGCGCGGGGGGCGTGACGACGTGCTCGGCCCGCCGCCGGACAGCGCCGGTCGGGGGCGTCGCGGTGGGGGCGGGGGCGGGGGCGGGGGCGGGGGTGAGCCGTAGCTCCGGAAGGTACGATCACCGATGATGCGGGGGCGGCGTTGAGACGTCGCCCCCGCGTGGCTAAGTTGCCTGGTCTGGCCCGGGTGGCGGAATTGGTAGACGCAGGGGACTCAAAATCCCCCACCGGCAACGGCGTGCGGGTTCGAGTCCCGCCTCGGGCATTGGACGCGACCGCCGCGAATCGCGCGCCCGTCCGCCCATAGCCGTTCGGCGCCCGCCTGGCGATCTTGGGCAATGCCCGCCCCCGATCGAGCGATCCCCCGCCGCGCGGTCATCAGCTGGATGCTGTATGACCTCGCCAACCTCATCTTCTCGATGGGCGTGATCTCGCTCTACTTCTCGCTCTACGTCAGAGCCGAAGTGGGCCCCGATCGCGCCGACCGCCTGCTCGGCGGCATCAGCGCGCTGTCGATGGGCATCATGTTCTGTCTCTCGCCGCTGTTGGGCGCGATGACGGACCGGGCGCGCCGCCGGATGCCCTTTCTCGTCTGGGCCACGCTCCTCTGCTGCGCCTGCACGGCGCTCATCGCCCGGGGGCCGTTCGCGGTGAGCGCGGTCCTGTTCGTGATCGCGAACGGTGCGTACCAGGCGGGCGTGCAGTTCTACGATTCGCTCCTGCCCGCCGTCACCACCGAAGAGAACCGCGGCCGCATCAACGGCACGGCCATCGGACTCGGCTACATCGGGTCGTACATCGCGGTCGGCGGCGGCTTGGTGATCTCCGCGGGCCATCGCGATTTTCCATTCCCGGCGTACTTCCTGTTCGTCGCGCTCGCGTTCCTCACGCTCGCGCTGCCCTGTTTCCTGTTCGTCGAGGAGCAGATCAACGCGCATCCGCGCCCGATCTTCACCTGGACGGCCATCGTCGAGTCCGCCCGGCAGACGCTCCACACGCTGAAGTCGGGCGAGCGGTATCCCGGACTGCTGCGGTTCCTCGTCGGCCGCGCCTTCTACACGGACGCGATCAACACCGTCATCCTGTTCATGTCGCTCTATACGGTGAACGTCGCCGTCGCCACCGGCCTCACCAGGGCCGACGGGCAGCAGAAGGCGCAGTTCGTGCTGCTGTCGGCCATCACGGCCGCGATCGCGGGCGGAATCGCCTGGGGATTCGTCGTCGACCGGATCGGCTCCAAGCGGACGCTCGCCATCGTGCTCTCGGGGTGGATCGCCACGTTCGTGCTGGCCGCGCTGGTCGGCTTCCTCCGCCTGCACATCGCGTGGCTGTTCGTGGTCGCGTGCGCGGCCGGCATCTGCCTGGGCGGCACGTGGGCCTCGGACCGGCCGCTCATGCTGCGCCTCACGCCGCCCGACCGCGTGGGCGAGTTCTACGGCCTGTACGGCATGGTCGGCCGCTTTTCCGCGGTGACCGGCCCCCTGCTCTGGGGCGGGACGACCTGGCTGACGGTCGAACGGGGCCACATGCCGGTGGTGCGGGGCGAGGCGTTCGCCATCCTGTCGCTGCTCGCGATGATGCTGGTGGCGTTCGCCCTGCTGCGGCGCGTGTCCGACGAGCCGCGGGATTGGCGGGCCCTCGACGCGATCGCCGAGAGCTGACGGCGGCGGCCGGCGTCAGAGGTAGCGCTGCACGCCCAGCATCGCGATCAGCGTGAGCGCGGTCACCAGCCCCACGGTGCGCGACCACGCCTGCTCGTAGGCCGCGGGCAGGAGTTCGACGAGCACCATGAAGATCATCGCCCCCGCGGCGAACCCGAGTCCGGACGGCAACGCCGCGTGCACGTGCTCTACGAACAGGAACGCCGGCACCGCCGCGATCGGCTGGGGCAGCGACGAGAACACGCTCCACCAGGCGCACGACAGCACGCTCGCACCCTGCGGACGCATCACGGCGCTGATCGCGAGACCCTCGGGGACGTTGTGCACCGCCACGGCGAGCGTGATCGCCACGGCGAGCGTGGCGCCACCCCCGAACGACACCCCCACCGCCGCGCCTTCGGCGAAGGAGTGCACGGTCATGATCACGATCACGAGCAACATCCGCCGGGCGCCCGCACCCCGGGCGCCGAGAAACTCGGTCTCGTGCTCCGGCCCGCCAAGCAGGTGCTGGGTGATGAGGATGAACACGATGCCGATGTTGGTGCCGAGGAACGTCTCCCACCCCGAGTGCCGCGTGCCTTCCACGAGCAGGCCAAAGCTGGCCCCGAGCATGAGCCCCGCGGCTATCGCGTTCGCCACCGCCATGCCCCTGGCCGAAACCGTGCGGATGAACGCGAACGGCACCGCGCCGAGCCCCGTGGCGAGCGCGGTCAGCAGGGCGAGCACGAACACGTAGCCCGCGGGATGCGCCGCCAGCCAGCCGGTCATGCGACGCTCCCGCCGAGCAGGGCCACGACCCCGGCCGCCACGCTCACCACGACGGCGATGCTGGCGCGTCCAGCCGAGAGGTAGCTCTCGGGGAGCAGCTCGGCGAGGCTGAGATACGTGAGCGCGCCGAACCCGAGACCGAGCAGGAGCGGGCCGACCGCCGGGAACCGGACGGCCAGCACGAACGACGCCACGGCGAACACCACTTGCGGCACGTTCGTCAGCACCCCGAGCACGGCCGCGGCGGAGCGAGCGCGGCCGTGCGCCATCAACAGCGATCCGAGCACCTGGCTCTCCCAGACGTTGTGCACGGCGAGCGTACCAACCAGGAACAGCCCGAATCGCAAGTCGACCGCCATCGCGACGCCGATTGCGACGCCCTCGGGAGCGGCGTGCATGGCGCTGCCCGCCAGGGCGCGAGCGGGGCGAAGCCGGGGCTGCTGATCCGCGCTGAGGCCGAGCCCGAGCCAGAGGTGCGTGGCGTAGCTGGCGGAGACCCCCAGCACCGACCCCAACGTCGCGGTCGCTGCGGCCCGCGCCAATCCCGCGCTCATCAAGGCGTAGCCCACGCCGAGCATCGCGCCGGCGGCGAGGGCGCTGTAGATGCCGAGATGGGCCGAGCGGCCGGCCGGGCGTCGGCCAAGCAGATACGGACCCAGCGCCGCGGCGAGCGCGGCCAGGGACGCCCAAGCGGCGAGTGGCAGAACGGCAACGGTGTCCGGCACGGCGAACAAGATACGGCGGTGGGGCGGTGCTTGCAGTCGGGCGCGAGGAGGGCGCGTTGCCCCCGGGGTGCGCGGGCTCAACGAAATCTTGTGCAACCGCGCGTCGGAGGCCGGGGTATATCGCGCCAGGTGCGGGGTCCACACGGCGCGGCGGGCGTCCAAACGGCGCTCGGGCGGCCGCGGCGGGCGCTTCTATTCTTGGGGCGGAGGTGAACTATGAGTCGCACAGGTTGGTTGGCGGCGGCGCTGGTCTGCGTGGCCGGAACGGCCGGAGCCCAGGCCAGCACGCGGGATTCCGCGATGGCGAACGCCAAAGTCGCCGCCGCCAAGGCCCAGGCCGACACGAAGGCGACCACGGCCAGGGCACAACACGACACCAAAGTGGCCACGGCCAAGGCGAAGCAGGACGTGACGTCGGCCACGTCCGAGCTGGCGACGAACGTCAAGGCCGCCTCGGCGAAAGCGAAGGCCAACCTGAAAGCGGGAACCGCGAAGGCGACGGCGAACGCGAAGACCGCCGCGGCCCAGGCGCAGGCCGCTGCCAAGATGGCCACGAAGGACACGACCACCAAGCACTGACCGCCGTCCGGGGCGGGCGGCACCCCGATCGCACCGGCCGCCCGCGCGCGCTACTTCACGAGCGTGCGCCGCTGGCGCACCACCTCCCAGTGCTTCCACTTGCCGCCCACGAGCCCTACGACGAGATCGTAGTCCGCGCCGCCCAGGTGCGACCTGCCGTCCGGACCCTTGTCGGCCCAGCGCACGGACGCGTCGATCCGGTACTCCCCCGGCTTCACGCCCTTGGTGTCCACGGCGTCGATCGAGAAGTAGACGCCGCCGTGGTCGATCGTGCAGTTCTGCTGCGGCTTGTCGCAGAAGATGGCCGTCTTCCGCGTCCGGTGCAGAGAGGGAAGGGTGGTGTCGATGTCCTTCGCCTGCAGGGTCTCGACCAACGGCCGGAACGCCGCCATCGTGGCCGCCTGATCGAACACGATCGGCCGGTAGTTGAGCGGCCCGTCGCCGATGTCGCCCGCGTGCGGAATCAGGTGATCCGCCACAGCGCGAACGATAGTGCCGGCCTGAACCGAGTTCAGCTTCGGTGCTTGCATGGCGAACAGCGCCACGATCAGCGAAAAGATCACGATGGTCCTCTCCGGGGTTCCAAGAGTGATAATGGCGCGCCCGCGTTCGGTGGGCCCGAACCCGCGCGGACACCCGTGAAATATTGCCGGGGCAGGCCGCCGGCGCGACCGACGGGTGTGAGTTCGAACGAAATCTGAACACACGGCCGCCGCGCGCCGCACGATCGGGCCATTGCCGCCCTCGGCGCACGGCGGCAAGTTTCGCCCATGACCCAACCTCCGCGACTCGCGCACTTCATCGGCGGTGCGTGGACCCCGCCCACCGGTGACGACTGGATCGCCGACCTGAATCCCTCGGACGCGCGCGACGTCGTGGCCCAGGTGCCGGGCGGCGCCCCCGCCGACGCCCACACCGCGGTGGGCGCGGCCCACGCCGCCCTGCACGGCTGGCGGGCGCTCTCCGGGCCGGCCCGCGCCGAGCACCTGTTCCGGTGGGCGGCCGGAGTCGCCGAGCGGCAGGAATCGCTGGCCCAGGCCATGACCCGCGAAGTGGGCAAGCCGATCGGCGAATCGCGGGGCGAGGCGGCGCGCTGCGTGGCCATCCTGCGCTACTACGCCGGCGAAGCGGTGCGCAACATGGGCGACGTGATCCCCGCGCAGGCGGCCGGCGCCCTGCAGTTCTCCCTCCGCGAACCGCTGGGCGTCGTGGTGCTCATCACGCCGTGGAACTTTCCGGCGGCCATTCCGATGTGGAAGGCCGCGCCGGCGCTCGCCTTCGGCAACACGGTGGTGCTCAAGCCGGCAGAGGGGGCGTCGCACGTAGCCACCCTGCTCGCCGAGACCGCGCTCGCCGCCGGCATGCCGGCGGGCACGTTCAACGTGGTGCTCGGCTCGGGCGCGGTGCTGGGGCCGGTGCTGCTGCAGGCGGAGCAGGTGCGCGGCGTGAGCTTCACGGGATCGGCGGAGGTGGGCGCGCGGATCGCCGCCGCCGGCGCCCGGCGGAACATTCGATACCAGACGGAGATGGGGGGCAAGAACGTCGCGATCGTGCTGGCCGATGCCGACCTGGCGCAGGCCGCCGCCCTCACGGCCGCGGGGGCGATGCGCTTTGCCGGCCAGAAGTGCACGGCGACGAGTCGCGTGGTGGTGGCACGCGCGGTGGAGGAGGAGTTTCTGGGCCGGCTCCGCTCCGAGATCGCGGCGTTGCCGATCGGCCCGGTCACCGACCCCAAGGCGGCCGTCGGCCCGGTGATCTCGGAGCAGTCGCGCGACTCGCTGCGGCGCGCCCTCGACCAGGCCGGGGGGGAGCGCATCGTCGGCGCTCCGATTCCGGGCGGCGCCGAATTCGCCCATGGATATTTCATGGAGCCGACGATCGTGCGGGGGATCTCCCCCGACGCGCCGCTGGCCCAGGAGGAGCTGTTCGGACCCGTGCTCGCCTGGCTCGCCGCCGACGATCTGGAACACGCGCTGGCGCTGGCCAACGATACGCGCTACGGGCTGAGCGCGTCGCTGTTCACCCGCGACGTGCGGAGCGTGCTGGCGTATATTCGCCGCATCGACGTGGGGCTGGTGCGCGTGAACGGCGACACCACCGGGGTGGATCCGCACGCGCCGTTCGGTGGCATGCGCGGGTCGAGCTCCGGCAGCCGCGAGCAGGGTCCCGCGGCGCGCGAATTCTACACCGAAACCAAGACCGTCCAAATCAATCCCTGAGGGCGCGCCATGCTGCCGCACGATTGGTCGGGAGTGTACTCGGCCATCACCACGTCGTTTCGCCCGGATTTATCGGTGGACCACGCGTTCCTGGCGCGCCACGTGGCGTGGTTGGTGGACCACGGCGTGCAGGGGATCGTGCCGCTGGGGTCGCTGGGCGAGGGTGCCACGCTGAGCGCCGCGGAGAAGGTCGAGGTGCTCGCGACGTGCCGGCGCGCGACGGCCGGCCGCGTGCCGCTGATTGCCGGCATCGGCACGCTCGCCACCGCCGACGCGGTGGCGCTGGCCCGCCAGGCCGAGCGGGTGGGGTGCGACGGCCTGATGGTGCTGCCGCCGTACGTGTACCGCGGGGACGCGCGCGAGACGCTCGCGCACCTCGGCGCCGTGATCTCGGCCACGCCGCTCTCGTGCATGCTGTACAACAACCCCATCGCCTACGGCACCGACGTCACCCCCGCGCAACTCGGGGACCTGGCCCACCACGAGAATCTCCACGCCGTGAAGGAGTCGAGCGGCGACATCCGGCGGGTCACCGGGATCGTGGAGCGGCACGGCGACCGGTTCCGCGTGTTCGTGGGCCTGGACGACGCGATCGTGGAAGGGCTGGCGGCCGGCGCCGTGGGGTGGATCGCCGGGCTCGTCAACGCGCTGCCCGATGAGAGCGTGCAACTGTTCCGGGCGGCGGCGAGCGGGCGGACCGACGACGCGCGCCGGCTCTACCGCTGGTTCCTGCCGCTCCTCCGGCTCGACACCGTGCCCAAGTTCGTCCAGCTCATCAAGCTGGTGCAGCAGGAAGTGGACATGGGCAGCGCGCGCGTGCGGCCGCCGCGGCTGGAACTCGTGGGCGCCGAGCTCGACGCCGCGCTCGCCGTCATTCGCGCCCAACTGGCCGCCCGGCCGACGCGCGGCGCATGACGGCCCGGGAGCTGGCGACGGAAGTCGAGGTCGTCGATTCCCATACGGAAGGCGAACCCACGCGGGTGGTGATCGGCGGCTGGCCCGCCCCGGCGGGGGCCACCATGGCCGACCGGCGCGACTATATGCGAACGAATATGGACGCGCTGCGGCGGGGCGTGGTGCTCGAGCCGCGGGGGCACGACGCGGTGGTCGGGGCCCTGCTCACGCCCCCGGTCGCCCCGGGCTCGGCGGCGGGGGTGGTATTCTTCAACGACGTCGGCTATCTGGGCATGTGCGGGCACGGCACGATTGGCGTGGTGCGCACGCTCCAGCACCTGGGGCGGCTGGCCCCGGGAGACGTCCGGCTGGACACGCCCGTGGGCACGGTGCAGGCCCACCTCGAGCCCGACGGGGCGGTGACCGTCGCGAACGTGCCCGCGTACCGCGTGGCCGCCGACGTGGAGGTGGCCGTGCCCGGAGTGGGCACGCTGACCGGCGACGTGGCGTGGGGGGGCAACTGGTTCTTCCTCACCGAGTACGAACCGCTGCCGCTGCGCGCCGAGCACATCCCGGAATTGACCCGCGTGACCATGCAGATCCGCGAGGCGCTGCGCGCCCAGGACATCACCGGCGACGAGGGCGCCGACGTGGATCACATCGAGCTGTTCGGGCCCCCCATGGACCCGCGCGCCGACAGCCGCAACTTCGTCCTCTGTCCCGGCTCGGCTTACGACCGGTCGCCGTGCGGCACCGGCACGTCCGCCAAGCTGGCCGTACTCCACGCGCGGGGCGAACTCGCGGTGGGCCGGCGCTGGGTGCAGGAGAGCATCACCGGCAGTTCGTTCACGGCATGGCTGGAAGAACGCGACGGGCGCCTCGTGCCGCACATCAGCGGGCGCGCGTACATCACCGCGCGCGGCACGCTGTACTTCGATCCCGCCGATCCGTTCCGCGCGGGCTGGCGCGGCGGATGACGGGGGCGCCGCGTCCCGACGTGGTGATCGTGGGGGCGGGCATCGTCGGCGCCGCGTGCGCCTACGAGTTGGCGCGCGCCGGCCTGCGCGTGACCGTCTGCGAGGCCGCATTCGCGGGGGGCGGGGCGACGGCGGCGGGCATGGGGCACATCGTCGTCATGGACGACTCGCCCGCCCAATTGTCCCTCACGGCCCTGTCGCGCCGCCTCTGGACGGCGCTCGCCCCGGCGTTGAGCGGCGCCTGCGAAGACGCGCCGACCGGCACGCTGTGGATCGCCGCCGACGGCGAGGAGATGCGGGCCGTGGCGCGCAAGCAGGCGCTGTTCGCGTCGGCCGGCATTCGCGCCGACGTCCTCGACGAGGCGGCGCTGGCCGCCGCGGAGCCGAACCTCCGGGCCGGGCTCGCCGGCGCGCTGTGCGTGCCCGACGACCGCGTGCTCTATCCGCCCGGCGCCGCGCGGTGGCTGCTCGAAGCGGCCCGCGAATGCGGGGCCGTGCTGCGCGCCGGCGTGGCCGCCACGGCGGTCGGCCCACACGCCGTCACCCTCGCCGCCGCCGGGCACGCCGAGCGGCTGGAGGCCGGGGCCATCGTGCTCGCGGCCGGCATCGATACTGGAACGCTCATTGACGGATTGCCCCTGCTGCCGCGCAGGGGGCACCTGGTGATCACCGACCGCTACCCCGGGCTCGTGCATCACCAACTCGTGGAACTCGGCTACCTCCAGAGCGCCCACGCGATGACCGGCGCGTCCACCGCGTTCAACCTCCAGCCGCGGCCCACGGGGCAGGTCCTCATCGGCTCGTCGCGGGAACTCGTCGGCCGGGATGCCGCGATCAATCGCACCATCGTCGCGCACATGGTGCGGCGCGCCGTGGAGTTCGTGCCCCGCCTTGGGGCGTGCCTCGCCATGCGGACCTGGACCGGATTCCGGCCCGCCACGCCGGACGGTCTGCCCCTGATCGGACCCTGGCCGTCCGTGCCCGGCGTCTGGGTCGCCACAGGCCACGAAGGGCTGGGCATCACGACGGCGACCGGAACCGCGGCGCTGATCGCCGCCGGCATCCTCGGCGCCGCGCCGCCGATCGACCCCGCGCCGTTCCGCCCCGACCGGCCGATGCCGGCCGCGGAGGCCGCGTGACCGCGCCCATTGTCGTGACGATCGACGGCCGGCCCCACGCGGTCGCACCCGGCACCACGGTGGCCGTGGCGCTGCTCGACGCCGGCGCGGCGGCGTTCCGCGTGTCGGTGCGCGGCGCGCCGCGCGGGCCGGTGTGCGGCATGGGCATCTGCTTCGAGTGCCGCGTGACGATCGACGGCGCGCCGCACCAACGCGCCTGCCTGGTGCCGTGCGAGCACGGCATGGACATTCGCACGGGCGCCGCCGATGCCTGAGCGGCGGCGGGTGGACGTCGCGGTCGTCGGCGCCGGCCCCGCCGGGCTCGCCGCCGCGGCGTGCGCGGCGGAGTCCGGCGCGCGCGTGGTGGTGGTGGACCAGTCGGCCCATCTCGGTGGGCAGATCTGGCGGCATCGCACGCGGTCCGAACTTTCGGCGGAGGCGCGCCGATGGCTGGACCGGTTCGATGCCTCGAACGCCGAATACATCGGCCGCGCGACGGTGGCCGAGGCCGTGGCCGGACGCGTGACGGTCGCCACCGAGACGGGCGCGCTCGCCATCCACGCGCCGGCGATCGTGCTCGCCACGGGCGCGCGCGAACTGTTCCTGCCCTTTCCGGGATGGACGCTCCCCAACGTATTCGGAGTGGGCGGGCTTCAGGCGCTCATCAAGAACGGACTGTCGGTGTGGGGCCGGCGCATCGCCATCGCCGGCTCGGGACCGCTGCTGTTGCCGGTGGCCGCCACGGCGGCGGCGCACGGGGCACGGCTCGCGGCCGTGTGCGAGCAGGCGCCGGCGCGCCGCGTGCTCGCGTTCGGCGCGGGACTCTGGCGCTCGCCGCGCCGATGGTGGGAGGCGGCGCGGTATCGCCGCGGCTTTGCGGGCACGCGGTTCCGCACGGGCACGTGGGTGGAGCGCGCCGACGGCGCGCGGCAGGTGGAGCGCGCCACCCTCACCGACGGACGGCGGCGCTGGACGGTGGAGTGCGATGTGCTGGCCACGGCGTGCGGGCTCGTGCCGAACGTGGAAGTGGGCATCGCACTCGGGTGCCGAGTGGCGCTCGGCGCGCTGGTCGTGGACGACGCGCAGGGCACGTCGGTGGCCGGTGTGTTCGCGGCCGGCGAGTGCGCCGGCGTGGGTGGCGAGGAGTTGGCGCTGCTCGAAGGGGAGATCGCGGGGCTGGCGGCCGTGGGACGTCCCACGGCCGCCCGTCATGCGGCGCGCGATCGAGCGCGCGCGCTCGTGCCGCGGCTGGCGCGCGCGTTCGCGCCGCGCGCGGAGCTGCTGAACCGCGCCGACGCCGGCACGGTGGTGTGCCGGTGCGAGGACGTGTCGATGGGCGCCCTGAATCCCGACTGGAACGGCCGGGAAGCCAAGCTCGCGACGCGCGCCGGCATGGGGGCGTGCCAGGGCCGCGTGTGCGGCCCCGCGCTGGAACGGTTGTTCGGCTGGGCGCCCGGCGCGGTGCGCCCGCCCATCGGGCCCGTGCGCGTGGACGCGCTCGGCGAGGACGACGCGCCGCGCGCGTGACGCCGGAGCGGCGCCGGCGGTTGCCCGCGCTCCGGGCAATCCGGTAGCTTACCGAGCGCGGCAGTTCGTGCGGTTTCACCGTTCACACACAGGCGCCCACCATGGCGACGTACCAATACGCAACGGTCCCTGCGGGCGGGGATCGCATCGGGTATCGGGGCGGGGAACTCCAGGTCCCCGACCATCCCATCATTCCCTACATCGAGGGCGACGGCACCGGCGCCGACATCTGGCGCGCCTCGGTGCGCGTGTTCGACGCGGCGGTGGCGAAGAGCTACGGCGGCAAGCGGAAGGTCGCCTGGATGGAGGTGTTCGCCGGCGAGAAGGCGTTCACGGCGTACAAGGATTGGCTGCCGCCCGAGACGGTGGAGGCGATGCGCGAGTTCCGGGTGGCCATCAAGGGCCCGCTCACCACGCCGATCGGCGGGGGCATCCGGTCGCTCAACGTGGCGCTGCGGCAGATGCTCGACCTCTACGCCTGCATCCGCCCCGTGCGCTACTTCGAGGGCGTGGGCAGCCCCGATGAAGGCACCCGGGCCTGCTCGACATCACGGTGTTCCGCGAGAACACCGAGGACGTGTACGCCGGCATCGAGTGGAAGGCGGGCTCGCCCGAAGCGGACCGGCTCATCGCCTTCATCAAGCAGGAGCTGGGCAAGGACATCCGGGAGCACTCGGCCATCGGCATCAAGCCGATGTCGGAGTTCGGATCCAAGCGGCTCGTGCGGATGGCCATCCGCCACGCGCTCACGCACCATCTACCGTCGGTGACCCTGGTCCATAAGGGAAACATCATGAAGTTCACCGAGGGCGCGTTCCGCGACTGGGGGTACGAAGTGGCGCGGGACGAGTTCGCGGGGCGGGTGGTGGCCGAGGCCGATCTGGGCCAGGCGGGCGCCGGCGCGCGCGCCGACGCGGTGGTGATCAAGGACCGCATCGCTGACTCGATGTTCCAGCAGCTCCTGCTGCGGCCCAACGAGTACTCCGTGCTGGCCACCCCGAACCTCAACGGCGACTACCTGTCGGACGCCGCAGCCGCCCAGGTGGGCGGGCTCGGCATCGCGCCCGGCGGGAACGTTGGCGACGGCGTGGCGGTATTCGAAGCCACGCACGGCACCGCGCCCAAGTACGCCAACCTGGACCGGATCAATCCGGGGAGCGTGATCCTGTCGGGCGTCATGATGTTCGAATACCTGGGCTGGAACGAGGCCGCCGCGATGATCGTGCGCGGCCTGGAGCACGCGATCGCCGCCAAGCACGTGACCTACGACCTCGCCCGACAGATGCCCGGCGCCACCGAAGTCCCGACGTCGGGGTTCGGCGATCGGATCATCGCGGGCATGACCGCCTGACCCGCCCGTCCAAACCATTCTCAAACGCTCATACGCGCCCATGGCCATCCCGATCGCCGCCCGCGCCGCCGACTTCGGCCGTCTCGAGACCCCTCTCTTGGCGGTGGCCCTCGCCGCCGGCGAATCGCTGCCCGCGGCGCTCGCCCCGGTGGACGCCGCCACGGCCGGCGCCCTCGGCCGCGCCTTCGCCGCCCGCGACTTCCGCGGCGCGCGGGACGAGGTGCTGCTGTTCGCCGGCGCGGCGCAGGGCATCCGCCGCGTGCTCCTCGTGGGCACCGGCAAGCCCGCCCGCCGCACCGACGCCGTGCGCCGGGCCGCCACGCTGGCCGCGCGCCAGGCCACCAGGCTCGGCACCGGGTCCCTGGCGTTCTACGCCGGCACGCTCGGGCCCGCGGACGCCGAAGCGATTACCGTGGGACTCATCGCGGGCGGCTGGCGCTACGACGACGTCCGCACGCCGCCGCCGGCCGAGGAGCGGCGGGCTCCGCTCGAGGCCGGCATGGTGCTGGGCCCCGACCTCGCGATCGCCGAGCGCGGCGTGGCGGCGGGTACGGCCATCGGCGAGGGGCAGTCGCTGGCCCGCACGCTGGGCATGATGCCCGGCAACCTGTGCACTCCCGATTTCCTGGCCGATACCGCACGCGACATCGCCAAACGGCACGCCATGCAGTGCACGGTGCTCGGCGGCGCCGAGATGGCCCGGGAAGGGATGGGGTCGTTCCTGTCGGTGGCCCAGGGTACCCCGCAGGATCCGAAGCTGATCGTGCTCGAATACTGCAAGGGGCCCAAGAACGCCAAGCCGGTGGCGCTGGTCGGCAAGGGGCTGTGCTTCGACACCGGCGGCATCTCCATCAAGCCGGCGGCGAGCATGGAGTGGATGAAGTACGACATGTGCGGCGCGGCCGGCGTGCTGGGCGCGATGGAGGCCATCGCCCGGCTGGCCCTGCCCGTGAACGTGGTGGGACTGGTCGGCTCCACCACCAACATGCCGTCGGGCACGGCGGTCAAACCGGGCGACGTCGTGAAGAGCCACCTCGGCAAGTTCATCGAAATCATCAATACGGACGCCGAGGGCCGGCTGGTGCTCGCCGACGTGCTCTCGTATGCGCGCCGCTACGATCCGGCGGCCGTGCTCGACGCGGCCACGCTCACCGGCGCCTGCGTGGTCGCGCTCGGGCACGCGGCCACCGGCGTGCTCGGCACCGATCCGGCGCTCGTGCGCGAAGTGCTCGACGCCGGCGAACGTTCGGGCGAGCGCGGCTGGGAACTGCCGCATGTGGGACGAGTACAAGCCGCTCATCAAGTCCGAAGTGGCCGACATGAAGAACGTCGGCGGACGCGACGGCCGGCACGATCACCGCCGCGCTGTTCCTGGCCGAATTCGCCGAAGCGTATCCCTGGGTCCACCTCGACATCGCCGGCACGGCGTACAGCGAGACCGATCTGGTGACCATCCCGAGCGGCCCGACGGGAGTGCCGGTGGGCATGTTCGTGGAATTCGTGCGGGGGCGTTCGCGCTGACGCGTTCACGGCGCTGCGCCCTCTGGTGTGCCGGCCTCGGCCTCGTGGTGAGGGCCGTTTTGCCGACCGCGGTCCGCGCCCAGGGACGCGATACCGTTACCAAGCGCGACACGCTGGTCAAAGCCGACACCGGAGCCAAGGCCGACTCCGCGGCCCGGCCCCGCGCGCGAGCGGCCGGCGATACGGCGGCGCGCGCCGACACCACGCGCCCCATCGTCCCCCTGCCGGCGGACACCGTGCCGAAGGATACGATCAAGGCGCCGCTGGCGCACGCCGAACTGCCGCAGACGGCGGATCCCACGGGCAGCTACCGCCTGGACAGGACGAGATCTTCGGCTTCGGGCGCCCAGAACGTGGGCGACTTGCTGGACCGATTGCCCGGCGTGACGCAGTTTCGCGCCGGGTGGATGTCGGCGCCGATGACCGCGGCGTACCTCGGCGACGTGGCGCGCGTGCGCGTGTTCATGGACGGCGTGGAGTACCAGTCGCTCGACCCGCACGGCGGCGGCGTGCTCGACTACAGCCAGATCCCGCTATGGCCGATCGAGGGGGTCACGGTGGAGCGATCGGCCACCGAGATCCGCGTGTACCTGAACACCTGGGAGGTGGATCGCACCACCCCGTATACGCGCACCGACATCACCACCGGCGACCATCAGACCAACCTCTACCGCGGATTCTTCGGGCGCCGCTTCAAGCACGGCGAATCGGTGCCAGTTCGGCGTGGAGCAGTACGGCACCGCGCCCACACCGGGCGGCGCGACGAGCGACCAGCTGTCGGTCATGGGGCGCCTGGGCTGGGCCCACGGTCCGTTCAGCGTGGACGCGTTCATGCTGCAGGTGCGCACGCATCGCGGCACGATCACCGATCCCATCAGCCTGGACTCGATCGGCCAGCTCGACGCGACGCGCCGCGACGCCTATCTGCGATTCGGGGTCGGCACTCCCGACGCGGGGCCGTGGTTCCAGGCCATCGCCGCCACCACCCGGTATCAGTTCGCCGGAGAGGCGACCCCGGTGCCGACCACCACGGACACCACGGCGGTTCCCGGCGACACGAGCGTGTCGGCCGCCCAGTATGTGCTGACCGGCGGGTTCACGCGCTGGGGCATCCACCTGAGCGGCGCGGCGCGGTATTTCGCCTCGTTCACACGTGGCTTCGTGGCCAAGGACAGTGCGCACGACACGGTCACCGTCCAGAGGACCCGCCGGGGATACGTCGAGCGGGCCGGCGGTGAAGCCCTGCTGCTGGCGGCACGGGCTGTTCGTGCCGAGCGTGCGGGCCGACTTCGACCTGTGGAAGTTTTCGGTGGCGGGGTTCGCCGAGGGGCAGGGGCTCGATTCGATCTCGCGCCGCGAGGTGAGCGCCGTGTTCACGCCGTTCAGCTTTCTCCGACTTGCCGGCGCCATGGGCTCCGAGCGCGACGCCCGGATGGCCGACAGCCTCCTCACGCCCGGCTACCGTCGCCTCGAGGCGGGCTCCGCATCCACGATTTCTGGCTGGGCGGCGGCACCATCATGCGCGGCGCCGTGCACGCTCGCAGCCCCGACGCTGGTGAACGATTCCCTCACCCGCGTGCGGGAGCCGTCGGCGACGGCCACCTTCGTCTCGCTCCAGGGGCGCATCTGGCGCGGTATCCACGCCGACGCCTTCGCGCTCAAGTGGGATGACAGCACGGGGTTCTACCGTCCCCAGTACCAGACTCGGGCGCAGTTGTACATCAGTACGTCCCTCCTCGACCGATTCCCGGACAACACCTTCCATTTCTTCCTCGCTGCCACCCACGAGTACAACTCGGCGACGTATTTCCCGTCGGTGCGCGGACGGCGTGGAGCGACTACCCGGCTACCGTACCATCGGAGTTCAGCTGGAGATCCGCATCGAGCGGGCCGTGCTGTCCTACCGGTTCACCAACGCCCTCGGGGAGAAGTACAACCAGGTGCCCGGCTTCCTGATGCCGAGGCAGTCATCGGTCTACGGCATGCGCTGGTACTTCTGGAATTGACAAGGTCGTTGCGCTGCCGTAACTTACGCGTCTGCCATGATTCGGAGCATGACGGGATTCGGCAGCGCCGAAGGCGCGGTGGGCGGCGCACGGGTCACCGTGGAGGTCCGCTCGGTCAATCACCGGTTCTTCAACCCAACATCAAGCTGCCCGAACGCGTTCGCGCGATGGGAGGGCGAGGTCCGGGAGGCGGTGCGGCGCGGGATCAGCCGCGGCGCGGTCACCGTCATGGCGAGGGTGGAAGGCGGGGCACCGGCGAGCGCGGCGATCGACGAGGAGCGGTTCGGCGGCGTACGTGGCGCGGCTGCGCGAGCTGCAGCAGCGGTACGGGCTGCCGGCGGAATCGCTCGACCTGGCGGCGGTACTGCGGTTGCCCGACGTGGTGGTAAGCGGCGGCGCCGAGCCGGTGGTCGAGGGTACGGCGAAGGAGCTGGTGGACGTGGTGGATCGCGCGGTGGCCGCGCTCACGGCCATGCGGGAGGCGGAGGGCGCTCGGCTGGCGGTCTATCTCGGCGAGCGGCTGGCGATCGTGGAAGGTGCGCTGCGTCGCATCGAGGTGCGGGCGCCCGAGCGGTTAGTCGAGCAGCGCGACCGTCTGCGGGCGCGGTGCAGGAGTTGGCCGACGGTGTGGCGCTCGACGAGGGCCGGCTGGAGCAGGAGATCGCGCTTCTCGCCGATCGGTTGGACGTGAGTGAGGAGATGTCGCGGTTCCGCGCCCACCTGGCGGCGTTTCGCGACACCATCGCGACGGCGGGCGGACGACGGCGTGGGCAAGCGGCTGGGATTCCTGTTGCAGGAGATGCTCCGCGAGGCGAACACCACGGGGAGCAAGGGCAACGACGCGGCGGTGGTCGAGCGACGTGGTGCTGATCAAGGAAGAGCTGGAACGGATTCGCGAGCAGGTCGAGAATCTCGAATGAGCAATTTCCCGATCATTCTCTCGGCGCCGTCGGGCGGCGGCAAGACGACGATCGCCCGGATGCTGCTGGCCCGGCGGCCGGATCTCGGGTACTCGGTGTCGTGCACGACGCGGAACCCGCGGGCTGGTGAAGTGAACGGAACGGACTATTACTTCCTGTCGCGCGGCGAGTTCATCGGCCGGCGGGAGCGTGGGGAATTCGCGGAGTCGGCGGAGGTGCACGGCAACCTCTACGGCACGCTGCAGGCCGAGGTGGACCGGGTGCTGGCCGGGGGCCGGCACGTCATCATGGACATCGACGTGCAGGGCGCGCATTCAATTCCGGCGCGCGTTTCCCGATTCGGTGACGGTCTTCGTGCTGCCGCCCACGGGCGAGGTGCTGTTGCAGCGGCTGCGGGAGCGGGATACGGAGAGCGGGGCGCAGTTGGTGGCGCGGTTGCAGTCGGCGCTCCAGGAACTGCAGGCGGTGGATGAGTATCAGTACGTCGTGGTGAACGATGATCTCGAGACGGCGGTGGATCTGGTGTCGTCGATCATCGATGCGGAAGTGGCCAGTCGCGATCGGGTGGCGGACCTGCGCCATCAGGTCACGCAGCTGATCGGGCGGCTGGAGCGGGAAATCGAGAACCATTCTCTCTGAACGGGATCGTCTCATGCGAGTGTTCACACCCAAGGAAGTCGCGCAGCACGCGGCCAACAAGTATCTGGGCGTGCTGGTGGCCTCGAAGTACGCGCGCGTGCTCAACGAGTTTCCGCGCGATCGCTCGGCGATGGGCGAGAAGAAGCTCACCACGCGCGCCATGGAAGAGCTGTCGGGCGGCACGCTCGTCTATCGCGTCGTGCCGCGGCGTCGCGGCGAATAGCCGCGCCCGGCCGGAGCGGGCGTCCGCCCGCTCCGCTTGGAGTCGCATGAGTCTCGCGTCCATTCGACCCTTCGCGTCGCGCCGCGTGCTGCTCGGCGTCACCGGTGGAATCGCCAGCTACAAGTCGGCCTGGCTCGCGCGCCTGCTCGCCAAGGCGGGCGCCGAGGTGGACGTGGTGATGACCCGCGCCGCCACCGAATTCATGGGGCCGGTGACCTTCGAGGCGCTCACCGGGCGGGCCGTGCACACCGGGCTGTTCGATCCCGGCCACGCACTCGCCCACATCGCGCTCGCCCGCGCCGCCGACGTGCTGGTCGTGGCGCCCGCCACGGCGGACTTCCTGGCCCGCGCCGCGTCGGGCCAGGCGGACGACCTCCTCACCGCGTGCCTCCTCGCCGCCGCGTGTCCGGTGCTCCTCGTGCCCGCCATGAACGACCGCATGTGGGCCCACCCGCAGACCCAGCACAACGCGCGGCATCTGGCGTCGCTCGGCTACCACGTGCTACCCCCCGACGACGGCCTGCTCGCGGCCGGCGAGGGAACCGGTCCGGGCCGCATGCCCGAACCCGAGACCATCCTGGCCCACGTCGGACGGCTGCTCGAGCCGCCCGGGCCGCTCGCCGGCAAGCGCGTCGTGGTCACCGCCGGCCCCACACGCGAGGCGATCGATCCCGTGCGGTTCATCTCCAACCACAGCAGCGGCCGGATGGGCGTGGCGCTGGCTGCGGCCGCCTGGCGCCGCGGGGCCGACGTGGAGCTGATCGCCGGCCCGATGGCCGTGGCCCCGCCCGTGGGGCCGGCGCTGTCGCGCGTGGAGACCACCGCGCAGATGGCCGACGCCGTGGGCCGCGCGCTCGCCGCCGCCGACGTGCTCGTGATGGCCGCGGCGCCCGCCGACTTCACGCCCGCTCGCGTGGCCGCGACCAAGATCAAGAAGGGCGCGCGGCCGCCGGCCGTCGCCCTCGACCTCACGGTGGACATTCTGGCCTCGACGCGCGGCGCGAGGCGCCCGGGGAGCGTGATCGTGGGGTTCGCCCTCGAAACGGACGACGTGCTCGCCCACGCGCGCGCCAAACTCGGCGCCAAGGACCTCGACCTGATCGTCGTCAACGACGCCACCGAACCCGGGGCGGGGTTCGGCGTGGAGACCAACCGCGTGACGCTGCTCGACCGCGCGGGCGGCGAGACCCGCCTCGAACTGATGCCGAAGCCCGAGGTGGCCGACGCCATTCTGGACCGTGTGGAGGGCATGCTCGGTGGACGCTAGGGAGCAGTTGCGGCGGTACCTGGAGCAGCGCCGCGAGATGGGCGAATCGGAGCTGGTGCTCGACGCGCTGCCCGTGGACGAGGCCCTGCGGGTGCTCGGCGCCACGAGACCGGGCGCGGATTGGCGCTCGGCGCTGCAGCAGGCGGGCGCCAAGCCCGGGGACGCGCCGGCGGCCGGCAAGCCCGCGCGCCCGGCGGCCGCAGCGCCGCCGCCGGAGCCGTCGGCTCTCGAGTCGGTGCGCGAACCTGAACCAGAGCGCGCGCCCGCTCCCGTGCCCGACTCGATGCGCACGCGCGGGGCCTTCGCCCCGCCGGCGGGGGCACCACCCGACGGGACCGCCGCCGCGCCCCCGAACGGATTGGTGGTGGGCAACAGCGCGCGCGAGCTGTTCGGGGGGCCGCAGCAGCCGGCGTTCGGGTCACTGGACGAGATTGCCCGTGCGGTGGCCGCCTGTACGGCGTGCGGGCTCCACAAGGGGGCGCAGCACCCCGTGCCGGGCGAGGGCAATCCGAACGCCGACTTCATGTGCGTGGGCGAGGCGCCCGGGGCCAAGGAAGACGAGACGGGCCGGCCGTTCGTGGGCCAGGCGGGCCAGCTGCTCACCAAGATCCTTGCCGCGATCGACCTGAAGCGCGAGGATGTGTTCATCGGCAACGTGCTCAAGCACCGGCCGCCCGGCAACCGCAACCCGCTGCCGGACGAAGTCAGGGCGTGCAGCCCGTATCTGATCCGTCAGATCGAACTCATCCGCCCCAAGGTGATCCTGGCGCTGGGTACGTTCGCCGCGCAGACCCTGCTCGACACGAAACTCACCATTGGAAAGCTCCGCGGACAGGTCCACCGATACTATGGCGTGCCGTTGATCGTCACTTATCACCCGGCCGCCCTGCTCCGAAACCCCTCCTGGAAGCGCCCTACCTGGGAAGATGTCCAGCTTGCCCGCCGAATACTCGACGACGCCGTCGCCCGTGGGTGACGTGTTCCGCGACCGGCAGCCGCCCTACTCGGAAGATGCCGAGTTGGCCGTGCTGTCGGCGATGCTCATGGACCAGGACGCGATCCTGCGCGCCGTGGAGATCCTGGACGACTCGATGTTCTACGTCGAGCGCAACCGGCGCGTGTTCCGCGCCATGTCCGCGATCACGCAGCAGGGCACGGTGGTGGATCCGCTCACGCTCGCCGAGGAACTGAACCGGCGCGGAGAGCTGGAGGCGGCCGGCGGCAAGGAGTACCTCGGATTCCTGGTGGACGCGGTGCCCACCGCGGCCAACGTCGAGTACCACGCCCGGATCGTGCGCGAGAAGGCGCTGATCCGATCGCTCATCCAGGTGTCCACCGGCATCGTCACCGACGCGTTCGCCGGCCAGCACACGGCCGCCGAGCTGCTCGACGCCGCTGAGTCGCGGATCTTCCAGGTGAGCGAGCAGCGGCAGCACGAGGGGTTCACGCGCATCAAAGAACTGATGTGGCCGGCGATGGAGCGGATCGAGGCGCTCCAGAAGGGCGGCAAGACGATCACCGGCGTGGGCAGCGGGTTCAACGATCTCGACGAGATCACCTCCGGCTTCCAGAACTCCGACCTCGTGATCGTGGCCGCGCGTCCGTCCATGGGCAAGACGGCGTTCACGCTCAACATCGCGCAGTACGCGGCCATCGAACACAACGTGCCGGTGGCGTTCTTCTCGCTCGAGATGAGCAAGGAGGCGCTGGTGCAGCGCATGCTGACCAGCGAGGCGCGCGTGGATGCGCAGCGGCTGCGCAAGGCGACGCTGCGCGACGACGACCTGCCGCGGCTGGCCCGCGCCGCCGGCATCCTCAGCTCGGCGCCCATCTGGATCGACGACACGCCGGGCATCACGCTGCTCGAGATGCGCTCCAAGGCCCGGCGCCTCAAGGTGGACGCCAACGTCGGCCTCGTGATCGTGGACTATCTGCAACTCATGCAGGGCCCCACCAACTCCGAGAGTCGCCAGCAGGAGGTCAGCCAGATCTCGCGCGGCCTCAAGGCGCTGGCCAAGGAGCTGGCGGTGCCGGTCGTGGCGCTGTCGCAGCTGTCGCGCGCGCCCGAACTGCGCACCGGCGACAATAAGAGGCCACAATTGTCCGATCTGCGGGAATCTGGTGCGATCGAGCAGGATGCCGACCTTATCATGTTCCTGTACCGCCAGGAGTTCTACGACGGTCCCACCGACAAGGACGGCAACTCGCTCGAGGGCAAGTCGGAGGTCATCGTGGGCAAACAGCGCAACGGCCCCACCGGCATCGTGAACCTGTACTTCCACAAGCACTACACGCGGTTCGAGAATTACACGCAGCGTAACGCCGGCCCGTGAGTCCCAAGGCCCGGACCGTGTACCGCTGCACCGAATGCGGCGCCGAGTTCCCCAAGTGGGCCGGCCGCTGCGAGACGTGCGGGGAGTGGAATACGCTGGTCGAGGAGCCGGCGGGCCTGGCCGCCGCCCCCCGCGGTGGCGCGCGGCGCCGCGCGCTCGGCGCGCGCGGGCTCGCCGGCGGGGGCAGCGTCGCCGCCGCGCCCCGACTGCGCGAGGTGAAGGGCGGGGCCACGGAACGGTGGGCCACCGGCATCGACGAATTCGACTTCGTCCTCGGCGGCGGCCTGGTGCCGGGCTCGATGGTGCTCGTGGGCGGCGAGCCCGGGATCGGCAAGTCCACGATCCTGCTCCAGGTGGCGGCCAGCCTCGAAGCCGCCGGGCGGTCCACGCTGTACGCCTCGGGCGAGGAGTCGCCGCTCCAGGTGAAGCTGCGCGCCGACCGGCTGGGCGGCGCGTCGGCCGACGTGGCGCTGCTCGCCGAGACCAATCTGGAAACCGTGATCGCCACGGCCGCCGAGCGCGCGCCGGCGCTGCTCGTGGTCGATTCCATCCAGACGCTGTTCACCACCGATCTGGAGGGCGCGCCGGGCAACGTGGGGCAGGTGCGCGAGTGCGCCGCGCGCTTGATGCGGTTCGCCAAGGAGACCGGCACCGCGGTGATGGTGGTGGGGCACGTGACCAAGGGCGGCGGCATCGCCGGCCCCAAGACGCTCGAACACATCGTCGACACGGTGTTGTACTTCGAGGGCGACGGCACGCTCGACTCGCGCGTGCTGCGCGCCACCAAGAACCGGTTCGGCAGCGTGGACGAGATCGGCGTGTTCCGCATGACGGAGCAGGGGCTGGAGCCGGTGGCCAATCCGTCGGAGCTGTTCCTGGGCGACCGGAACGCGGCGGCCTCCGGCAGCGCAGTGACCGCGCTGCTCGAAGGCTCGCGCCCCGTGCTGCTGGAAATCCAGGCGCTGGCCACGCGGGCCGGCTTCGGCACGCCGCAGCGCGTGAGCACCGGACTCGACAACCGGCGCCTGGCGCTGCTGCTCGCCGTGCTCGACAAGCGCGCCGGGCTCACCTTCGCGCAACTCGACGTGTTCGTCAACGTCGTGGGCGGCATGCGGCTGCAGGAGCCGGCCGGCGATCTGGCCGTGGCCGCGGCGCTCGCCTCGAGCATCCACGACCGCGCCCTGCCCGGCGACGTGCTGTTCCTGGGCGAGGTGGGGCTGGGCGGCGAGGTGCGCCCCGTGTCGCAGGCCGAACGGCGCATTGCCGAAGCCGCCAACCAGGGCATGGGGCGCGTCTTCCTGGCCGAACGGGGGATGCCGAAGCGGCCCAACCCCAGGGTGCAGGCGGTGGGCGTGCGCACCGTCAACGACCTGTTCGCGCGCCTGTTCGCATGAGCGCGCGCAACGTCGGCGCGGTGATCGTGGCCGGGGGCGCCGGCGCGCGCGTCGGCGGGGCCGAACTCAAGCAGTTCCGGTGGATCGCCGGCAAGCCGATGCTGCTGCATTCGCTGCAGACGTTCATGGCGCACCCGCGCGTGGTGGCCGTGGTGTGCGTGCTGCCGCGCCAGTACGCGGGCGATCCGCCGCCCTGGATCTTCCAGTGCGACGTGGATCGGCTGCTGGTGTCGGTCGGTGGGCGCACGCGCACCGAGTCGGTATCCAACGGACTCGACGACCTGGCGGACGAGGCCGAGATCGTGCTCGTGCACGACGCCGCGCGGCCCTTCGTGGACGCCGCGACGATCGACCGCGTCATTGCCGGCGTGGAGCGGGACGGAGCGGCCGTGGCCGCGCTGCCCGTGGTCGATACCCTCAAGGAGGTGGATGACGGCCAGCGGATCACGCGCACCGTGGATCGCGCGCGGCTGTGGCGCGCGCAGACGCCGCAGGGCTTTCCGCGCCGCCTGATCGTGGACGTGCACCGCGAAGCGCGTCGGCGTCACCTCGACGCGACGGACGACGCCGCGCTGTGCGAACAGCTGGGGCACGCCGTGTCCGTGGTGCGCGGCGACGAGCGCGCCATGAAGATCACCGAGGAAGCGGACTTCGCGCGCGCCGAGGCCCTGTTCCCGCTGACGGCATGAGAGCCGATACGCTCAGCCATCCCTTCTGGTCGCCGCAGGAGGTGGAATCCGCGCTCCGCCCGGCGCTCGAACAGATGGAGCGCCGCAAGGTGCTCGCCTATCCCACCGAAACCGTCTACGGGTTGGGCGGCGCGATCGACCGCGATTCGGTGGCGGCGCTCATCCGCCTCAAACGCCGCCCCCGGGCAAACCCTTTCTGCTGCTCGTCGACGGCACGGATTCGCTCGCCCGCCTCGATCTCCACATGCCGAGCTACGCCGCCAATCTCGTGGCCCGCCACTGGCCGGGCCCGCTCACCCTCGTGCTCGCCGGGGGCGAACGCCGGGTGCCGGCGGCTCTGCGCGGCCCCGAAGGGGGCGTGGCGGTGCGGTGGACGAGCCACCCGGCCACGGCTCGGCTCATCCAGGCCCACGGCGAGGCGATCACCTCCACCAGCGCCAACCGGCCGGGGGTTCCCCCGGCGATGACGGCGCAGGAGATTCTGGCCCAGTGGACCGAGGCCGTGGCGCGCGGGGACCTGCGCGTGCTCGACGGCGGCCGGCTCGCTCCCTCCCCTCCCTCGACCGTGGTGGACTGCATGGGTCGTCATCCGCGCGTGATCCGTCCCGGCGCCATCGCGGCGCGCGTGCTGCGCGAGAGCGTACCCACTCTGATCGGGGACGCCTGAGTCGTGCGGCTGCTCTTCGTCTGCACCGGCAACACCTGTCGTAGCCCGATGGCCGAGGCCATCGCGCGCCGGATCGCCGACGACGGGAGTCTGTCGGATCTGGAGCCGGCGAGCGCCGGAACCAGCGCCTGGGTGGGAGCGTCGGCGTCGGACGGGGCGCTGCTCGTGGGATTCGAGCGCGGGCTCGACCTCAACGCGCACCGCTCGCGCCAGCTCGACCGCGACCTGTGCAGCAGGCCGACCTCATCCTGGCCATGGGGCCGCACCACCTGGAACGCATCAAGCGCTGGGCGGCGCCGGCAAGTCGTTCCAGGTGGTCCGGCCCCATGGCCAGGATGAGGTCGGCCTGCTGCACCAGGTCGCGGTCGAGCTGGCGCGAGCGGTGCGCGTTGAGGTCGAGCCCGCGCCAATCCCAGAGCAGCGCCCCGTCCGACGCCGACGCTCCCACCCAGGCGCTGGTTCCGGCGCTCGCCGGCTCCAGATCCGACAGACCCGTCGTCGGCGATGGGCGCGATGGCCTCGGCCAGCGGGCTACGACAGGTGTTGCCGGTGCAGACGAAGAGCAGCCGCACGAGTCGGCGTCCCCGATCAGAGTGGGTACGCTCTCGCGCAGCACGCGCGCCGCGATGGCGCCGGGACGGATCACGCACGGATGACGACCCATGCAGTCCACCACGGTCGAGGGAGGGGAGGGAGCGAGCCGGCCGCCGTGGAGAGGAGGTCCCGCGCGCCACGGCCTCGGTCCACTGGGCCAGATCTCCTGCGCGTCATCGCCGGGGAACCTGGCCGGTTGGCGCTGGTGGAGGTGATCGCCTCGCCGTGGGCCTGGATAAGCCGAGCCGTGGCCGGGTGGCTCGCCCACCGCACCGCCACGCCCCCTTCGGGGCCGCGCAGAGCCGCCGACACCCGGGCTCGCCCCCGGCGAGCACGAGGGTGAGCGGGCCCGGCCAGTGGCGGGCCACGAGTGGCGGCGTAGCTCGGCATGTGGAGATCGAGGCGGGCGAGCGAATCCGTGCCGTCGACGAGCAGCAGGAAGGGTTTCCGTGGGGCGGCGTTTGAGGCGGATGAGCGCCGCCACCGAATCGCGGTCGATCGCGCCGCCAACCCGTAGACGGTTTCGGTGGGATAGGCGAGCACCTTGCGGCGCTCCATTGACTTCGAGCGCCGGGCGGAGCGCGGATTCCACCTCCTGCGGCGACCAGAAGGGATGGCTGAGCGTGTCGGCTCTCATGCCGTCAGCGGGAACAGGGCCTCGGCGCGCGCGAAGTCCGCTTCCTCGGTGATCTTCATGGCGCGCTCGTCGCCGCGCACCACGGACACGGCGTGCCCACTGTTCGCACAGCGCGGCGTCGTCCGTCGCGTCGAGGTGACGCCGGGCACAGCGCTTCGCGGTGCACGTCCACGATCAGGCGGCGCGGAAAGCTCCTGCGGCGTCTGCGCGCGCCACAGCCGCGCGCCTGTCACTGCGCGTATCCCGTGCGCCGTCGTCCACCTCCTTGAGGGTATCCACACGGGCAGCGCGGCCACGGCGGGGTCGTCCCCGTTCCACGCCGGCAATGACGCGGTCGATGGTCGCGGCGTCCACGAAGGGCCGCGCCGCGTCGTGCGCGAGCACCGATCTCGGCCTCGTCCGCCGCCGTCCGTTGGATACCGACTGGGTGCGCGTGCGCGCCGACCAGCACCAGCAGCCGATCCACGTCGCACTGGAACGAGGGCGGCGGATCGCCCGCGTACTGGCGCGGCAGCACGGCCGCGCTAACCCTGCAGCGAATGCAGCAGCATGTTGCCGGCGATCCACCGGAACTGCGAAGCGCCCACGAACGGCACCCCCGGCCACGATCACCGCGCCGACGTTGCGCGCGCTCATGCGAACAGGGCGCGCGAACAGGTCGTTGACGGTGCGCACGCCCACCGCCTGCGGCCGCCGGGGTTGGGCCGCTTCGGCATCCCCCCGTTCACCGCCGGAAGACGCGCCCCATGCCCTGGTTGGCGGCTTCGGCAATGCACCCGTCGGCCTTCGGACGGGCACACTTGCTGCGCCGCCCAGCCCGCCTCGCCCAGGGACCGCGCGTCGCGGTCGTGCGTGTCGAGGCGAGCGCCGCGGCCACGGCCACAGCCGCCGCTGCTCCAGCCGCATGCCGCCCACGACGTTGACGAACATTGACGAGCTACGGCGAAGGTGAGCCGGCGCGCTTGTGCGAGCACGGCGAGCAGGGACCGGTTGTGGAGTTAGTGCTCACGCGCTGCGGCGCGGCCCGCGTGGCCCCACCTGGATTTCCAGCAGCACGGGGCGCGAGCCTACTCGAGCAGCGCGGTCGCTGCGGACCCCAGCATTCCCGGTCGCCCGGGCACGGCTCCGACGGATTGGCCACCGGCTCCAGCCCCTGCTCCATGCGGAACACGCCGATCTCCTGCGCTCCGAACCGGTTCTTGGTGGCGCGCAGCACGCGCGAGTCGAGGCGCTTGCACTGCGGCCTGGAAGTTGCAACACCGTGTCGACGATGTGTTGGGGCCCCAGCCTTGGTCACGTGCCCCACCACCATCGCGGTGCCGGTCTCCTTGGCGAACCGCATGGCGCCGCAGCACCTGCCGCGCTTGCCCGGCGCGCCTCGTCATGAGACACGTCTGGATGGAATCGACCACGAGCAGCGCCGGCGCGCGCTCGGCAGCTCCATTAGGTTCTCGGCGAGCAGCGCCACGTCGGCCGAGCGCGCCGCCCAGCCGGTCGGCGCGCAGGTTCACCTGGAGCGGCGACTCCACCGAGGCACTACACGTGGACCGCCCGGCACTTCAGAGCTAGCCGCCCACCTGGAGCAGGATCGTGGACTTGCCGGGCTCAGCCGCCCACGAGCACCATCGAGCCCGCACCAGGCCGCCGCCGAGGACGAAGTCGAACCACAATTTGCATGGCGCCCTTTCACCTCGCGCAGTCGGGGCGCG
>CAVSOM010000032.1:0-21937 GCA_963729495.1 uncultured Gemmatimonadaceae bacterium
CCCAGACCGCAGGCAGCTGCACGTGGGCCGCGTTGTACGCCCCCAGAAATGTGATCACGACGCACGGTGAGGGAGGCGCGCGACCCCAACAGCGCCAGGGCGACGAACGACGGACAGGGGAAGCCAACCGGCCCAGACCAGGCGGTCGCCCACGCTGCCCAGCGGACCGCAGAGCGCGGCGCGGAAGCGCTCGATCCGCTCTCCGGCGGTTCGCCATCGAGTTCGGCGCGGGCGCAGGAAAGGGGTAACGCCTGGCGAGGAGACGGATGCGCGTTGAAATAAGGGCTCTCGCGGGCCAGCGCTTCCCTGAACCGGGGGATCGCGATGCCGGGCAGCGACCGCAGCGCCGGTTCCAGGAGGAAGGCCATGCCGTTTCCGAGCAGCGTTTCATAATTCCACCATCCCTGCAATCGTGAAGACCCGCAGGCAGCATCGCGAGCCGGATGTGCCAGGGGAGCAAGCGGCGGGCGCGGTCATCGGACGGCCAGGACGAAAGCCCGAGCGCCAGCCCGCCAACGAAGCACCACAGGGCGTGGAGGAGTTCCACATGGCGCCCACGGTGACGCTGGTCGCGGTGGCCACGAGCGCGGCGCGCGACCACCGCTCGGAGAGCGTCCACCGGGCGAGCAGCGCGGCTTCCGCCGGCACGAGCACGGCAGGGCGTCCGCCTGCAGGCAGCGCACGGTCCCGCCGGCACCAGGTCCGCGCCGAGCCCCTCCAGTCCCCGACGACCACTGGCGCTCCGCGCGCCGGCATCGAGCGCCGCCTGATGCGCCGTGGCCCGACGGCGTCGCGCCGGCTCAGCTTGACCATCGACCATCCGCCCGCCCAGGCCACGAGCAGTCCGCCCAACACGGCCACGGTGAGCGCGCCGACCGCCTATAATTCCACGCCGAAGAAGCTGCTGGCTGACTTGGTCGCCCACCGCCACTCGGGGTAGCGTGAGGTGCTCACGGGAAGGGTCTCGAGCGCGCACTCAGCCGGCACGGCGCCGGCGAGGAGGCCTTGTCCCGGAAAAAAAAAAGGCCCAGCGTGGCGGCGACGATGGGCCGCGACAGCATGGCCTGGGGAAAGCTCACCGTATCCAGTCCGGCGAGGCCGCCCAGCAGGGCGATCGGAAGCAGGTGGGCGGGACTCACGAAGCCGCCCTCGCGCCGAGCATTTCGTCCAGCGGCACCGGGCGCGCCGAGGGCACGTCCTGGGCCGTCACCGTGGCCCCGTGCGCCGCCATCGCGCGGAGCGCGTCTTCCTCGTCGGGCGACAGGAACACGTAGCGCAACCGGGGCACGCGGTCGCGGCGGTGGTGGATGCCGCCCACGTTCACGGCCGTGATGCCGCCGGCCTCGACCAGCGCGCGCATCGTGTGCACGTCCCCGGTGAGCAGGAGCCCGGGACGCGGATCGGCGCGGAACCGGTCGAGCGCGGCGATCGCCTCGGCCGTGGTCTGGAAGTACACCTCGACCCCGGGCGGCACCGCCAAGCCATACAGGTCGCGTTCCCATCCGCTCGCCGCCACGCCGTCGTCGACGAGCACGATGAACCCGATGTCGAGCGGTTGCCCCCAGCCGAGCACCACCTGGCCGTGGATCAGGCGATCGTTGACCCGGTAGAGCGCGAGCGTCATGCGGTGCCCTCGACGGCGTCGATCGCGGCGCGCCCCCGTTCGACGGCGTGGCGCGCGGCGGCGGCGGGCTGCCCGTCGGCGAGGGCGAACGCGAGCAGCGCCGGCAGATTGGCGCCCGAGACGAGCACCGCGTCCGGCATGCCGCGCAGGATTCGGCGCGCCGCCATCGTGCAGCTGCCGGCCGGCAGGTCGGTGAACAGCACGCGCACGCCGGTGCGCTGCATCGTCTCGCGGAGCAGCGCTTCGATGCCGGCGGCGCTCAGTTCGGTCACGGCCACGGGGAGAAACCAGTCGCGGCGCCCGGTGATGACGTCGACGGCCGAGACGAGGCCGGCGGCGAAGGCCCGGTGCCCGTGATGATGGCGCGCACTCCGTTACTCGTCATCTTCCTGGAGGTATCGCGTGACATCCGCCGCGGCCCGCATATGGCCGATCAGGCGCGCGTTGAACCGTCGGCCGGATCGAACCCGCGGTACTAGAGCAGGTGGTTCATGGCGATCACCTCGGCGATGACGGTGATGTTCTTGCCGGGATTGAGCGGCACGGTGATGCGCGGGACTTCGACGTCGAGAATCGTGGTCGACTCGCCGTCGAGCCCGGTGCGGTCGATCGACGTGTCCTCGTCCCATTCCGCGAGTTGCACCACGACCTCGATGCGCTTCTGCTGCCGGACCGCGCGGATGCCGAATATGGCCGGGATGTCCACCAGCCCGACGCCGCGGATCTCCATGCAGTGGCGCTGCATCTCGTGGCCGCTCCCAATGAGCACGTCGGTGCCGCGCCGTTTGGCGAACACGAGGTCGTCGGCCACCAGCCGATGCCCGCGTTCGACGAGATCGAGCACGCACTCCGACTTGCCGATGCCGCTGCGCCCCATGAACAGCAGGCCGACGCCGAACACGTCGGCGAGCGAGCCGTGGATGTTCGTGGTGGGCGCGAATTCGTCCTCGAGCCACGGCTTGATGCGCGTGTAGAATTCGTTGGTCTTGAGGGTGGACGCGAACACCGGCACGCCAGCCGTCCGCGCCGCGTCGACGAACCCCGCCGGCAGCGCCTGGCCCTTGGTCACGAACACGGCGGGGATGGCGTGCGAAAAGAACAGCCGGAGCACGCGCGCGCGTTCGTCGGGAGGCCGCGTGCCGAGATACGTGATCTCCGTTTCGCCCAGCACCTGCAGGCGGTGGCCGGGAAAGCGTTCGGTGTAGCCGGCCAGCACGAGTCCCGGGACTCGAAACGTTGGGGCTGGTGATGATCCGCTCCAGCGACCCGGTGCCGTCCACCAGCGTGAGCTCGAGGGTGTCGCGCATGCGTTCCAGCAGGCGCCCCGCGGTGAGCGGGGGTCGGGAGGGGCCCTTCGCCGGCGCGGTCATGCGCCGGAGGCGCGGCGGGCGAGCCGCCGGCGGCGCACCCGGTCGACCTGCGTTCCGAGATGATCGAGCGCGTCGCGCAGCGCCGATCCGGTGAACCGGGCGCGCCCCTCGGCGACGATCGGCTTGCGCCGCGTGGCATGGAGGGTGATCTCGACCCGATGCGCCGGCCCGTCCCGTTCGAACCGTACGACGGCGTCCACGGGACGCGCCAGGCGGCGGGCCACCTTGGCCACGCCTTCCCGCGCCCGGCGCTGCAGCCGAGGAGGCATCGGGGCATGGTGCCCCTGAAACAGGATCTCCATCAGTCGGCAACCTCCATGGACAGGATGCGGGCCAGGTGCTGCTCCGTCTGGTCGGCGGCCCGTTCCCACGTGAAGCTCTCGGCGAACCGGCGCGCGTTCACGCCCAGCGACTCGACGAGCGCGGGATCGGCGGCGAGCTGGTCCATGGCCGCCGCCATCGCGGCGGTGTCGCCGTGCGGGACGAGAAAGCCCGTCTCGCCGGGGCGCACCGACTCGCGGATGCCGGGCGAATTCGAGGCCACCACCGGGGTGGCGCAGGCCGCCGCCTCCAGATTCGTGATCCCCCACCCCTCCTTGGGCGACGCGAAGGCCAGCGCCCAGGACCGGCGCAGCAACGCGAGCTTCTCCTCCTCTGCGATACGCCCAAGAAACCGCACGCGCGATGCCAGGTCAAGCGAGGCCGCGAGCCGTTCGAGCCGCGTCCGGTAGTCGCCTGCCCCGGCGATCTCCAGCACCGCCTCCCGGTGCCGCATCGCGGCGAAGGCGCGGATCACCAGGTGCACGCCCTTGTAGTGCTTGAGCCGCCCCAGGTAGGAAAAGGTCGGCCGCGCCGCGCGCGTGCCGGGCGACGGCGTGTAGGCCGCCGTATCCACGCCCGGATAGATCACGGCGATGCGATCGCGGGGAATCCCGCGGCGCGCCAGATCGTCCCGCGTGCTCTCGCTGATCGCTTCGAACGGCGCGTCGCGGTACACGCGCCCCAGCGGCCGCTCGGCGACCCACACCGCGGCGGCCAGCGGCGCCGCCAACTCCTGGAAGGCGGTTCCGCCGAACAGGTGGGGCACCAGCGTCATCACGCGCGGCGCGCCCCACCGGGGCGTGTACAGCGGGATCTTGTTCACGTCCTCCACGAGGAGGTCGCAGCGGCCGGCCAAATGCCGCGCGTAGTACCGCCGGGCCAGGAACGGAAAGGTGTGCCGCGTGCCCACCCGGTGCACGGCAATGCCGTCGAGCACGGCGCGCGGCGGCGCGTCGGGCCAGCCCCCGCAGAGCAGCGTGACCTCGTGCCCCCGCGCGGCCAGGCGCCCGAAGATCTCGTGCAGATGGATCTCCGCGCCGCCGGCCAGCGGGTTCTCGCGATCCTGCCAGTTCACGAGGAGGAGGCGCACTAGAGGCGCCCCAGCCGCCGGGCAAGCGCATCGACCACGCCGTTCACGAACCGCGCGCTCTGTTCGCTGCCGTAGCGTTCGGCCAGCCGGATGGCCTCCTGGATCACCACGCGGGGGGGCGTCTCGCCCCGATGCAACTCCGCGCCGGCCACGCGCAGCACGCTGCGCTCGATCACGCCCAGCCGTTCCAAGCGCCAGTTCGTGGTAACGTCGGCGAGCTGGCGGTCGATTTCGTCGCCATGGGCGATGATCTCGCGCACGAGCAGGTCGGCCAGCCGGCGTTCGTCCGGGGCGATGGCGAGATCGTCCCAGATGGCGGTCGCCACGCGGTCGAGATCGGGCGCGCCGCGCAGGTCCCAGGCGTACACGGCCTGCAGCGCCCGGGCCCGGGCGCGGGTCTCAACCCTCATCCGGGACGTCCAGACGATCGAGCAGGTCGATCATCTCGAGGGCGGCGAGCGCGGCATCCCACCCCTTGTTGCCGTGCGCGCCGCCGGCGCGCGCCTCGGCCTGCTCGACCGTATCGCAGGTGAGCACGCCGAACCCGAGCGGCGTTTCGAATTCGGCCGACGCGAGGGCCAGGCCGCGCGACGCCTCGCCCGCGACGTAATCGAAGTGCGGGGTCTCGCCGCGGATCACGGCGCCCACCGCGACGACGGCGTCGTAGCGATCGCTGGCCAGGAGGCGCCGGGCGGCCAACGGCAGTTCCCACGCGCCCGGCACCCACACCACATCGACGTCGTCGGCGGCGACCCCGTGGCGCACGAGCGCTCCATCGCCCCCTCGGCCAGACTTGTGGTGATCGAGTCGTTGAAGCGGCTGGCCAGCACGGCGACACGGCGGCCGCGTCCCGACGGGGTTCCCGTGAATTCTGCCATCTAGAGAGCGGGAGATGGCCGAGCTTTGTCGCGCTTCGTCTTCATGTATCGGCGTTCTCGTCTGTGCCGGCTGCACGAGCGGCACGCGCTCGTCGACCCGCAGCCCGTAGCCCTCGAGGCCCGATCTTCTTGCGCGGGTTGTTGGTGATCGGCCGGATGGACTTGAGCCCGATGTCGAGCAGGATCTGGGCGCCGATGCCGTAGTTGCGAAGGTCGGGCTCGAAGCCGAGGCGTCGTTCGCCTCGACCGTATCGATGCCCGTGTCCTGCAGCTCGTACGCCTTGAGCTTGTTGAGCAGCCCGATGCCGCGCCCTTCCTGATCGAGATACACGATCACGCCGCGCCCTTCGTCGGAGAGCATGCGCATCGCGGTCTCGAACTGCCACCCGCAATCGCAGCGCTGGCGAGTGGAACACGTCGCCGGCGGCGAGCGCGTGTTGGTACGCATGCACTCCCGGTGCCTCACCGGCGACGTGTTCCATTCCAAGCGCTGCGATTGCGGGTGGCAGCTCGAGACCGCCATGCGCATGATCTCCGACGAGGGGCGCGGCGTGATCGTGTACCTCGACCAGGAGGGGCGCGGCATCGGGCTGCTCAACAAGCTCAAGGCGTACGAACTGCAGGACACGGGCATCGACACGGTCGAGGCGAACGAGCGCCTGGGGTTCAAGCCCGACCTGCGCAACTACGGCATCGGCGCCCAGATCCTGCTCGACCTCGGGCTCAAGTCCATCCGGCCGATCACCAACAACCCGCGCAAGATGGTGGGCCTCGAGGGGTACGGGCTGCGGGTCGACGAGCGGGTGCCGATCGTGCAGCCGGCGCACGACGAGAACGCCGAATACATGAAGACGAAGCGCGACAAACTCGGCCATCTCCTGCTCTCCTAGATGGCGGACTTCACGGGAGCGCCGGCGGGACGCGGCCGCCGGGTCGCGGTGCTGGCCAGCCGGTTCAACGACGCGATCACCGCCCGCCTCGCCGAGGGGGCGATGGACGCGCTCGTGCGCCACGGCGTCGCCGCGGCCGACGTGGATCTGGTGTGGGTGCCCGGCGCGTGGGAGCTGCCGTTGGCCGCCCGCCGCCTCCTGGCCAGCGATCGGTACGACGCCGTCGTCGCGCTGGGCGCCGTGATCCGCGGCGAGACCCCGCACTTCGACTACGTCGCGGGCGAGGCGTCGCGCGGCCTGGCCCTCGCGTCGGCCGAATTCGAAACGCCGCTCGGGTTCGGCGTGCTCACCTGCGATACGGTCGAGCAGGCCGAGGCGCGCGCCGGCGGCGCGCACGGCAACAAGGGGTGGGATGCCGCGCTCGCCGCCCTCGAGATGATCGACCTGCTCGATCGTCTGGACGTCCCGGATGAGGGTTGAGACCCGCGCCCGGGCCCGGGCGCTGCAGGCCGTGTACGCCTGGGACCTGCGCGGCGCGCCCGATCTCGACCGCGTGGCGACCGCCATCTGGGACGATCTCGCCATCGCCCCGGACGAACGCCGGCTGGCCGACCTGCTCGTGCGCGAGATCATCGCCCATGGCGACGAAATCGACCGCCAGCTCGCCGACGTTACCACGAACTGGCGCTTGGAACGGCTGGGCGTGATCGAGCGCAGCGTGCTGCGCGTGGCCGGCGCGGAATTGCATCGGGGCGAGACGCCCCCCCGCGTGGTGATCCAGGAGGCCATCCGGCTGGCCGAACGCTACGGCAGCGAACAGAGCGCGCGGTTCGTGAACGGCGTGGTCGATGCGCTTGCCCGGCGGCTGGGGCGCCTCTAGTGCGCCTCCTCCTCGTGAACTGGCAGGATCGCGAGAACCCGCTGGCCGGCGGCGCGGAGATCCATCTGCACGAGATCTTCGGGCGCCTGGCCGCGCGGGGGCACGAGGTCACGCTGCTCTGCGGGGGCTGGCCCGACGCGCCGCCGCGCGCCGTGCTCGACGGCATTGCCGTGCACCGGGTGGGCACGCGGCACACCTTTCCGTTCCTGGCCCGGCGGTACTACGCGCGGCATTTGGCCGGCCGCTGCGACCTCCTCGTGGAGGACGTGAACAAGATCCCGCTGTACACGCCCCGGTGGGGCGCGCCGCGCGTGATGACGCTGGTGCCCCACCTGTTCGGCGGAACCGCCTTCCAGGAGTTGGCGGCGCCGCTGGCCGCCGCGGTGTGGGTCGCCGAGCGGCCGCTGGGGCGCGTGTACCGCGACGCGCCGTTCGAAGCGATCAGCGAGAGCACGCGGGACGATCTGGCGCGCCGCGGGATTCCCCGCGATCGCATCGCCGTGATCTATCCGGGCGTGGATACGGCGGCCTACACGCCGTCGCCCGGCACGCGCGCGGCGCGGCCGACCTTTTCCTACCTGGGGCGGCTCAAGCACTACAAGGGCGTGCACCTGGTGATCCGCGCCTTCGCCGCGATGCGGCACCGGGAGGCGGTGCTGGAGATCGCCGGGGCAGGCGACTACCGGACGCGGCTCGAACGGCTCGCGGCCTCGCTTGACCTGGCATCGCGCGTGCGGTTTCTTGGGCGTATCGCAGAGGAGGAGAAGCTCGCGTTGCTGCGCCGGTCCTGGGCGCTGGCCTTCGCGTCGCCCAAGGAGGGGTGGGGGATCACGAATCTGGAGGCGGCGGCCTGCGCCACCCCGGTGGTGGCCTCGAATTCGCCCGGCATCCGCGAGTCGGTGCGCCCCGGCGAGACGGGCTTTCTCGTCCCGCACGGCGACACCGCCGCGATGGCGGCGGCCATGGACCAGCTCGCCGCCGATCCCGCGCTCGTCGAGTCGCTGGGCGTGAACGCGCGCCGGTTCGCCGAGAGCTTCACGTGGGAACGGGCCGCCGACCAGACGGAGCAGCACCTGGCCCGCATCCTGTCCATGGAGGTTGCCGACTGATGGAGATCCTGTTTCAGGGGCACCATGCCCCGATGCCTCCTCGGCTGCAGCGCCGGGCGCGGGAAGGCGTGGCCAAGGTGGCCCGCCGCCTGGCGCGTCCCGTGGACGCCGTCGTACGGTTCGAACGGGACGGGCCGGCGCATCGGGTCGAGATCACCCTCCATGCCACGCGGCGCAAGCCGATCGTCGCCGAGGGGCGCGCCCGGTTCACCGGATCGGCGCTGCGCGACGCGCTCGATCATCTCGGAACGCAGGTCGACCGGGTGCGCCGCCGGCGGCTCGCCCGCCGCGCCTCCGGCGCATGACCGCGCCGGCGAAGGGCCCCTCCCGACCCCCGCTCACCGCGGGGCGCCTGCTGGAACGCATGCGCGACACCCTCGAGCTCACGCTGGTGGACGGCACCGGGTCGCTGGAGCGGATCATCACCAGCCCCAACGTTTCGAGTCCCGGACTCGTGCTCGCCGGCTACACCGAACGCTTTCCCGGCCACCGCCTGCAGGTGCTGGGCGAAACGGAGATCACGTATCTCGGCACGCGGCCTCCCGACGAACGCGCGCGCGTGCTCCGGCTGTTCTTTTCGCACGCCATCCCCGCCGTGTTCGTGACCAAGGGCCAGGCGCTGCCGGCGGGGTTCGTCGACGCGGCGCGGACGGCTGGCGTGCCGGTGTTCGCGTCCACCCTCAAGACCAACGAATTCTACACGCGCATCAAGCCGTGGCTCGAGGACGAATTCGCGCCCACCACGAACATCCACGGCTCGCTCGCCGACGTGTTCGGCGTGGGCCTGCTGTTCATGGGGCGCAGCGGCATCGGCAAGTCGGAGTGCGTGCTCGATCTCGTGGAACGCGGGCATCGGCTGGTGGCCGACGACCTCGTGTTCGCCAAACGCCGCGGCACCGACGTGCTCATTGGGAGCGGCCACGAGATGCAGCGCCACTGCATGGAGATCCGCGGCGTCGGGCTGGTGGACGTGCCGGCCGTATTCGGCATCCGGGCGGTCCGGCAGCAGAAACGCATCGAGGTCGTGGTGCAACTCGCCGAATGGCACGAGGACATGTCGATCGACCGCACCGGGCTCGACGGCGAGTCGACCACGATTCTCGACGTCGAACTCCCGCGCATCACCGTGCCGCTCAATCCCGGCAAGAACATCACCGTGATCGCCGAGGTGATCGCCATGAACCACCTGCTCAAGTACAGCGGGTTCGATCCGGCCGAGCGGTTCAACGCGCGCCTGATCGGCCATATGCGGGCCGCGGCGGATGTCACGCGATACCTCCAGGAAGATGACGAGTAACGGAGTGCGCGCCATCGTCGCGGGCCACGGGGCCTTCGCCGCCGGCCTCGTCTCGGCCGTCGACGTCATCACCGGGCGCGGCGACTGGTTTCTCCCCGTGGCCGTGACCGAACTGAGCGCCGCCGGCATCGAAGCGCTGCTCCGCGAGACGATGCAGCGCACCGGCGTGCGCGTGCTGTTCACCGACCTGCCGGCCGGCAGCTGCACGATGGCGGCGCGCCGAATCCTGCGCGGCATGCCGGACGCGGTGCTCGTCTCGGGCGCCAATCTGCCGGCGCTGCTCGCGTTCGCCCTCGCCGACGGGCAGCCCGCCGCCGCCGCGCGCCACGCCGTCGAACGGGGGCGCGCCGCGATCGACGCCGTCGAGGGCACCGCATGACGCTCGCGCTCTACCGGGTCGACGATCGCCTGATCCACGGCCAGGTGGTGCTCGGCTGGGGGCAACCGCTCGACATCGGGTTCATCGTGCTCGTCGACGACGGCGTGGCGGCGAGCGGATGGGAACGCGACCTGTATCGCTTGGCGGTGCCGCCCGGGGTCGAGGTGTACTTCCAGACCACGGCCGAGGCGATCGCCGCGCTCGACCGGTTCCGCGCCGATCCGCGTCCCGGGCTCCTGCTCACCGGGGACGTGCACACGATGCGCGCGCTGGTCGAGGCCGGCGGCATCACGGCCGTGAACGTGGGCGGCATCCACCACCGCCGCGACCGCGTGCCCCGGTTGCGCTACGTGTTCCTGTCGCCCGACGAGGAAGACGCGCTCCGCGCGATGGCGGCGCACGGGGCCACGGTGACGGCCCAGGACGTGCCCTCGGCGCGCCCGGTGCCGCTGGACGAAATGCTCGGCGCGAGGGCGGCTTCGTGAGTCCCGCCCACCTGCTTCCGATCGCCCTGCTGGGCGGCATCGCCGGACTGGATACGGTGAGCTTTCCCCAGGCCATGCTGTCGCGGCCCATCGTCGCCGCCACGCTGGGCGGCGCGCTCGTCGGCGCGCCGGGACGAGGCCTCCTCGCCGGCGCCGTGCTCGAGCTGATCGCGCTCGAGACGCTTCCCGTGGGCGCGTCGCGCTACCCCGAGTGGGGATCGGCGTCCGTCGTCGCCGGCGGCATCTTCGGCGTGAACGCGGGGTCGGCGGTCGGCGCGCTCACCGTGGCCGTGTTGGGCGGACTGCTCGTGGCCTGGGTCGGCGGATGGTCGATGGTCAAGCTGCGCCAGCGCAACGCGGTCGTGGCCACGGCGCATCAGGCGGCGCTCGATGCCGGCGCGCGGAGCGCCGTGGTCGGCGTGCAACTGGAGGGGCTCGGCGCGGACCTCGTGCGCGGCATCGTGTTGAGCGGACTGGCCTACGCCGTGCTCGTGCCGGCGGAAGCCGCGCTGCTCGCCCGGTGGACGCTCTCCGAGCGGTGGTCGCGCGCCGCGCTCGTGGCCACCGCGACCAGCGTCGCCGTGGGCGCCATGTGGAAACTGTTCCACGCCGTGCCGTGGGCCCGCTGGTGTTTCGTTGGCGGGCTGGCGCTCGGGCTCCTCGTCCTGGCCGTCCGATGACCGCGCCCGCCGCCCCCAGGCCCGCGCTCCCCTGGCACATCCGGCTCGCGATGCTCCTGCGGCTGTTCGCGATTCAGGGATCGTGGAATTATGAAACGCTGCTCGGAAACGGCATGGCCTTCTGCCTGGAACCGGCGCTGCGGTCGCTGCCCGGCGGCGTGCGCGATCCCCGGTTCAGGGAAGCGCTGGCCCGCGAGAGCCGCTATTTCAACGCGCATCCGTACCTCGCGGCGTTTGCCGTGGGCGCCCTGGCCCGCGCCGAACTCGATGGCGAACCGCCGGAGCGGATCGAGCGCTTCCGCGCCGCGCTCTGCGGTCCGCTGGGCAGCGTGGGCGACCGCCTGGTCTGGGCCGGTTGGCTTCCCCTGTCGTCGTTCGTCGCCCTGGCGCTGTTCGGGTGGCGCGCCTCGGCCGCCGTCGTCGTGATCACATTTCTGCTGCTGTACAACGCGGCCCACGTGGGGCTCCTGGTCTGGGGGCTGCGCACGGGCTGGGCCCAGGGGCTCGGCGTGGCCGCTGGCCTGGGCCATCCGGTGCTCCGCCGCGGGCCCACGGCGCTCGGCCGCCTGGCGGCGCTCGCCGCGGGCGTGGCCATCCCGCTCGCCCTCGCGCGCCTCGTGGGTGCGGAGCGCGCGCTGCTGAGCGAAATTCTGGGAGCCGCCCTCGTCGGCGCGGTGATCGTGGTCCGGGCGCAGGCCCGGCTCGAAGGCTGGCGATTCGCTCTTCTCGTCGTGTCCGCCGTGGTCCTCTTTTCGGTGATCCGCTGATATGCCCGATCGCGTCGCGACGATCGTCAACTCGGTGGGGCTGCACGCGCGGCCGGCGGCGCAGATCGTGAAGCTCGCCTCGCGGTTCGCGAGCGACATCACGCTCGTGCGCGACGATCTCGAGGTGAACGCCAAGAGCATCATGGGGGTGATGATGCTGGCCGCCGAGCGCGGCGTGCGGCTCACCGTGCGCGCCGAGGGCCCCGACGCCGAGGCCGCGCTCGACGCGATCGCCAAGCTGATCGCCGACGGATTCGGAGAAGCCTAATGGACCGCACCCTCACCGGCATCCCCGCCTCTCCAGGCATCGCCGTCGGCACCATTCACCTCCTGCGATGGGAGGTGCCCGACGTGCCGCACCGCCTCGTGCCGGAGGACCAGATTCCCGCCGAGGTGCGCCGCTTCCACGCCGCGATCGACCGCGCCAAGGAGCGGCTGAGCCAGGTGCGCCTCCGCGTCGAAGCCGTGGCCGGCCGCGAGGAGGCCGCGATCTTCGACGTGCAGCACTCGATCCTCGAAGACACCGAGCTCCTCTCGGGGGTGGAGGAGTTCATCCACCAGCGGCTGGCGGCCGAGAAGGCGTTCGACCTCGTGATGCTCGAGTGGCGCCAGCGGTTCGCCCGCCACTCGGTGGCGATGCTCCGCGAGCGGGTGAGCGACCTCACCGACGTGCACATCCGCGTGCTCTCGCTGCTCCTCGAACTGCCCGACCACGACCCCGTGGACCTGCCGCGCGGCTCGCGCGTGATTCTCGTCACCCACGACCTCACCCCGGGCCTCACGGTGCAGCTCGACCGCGAGGCCATCATCGGCATCGCCACCGACGCCGGCACGCGCACTTCGCACGTGGCCATCCTCGCCCGCTCGCTGCACCTGCCGGCGGTGGTCGGCCTGCGCACCGCGGCCCAGTCGCTGGCCGGTGGCGAACGCGCCATCCTCGACGGCACCAACGGCACGGTTACCCTCGGCCCGTCGGACGCCGAGATCGAGCAGTATCGCGAGCGGGCCCGCCAGGAAGACGTGATCGAGGCCGAACTCCGCCGGCTGGCCACGCTCGAGAGCGTGAGTCTCGACGGCGTGCCCATCGTCCTGCACGCCAACGTCGACCTGCCCGAAGAGGCGGACGCGGCGCGCGACAGCGGGGCCGAGGGCGTGGGGCTCATGCGGACGGAGTTCCTGGTCATGGGGCGCGCCACCATGCCCGACGAGGAGGAGCAGTACCGCAGCTACCGGCGCGTGATCGAAGCGTTCGCCGGCATGCCGGTGGTCATTCGCACGTTCGACATCGGCGGCGACAAGCTGCCCGTGGGCGGATTTCCCACGGAGCCGAATCCGTTCCTCGGGTGGCGGGCCATCCGCATGTGCCTGGACCAGCCGGCGATCTTCCGCACCCAGCTGCGCGCGCTGCTGCGCGCCGGCGTGCACGGCGACCTGCGCATCATGCTCCCGCTGGTCGTCTCGGTGACCGAGGTGCGGCGGTCGCGCGCGCTGCTCGCCGAGGCGGAGCAGGAACTCGTCGCCCGCGGCGTGCCCTTCAAGCGCGACGTCCCGCTGGGCATCATGGTCGAGACGCCGGCCGCCGCCGTGGCCGCCGACACGCTTCGCCCGCGAAGTGGCGTTCCTCAGCATCGGCACCAACGACCTCGTGCAGTACACGCTGGCCGTGGACCGGGGCAACGCCAACCTCGCCAACCGGTTCACCCCGCTCCATCCCGCCGTGCTGCGCCTCATCCGGCGCATCGTCGACATGGGCGACCAGGCCGGGCTCGAAGTCGGCGTCTGCGGCGAGATGGCGTCGCAACCCACGATGGCGTACGCGCTGCTCGGCCTGGGCGTGCGCAAGTTGAGCGTGGCGCCGCGATCGCTGCCGCTCGTCAAGCGCATCGTGCGCAGCATCAGCGTGCGCGACGCCGAGGTGGCGGCCACCGCGGCGCTCCACGCCGACAGCGCCGAGGCCGCCGAACAGGAACTCGTGCGGCGGCTGCGCGAGGCCATCGGCGATCTCGCGTTGCACTGAGCGCGGGTTGCCGCGGGACGCGCATTCCGCTTATTCTCCACTCGTCGCGGCGCCACCGGGCGCGCCGCCGTGCCGCCAACCTCACGCCGAGCCGCCAGTGCGCGACCGTCATCCCTTCACCTCCGAGTCCGTCACCGAAGGCCATCCCGACAAGGTGGCCGACGCGATCTCCGACGCCGTCCTCGACGCCATCCTCGCCGACGATCCCACCGCGCGCGTGGCGTGCGAGACGCTCGTCACCACGGGCATGGCCTGCGTGGCCGGCGAGATCACCACCAGCACGTACGTCCACATCCCCGACATCGTCCGCGCCACGATCCGCGACATTGGGTACACCGACGCCGGTTACGGCTTCGATTCGAACACCTGCTCGGTGCTCAGCACGATCGACCGCCAGTCGCCGGACATCGCGATGGGCGTCGATACCGGCGGGGCGGGCGATCAGGGGATGATGTTCGGCTACGCCTCGGACGAGACCGACGAGCTGATGCCGATGCCGATCATGCTGGCCCACCGCCTGACCCACGCGCTGGCCGAGGCGCGGCGCAGCGGGGCGCTGCCCTGGCTGCGCCCCGACGGCAAGTCGCAGGTCACGGTGATCTACGAGGATCATCGCCCCGTGGCGGTGGATACGGTCGTCGTCTCCACGCAGCACGCGCCCGGCGTGTCGAATCGCCGCATTCGCGCCGAGATCCTCGACGGGATCATCGAACCGGTGATCCCCGCCGAACTGCGCGTCAAGCGCCCCAAGTACCACATCAATCCCACCGGCCGATTCGTCGTCGGCGGCCCGCAGGGAGACGCCGGCCTCACCGGGCGCAAGATCATCGTCGACACCTACGGCGGCATGGGCCGTCACGGCGGTGGCGCGTTCAGCGGCAAGGACCCGTCCAAGGTCGATCGATCGGGGTCGTACGCCGCCCGCTGGGTGGCCAAAAACATCGTCGCCGCCAGGCTGGCGGCGCGGTGCGAGGTCCAGTTGGCGTACGCCATCGGCGTGGCCGAGCCGGTCTCGGTGATGGTCGACACCTTCGGCACGGGGCGCGTGCCCGATCGGGAGATCCGCCGCGCCGTGGTCGACACCTTCGACCTCACGCCGCGGGGCATCATCACGGCGCTCGACCTTCGCAAGCCGATCTTCTCGGCCACGTCGTCGTACGGCCACTTCGGGCGGGCGTCGGAAAAATTGGGGCGCGGCAGGACGCGGCGGACGACGTTCACGTGGGAACGCACGGAGCGCGCGGCCGAGCTGCGGCGCGCCGTGCGGTGACGCGGGCACGGGGCGCATGGTCGAGGTCGTGATCGGCAGGATGGCGGTCGATGCGTCCACGCGCGCCTACGTGGTCATCCTGCAGGAGAAGGACGGCGAGCGCGTGCTGCCGATCTGGATCGGCCAGGCCGAGGCCGAGTCGATCATCATCGAGATGCACGAGATCGCCCGCCCGCGGCCGCTCACCCACGACCTGTGCCGGAACCTGATCGCCGCGCTCGGCGCCGAACTCGCCCGGGTGGAGATCACGCGCGTCGAGGAGCGCACGTACTTTGCAGAAATGCACCTGGTGCGCGGCGACGAGCGCCTGACGGTGGACGCCCGGCCCTCGGACAGCATCGCGATTGCGCTCCGGTTCGGCGCGCCGATGTTCGCCGACGACGCGCTGCTCACCGACAGTGGCGAGGACTGGGAGCCGGGCGCGCCTCCGCCGTCCGCCGAACCGCCGGAACGGTCCGCCGAACGGCTCAAGGCGTACCTCGAGCGCCTGCGCCCCGAGGACTTCGGCAAGTTCAACCCGTGAGCCGCCCGCGGTCTCCCGGCGCCGGGCCGCCGGCCCGCGCGCGGCTCTCCTGGGCGCGGATCGCCGCCACCCTGCTGCTCGCCGCGGCGCCCGCCGCCGCGCAGACCGGCGCCGTGGTGCCCCTGGGGCAGGTGCGCACGGTGGACGGCCGCGTCGTACGGGCCGGACCGGGCGGCACGGCCGCGCCCCTGGCCCGGCAGTACGTGGTGCTCCACCGCGTCGGCCAGGATCGCGCCGGGCCGCTGGATTCCGTGCGGACCGACGCCGGCGGCACATATCATTTCACATATACGACCAGCGGCGAGCCGGACGCCGTGTACTTCGCGTCCACGCGCTACGCCGGCATCGCCTATTTCACGGCCCCCCTCCAGGCGCCGAACGTTTCGGGGCCCGGCGCCGCGCTGACGGTGTTCGACACCACGAGCACCGGGCTCACGCTGCACCTGGCGGGGCGCCACGTGGTCATCGGCGCCCCGGGCGCCGATGGCGTGCGCACGGTCGCCGAGGTGTTCGACCTCGGCAACGCCGGCGGCAAGACCCTCGTCACCCGCGACTCGCTCACCCCCCTCTGGAGCACGCCGCTGCCGGCGGGCGCGGTGTCGCCGGCGGTGGACGGCGGCGATGTCGCCCCTGGCGCCGTGACCTTCGACGCCCACGAGATCCGGGTGTTCGCACCGGTGAGTCCCGGCGTGCGGCAGCTCTCCGTGACCTTCGGGCTGCCGGCCGGCGCGTTCCCGCTCCGCCTGCCGATGCCCGCCGACGCCGCGGCGCTCGAACTGCTGCTCGAAGAGCCGACGGCCACCCCCACGCTCGACGGCCTCAAGCAGCAGGCCTCGGTGTCGGCCCAGGGCCGGACGTTCAAGCGGTACTTCGCGCAGAACGTGCCGGCGGGCGCCGTGCTCCGCGTGGACGTGGCGTCCGTTTCGGACGGCGGACGCGCGCGCTTCGTGGCCGTCGTGGCGCTCGCCATGGCGGCGCTCATGGTGGGCGCCCTCGTGTTCGCGCTGCGGCGCCGCCGCCCGCCGGCGGCGCCCGCCTCGCCGCGGGTCACGGCGCCGGCGCCCGTCGCGCCGGTGGAGCCGGTGCTGGTCGGCGCGACGCCGGTGGAACAGTTGCGGTTCGCGTTGGCGCGGCTCGACGCGGCGTTCGCGCGCCGGGGCCCGGTGGACGACGCGGGCGCGGCCCGGCACCGCGCCGATCGCGCCGCCCTCGAGGCGCGAATTGCCGACGCGCTTGCCCGCGAGCCGCGCGCGCCATAGATTCGCCTGGACAATCGAAACGCGAGGACGGGACACGGAAACCGGTGCAATGCCGGTGCGGCCCCGCCACTGTAACGGGCAGGCAACGCGCGCTGACCACGCCACTGACGAGAGTCGGGAAGGCGAGCGCGACGGCCCGGAGCCAGGAGACGACCCGTCCTCGCGCCACGTTCATCGGTTCTCGGGGGAGGACCTGTGGCGGCTCCGGCGGCGCACTCGGCGTCTCCACCGGACCTGCGGACATCCTGCCTCGATCCAAGGATGTCCGTTTTGCGTTTTCCGCCTGCACTCGCCCGCCTCGCGCTCCTCGCCCAGTGCGCGCTCGGCGCCTGCGCCGCGCCCCGAGGCGCGCCCGACGCCGGCGCCGGCCCGGTGGTGGCCGTCGATGACTTCGGCGACACCCTGCGCGCGCCCGCCGCCGCGCCCGCGCGCGTCGTCTCGCTGAACCCGACCACGACCGAGATCGTGTTCGCCATCGGTGCCGGCGGACGTCTCGTCGGCCGGTCGCAGTGGGACAGTTGGCCCGACTCCGCTACGCGGGTGCCCGCCCTCGGGCCGGCCGTGCGGCCGAACGTCGAGGCCGTGCTCGCCGTCCATCCCGACCTCGTGCTCCTCTACGCCAGCGCCGACGATCGGCCGGCCGCGGCGCGCTTCCGCGCCGCGGGGATCACGGTCGCCGCCCTGCGCATCGATCGCGTGGCCGACTTTCGGCGGGCCACGCGCGTCATCGGCGCCCTGCTCGGCGATTCGGCCCGCGCCGCCACGGTCGTGGATTCGGTGGACGCCACGCTGGCGCGCGTGGCGGCGGCGACGGCCGGCCTGCCGCCGGTCCGCGTTTTCATGCCGGCCTGGGATCGGCCCGTCATCGCCATCGGCGGCGGGAGCTTTCTCAGCGACCTCATCGCCATCGCGGGCGGCCGGAACATCTATATGGATGCCCCCGCGCCCTCGCCGACGGTGACGGTGGAGGACGTGGTGGCGCGCGATCCCGCCGTGGTGCTGGCGAGTCCGGAGACCCGGGCCCGGATGCTGGCCGATCCGCGGTGGCGCGCGCTCCGCGCCGTGCGGGATGGGCGCGTGCTGGCCTTCGACACCACCGTGGTCGGCCGTCCGTCGGTGGTCATGGGCGCGGCCGCGGTGTCGCTCGCCCGGCTGCTGCATCGCGGCATTCTCCCGTGACGCACCGGGTGAGGCGATGGGCGGCGGCGGGTGCCGTACTCGCGGCCCTGGCGATTCTCGGGATCGCCGTGGGGGCGGTGCGCCTGTCGCTCGGCCAGACGTTCCACGGGCTGATGGGCGGCGGCGATCCCAACGTCGTGACGATCGTGCGCCTGTTGCGCGCGCCGCGCGTGGCGCTGGCGGTGCTGGTCGGCGCCGGCCTCGGCATGAGCGGGGCGTCGTTGCAGGGCGTGATGCGCAATCCGCTCGCCGAACCGTATCTGCTCGGCGTGTCGGGCGGGGCCGCCGTGGGAGCCGTACTCGCCGTGGCGTTCGGCGCCGCGGCCGGCGTCGTGCCGCTGGCCGCCTTCGCCGGCGCCCTGGCCGCGGTGAGCGTGGCGTTCGCGGTTGCCCACGCGGTGCCGGGGCGGGGCGACGCCCGGGTGCTGCTCATGGCGGGCGTGATCGTGGGGGCGTTCGCCAACGCGGCCATCATGCTGCTGCTGGCCAACGCCGACCCGAACGTGATCCGCGGCGCGCTCTGGTGGATGATGGGATCGGTGGGCGACGCGACCTGGCCCCAGGTGGCCTGGCTGGCCCTGTACGTGGCGGCCGGCGGCGCGTTGCTCGTGGCGTGGGGTCGCGAGATCGACATCCTGGCGCTGGGCGACGACGCGGCCGCCGGCCTGGGACTGGAGGCCGACCGCGCGTCGCGCCGCGTGTATCTCGTCGCGTCGATGCTCGCCGCCGCCACCGTGGCGGCCGCGGGGCTGGTGGGATTCGTGGGGCTCGTCGTGCCGCACATCGCGCGGCGGCTGGGCGCGGGCGCACAGCGCGGCGTCATCCTGGGCAGCGCGCTCGTCGGCGCGGCGCTGGTCGTGGCGTCCGACCTCGCCGCGCGCACCGCGCTGCCGCCGGCCGAGCTGCCGCTCGGCGCGGTCACGGCGATCATCGGCGTTCCCTTCTTCCTCGTTCAGTTGCGGAGGCTCCGGTGATTGCGTTCGAACACGCGGTGGTGCGCTATCGCGATGCCCGGCGCGACGCCGTGCACGACGTGAGCTTCGACGCCGTCCGGGGGCGGATCACGGCGATCGTCGGGCCGAACGGGAGCGGCAAGAGCACGCTGGTGCGCGCGCTGCTCGGCCGGCAGCTGCTGCGGTCGGGGCGACTGACCGTGGATGGGCGTGACGTGTCCGCTCTGTCGCGGCAGGACGTGGCGCGTCGCGTGGCCGTGGTCACGCAGCGCGAGGAGCTGGCGTTCCCCACGCCGGTGCGCGACTACGTGGCGCTGGGGCGGTTTCCGCACCGCGGCGCCTGGCGCGGCACGGCGGCGGCGGATCGCGACGCGATCGCGCGCGGCGTGGCGCTGGCGGGCGTCGAGCCCCTGCTCGCCCGCGACGTCGACGCGCTGTCGGGCGGCGAATGGCAGCGCGTCCGCATCGCGCGGGCCCTGGCGCAGGGCGGGGAGGCGCTTGTGCTCGACGAGCCGACCACCTACCTCGACATCGCCCACGAAATGGAAGCGTTCGAACTGCTCGGCCAACTCGCCCGCGAGGGCATGGCCGTGCTGCTGGTGAGCCATCAGTTGAATCTGGTGGCGCGGTTCGCCGATCGGCTGGTGCTGCTCCACGACGGGAGCGTGGCGGCGTCGGGAACGCCCGACGACGTCATGCGGGGTGAGATCCTCGAACGCGTCTATGGATGGCCGCTCGTGGTCACGCGCGATCCCGCCGTGGGGGCGCCGGCCCTCGTCCCGCTGCGCGGACGCCCGCGCCGCCCACCCCCGCCCACCTCCACCCCCGCCGCCCCATGATCCGCCCGCTGCTGTTCCTCGCGCCGTTCGCCCTCCTGCTGGCTCCCCCGCGGCCGCTCGCGGCGCAGGCGCCCGACACCGCGCACGCCACGCCCGTGGTGACCACCGCCACCCGCCTGCCGATGGCCGAACGCGACGTGCCGGCGTCCGTCACCGTGATCACGGGGGCGCAGCTGCGCGCGCTCGGCATCACGTCGGTGGCCGACGCGCTGCTCGCCACGCCGAGCGCGGCCATCGTCCAGACCGGCTCGTTCGGCGGGGCCACGTCGCTCTTCCTGCGCGGCGGCGAGAGCGACTATGTGAAAGTGCTCATAGACGGCGTGCCGGTCAACGACCCGGGCGGCGCCATCGACCTCAGCACGCTCACCACCGACAACGTGGACCGGATCGAGATCCTCCGCGGGCCGGCCAGCGTGCTCTACGGCGCCGACGCCGTGAGCGGGGTGGTGCAGATCTTCACGCGCGGTGGCGCCGCGTCGCCCGGGCTCACCGTCGAGGCGCGCGGCGGCACCTATCACACCGGCGATGCCTCGGTGGCGTTGCGCGGCGGCGTGCCGCTCGCGGCGGGCGCGGCCGCCGGGTACGCGCTCTCCGTGTCCCAGCACCAGACCGACGGAATATATGCGTTCAATAACGACTTCGTCGAGACCGTGGTGAGCGGCGCCGCGAACTTCGCGCCCGATCCCGCCGATCAGTTCCACCTCACGCTGCGCTACACCGATTCGCGCTACCACTACCCCACGAACAGCGCCGGCCAGGTGACCGACAGCAACACCTACGACTCGGGCGACCGCACGATGCTCGGCGCCACGTACGAGCACGGATTCTCGCCGGCCGCCGCGCTCGTCGTGAGCCTCGCCTCCGACGAGACCACCGGCGGCACCACGCAGTACCCCGACACGCTGGACGAGAACCTGTACCTGTCCATCGACGACATTCGCCGGCGGAGCGTCGACGCGCGCCTCAACCTCCGCGACCCGCGGGGACGCGGCGTACTCACCGTGGGAGTCGCGGCCACCGACGAGGACGAGCAGTCGCAGGCCCAGGGCGCCTCCGACGGATACCCGTACACCTCGCTCTTCAGCGCCTCGCGCCGCACCAACGCGGCCTATGCCCAGGCCCTCTGGACCGCCGTCCCCGGGCTCACCGTCGTGGGCGGCGCCCGCGTGGACGACAATCGGGATTTCGGGGCGAACGGCACCTACCGCGCCGGCGTCAACTACGTCACGGCCTCGGGCACGCGCATGCGCGCCAGCGTGGGAACGGCGTTTCGCGCGCCCACTTTCTACGAGAACTTCTCCACCGGATACGTGACCGGGAATCCGGCGCTGCATCCGGAACACGCCGCGTCGTGGGAGGCCGGCGTCGAGCAGTCGCTGCTCGACGGGCGGCTGACGCTGGGCGTGACCGCGTTCTCGCAGCTGTTCCGCGACATGATCGACTACACCGGCGATACCTCGTCGTGCGGCTACAGCTACTGCAACGTGGCCCGGGCCCGCGCCGCCGGCCTGGAATACGAAGCATCCTTCACCCCCGTTCGCTTCTTCTCGGCCACGTTCGGCTTCACCCACCTCGATACGCGCGTGCTCTCGGCGGGCTTCGACACCACCTCGGGCGGGCTGTACCACCTGGGCCAGCCCCTCATCCGGCGCCCCGCGACGAGCTGGAACGCCGGCTTCTCGGCCACCTCCGCTACCGTCGGCTCCCTCGATCTGCAGTGCATGTACGTCGGGCGGCGCGCCGACCGCGATTACATCCCCTATCCGGCCGTGCCCGTCACGCTTCCGGCGTACCTCCGCGTCGATCTCGGCGGATCGCTTCCGCTCACCCCGCTCGGCGACGGCCGCGGCACGACGCTCACGTTGCGCGTCCAGAATCTCACCGGCGTGCGCTATCAATCGGCGTACAACTTCCTCTCGCCGGGCCGGACGATCCTCGCCGGCATGCGCGTGACGATCTAGAATCCCGGCCATGGCAGGCCGGAGTATCTTTCCGGCATGCCACTCCTGGTGAGCGACGCCATCGTGCTGCACGCGTTCGACTACCTCGAATCGTCGCGCATTCTGCGGCTCGCCACGCGCGACGGCGGGCTCCGCTCGGCGCTCGCCAAAGGGGCGCGCCGCTCCC
>CAVSOM010000033.1:0-10884 GCA_963729495.1 uncultured Gemmatimonadaceae bacterium
GTCGACATGCCCACCGGCGTGCTCTGGGGTCCCAAGACGGCGCTCACCGTCCAGGCCACGGGGCAGCTGGACAACGCGGACGAGTTCCGCCACGTGGTCGTGGCCTTCCGCAACGGCGCCCCGGTGCACCTGTCCGACGTCGGCCGCATCACCGACGACGTGCAGGACAACAAGACGGCCAGCTGGTTCGACGGCGAGCCGGCCATCGTGCTCGCCATCCAGCGCCAGCCCGGCACGAACACGGTGGAGGTGGCCAACCGGGTGAAGGCGGCGATCGCGCGGCTGGAGACCGAGATCCCGCCCACGGTGAAGGTCTCGATCCTGTTCGATCGGTCCACGACCATCAAGGCGTCGGTGGACGATGTCACGTTCACGCTCGAACTGACGCTCGTCCTCGTCGTGCTCGTGATCTTCTTCTTCCTCCGCAACCTGTCGGCCACGCTCATCCCCAGCATGGCGCTGCCGATGTCGATCATCGGCACCTTCTCGGTGATGTACCTGCTCCACTACAGTCTGGACAACCTCTCGCTCATGGCGCTCACGCTGGCGGTCGGATTCGTCGTGGACGACGCCATCGTCATGCTCGAGAACATCGTGCGCCATCTCGAGATGGGAAAAGCGCGCGTCCAGGCGGCCGTGGACGGCGCGGCCGAGGTCGGCTTCACCATCGTCTCGATGACGCTCTCCCTGGCCGCGGTGTTCATCCCGTTCCTGTTCATGGGCGGCATCATCGGCAAGCTGTTCCACGAGTTCGCGGTCACGATCGGCGTCGCCATCCTCGTCTCCGGCTTCGTGTCGCTGACCCTCACGCCCATGCTCTCCAGCCGGTTCCTGCGGGCGGAGCACCACCGCGCGCACGGACGCCTGTACCTCGCCGTCGAGCGATTCTTCGACGCCTGGTTGGGCCTGTACAACCGCACGCTGGCCACCGTGATGCGCCATCGCCCGGCCACGCTCGTCTTCTCGTTCGCGACGCTCGCGGTTACCGCCTGGCTGTTCTGGGCCATGCCCAAGGGGCTGTTCCCCACCGACGACACGGGCCAGCTCCTCGCCACCACCGAAGCCGCCGAGGGCGTCTCGTACGACGAACTCGTCGCCCGCCAGGCCCAGGTCGCGGCCGTCGTGTCCCAGGATCCCGACGTCGAATCGGTCACGTCGTCGGTCGGCACCACGGCCGCCGCCAACCAGGGCCAGCTGACGATCGACCTCAAGCCGATCGATCGGCGGCACCGCAGCGCCGACCAGATCGCCCGCGATCTCTCGATCGCGCTGGCCCGCGTGCCCGACATCAACACGTTCATCCAGAATCCGCCGGCGATCTCCATCGGCGGCCTCACCTCCAAGAGCCTCTACCAGTACACGCTCCAGAGCGGAAGCATGAGCGTGCTCGACAACTCCGCCCGCGCGCTCGAAACGCGGCTGCGCCAGCTCCCCATCCTGCGCGACGTGACCAGCGACTTGCTGATCAACAGCCCGCAGGTGACGGTGGAGATCGACCGCGACGCGGCGGGCCGGCTCGGCGTGTCGGCGGCCGAAATCGAGAATACGCTCTACGACTCCTTCGGCCAGCGCCAGGTGTCCACGATCTACACGTCGACCAACGAGTACTGGGTGGTGATGGAACTGCTCCCGGAGTACCAGACGGACGTCAATGCCCTGGGCAAGCTGTGGGTGCGGTCCTCCGGCGGCCCCCTCGTCCCGCTCAGCTCGGTCGCGCGCTTCGTCAACTCCGTGGGCCCGGTCACCGTGAACCATTCGGGGCAGCTCCCGTCGGCCACGATCTCGTTCAACCTCGCGCCCGGCGTGTCGCTGGGCACCGCGCTGGCCGCCGTCCGCGAGGAGTCGGCCCGCATCCTGCCCGCCTCCATTTCGGCGAGCTTCAGCGGCATCGCGCAGGCCTTCGTCGACACCCAGCAGGGCCTCATCGTGCTGCTCGTCCTCGCCGTGTTCGTCATCTACGTAATCCTCGGCGTGCTGTACGAGAGCTTCATCCATCCGGTCACGATCCTCACCGGCCTGCCGTTCGCCGCGTTCGGCGCCCTCGGCACGCTGCTGCTCTTCCATCTCGACCTCGACATCTACGGGTTCGTGGGCGTGATCATGCTCATCGGCATCGTGGAGAAGAACGCGATCATGATGATCGACTTCGCGATCGAAGCGCAGCGGGGCGGCGGCAAGACGCCCACGGCGGCGATCCTGGAAGCGGCCAGTGTGCGCTTCCGCCCGATCATGATGACCACGATGGCCGCCCTGATGGGCGCCATCCCGATCGCCGTGGGGTGGGGCGCCGGCTCGTCCACCCGCCGCCCCCTGGGCGTGGCCGTCGTCGGCGGCCTCGCTTTCTCCCAGCTCGTCACGCTGTACGTGACGCCCGTGTTCTATACGTATCTCGACGAGCTGCAGACCTGGTTCTCGCGCGGGCGGGCGCACGCCGGCGAGACCGGCGCCGCCGGACTCCCCGAGGCCGTGCCGGGCGACTGACCCCGCGCCGGCCTTCCGGACGGCGCGCCCCTCGCGTAACGTCGAAGCGGTCTCCACCCGGCGCTCCGCTCATGCTCCGACCGACCCCCACGTTCCTCGCCGCCGCCATCCTCGCGTCGGCGCTGCCGCACCCCGCCGGCGCGCAGGACCAGGCGCCGCCGCCGCCGCCGCCGCCGCCCCCGCCGCCCCCGCACTGGATCGCCACCTGGAGCCCCAGCGCGTCCGCCATGCCGGCCCGGCCGCCGGCCGGCGCGCGCGATCCGGTGCCCACCTACGTCGATCGCACGCTCCGCGAGGTGGTGCACACCACGATCGGCGGCGACAGCGTGCGCGTGCGGCTCTCCAACGAATACGGCGACCGGCCGCTCGTGATCGGCGACGCCCGCGTGGCGCTGCGCGCCGTCGGGCCGAGCGCGATCGCCGGCTCCGACCGCGCGCTCACCTTCGGCGGACGCCCCGCCGCGACGATCGGCGCCGGCGCGACCGTGGTCAGCGACCCCATCGCCTATCGCGTGCCCGCGCTGGCCGACCTCGTGGTCAGTCTCTACCTCCCCGACTCGTCGCGCACGTCCACGCGCCACCTGCTGGGGCTCCAGACCGACTACGTCTCCGGGACCGGCGACGCCGCGGCCGCCGCGGCGTTCCTGCCCGATACGACGCTCGACGCGTGGGTCTTTCTTACGGGAGTGGACGTCACCAATCCGCTCGCCGCCGGCGCCGTCGTCGCCATCGGCAACTCGATCACCGACGGCTACGCCTCCACGCCCAACACGAACCGCCGGTGGCCCGACGCGCTCGCCGAGCGTCTGCTCATGACGCCCGGCGCGCCGGTGCTGAGCGTGGTCAACGCGGGCATCTCCGGCAACCGCGTGCTGAATCCGGGCGCCGGACCGAGCGCGCTGGCCCGCTTCGGCCGCGACGTGCTGCTGCAGCCCGGCGTGCGGGTCGTGATCGTGATGGAGGGCATCAACGACATCGGACGCCGCGAACTTCTCCAAGAGCCCGGACGATTCGGTGACCGCCGAGCAGATCGTCTTCGGGTTGGCGCAGCTCGCCCAACGCGCCCGCGAACGCGGGCTCACGGTGCTCGGCGCCACGCTCACGCCGTTCGAAGGGGCCGAACCGTACTACTCGGCGGCGTCGGAGGCCAAGCGGCAGGCGGTGAACGCGTGGATCCGCACCGGCGGCGCGTTCGACGGCGTCTTAGATTTCGACGCGGTGACCCGCGATCCGAGTCACCCGGCGCGATTCCTCCCGGCCTACGACTCGGGAGATCACCTCCATCCGGGGGACGCCGGCTATCGCGCGATGGCGCAGGCGATCGATCTGGCCGTCTTCCGCGTCGCGCCGTCCCGTCGTTGAGCATCGCGGAATCCCGATGAAGTACCGCAACCAGACGGTGAATGTCGTGATCGACGTGCGATCGCGGCTGGAGTTCGTGCTCGGCCACGCGCCGGGCGCCGTGTGCATTCCGGTGCACACGGTGGGGCAGGAGGTTCTGGAGCGGCGCGGCATCGCCCGGGACGCGTCCATCCTCGTGTACTGCGCCAGCGGGTCGCGGTCGGCGATGGCGGTGGACGCGCTCCGGCGGGCCGGCTACCGTCGCGTGGTGGACGGCGGCGGGTTGGCCGCCGTGCGGCGCGACCTCAGCAACGACTGACGCCGGCGCACCGGGCACACGGCACCCGGCGCGCCGGCGTCGCCGGCCGGCATGCGGGGGCCGCCTATTGGCGGATCGTCGCGCCGGTGAGTTCGGCCACCGCGGCCAGGGTCGTCTGGGCCGCGTTCAATCCCAGGCGGAAGTCCTTGTCGTTGTACGTCGTGAAGACGTCCGTCGGCTGGTGCCAGTTGGGATCCCAGCCGGCGCCGATCTGCGCGCCGCGCTCGTTTTCGCGAAGACTGATCGCCGGGCAGATGTCCTTGAACGGGTCCGAGTCGGTGTTGGTCATGTGGCGGCCCACCGCGGCCGGGATAGTCGGTGGCGTACTTCTCGTTGGCCGCCTCGAACGCCCACGCCAGTTGCTGCGACTCGGCCGCCATCTTCGAGTTCGACTGGAACTCGATGTTGACGTCGGCTTCGGGCCGCTGCTCCCGGCTCACCGTGCCGTCGGCCCGCGGCATGCCGTGGTCCCACAGCATCATGTCGTGCTGGACCATCCCCAGCCACTTCGGTTCCGGATACTTGCCGGAGCCCGGCGGGTCCTCCTGGCCCTGCAGCGCCTCGCGCTGTTCGACGTAGGCCCGGCTGCCGTTGAGGCCCGATTCCTCGTTGTTCCACAGGACGAAGCGGATCGACCGCTCGGTCTGCACGTCGGGGCCGCTGAACACGCGCGCCAGCTGCATGACGAGCGCCGCGCCGGAGCCGTCGTCGTTGGCGGCCTGGCCCCAGCCGATGCCGTCCATGTGCCCGCCCACGATGTACATCTCGTCGGGATGCGTGGCGCCGATCTTGGTGCAGTACACCTCCTGCCGTTCGCCCGGCACGCTCGCTTCGGCGTCCTCGGCGCGAATGGCGGGATCGGGCTGTTTGAGCGAGTCGTTGTTCACGCCGGTGGGGCCGCGGAGCCCGCGATACCGGCCGCCCCCCGAGGCGATCTCCGAAGGGGCGCCGCCGCGGCCGCCGCCGCCCCCGCGGCCGGCGCCGCGGCCACGGGCGGGCGGCGGCGCGTACGTGTAGGTCAGCCGCTGGATGTCGGTGCATCCGTAGCTCTTGAGCTGGGCCTCGATCCAGTCCACGGCCTGCCGATTGCGGGCGGTGCCCTGGCGGCGGTCGCCGAACGTGGTCAGGCCCTTGATGTTGGCCTTGTACTGATCGAGGTCCAGGCGTCCGACGAGCGTGGAGATCGGGTCGCTGGCCTGCTGGCCGGCGCCTCCCCCCGCGCCCCCCTGGGCGGCGGCGGCGGCGGGCGTGGCGGGCGCGGCGAGGGCCGCGGCGAGTCCAAATGTGATGGCGATGATCGGTGTGGCGCGCATGGCACTCCTCGGGGACGGCAGCGGTGCGGGGGCGTGGGCGACGGCGGCGGCGTTGGACCGGGGATCATACGCCGCCGCGCACCACGTCGCCAGCGGCGCGGCGGCGGCCCGCTGCCCGCCGCCGGTCAGCGCGGCGTCCAGGTGAGCGCCGCGCGGTCCACGTAGGGGAATGCGCCATCCGGGTCGATCTGCACCCTGGTGATCGCCGGGCGCGCCGCCACCCGCACGGTGGCGCGCCGGGCGCCCGCCAGCCACGCGTCCACCGGGATCTCGAGCCGCTCCACGCGGCCGTCGGCGCGCGTGACGGCGAGCGGCACCGGCATTGGCGCGAGGCCCCGATCGACGACCGTGATCGTCGCCGAATCGCCGTCGGCGGTCACCGCGGCCACGGCCTGGTCGAGCGGCCAGGCGTGGTAGAACCAGCTCTGCCAGAACCACGACAGGTCGCGGCCGGCCACGTTCGCCATGCTATTAAAGAAATCATATGGTTGAGGATGCTTGCCGATCCAGCGCCGGCCGTACGCCACGAACGCGCGGTGGAACGTCTCGGGCCCGAGGATCGCGCGCAGGGCGGCCAGCGCCTGCGCCGTCTTGTCGTAGTACATCACGAGGTACAGGTCCTGCGGGTACTCGTCGCCCGGCCGCATCAGGGGCGCGTCGCCGCCGGCGCGCACGCTGGCCAGGTACAGGGCGCGCTGGCCGTGCTCGGAGTCGTTGGGGCGGCCCCCGGTGCGCGGCTCGCCGTAGAGGGCGCGCATGCCCTGCGCCACGTCGAACTGCGTGAACCCCTCGTCCATCCACGGCGAGCGCGTCTCGTTGGACCCCACCTGCATCGGAAACCACATGTGCCCGGTCTCGTGCATCAGGTCGCCGGCCAGCGAGAGCGTGTCGGCCCACGGCTGCATCAGCGTCATCATCGGGTACTCCATGCCGCCGCTGTCCAGCACGCCCTCCATCGAACTCATCTTCGGCCAGGGATAGGGCCAGAGGTACGCCGAGAGCTGCTCGATCGCGTCGCGCGTGAATCGCGCCCCGCCCACCCGCCAGGCCGCCGCCGCCGCGGTGAGCCGGAAGAAGCTGTTGATCGCCACCGTGTCGCGCCCGCCGTTCACGACCGCGCGCGTCGCGTCCCACGCGTACCGGTCGCTCGTACCCCACGAGAAGTCGCGCACGCCGTGGGCGCGGAAGTGCCAGGTCGTGGTCGCGCCGCCCGAAGGGAATACGGCGGCGGCGCCGGCGCCCGGCGTGAGCACGCGCACCACGCGGCCCGTGCGCCGCGCCGCCGCCAGGCTGTCGCGCGCCCCCGCGGTGAGCACGGCGGCGGCGTTGACCAACGTGCCCGTGCCGTCCACCACCCATCCGTGCGGCACGGTGAGCCGCACGTCGTAGTCGGCCGGATCCATGTAGAACTCGGCCTCCAGCAAATAGGGGTCGGTCACCCAGCCGTCCACGTCGTCATAGACGGCTATCTGAGGATACCAATAGCCCATGAAGTACACGTCCCCGTCGTGCCCCTCGCGGCCGTCGGCCGGCGCCGGCGGCGGCGTGTACGACCAGGCGAACGCGAGCGCCAGGCTGTCCCCCGGCGCGAGGGGACGGGCCAGCGGAATCCACATCACCGTGCCGTCCACCGCGTACTGGCCGGCCCGGGGCGGCGCTTCGGGCGGCGCCGTGATCGGCATGGCGGGGTTGCGCTCCCGCTCGGCGGACACGACGCGGCCGTCCACCGCGACGCGCGCGAGCGCCACGCCGCCCGTGATCGGCACCGGCTGCCGGCGCGGCACCCCCGGGGCGAAGACATTCTGGCGCAGATAGACGGCGATCGTGCGGAGCGAGTCGGGGGCGTGGTTCACGTACTCCACCGTTTCGCGCCCCGTCACCCGGTGGCGCGCCGGGTCGAGCGCGGCGTCGATGGAATAGCGCGGATGCTGCACCCAGTAGTCGGCCCCGGGGAGCCCGGTGCGGGTGCGGGTGCCGCGCGCCACGGCGCGGGTGAACGCGTACGATTCATACACGGGGCCCGGCGTTGGGCGCGCCCCGGCGGCCGTGGCCGCGGGATCGACCACCGGCGCCGCCCGCGTCTGGGCGGCGGCGCGCGCCGGATGCGACGCGGCCAGGGCGAGCGCGGCGAGCGCGGCGAGCGCGGCGGGCGCGGCGGGCGCGGCGGGCGCGACGGCCGCGGCGGCAACGGCAAGGCGGGCGGCGGCGGGGCGGCGGCGGCTCGCCGAGAGCGGACGGATCGGCACGGGTACCTCATGTGGGCGTGACGGACGCGATCCCCCAAGGTACCGTGCCGGCCGCGGTCGCGCCCCTCTCTCGGCGCCGCCACGCTCCACGTGCCCGCGCTGCCGCAGCCCTCCTGCCTGCTGCCTCCTGCCGCCCGCCGTCTGCGGCCCGCCGCGGTCGCGCCCGCGACACCGCGCCCGTATGTTGGCCGATCATGCCGCCCGCCGAATCCATGGTGCCAGAGGAACTGCTTCCCCCCGTGGCGCCGACTGGCGGGGCGTCGCGGCCGGCCGCCCGGCATCCGTGGGTGTGGGCGGTACTGTACTTCCCGTATGGGCTCTCGTTCGGATTCCCGTCCATCGCGCTGGGCTACCTCGCGGCGCGGGCCGGCGTGTCGGTGTCGGCCATTGCCGGCGTGGTGGGCATGTCGCTGCTCGCCGCCGGGTGGAAGTTCGTCTGGGCGCCGATCGGCGACTACACGCTCCGCCGCAAGCGGTGGTACCTGATCGCGATCGCGACCGTGTCGGTGGGGTTCCTCGCCATCACGATCGTGCCCCTCGCCCAGACCACGATGCCGCTGCTCTCGCTGCTCGTACTCCTGTCGAGCGTGGCGGCCACCTTCGTGGCCTTCGCCACCGAGGGGCTGATGGTGCACAACACGCCCGTCGGCGCGCGGGGGCGCGCGGCGGGGTGGTTCCAGGCGGGCAACCACTTCGGGCAGACCGCGGGCGGCGGCATGAGTCTCTGGCTGATGCGGCACGCGCCCGAGCCGTGGATGGCGGGCGCGGCGCTCGCCGTCGTGTTAGCGCTCTGCGCATTGCCGTTGCTGCTGGTGGAGGAGGCGCCGCGTGCGTTCGGCGACGCCACGATGGGTGCGCGCGCCAGGGACGCCTGGCGCGAACTCCTCGGGGTGGTGCGCTCCCGCGCCGGGCGCATCGGGCTCTTGCTCGCCATCCTGCCCATTGGGACGGGTGCGGCCAAGGATCTGTTCGGATCGCTGGCCCCCGAGTGGCAGGCGTCGCCGGACATGGTCGCCCTGGTGCTCGGCATCGGCGGTGGGGTGGCCATCGTGCTCGGGTGCTTCGCGGGCGGCCGGTTGGCCGACCGGATCGACAGGCCCATGGCCTACGCCCTGGCGTGCGCGTTGGGGCTCGCGGCGTGCGTCGTCATGGCCTGGTCGCCCCGCACGCCGGCGGGGTACGCGGTCTCCACGCTCTTCTACACGTTCACGCTGGGCATGGTGGCCGGGTCCTTCACCGGGCTCGTGCTGGCCATCGTGGGCCACGGAGCGGCGGCCACCAAGATGAATCTGTTCTTCGCGCTCAACACGCTGTTCACGCTGGCCGTGCTGCGCGGGGAGGGGTGGGCCCACGACGCCTGGCACACCAACGGCATGCTCTATATGGAAACACTGCTTGGCGTGGCGGCGCTGGCCGTGTTCGCGTGGGCGGTGGGGCGAATTCGGGGGACGGCGGCGCCGACCTAGCGGCAGGGTGGGCCGCCGACGCCATGTTCACGCTGGCGTTTCTCGAGGAGCGTGCCGATGAACCGTCTGCGGATGGCGTCCCGGTCTGGGCGAACGCTCGCGCTGTGCGCGCTTGCGGCCGTGGGCTGCGGCGCCACGGCCAGCTCGGCGCGTGCCCAGTCGCGCTGGTCGGCCGATTTCGCGATCGGGGCAGGCCAGGTGGTCGGCGGCAGTTATTACGGCGACCGCGCCGCGGTTGGTGAGTGGCGGGCGGAGCTCGGCTACACGGTGTCCCGGCTCGGCTCGGCGGACGTCGTGGCCGCGGTCTCCCGGCTCGGGCCCTTCGCGGCGCGCAACACCACGGTCTGTTTGCCGTCGGGTTCCGGCTGCGTCCAGGAAGCGCCGGTCGCTCAGATCAATGCCGCTACACTCTCGCTCCGGCAGTCGGTCTGGCCGCATATCGACGTGGAGGCCGGAGTCGGCATGGGATCGGTGGCCGCTTCGGCGCTCGGGCTCAAGCTCGGGCCGGTCGCGAAGGCGGACGTGGCGCTGGGGTTCGCCGGGCGCGCGTGGCTCACCGTCGGCGCGGAAGCGGCATGGTGGTCGGCCAACGGGGTCGCCTTCAGCACGGACCCCGTGGTTCCTCGGCATTCGCTCTTCACTGAACATCGGCCGAGCCGCGAGGTCCGGCCCGCGCGCGCCGGCGCCCGTCGCGATCCAGCCCTCGCCTCACCCGTGCTTGATGAACGTGCCCCGGTTCAGCTCGTCCAACGCCTGCCGCAGCTCCTGCTGCGTGTTCATCACGATCGGCCCGTACCACGCCACCGGCTCCTGCGATCGGCTTGCCCGACACGAGCAGGAAGCGCACGCCCTCGTCGCCCGCCTGCACCGTCACCTCGTCCCCCGCGTCGAACAGCACCAGCGAGCGGTTGCCCGCCGTGTCGCGCACCGTCTCCTCGCCACCGTGGCCCGTCGTCGCCCACCCGCTCGGTGAGCGCGCCGAACGGATCGGAGGCGCCGCGGAACGTGCCGCTCCCCTCGAACACGTACGCGAACGCGTGCCGGTACGTCTCCACCGGCAGCGTCTTGCGCACGCCGGGCGGCACGGACACGTCGAGGTACTGCGGCTCGGCGGCGATGCCGTCCACCGGGCCGGTCTTGCCCCAGAAGTCGCCGCACACCACGCGCACCACGCGTGCCGTCGTCGTCGGTCACCTCGGGGATGTCCCCGGCCCCGATGTCCTGGTAGCGCGGATCGGTCATCTTGCAGCGACGCCGGCAGGTTGCGCCCAGAGCTGGAAGCCGTGCATCCGCCCGCTCCGGATCGCCCTTGCGGCATCTCCTGGTGCAGGATGCCGCTGCCCGCCGTCATCCACTGCACGTCGCCGGCGCCGAGCGTGCCCGCGTTGCCCAGGCTGTCGCCGTGGTCGACCGTGCCGGCGAGCACGTAGGTGATGGTCTCGATGCCGCGGTGCGGGTGCCACGGGAAGCCCGCCAGGTAGTCGTCGGGCTTCTCGTTGCGGAAGTCGTCGAACAGCAGGAACGGGTCGAACTCCTCGGTGTCGCCGAAGCCGAACGCGCGGCGCAGCTTGACGCCGGCGCCCTCCATGGTGGGCGTGGCTTCGACGATGCGCTTGACGGGTCGGATCGACATGGGTCCTCCGGGACTCTCCAGCCCGTGCATCGGGCCTGCCGGCAATCTAGAAAGCTTGGCAAGGGGGCCCAGGTTCCCGGTCGCC
>CAVSOM010000034.1:0-16531 GCA_963729495.1 uncultured Gemmatimonadaceae bacterium
GGATCCTGAAGGAACAGTTGGCCAAGACGTACGACGTGCGCGAGGCGACGCTGGCCGACAGCGGGCAGCCCGCGGCCGACGTGAAGACGGCGGTCGTGATCGGCGGGCCCGATTCCGTGCCGGCCCCGATTCGCGCGCGCTTCGCCGATCTGTTCCACCGCGGCGGGAGCGCGCTCCTGCTCGTGAACGGCATGCACCCGTCGCCCCAGCAGCCGGTGGCGTACTCGCGGCCGGTGGGTTGGAACCAGGTCCTCGCGCCGTTCGGCGTGTCGGTCATGCAGGACCTGGCGTACGATCTCGTGTCGAGCGAACTCGTGCCGGTGCCGTCGGCGGCCGGCCAGGTCCTGACGCGGTATCCGCTGTTCATCGACGCGCACACCACCGGCCAATCGGTGGTCAACGGCACGATCGACAACGCGCTGCTCACGTGGGCGAGCACGGTGGACACGCGGGCGCACACGCCGTACGTGCAGACGCCGCTGTACGTGACCACGCCGCAGGCAGGGATCTTCACCGGCACGGCGTCGATCGAATCCACCCGAGATTTTCCGCAGGACAGCCTCGGGCATGCGGCTGCTGGCCGTGCAGGCGGAGCCGCGTGTCGCGGGCGACAGCGCGGCGGCGGCGCGCGGACGGGTGATCGTGGTCGGGACCTCGAACCTCGTGGCCGACCGGATCGTGCCGCGCGCGCCGCAGAACATGGATTTCGTGCTCAATGCCGTGGATTGGCTGCCGCAGGATGCGGCCCTGATCTCGATCCGTTCCAAGAACCGGGCGCTGCCGGCGCTGGCGTTCGCCAGCGACGCCACGCGCGAACGGCGTGAAGTACTTCAATCTGGTTCTGGTGCCGTTGCTGGTGGGCGTGGCGGGTCTGATTGCGCTGGCGCGGCGTCGCCGCAAGACGCGGGAACCGTACCGGCCGCTGCTCGGCGCGACGCGCGCGGGCTCGGGACAGGGGGAGGGCATCGCATGAGCACCAAACAACTGTGGCGGCTGGCGGCGTTCTGGTGGTGGCGCTGGGGACTGGGGTGTGCTGGTGCTGACCCGGCGTCCGGCGCGCGACCGCGAAGTGCGCCTCGCCATGCCGGTGGTCGATACGGCGGCGGTGGACACCGTGGCGCTCACCAAGGGGCGCGACACGGCGCTCCTCGTGCGCGGCCCCGACCGGCAGTGGACGGTGAACGGGCTGCCGGCGGCGCCGATCAACGTGCGCCAATTGCTCTACGCGCTCCGTGATACGAGCAACCGGCTGATCGCGGCGGCCCAGGGGGCGGCGGCGCAGGCCCCGATGGGGGTGTCGGCGGACAGCGGGCAGCGGGTGCGGGTGATGGCCGGCGGCCGGGCCGTGCTCGATTGGACGGCCGGCCACCAGACCGACGACTACGCGGGGGTGTACGTGCGCCCCACGGCGGGCGATTCGATCTTCGCCCTGCACGGCACGCTGGCGGGGGCGTTCGGCCACCAGGCGGCGGAGTGGCGCGACCGCACGATCGTGGCCCTGCCGAGAGCCCGCGTGCAGCGCGTGGAGGTGGAGCGCGGTGGCCATATTTATTCACTAATACGCCGCCCGAGCGGGTGGACCGTCGGCTCGGCCGCCACCGACAGCGCCGTCGTGGGCCGGCTGCTCGATCAATTGAACCCGCTCACGGCGCAGGCGTTCGCCACGCCGGCTGAGGCCGCCGCGGCGCGCTTCGATCCGCCGACCGTCCGCGTGCGCGTGCTCGGGCTGGGCGGCGCGTCGCTGGCCGACGTCCGGTTCGACTCGACGAAGGCGGGCGTGTGGGCCCGGAGCGGCGACGGCCCGACGGTGTTCCAGGTGGGCGATTGGGTGCTGGGCGCCCTCGCGCCGGCGGAGCGCGCGCTGCGCGCCGATACGCCGAAGGCGCGGTAGCGCCCGCGGACGGCGCGCGGCCCGCGATCCCCGGGGCCGCGGGGTGACCGCGGGCCCTACGGGTGCGCCGGCGTCTCGGTATAGAGGCCGGGCAGCTCGCGCTTGAGATTCACCACCTTGGGCGCGTCGTTGATCGCGATGTACGCGTTGTCGGGGTGTTTGCGCGCGTAATCCTGGTGGTACGCCTCGGCTTCGTAGAACGCCGTGAACCGCGCCACCTGCGTGACGATCGGGCGCCCGAACGCCTTGGCGGCGCCCAGTTGCGCGATGTACGCCTCGGCCACCCGCTGTTGCTCGGCGTTGGTGGTGAAGATCGCGGACCGGTACTGCGTGCCCACATCCGGGCCCTGCCGGTCCAGTTCGGTGGGGTCGTGGGCCACCGCGAAGAACACCTTGAGCAGCTGGCCATATGTTATCTTGGATGGGTCGAACACGATCCGCACCGACTCGGCGTGCCCCGTGCCGCCGCCGCTGACCTGCTCGTAGTCGGGGTTCGCCGCGTGGCCGCCGGAGTAGCCGGACGTGGCGCTGACCACCCCCTTCACATGCTCGAACACGGCCTGGATGCCCCAGAAACACCCGCCGGCGAACACGGCCACCTGCTGGCCCGGCGCCGGGGCGAGCGGGGCGTCGAGCAGGGGATCGGGGATCGTCACGGCGGCACTGGCCGCGCGACAGGACACGGCGCTCAGCATGAGAATCGCAGCTCCGGCGAGAAGGAAGGCGGCGGGCGTGGGTCGACGCATGGAACGGCTCCCGGAAAATGGAAGCTGGAACGACCGCTCCCGTATGGTAGGAACGCCCGGGGCGCGGGAAAGTTCCCCGGGGCAGACGGTTGGGCAGTCCGGCAGTCGGGCAGTCCGGCAGTCGGGCAGCGATCCGACGATGGAAGAGCGGGGCTACGCCAGCGCCCCCCGCATGACGTCCACCGCGCGCCGCATCTCGGCCATCGTCCCGATGGACACGCGCAGCCAGGTGTTCAACGGAGGGAAGGGCCGGCCCAGCGACACGCCCCGCTTGAGGCAGTCGGCGCGGAATGCCTTCACGTCGCGCTTGACGTCGGCCATCACGAAGTTCGCCTGCGACGCGCTGGTCTCGTACCCCGCCCGCGCGAAGAAGTCGAGCGTGAATGCCCGCGCCTCGCGGTTGAGCCGCTGCTGCTCGGCGATCCGCGTCCCGTCGGCCACGGTGGCCGTCGCGCCCGCCAGCGCCGGCTGATTGGTGTTGCTGTCGAGCAGCCACGGCCGCATGCGCTTGAGCGTCTCCGGACGCGCGATGGCGTAGCCCAACCGCAGCCCCGCCATGCCGTACACCTTGGAGAACGTGCGGGCCACGACGATGTTCGGATTCTCCAGCGCCAGGGGAATGGCGGTGGCGTACGACGGGTCGTCCACGTACTCGTGATAAGCCTCGTCGATCAGGACCACCGTGCCCGGCGATCCGGACGTCACGCGGTCCACGAACTGACGCACCGTCGAGGCGCCGAGCACGGTGGCCGTGGGATTGTTCGGATTGCAGAGATAGACCACGCCCGCGCCTCGCGCCGCGTCCGCCATGGCGCCCAGATCGAGCCGGAGCTTGGCGTCCACCGGCACGTCGCGCACCGGCGCGCCGATGGCCGGCGCGAACCGGCCCATCACCTCGAACGTCGGCGACGCCTGCACGAGGGCGCGGCCCGGCCCGGCGAAGGCCGCCGTGACCACCCGCAGAATCTCGGTCGAGCCGCACCCCAGCATCAGATGGTCGACCTTCACGCCGCGCGCCGCGGCGATCGCCTCGAGCGCCAAGCGCTCCTCCCCGCGCGGATAGCGATTGGCCACGCCGAAGGAATCGCGGATCGCCGCGAACACCCCTTCGCCGGGCCCGTTGGGATTCTCGTTGCTGTCGATGCGCACGAGCCCGTCGCTCGGTGCGTCCCACGCGGCGCCGTCCCCGCGCCCGAGCGCGAGCAGCGCCTCGGCGCCCCGCGCGGAGATCATGGGCCGCAACAGCACGCCGGCACTGCCGGCGCCGACCGAGGCGAGAAAGGCGCGACGCGAGACGGGCATGAGACGCTCGGGTTGAATGGGCCGGTCGAACATACTGCGTCTGCCGCCGGCCGGCGAGTCGGGCCGACCCCGCCCGGTCACTTCCCGTAAATGCTCGTGTGCCCGCTCAGCGACAAGGTCACGGAGTCCTGCCCGGCCGAGAGCACCCCCTGGTACACCGACGAACTCGACGCGATGAGCGTGAGCGCGTTGCCGAGCACGGTCCACTGCCCCGAGGCCGAAAATGTCGAAGTGCCCCCGGCCGAGCTGTCGGTGAGGCTCAGCGTGAATTTGACGTTCGCCGTCAGCACGAGCGATCCGCGCACGAAGATGCCGGAGTCCGTGGCCGCCGGCACCGGCAAGCCGTCGACGGACAGCAGCTGGTACGTGCCGACCATGGGCAGCCCGGCCGCCGGGTTCGCTACCCCGATGTTGCACGAAACCAAGGCGGCGGCCGTGGCGGCCAAACCGGCGAGCACCCGCATGCGTGTGGCGAACCTCGGCATATACAAACCTCCAGATGGCTGGCGGCGGCGCGAACCGGCGCCGGGCGAGTGAACGATGGCCTCCGCGTCACCGGCCATCATATGTCAAACCCCCGGCCGCGCGAAAGCGGTCACGCCGGCGAGCGCCGAACGCCCCGGCCGTCAGAGGCTGAACCGCCAGTACCCCTCGCCGCTCTCCGGATCGGCCAGGCGATGGGCCCGGACGCGGAACACCTCCTCGAGCAGCCCCGCCGAGATGTCGTCGGCCCGGTCGGTTTCGTGGGCCAGGCGGCCTTCGGCGAGGAGGAAGAACGAGTCGCCGTAGTGGAACGCCACGTTGAGATCGTGCAGGATCGCCACCACGGTGCAGCGGAACCCGAGCAGTTCGCGCGCCACGTCGAGCAGGTGGATCTGGTAGTAGACGTCGAGGTTGGACGTGGGCTCGTCCAGGAACAGCACCTTGTCGGCGTCGGGCTCGTCGTAATTCCAGATCTGGGCGAGCACGCGCGCCAGCTGCACCTTCTGCTGCTCCCCGCCCGACAGCGTGGGGTACGACTGCCGGCGCTGCCCGGTCATCGCCACCAGGCCGAGCGCGCGGTCCACGATCTCGCGGTCGCGCGGCGACGGCACGCGGCCGTAGTGCGGGTACCGCCCCATCATCACCACGTCCTCGACGGCCAGCGGAAAGGCCAGTTCCACGTGCTGCGACAGCACGGCCCGCTCGCGGGCCAACGGCCCCGCGCCGATCGCCCCCACCGGCCGCTCGCCGTAACGCACCTCGCCCGCCGTGGGCGCGAGCAGGCCGGTGGCGATCCGGAGCAGGGTGGACTTGCCGGCCCCGTTGGGCCCGAGGACGACGTTGAACCGGTGCGGGCGGAACCGCACGCTCACGTCGCGCAGGATGTGCGCGCTGCCGACGCGATAGTCCACTCCGCGCAGCTCGACCATCACAGCGCGGTCCCGCCCGTGCGCTGCTCGCGCAGCAGGATGTACAGGAACACCGGGGCGCCGATCACCGCCGTGATGATGCCGATGGGCAGTTCCGCCGGCGAGATCACCTGCCGCGCCACGATGTCGATGATCTCCATGAGCAGGGCGCCGAGCAGCGCCGAGCCGGGCAGCAGGAAGGTGTAATCCGACGACCGCAGCATGCGCAGGATGTGCGGCACGACGAGTCCGATGAACGCCACCACGCCCACCATCGCCGTGTCCACCGCCACCATCAGCGTATTGAGCACGATCAGCCGCAGGATGAGCGACGCCGGGTCGATGCCGAGCGATGCCGCCTCGTCTTCTCCGAGCATGAGCGCGTTGAGCGACTTGCCGTGCCGCAGCGCCCACACCAAGCAGATCACAAAGATGATGCCGATGAGATCGGCCCCGCGCCAGGTCGCCGTCGTGAACGTGCCCAGGCTCCAGAAGGTGATGTTCCGCGCCTGCGGATCGCGCGCCACGTACGACAGAAACCCGGTGCCGGCGTTGCACACCGCGTTTACGGCGATCCCCGCCAGCAGCAGCGTGAACACGTTCACCTTGCCGAACGACGTCGACACCCGATACACGAGCATCGTCGCGGCGAACGCGCCGGCGAAGGCGAGCACGGGCACGGCGAGCGTGCCCAGGGGGGCGGTGAACGCCAGCGTGGTCTTCTCGCCGAACACGAACACCAGCGCCGCCCCGAACGCGGCGCCCGCCGAGGTGCCGGCCAATCCCGGTTCGACGATCGGGTTCCGGAACAGTCCCTGCATGATCGTGCCCGACACGCCGAGGATGGCGCCGGTGAGCCCGGCCACGAGCACGCGCGGCAGCCGCAGGAGCAGGAACACGTTGCGCTCGAGCGCGTCGGCCGGCGTGGCCGGCGTCCACCCCGCCGCCTGCGCGAGGTAGCGCGCCATGTCGCCCGGTGCGAAGGTGAACGCGCCGATGGACGCCGAGGCCACGACCGCGCCGGCGAGGAGCACGCCGAGCAGCAGGTACCACTGCCGGAAGCTGAGCCGCTTCAGCATGCGCGGAGCGTCACGGGGCGCCGCCGGCGGGGGGATGGAGGAATCCCTCGAGCCGGCGGACGGCCGCCGGCGTCCGCGGGCCGTAGTACATCACGTCGGACTCTTCGATGCGATAGATCCGGCGATGCGCCCCGCCGGCGTGAGGCTCACTCCCGGCATCTCGGCGAACTTGTCGGCGCTGCCGTAGCGGTCGAACCCGACGTCGGTGGCGAGGATGATGTCGGGCGCCGCCTTGGCGATCAACTCGGGGGTGAGCCGCATCATGCCGCCCGCCGAGTCCACGGCGTTCTCGCCGCCGGCCCACTGCAGCATCCGGTCGCCCACGCTGCCGCGCTTGAGCGCCAAGTAGTTGTTGGCGATCTGCCCGAAGTGGATGATCAGCACGCGCGGCCGCTTGACGTGCGCCCAGCGGAGCGTGTCGGCGAGCACGCTGTCCATGCCCGCCTTCATGGCGTCGAGCACGCTGTCGGCCGTCGGCTCGCGGTGGAACTGCTTGCCGAGCGTGACGAGCAACTGCTCCGCGCCGGGCACCGAGTCGCCGGGGTTCAGGGTGAGGATCGGGATGCCGACCTTCTTGAGCTGCTCCGTCACCTCGTCGGGGCCGAAGTTGCCGTCGGTGAGGAACAGGGTGGGGCGAAGCGAGATGATCCCCTCGGCGTTGAGCGCCCGGTGGTAGCCCACCGAGGTGATCTTCGTGATCGCCGGCGGATAGATGGAGGTGAGGTCGCGCCCCACGAGTACGCCCTGCGCGCCGATCGCGAACATGAACTCGTTGATCTGCTTGGACACGCAGACCACGCGCGGCGCGGCGCCGCCGGTCTCGGGGCCGCCGCAGGCGGCGGCCCCAAGCGCGAGCACGAGGGAGAGGTGCCGGAAGGATCTGGGCATGGCGAAGTGAGTGGAGGAAGAGCGGGGGAACGCGAAAGCTACGGGGCGGGTATTTATTTCGGAACATGCGCACGGACTTTGCATGACCAGCGCCTGGCGTCTCCGTCGTCCCTGGGCGCTCGCCGCCGGCGGGTTCGCGACCTTCGCGGCCGGCGCCGCGTGGATCCTGCGGGGGTGGCTGGCCGCGGCGCCGCCTCCCGTGGTCGTGGGCTCGGCCGCACCGGCGTTCGAGGCCACCACCGTGCAGCCGGGTCGCGAGACGCGCACCCTGGCCGACTACGCCGGTCACCCGCTGCTGCTCAACTTTTGGGCCACCTGGTGCCAGCCGTGCCGGGACGAGATGCCGAGCTTCGAGCGGCTGTACCGCGACGACGGGCCGCGCGGGTTGCGCATCGTGGCGATCAGCGTGGACGAGCCCGGGGCGGACGCCGCGATCGGCGCGTTCGCGCAACGGTACGGCCTCACCTTCGACGTGCTGCACGACCGGCGGGGGCGCGTGATGGACCGCTACCAGGCGCGCGGCGTGCCGCAGACGTTCCTCATCTCGGCCGACGGGCGCATTGCCGGCACCGCGTTCATCCGCGATTGGGCGTCCCCGGCCAGCCGCGCGCTGGTGGACTCGCTGCTCTTCGATCGGCGCCCGTAGCCGGCGGCTGGTCCCGCGCCGCACGACGGTCCATATTCGGGCGTCCGGCGCCGTGCGCGCCGGCCCACGATCCGGAGTATGCCGATGGAGCCGCGTGACCCTCGCCGTCCCCCCGCCGCGCTCGTCCTGGCGCTGGCCGTCGCATCGCTCGTCGCGCCGGCCGCCGGCCGCGCCCAGCAGCCCGCGATCCCGACCCCCGAGTCGGTGTTCGGATTCCACGTAGGCGCGGACTACCATCTGATCGACTACGACGCATCCATCGCCTACTTCAGGCAATTGGCGGCGGCCAGCAATCGCATCCGGCTGGTGGACGTGGGCGTGACCGCCACCGGCCACCCGTGGACGCTCGCCGTGATCTCGTCGCCCGAGAACCTGGCCAAGCTCGACCGGTACCGCGCGATCGCGCAGCAGCTGGCCCATCCGGGCGGTCTGGCCGCGGCCGACGCGCACCTGCTGGCGCGCGAGGGGCGGGCGTTCGTGGACATCAGCGGCGGCCTGCACGCCAGCGAGGTGGCGGGCGCGCAGCACACCATCCAGCTCGCGTACGACCTGCTGGCTCATCCCGACGATCCCGAGATCCGGGAGATCCTGGACAACGACGTGCTGCTGCTCTGGCCGTCGATCAATCCCGACGGGCAGAACATCGTGGCCCACTGGTACGAGGAGAACGTCGGCACGCCGTACGAGGTGGCGCCGCTGCACGAGCTGTACGAGAAGTACGTGGGCCACGACGACAATCGGGACGCGTACATGCTCAACGTGGTCGAGTCGCGGGTGGTCGCGCGCACGTGGCGTGCGTGGGAGCCGGACATCATCTACGTGCACCATCAATCGTCGCCCGTGCCCACGCGCATCTGGCTGCCGCCGTTCGCCGAGCCGATCGCGCCCGAGGTGCCGGCGCTGATGTCGCGCGAGGTGAACACGATCGGCATGACGATCGCCCAGGAGCTGGAATCGCGCGGCATGCCGGGCGCCACGCACATGGGCACGGGGTTCGACGCCTGGTATCCGGGCTATGTCGACTATATGCCGATGCTCATGAACATCGACGCCTTCTGGACGGAGACGGCGCTCTACGAGTACGCGACGCCCCATTTCTACACGATTCGCGACTTCCCGCCGGAGTACCGCGACCTGCGCCCGCAGTCGCTGTACCCCAGCCCCTGGCCCGGCGGGTGGTGGCGGCTGCGCGACGCGGTGGATTACATGGAAACGGCTTCCGTCGCGGTGCTCGACTACGCCGCCAAGTACCGCGAGGAGATTCTCTACAACCGGTACGTGGCGGGCACCAAGACCATCGCGCGCTACCGGAAGAACCCGCCATTCGCCTACATCGTCCCGCGCGACCAGCACGATCCCGTGGCGGCGGCCGATCTGCTCAAGCGGTTCGCCTTCAACGGCGTGCGCGTGGAGGCGCTGTCGAGCCCGGCGGACTACGACGGGGTGACGTATCCCGCCGGCACGTGGGTGATTCCCATGGACCAGGAATTCGCGCAGTTCGTGAAGCAGCTCATGGAGCCCCAGGACTACCCGGACCTGCGCGAGTTTCCGGGCGGTCCGCCCGAGCAGCCGTACGACGCGGCGGGGTGGACGCTGCCGTACCAGATGGGGGTGCGCGTGGTGGAGGCGGCGGAGCCGCTGTCCGACGCGTTCGTGGCGGCGCTGGCTCCGGTGAAGGGGAAGCCGGTGGACTGGCGCACGGCGAGCGACGCGCCGTTCGAGACCGACGCCGGGGCGGCGGGGATCGAGCCGCCGGCGGGCGGGCTCACGGGCGTTGGCGCCGTGGCGGCGCTGGATCCGGCGCAGAACAACGCATTCCGGTTCCTCAATCGGGCGCTCGCGCAGGGCGGGACGATCGCCTTCCAGCCGGGCGCGGCGGGCGCCAGCGGCCGCTACCTGGTGTCGGGGCTGCCGGCGGCGCGGCTCGACGCGCTGGCCACGGCGTTGTGGGTGCGCGGCGAGCGGGTGGCCGGCGCCGCCGGTGCGCTGCCGGTGCGGCCCCGCCTCGCGGTGTACAAGCCGTGGACGGCCAGCATGGACGAGGGGTGGACGCAGTGGCTGCTGGACCAATATGAATTCAAGTATAGCGTGCTGACGAGCGCCGACGTCCGGGCCGGCGACCTCGGGGCGCGGTTCGACGTGATCCTCATCGCCTCCGACTCGCCGCGCTCCATCCTGGACGGCTACCCGCACGGCATCGTGCCGCCGCGGTACGAGGGCGGGCTGGGGGCCGTGGGGGTCCAGGCGCTCGACGAGTTCGTGAACGGGGGCGGCACGCTGGTCACGCTCAACGCGAGCGCCCAGTTCGCCATCGACCAGCTGCACCTGCCGGTGAAGAACGTGGTCGGCGATCTCGCGCGCAAGGACTTCTTCGCCAGCGGCTCGATCCTCCGCGTCACCACGGACCCGACGCACCCGGTCATGGCCGGCATGCCGGTGCAGGCCGACGTGTTCTTCGACGACGGCCCGGTGTTCACGACGCTCCCCGGATTCGCCGGCTCGGCGCTGGCCGTCTACCAGGCGGCCGGGTCGCCCCTGCGCTCGGGGTACCTGCTCGGCGCGCAGTACCTGCAGGGCGACGCCGCGGCGCTGGACGTGCAGCACGGCAAGGGGCACGTGGTGCTGGTCGGATTCCGACCGCAGTGGCGCGGGCAGCCGGTGGGCACCTTCCGCGTGGTGCTCAACGCGGCGCTGTTCGGCGGCCGGGTGTCGGCCGCGGCCAAGGGCACGCCCGGCTTCTGGACGGCGCCGGCTGCCGCCCCGTGCGATAGCGCGCGATGCACGCCGCCTCGCGCCCCCGCGCGACGCGGCGGCCCGTGAGCGCCCCCGGCCCGGCCTCGGCGGGTCAGCGCTGGGGCGCCGCCTCCGAGGCCGCCGGCGACTTGCCCATGTGCCCGTAGCGTTCGAACCAGTTCTCCAGGTAGAGCTGCGTGCGCAGGAAGTTCGACGGTGTGCTCGACGTGCCGTGATACTCGTTGTTCATGCGCAGCATGGCCGTGGGAATCCCCCGCAGCTTGAGGGCGCGGTAGAACTCCTCGGTCTGCGGAATCGGCGTGCGCAGGTCGAGCACGCCGGTCATCAGCATCGTGGGCGTGGTGACATGGCCCACGTACATGATCGGCGAGCGCTTCAGATGCTCGCTCGGATCGTCCCAGAACGGCTGGGCGAAGTTCTCATACCATCCCGCGCCATCGGTCACGCCCACGAAGCTGATCCAGTCGATCACCGGGCATTGCACGACCGCGGCCGCGAACCGGTTGGTGTGCCCCACCGTCCACGCCGTGAGCACGCCCCCGCCCGAACACCCGTACACGAACAGATTCTTGGTGTCCACGTAGCCGCGGCCGATCACCGTGTCGACCCCCGCCATCAGATCGTCGAAATCCTTGTCCGGATAGTCGTTGTCGATGAGGTTGGTGAACTTCTCGCCGTACCCCGTGCTGCCGCGCGGGTTGGTGTACAGCACCACGTAGCCGCGCGCCGCGTGATCCTGCCGCGCGAAGTTGAACGCCACGTTGTACATGGACTGCGGGCCGCCGTGGATCTGCAGGATCAGCGGGTACTTGTGCCGCGGGTCGAAGCCCGGCGGCTTCACGATCCATCCCTGGATCCGGAGCCCGTCCTTCGACGTGTACCAGATCTCCTCCGTGGACCCCAGCTGCTTGCCGGCCAGGATCGACGCGTCCACGTTGGTCCGCTGCGCGAACGCCGACACGCTGCCCGCGGCCGGAATCGTGAACGTGACGACATCGTTGGGCATCGTCGGCGTGGTGCGCGTGCCCACCGCCAGCCCGTTGCGCGCCAGGTCGGTCACCGCAAGCACGTGCGTGCCCGTGGTCACGGGCCGCACCTGCCCGGCCAACGACGCGAAAGAGAGATTCTGCGACCCCTCGCTCTGCACGTTGAAGTACACGCCGGCGCCGTTCGGCGCCCACAGCACCCCCGCCACCGGCCGGTCCAGGCCGGCGGTGAGCGCGCGCGGGTTCGACCCGTCGGCGTTCATCACCCAGATCCTGCCCTCCGACCACGCCGAATGATCCACCGAATCGGCGTGCGTGTAGGCCACCAGGCGGCCGTCGGGCGAGTACGCCGGCTCGCCGCTGGTGCCCGCCTGATGCGTCAACTGCCGCACCTCGCCCGTACCAACGTTCGCGGCGTAGATCTCCGAATGCCGGAACGCGTGTTCGGCGTCGGCAATGCGGAGCGACGAGAACGCCACCCACTGGCCGTCGCCCGAGAAGGCCGGCGCCGAGGCGTTCCAATCGCCGGTGGTGAGCTGCCGCGCCTCGCCGCCGTCGGCGGAGATCACGAAGATCTGCCGGTAATAGGTGTCGGTGTAGCCGATGCGGTCGGACCGGAAGTTGAGCCGCGTGACGATCTTCGGCGCTTCCACCCACTTGGCGCCCTTGGGCGGCATCGGCATCGGAATGCGCCACTCGGCATCGGGCCGCTCGGCCACGTTCATGTTGAACGCCAGCGTCCGGCCGTCGGGCGACCAGGCCAGGTTCGACGGCGCCTCGGTGAGGTTGGAAATCGGCGAGCCCGGCCCCTCGAGGTCCACCCACCGCACGAAGATCTGCGTGCCCCCCGCCTCGGTCGACGCCACGTACGCAATGCGCTTGCCGTCCGGCGACCACTCCGCGCCGGATCCCTCCGCCAGCAGGCGGTCGTGCGTGCCGTCGGCATTCATGATCCAGAGCGACGTGCGCCACCGGTCGTTCATCTTGTCCACGCGCCGGCGTCCGTACACGATCTGCGAGCCGTCGGGCGCGATCCGCGGCGACTGCACGTCCTGCCAGTCGAGGTACTGATCGAGGTGGATGCGGTCGGGCGCCACCTGTTGGGCGCCGAGCGCGGGCGCGATCGCGGACGCGGCCAGCGTGAGGCCGGCCAGGAGACCGGCGGGGATCGAACGCCGGCGCGGCGCGACGCGCGCGCCGACGGCAGGAACGGAAAGAACGCGGACGCGCATGGCGGCTCCTTGGGAGGTCACTGCCGCCCAATCCTGCGCTCCGCGCTCAGCGTGCGCTAGAGGTCCGTGTCGGTTTCCCCGACCGCCGGTGAGCGCGACCCCGACCGCCGGTGAGCGCGACCCCGACTGCCCGTGCCCGGCGCCAGCCGTACTCTGCCGGTGTAGCGCATCGGCCCCGCCGATCGCGGCGCGGGCCAGGGTTCGATCCATGGGAGGCGATCATGCTCACCTATGCACAACTGGCCGATCTGGAACGCGCGTCGCGCGATACCCCGGTGCTCAGCGCCTACGTCGACGCCACGGAACTCGACGCCGTGGCGCGGCGTGCGTGGCGGCACTCGCTGGCCGGCGCCGTGGTGGCCGCGCGCAAGGCGATGGCCGAGGCGCCGCACGCCGAGCGCACGGCATACGACCGGGCAGCCGATCGGCTCGAGGCGCAGGCGAGAGCCCTGAGCGACGACCTGGGTGGGGCCCACGGATGGGTGGCGTTCGTGACGGCCGACGACGTGCGGTACGCCGGCCCCACGGCGATGGCGCCGGCTGCCGCGCTGCTCTGGCGCCGCGGCATCGCGACCGCGCCCTACCTGCGCCTCCTGCGGGACGATCCCGCCGTGGCCATGGCGGTGGTGGACGTCCGGAGCGCCGACCTCTACCGCTGGGCCCGGGGCACGCTGGTGCGTGGTGAGCGTCTGCATGCCTACGCCCACGTGCGGCGCGCGGGCCACATGGGCGATTCCCCGCACCAGGGATTCCATCCCGGCACGCGCGGCATGACGCTCACCGATGCCGCGCAGCGGGCCGTGGACGCCGGCGCCGATCGCCTGGTACGGGAGGTTGCCGCGGAACTCGACGCCACCGGGCGCGCCGCCGATTGGATCGTGGTCGCGGGCAACCGGGAGGTGGCCCTGGATGCCATCAAGCACCTGAGTAAGGGGGCGCAGAAGCGCGCCCTCTACGTACCGGGGCTGGCCGCCGAGGCGACCGACGCCGAGATCGCCCGGGCCGCGGCCGAGGGCGGCGCGGAGCTCGAGCGGGCGCGCGAGGTGGAGCGGGTGGCGGAGCTTCTCGATCGCGCGGCGGCGCGGGGGCGCGGCGTGTTGGGCTACGAGCCCACGGCGCAGGCGCTGGCGTCCGGCGCGGCGCGGGAGGTCCTGGTCACCGGCGGGTTCTTCGAGCGGGCCCCCGAGCGGGCCGAAGCCCTCATGCTCGCGGTGCTCGCCAACGGCGCGCGCGTGGTGGAAGTGGCCGGCGAGGCCGCGGCCCGGCTCGATGCCGAATGTGAAGGCGTGGGCGCGGCGCTGCGCTACCGGGCCCGCTCCGGCGCCGCCAAGGTTGGGGTGGGCGTCGGGGCGGTCTGAAGGCGCCGACGCGCCGTGTCGGGCCGCGCCCGACGGATCCGGGGCAGCCGCCCGACGGCGGCGCGGAGGGACCGGCGGCAACGTGCGTGCGGCGAAGTCTGTCTCTCTGACGGAGGAAGGCACATGTCGCGAAACGTCGGGACCGCGGATCGTTGGGTGCGAGTCCTGCTCGGCGTCGGGCTCCTGTCGATGACGTTCGTGGGGCCGAGGTCGATGTGGGGGGTGATCGGACTGATCCCACTTGTCACCGCCGGGGTCTCGTTCTGCCCGCTGTACAGCATCTTCGGTTGGTCGAGTTGCGGGACACCGTCGTCGAAGGCGAACGGCTAGACGCGCGCGGTGGCGTCGAGCACGCGCTCCAGCCGGATCCGCACCTGCGCGGCGAGCGGCGCCATGTCCGGGTTGCCGGCCAGGCCGAGCGCGGCCACGGGGTCCATGGCGGCCACCACGGAGCGCCCGGGGGCGTCGTCCGCGTACACCACGAGGTTGCACGGCAGCAGGAGGCCGATGTCGCGCTCCGCGGTCAGCGCCTGGTGGGCCAGGGGCGGATTGCAGGCCCCGAGAATCACGTACGGCCGGAACGCGACGCCGAGTTTGTCTTGTAGAGTTTTCGTAACATCGATCTCGGTGAGCACGCCGAATCCCTCCCGGGCGAGCTCGGCGCGCACGCGTTCGAGCGCGGCCTCGTGAGTCAGGGGGACGGTCACCGACAGGCCGTACGGGGTGGTCTGCTCCGCCATCGTCGCTCCGCGGGAACGTGGGGGCGCCGCGAGCGCCGGGGCAACTCACAAAGAGCGCGCCCGCGCCGCGCGCCGGTGCTGGCCGGTTCGCGGCCCGCACTGTACTATAGGTGACTTCCCGGCCGGTCGCGCACCGGCCGGGGCCCGTTCCGCGCGTTGCCCACATCCACGATCCGCCCCATGGACCTGCGCGACCAACTCCAGACCACGCTCGGCGCGGCGTACACCCTCGAGCGCGAACTCGGCGGCGGCGGCATGTCCCGCGTGTTCGTGGCCGAGGAGAACTCGCTGGAGCGCAAGGTCGTGGTGAAGGTGCTGCCGCCGGAGCTGACGGCGGGCGTGAACGTAGACCGGTTCAAGCGCGAGATCCTGCTCGCCGCCAAGCTGCAGCACCCGCACATCGTGCCGGTGCTGGCGGCCGGCGAGACGAACGGGCTGCCGTACTACACGATGCCGTTCGTGGACGGCGAATCGCTGCGCGTGCGGCTCGCCCGCGGCGGCGCGCTCTCGGTGACCGACGCCATCGGGATCCTGCGCGACGTGGCCAAGGCGCTGGCCTACGCGCACGAGCGGGGAATCGTGCACCGGGACATCAAGCCCGAGAACGTGCTCCTCTCGGGCGGTTCGGCGGTGGTGGCCGACTTCGGGATCGCCAAGGCCCTCAGCGCGTCGCGCACCGCCGCGCCCAACGCCACGCTGACGCAGGTGGGCACGTCGCTCGGCACGCCCGCGTACATGGCGCCGGAACAGGCGGCGGCCGATCCGTCCACCGACCATCGGGCCGATCTCTACGCCTTCGGGTGCATGGCGTACGAGCTGCTGGCCGGCCGCCCGCCGTTCATGGGCAAGACGCCGCAGAAGCTGCTGGCGGCGCAGATGGGGGAGACGCCGCAGCCGCTGCTCGAACTCCGTCCCGACGTGCCGCCCGACCTGGCCGACGTGATCATGCGCTGTCTGGCCAAGGATGCCGACGACCGGCCGCAGAACGCCGGCGACGTGGTGCGCGTGCTCGACACGGTGACGAGCGGCGGCGGACACGCCGCGCTGCCGCCCATCCTGCTGGGGGGCCGGCACGCCCTCTGGCGCGCGCTCGCCATCTACGTCGTGGCGTTCGTGGTCGTCACCCTGGTGGCCAAGTCGGCCATCATCGTCATCGGCCTGCCGAGCTGGGTGTTTCCGGGGTCGCTCGTCGTGATGGGGCTGGGCCTCCCGGTCATTCTGTTTACGGCCTACGTGCAGCACGCGGCGCGGCGGCTGATCACCATGACGCCGACCTACACGCCGGGCGGGTCGTCGGCGCCGCAGGGCACGATGGCCACCATCGCGATGAAGGCGAGCCCGCACATGAGTTGGCGCCGGACGGCCGTGGGCGGCGCGTACGCCCTCGCCGCCTTCGTGCTGCTCATCGGCGCGTTCATGCTGCTGCGCGCGTTCGGCATCGGCCCGTTCGGCTCGCTGCTCGCCGCCGGCAAGCTCGACGCGCATCAGCCGCTGCTCGTGGCCGACTTCGCGGCCAAG
>CAVSOM010000035.1:0-50753 GCA_963729495.1 uncultured Gemmatimonadaceae bacterium
GTGTTGAGCCACCATCACTGCCGAGCGGGGACGGGTTTCGCTATTTGCTCCAACCAGCCCAAGCGACCAGATAAGGACTGGGAATCGACGCTTCCCTCGCCTCGCGAACCTTCGCGCCGGGAGCCTCTTGTGTCAAGTGCTCTGTCAGGCTCGATGTCATATTTAATGAGAAATCCGTCAGAATGCCAAGCATGGGATTCGGCCTGTTTTGTCTGACTTGTAAGGACAGGACGGACCTGCTTGTAAGGACAGGATAGACCTGCGTTCCCGCCCGTCGGACCGGTCTGGATTGACGAGCCAGGATCTCGAGAACGAAAACATATCGGGGTCCGCACCAGGAGAAGTCAATGAAAACAACCCTTTCTACCCTTTCGATAGTGGAGACCGCCGTCGGTCACGGACCGCCCTTGCCTTGACCGCCGAGAATGGCGTGCCGGAGACTCGGTTCGTGAGGTGACATCTGGCCGCTACTGGGTCGGTGTGACGCCCCCGTTTTCGCGACCGGAAAGTGGGCGATCGCGTTTATTTTTGCGTTCTGATAGATGCCACTCGTCGTACTCATGTGCCCACTCGTTGTGGCGACACCAAGGCCGGGAGGCGTCGCCAGGCGAGGGTCGCTCAACCGGTCCATGAGCGCGGCGGCGGTGCCAGGCGACGAGGTGGACCCACGCTGAATAGGTTGTAGCCGAGGGGCCCGGCCGAGCTGGCGGGCGTGAGAGTTGTGCGAAGGGAGACCGGAGAATGCCTCGAGCCAGTGACCTCGAGCGGCAGGTGCGCGAGTACTGGGACCTCGACGCGGCGACCTACGACCGGTCGCCCGGGCACGATCCCCAGACAACCGTGGAACTGGCGGTGTGGGCGGCGACTTTGCGCAGGCTGCTGCCGCCTCCGCCGGCGCGCGTGCTCGACGCGGGGGCGGGGACCGGGTTCTTGAGCCTGTTGCTGGCCCGTGAGGGTTACCGTGTGACGGCCTTGGACCTGGCGCCGGCCATGTTGGCGCAGCTGAGCGCGAAGGCACAGCACCGCGGGCTCAGCATCGAGATCGTCGAGGGAAATGCCGCCGAACCGCCTCGCGACGGCTACGACGCGGTCGTGGAGCGGCACCTCGTGTGGACCTTGCCGGACCCGCCGGCGGCGCTCGAGGCGTGGCGCCGTGTCGCGCCGACGGGGACACTCGTGCTCCTCGAGAGCACCTGGGGGGCGAACGCCGGCCCTTCGGAGCAGCTGCGAGCCCATGCCCGGGTGCTTCTCCGGCGGCTGAGGAACGGGCCGTCGGAACATCACGCGGAGTACGGAGCCGACCTCCGCTCCGAGCTCCCGTTCGGGTCGGGCACGAGCCCGGAGCTGCTCGTCCGGCTCGTTGAGTCAACCAGCTGGGGCCCGGCTCGAGTCGAGCGGCTTCGCGACGTGGAGTGGGCGACCCGGGAGGCATTGGTGTCAGTGGTGGACCGGTTGTTGGGGGTGACGCCTCGTTTTGCCGTGATCGCCGGTTGACCGGCTCTGTCAAGGTGCGTCGCTCCAGGCAACCCGAGTCCTCCGCAGCGCCGGGGCCCGGGAGCGGCACGGCCGCCCTGAGGGCGTGTGGTCACTGTTATCCTCGTGACGGCGATCGTGACGGTGGCGGGCACGCGCCTGCGCCAGCGGCTGCAGGCCGAAACGGTCTCGGACCTCACGCGTTCGGCGCGGCTGGTGGCGGTGCTGTGGCGCCCGGGCCAGAACGCCGACTCGCTGGCCCACGCCGCGGGGGCGGCGCTCGACCGGCGCGTGACGCTGATCGGCGCCGACGGCCGGGTGCGCGGCGACTCGAAGTTCACGCCGGCCGAAGTCCTCGGCCTGGAGAACCACGCCACGCGCCCCGAAGTGGTGGCGGCCCGGCGCGACGGCGTGGGGAGCTCGTACCGCCAGAGCGTGAGCGAGGGCGACGACGAGTTGTACGCGGCCGTGCGCCACCCGCTGGGGTTCGTGCGCGTGTCGATCAGTCTCGACACGCTGCGCGACGTCGTGGGCGCGGCGCAGCGCGACGTGCTGCTGGCCGGGCTGCTCGGGCTGCTGGGCGCGTTCGCGCTCGCGGCTCTGTTCGCGCGGTCAGTGTCGCGGCCGGTCGTCGCGTTGCGCGGCGTGGCGCGCGCCGTGGCCGACGGCGACCTCACGCGCCGGCCGAGCCTCAACGCCCCGGGCGAGATCGGCGACCTGGCGGCGGCGGTGCATCGGATGACCGAGCAGCTGGCCGGCCGGCTGGCCGCGCTGCAGACCGAGGAAGCGCTGATGCGCGCCACCGTCGAGGCGCTGGACGAGGGGATCATGGTGGTGGGCGCGCGGAACCAGGTGGTGCGGCTCAATGCGAGCGCGCGGCGGCTGCTCGGCGTGGCCGACGCGGTGCCCTTTCCCGCCGATCGGCTGCCGCCCGGGCGCGCCCTGCGCGAGACGCTGCGCGCGGCGATGGCGGGCGAGGCGCCGGACCCGGCCGAGTGGGAACTCGAGGGACGCATTCTGGCCGTGGTGGGGCGCCCGCTGGCCGGCGGGGGGGCCGTGCTGGCGCTGCAGGATCTCACCGCCCGGCGCCGCCTGGAGACGGTGCGGCGCGAGTTCGTGGCCAATGCGTCGCACGAACTCAAGACGCCGCTCACGGTGGTGAGCGGGTTCGCCGAGACGCTGGTCGATCCGGGGCTGGCCCCCGAGGATCGCCAGCGGTTCGCGGCCATGATCCGGGCCAACGCGCAGCGCATGCAGCGCATCGTGGACGATCTGCTCGATCTGTCGCGCTACGAATCGGGGAGCTGGCGGCCCGAGCCGCGGCGGCTGGACATCCGCCAGGCGGCGTCGGACGTGCTGGGGAGCGTCGACCGCGCGGCCACGGCCAAGCACCTGACGGTGACGCGCGACATTCCCGACGACGCGGCGTTCGTGCGCGCCGATCCCGTGGCCCTGCGGCAGATCCTGGCCAACCTGATGGAGAACGCCGTGCGCTACACGCCGGCCGGCGCGGTGACGCTGTTCGCGGCGCGGGAGGGCGGCGGCGTGCGGATCGGGGTGCGCGATACCGGAATTGGTATTGCCCCAGATCATCTGGGGCGGATCTTCGAGCGTTTCTACCGCGTGGACGCGGCCCGGTCGCGCGAGGAGGGCGGCACCGGGCTCGGCCTCGCGATCGTCAAACACCTGGCCGAGGCCCACGGCGGCGCCGTGCGCGCCGAGAGCGTGCCCGGGCAGGGATCGACGATCAGCGTCTTCTTTCCCGACGACGGGGACGGCCGCTCCGCCTGAGCGGCGGCGCCCGTTGCGGCGCCGTCTCGGGGCGGTGACCCATTCGTTGCCCGGCGCGGGGCGAGCGGTGACGCGGCGGGCCTAGTCTCCAGCGCGTATGGAGACCTCGCTGCTCCACCGGATCGCCGAACGCGACCGCGACCTGTACGTCCGCTGGGCCCTCGACGACGGATCGGCCCGGGCGTTCCGCGCCGCGCTCACCGCCGTCACGCACGCCGGCGGCGCCCTGAGCAGCGTCTTCCTGGCCACCCTCCCGCTCGCCGGGGTGAGGCCGCTCGCCGCCGCCGGGGCCAAGCCTCTGGCGGCGCTCGTCGTTTCGCACCTGATCGTGCAGCTGTTCAAGCGCACCGTGGGGCGCCCGCGGCCGTCGCGCGCGCTGAGCGCCCGCGCGATGATCGCCGAGCCCGACCGCTTCTCCTTTCCCTCGGGGCACGCCGCCGCCGCGATGTCGATCGCGGTGGTCTACGCGGTGCTCTTTCCGGCGCTCTCGGTGCCGGTGATCGTGTGCGCCACCGCGGTGGGCCTCACCCGCGTGTTCCTCGGCGTGCACTACCCCGGCGACGTGCTCGCCGGCCAGCTCATCGCCGTGGCGACCGCGCTCGCCGTGCTCGCGCAGTGACCACGGCGATCGCCGAGCACGTCGCGGCGGCCGGCGATCGCGCGGGGGCGGAGCGGGACGCCGTGGAACGGGCGCTGCTCGACGCCCCGCGCCTGCGGCTCGGCCTCGACATCGGCGCCCAGGCGCTGCCACCGCGGCTCCGGCCCGCGGCGCGGCGCGGCGTGCTCGACATCACCGAGTTCTTCGGCGAGACCAGCGGCGGCGTGCGCACGTACCTGTTCGAGAAGGCGCGCTACGTGGAGCAGCGCCCCGACCTCCGGCACGTGGTGGTGGTGCCCGGTCGGCGCGACGCGATCACCGAAACGGCGGGCGTCCGCTGCTACCGCCTGCGCGGCCCCCGCGTGCCCACGCAGGCGCCCTACCGGTTCATGCTCGCCACGCGCTCCAGCCGCCGGATCGTGGAACACGAGCGACCCGACGTGATCGAGGTCGGGAGCATCGGGCTCGTGCCGTGGGTGGTGCGCCACGCCGCGCGCGACGCGGGCGTGCCGCTCGTGGCGTTCTACCACAGCCACCTGCCGCGCATGCTCGCCCCGCGCGGCGCCGGCTCGCCGGCCCACCGCCGCCTGGCGTCCGACTTCGCCTGGCGCTACCTGCGCGCCCTCGACCACACCTTCACCACCACGATCGTCGCGTCGGATTACGTGAAGGAGGAACTCGCCGCGGCCGGCATCGCGCGCACCACGCGCGTGCCGCTGGGCGTGGACCTCGAACTGTTCCACCCGCGACGCCGGGCCGCCGAGCGCGCCACGCGGCGGCTGGCCGGCCTCTCGGCCCGCCCGATGGTGCTGTTCGTGGGCCGGCTGGCGCGGGACAAGGAACTCGAAACGCTGATCGACGGGTGGCGGCTGGCCGAGCCGCGGATCGACGCCGAGCTGGTGATCGTGGGGAGCGGCCCGCTCGGCGACGCGCTCCGGGCCCGGGCCCGCGGGCTGCGGGTGCGGTGGCGGCCCTACGTGGCCCATCGCGTGCGGCTGGCGCAGTTGATGGCGGCGGCCGATCTGTACGCGGCCCCCGGCTCGGTGGAGACGTTCGGCCTCTCGGCCATCGAGGCGCTGGCCAGTGGGGTGCCGGTGCTCACCGCCGATCGCGGCGGCGTGGCGGAACTCGTCGAGCGGTCCGGCGCCGGCGCGCGGTTCGCGTCGGGCGTGGCGGGCTCGGTCGCCGAGCAGCTCGTCGCGCTCCTGCGGGCGGATCTCGGCGCCCTCGGCGCGCGGGGGCGGGCCTACGCCGAACGCGAGCACGGCTGGCCGCAGGTGCTCGACCGGCTGTTCGCGGTGTACGACGCACTGGCCGGCTCATGAAACTTCTCGTATCGATCCACGACGTCACGCCGGCCCTGGAGCGCGACGTGCGGGCCCTGTGGGACCTGTGCGCCGAGCGCGGCCTGGTACCCGCGCTGCTGGTCGTGCCCAACTGGCACGGCGGCTGGCCGATCGAGGAATACCCGCGGTTCGCCGCGTGGCTGCGCGCCCGCGCGCGCGAGGGGGCCGAGGTGTTCCTGCACGGCGAGCGCCACGACGAGCACGGGCGGCGGCGGAGCCCGGGCGACCGCCTGCGGGCGTGGGGGGCCACGGCCCGCGAGGGGGAATTCCTGGGGCTCGACGAGCGGGAGGCCGGAGCGCGCATCGGCCGAGGGATGCGCGCGCTGGAGCGCGTGGGGCTGGAGCCGATCGGCTTCGTGGCGCCGGCCTGGCTGGCGCGCGAGGACACGTATCGCGCCGTGCAACGCGCCGGGTTGCGCATCAGCGAGGACGCCGACTGCATTCACCTGCACGCGCGCGCCACGCGGCTGCCCTCGCCGGTGGTGCGCTGGAGCGCGCGTTCCCCCGCCCGGGCGCACCTCTCGGCCGCCGTGGCCGACGCGCGGTGGTGGTGGCAGCGCGGCCACTGGTTGGCCCGGATCGCGCTGCACCCGGGCGACATCCGCCACCCGGCCACGGCGGCCAGCGTGGCGGCCAATCTCGACCGGTGGTGCGGCGAGCGGCACCACTTCCGGTACGCCTGCCTGTGACCGCGGCCCACGAGGCGGCGCCGCGCGTCGCGCTGTTCACCGACACCCACCTGCCGCAGATGAGCGGCGTCACGCGCACCCTCGACCGCCTGGAGCACGCCGTGGTCGCCCGCGGCGGCGCCGTGCGGGTGTGGACCGCCCGCGCGCCCGGCGGCCCCGACGAGCCGCACGTGCGCGACCTGCGGAGCGTGCCGTTCTGGGCCTATCCGGAATTGCGAATGGCGTGGCCCGATTACGCACGCGTCGAGCGCGAGGTGCGCGAGTGGGCGCCCACGCTGGTGCACGCGGCCACGCCGTTCGGCGCGGGGCTGGCCGGCCGCCGCGCCGCCATCCGCCTCGGCCTGCCGTTCGTGACGTCGTACCACACCAGCTTCAGCGCCTACGCGCGCTTCTACCGGCTGGGATTGCTCGCGGGCCCGGGGTGGTCGTTCCTGCGCTGGTTCCACAACTCCGGGCGACGCACCTATGCGCCGAGCGACGCCACCGCGCAGGAGCTGATCGACCACGGCTTCCGGCGGGTGCGCGTGTGGAGCCGCGGCGTGGACGCCGTGCGCTTCCACCCCTCGTTCCGCTCCGACGAGCTGCGCGAGCGGTTGGGCGCGCGCGACGGGCGATGGCTGGTGGGCAACGTGGGCCGGCTCGCGCGGGAGAAGGGGCTGGACACGATGCTCGACGCCATGCGGCAGCTGGAGGTCGAGGCGCCCGGACGGTTCGTGTTCGCCTTCGCCGGCGACGGCCCCTATCTGGACGCGCTGCGGCGCGCCGCCCCGCCCTCGGCCCGATTCATGGGACGGCTGGAAGGCGAGGCGCTGAGCCGCTTCTTCGCGTCGCTCGACCTGTTCGTATTTCCCTCCGTCACCGACACGTTCGGCAACGTGCTCCTCGAAGCGATGGCGTCGGGCGTGCCGATCCTCGCCGCCGACGCCGGCCCCACGCGCGCCCTGCTCTCGGACGACCGGGGGATGGTGTATTATCCGGGGGCCGGCGCCAATCTCGCCGCCGGCATACGGGCGGCGGCCGCGCAGCCGGACCACCTGGCCGCGATGCGCCGCGTGGGACTCACCTTTGCCGCGCAGCGTGAATGGGATCGAATCTTCGACGACCTGATCGCGGACTACCGGCTGGCGATGGCCGAGGCGCGAGTCGCGAACCGGCCGGCCGAGGCGGCGCCGCGCGCCGCGCCGGCGTGACCGCCCCCGCGCCGGCCCGAGCCGGCCGCCCCCATCGCGTCGCGGCCATCGACATCGGGTCGAATTCCATTCGTCAGATCCTGGCCGACGTGTGGCCGGACGGCCGCATTCAGGTGGTGGACGAGATGAAGGCCGCCCCGCGCCTCGGTTCGGGCCTGGGCACGCACGAGCGGCTCGACGACGGCGCCATCGCGCGCGCGCTCGACGCGCTGCGCCGCATGACGATGCTGGCGCGGCAGCAGCGGGCCGACCGCATCGAGGTGGTGGCCACGAGCGCGGTGCGCGAGGCCGCCAACGGCGACGCGTTCGTGAACGAGGTGCGCCGCGCCACCGGGCTCAAGGTGCGCGTGCTGAGCGGCGACGAGGAGGCCCGCCTCGCCTTTCGCAGCGCCCTCGCCCACTTCGAGATCGGCACCGGCCGCGTGGTGGTGATGGACATCGGCGGCGGGTCGCTGGAACTGGCCCTCAGCTCCGACGGCGTGGTGGAACACCTCGCGTCGCTCCCGCTCGGCGCCCTCCGCCTCACCGAGCGGTTCCTCGTGGGTCGCGACCAGCGCAAGGGACTGGCGCGGCTGCGCCGGTTCGTGCGCGAGGAGATCCGGCCGCACCTGCCAATTCGCGAATGGCGCGGCGCGCGCATCATCGGGTCGGGCGGCACGTTCACCAACCTCGCCGGCATCCACCTCGCGCGGCAGGGGATGACCACGGCGCGGAGCGTGCACGGCACCGTCGTGCCGCACGTGGACATGGAGCGCGTGCTCGAGCTGCTCTCGGATCTCACGCCGGCCGAGCGGCGCGCCGTGCCGGGGCTGAACGCCGGCCGCGCCGACATCATCCTGGCCGGCATCGCCACCGGCATGGAGGTCATGTCGCGACTCGAAGCGCGCGCGCTGCACGTCTCGGCCTACGGGATCCGGGAGGGGCTGTTGCTCGAGGCGGCGCGGGTGAAGCCGGCCGTGGCCGACCCCGGCCAGGCCCGCGAGCGCTCGGTGCGCGACTTCGGCACGCGCTGCCACTACGATGCCGTGCACTCCGAGCACGTCCGCGCGCTCGCCCTGCGCCTGTTCGACGCCATCGGGGCGCGGCTCGGCTGTCCGCCCGAAGACCGGCAGATCCTGGCCGACGCCGCGCTGCTCCACGACGTGGGGTATCACATCGGGTTCCGCGGGCATCAGAAGCACTCGTACCATCTCATTCTCCACGCCGATCTGCTCGGCATGTCGCCGTCCGAGCAGGTGATGGTGGCCAACGTCGCGCGCTACCACCGGGGCAAGCCGCCGCGCAAGCGCGACGAGAGCCTGGCCGACCTGTCGCCCGGCGTGCGCAAGCGCATCCGGCGGCTGGCCGCGCTGCTGCGCGTGGCCGACGGCCTCGACCGCGGGCACATGGGCGTGGTGCGCGGTCTGCGGGTGCGGTGGCTGGCCCGCGCCGTGCGCATCACGCCGGTGCCGGCCCGCCAGCGGCGCGGCTTGCGGTTGGAGGTGTGGGGCGCGCAGCGCAAGAGCGATCTGCTGGCCAAGCTCGCCAAGCGGCCCGTGGAGATCGTGTCACCGGACGGCGCCGTCCACTCCTCGGCGGCCGTCGACGCGTAGCGGGCCGCGACGCGCGGCGCTAACTAGCCCCGGCTCTCGGCCGGCTCGCGCGCGGTGGCCTGGTCCTCGCCGACCTCGGCCGGCGACCGGCCCCACGAATCGCGCAGCAGGATCGTGTGCGTGGCGCGCACCGCACCCTCGGGCATGCGCTGGCGCCACACGCCGTCGGCGTCCAGTTCCCACGCCTGCCGGTTGTCGCCGAGCAGCGTGTCGAACAGCGCCCGGAGCCGCGGGTGCAGGGTGCGGTCCTCCACCGGCGCCACCGCCTCCACGCGGCGGTCGAAGTTGCGCGGCATCCAGTCGGCCGAGCCGAGGTAGTACTCGGCCCGCGCCGCCGTTGGCGAACGACCAGATCCGCGCGAATGCTCGAGGAAGCGGCCGATGATGCTGCGCACCCGGATGCGGTCGCTCACGCCGGGGATGCCGGGGCGCAGGCAGCAGATGCCGCGAATGATCAGGTCGATCTCCACGCCCGCCTGCGACGCCGCGTACAGCGCCGCGGATGATCTCCTCGTCCACCAGCGCGTTCATCTTGGCGATCATGCGCGCCGGCGCGGCCGGCCTGCGCGTGCGCCGCCTCGCGCTCCAGCAGCTCGATGAACCGCGTCGCGCAGTCGACGTCGGCGCCACGAGCAGCGCCTGGATAGCTGCGTTTGCGCGAGAATCCGGTGAGCGCGTTGAACAGCTCCGTCACGTCGTCGCCGATCATGCGGGCTGCACGTGAACAGCCCGACGTCGGTGTAGATGCGCGGCGGTGCGCGAGTTGTAGTTGCCGCTGCCGATGTGGACGTAGCGGCGAATGCCGTCGGCCTCGCGCCGCACGACGAGCACCGTCTTGGCGTGCGTCTTGAGCGCTGGCCGCGCCGTAGGCCACGTGCACGCCCACCTCTTCGAGCTGCCGCGCCCAGTTGATGTTGTTCGCCTCGTCGAACCGCGCCTTCAGCTCCACCAGCACCGCCACCTGCTTGCCGAGCTGGGCCGCTTCGGTGAGCGCGTCCACGATCTGGCGAGTCGCCCGACGTGCGGTAGAGCGTCATCTTGATCGCCAGCACCTGGTCGTCGCGGGCGGCCGCCTCGATGAACCGCTCCACCGTGGCCGTGAACGAGTCGAACGGGTGGTGCACCAGCATGTCCCGCTCGCGGATCACGTCGAAGATCGACCGAGCGGCGTCGCGCAGCGCGCTCGGCGTGTTGGGCACGAACGGCGCGTCGCGCAGCGCCGGCAGATCGAGCGACGCGAGCGGGATCAGGTCGCCCAACCCGAGCAGCGAGCCCGCCTCGAACACGTCGCGCTCGGTGAGCGCGCCCACCGGCAGGTCGCGCTCGTCGCGCAGCTCCTCGAGCAGCAGCTCCCGGAGATGGACCGGCATCTCGTTCACGACCTCGAGCCGGATCACCTCGCCGAACCGGCGCTTGAATACCTGCTCCTCGATCGTCGCCAGCAGGTCCTCCGGCTCGTCCAGGAACTCCGGCATCTCCAGATCGCTGATAGCGCGTGATCCGGAAGGCGTACCAGTCGAGCACGTCGACGCCGGGGAACAGCGCTTCGAGGTGCGCGCCCACCAGCGCTTCGAGCGGCACGAACTGGTTCGTGCGCCCCTCGATCGGCACCCACCGCGGCAGGCTCTTCGGCACCTTCACGCGCGCGAACCGCACGGCCCCGGTGTCGGGGTCGCGGATCTCCACGGCCAGCGAGATCGAGAGGTTCGAGATGTGCGGGAACGGGATGCCCGGGGTCCACGACGAGCGGCGTGAGCACGGGGAACACCTCGCGCCGGAAATAGGCGTCCATCGCCCGGCGCTCGCCCTCCGATAGCTCGTCCATCGGCACCAGCCGCACTCCCTGGTCGGCCAGCCGCGCCAGCAGCTCCGCCAGACACGCGTTCTGCGCCGCCACCAGCTCGGCGATCTTGCGCCCCAGTGCGTCCAGCTGTTCCTGCGGCGTCAGCCCGTCCGGCGGCGTCTGCTGCACGCCGGCCACCACCTGACGGCGCACGCCGGCCACCCGCACCATGATGAACTCGTCGAGGTTGTTGGCGAAGATCGCCAGGAACTTCAGCCGCTCGAGCAGCGGATTGCGGTCGTCCTCGGCCTCGTGCAGCACGCGCTGGTTGAACGCCAGCCAACTGAGCTCGCGGTTGAAGAACAGGGACGGGGTCGGGGCGGCGGTCATGAACGGGGGCACGGCATCTTCCTCCTACCCTACTATACCCCGCGCGCGCCGCGGCGACCGCGGCGTCTCGGCGGTGTCACGCCTGCGTCACGCCCCGAGGAACGCCCGAAGCACGATGTAACCCATGGCGGCCAGCGCACCTGCGGCCGGGATGGTGAGCACCCACGCCCACACGATGCGGCCCGCGATCCCCCAGCGCACCGCCGACAGCCGGTGCGTCGCGCCCACGCCGACGATGGAGCCCGTGATCGTGTGCGTGGTGCTCACCGGAATGCCGAACCGGGTGGCCACCAGAATCGCCACCGCGCCCCCCGTCTCGGCGCAGAAGCCGCCCACCGGCCGCAGCTTCGTGATGCGCGACCCCATCGTGTGCACGATGCGCCAGCCGCCGAACAGCGTGCCGAGCGAGATCGACGTGTAGGCGCACACCTCCACCCAGGTCGGAATCACCGTGCCGTCGGTCACGTACAGGTGGTGCAGCAGCCCAGTCTGGTGCGCGAACACCGGCTGCGTGGCCACGAGCAACGCCACCACGATGCCCATCGTCTTCTGGGCGTCGTTGCCGCCGTGCGACAGCGAGAGCAGCGCCGAGCTCGCGATCTGCGCGTGCCGGAAGAACCGGTCCACCCGCGCGGGCGCGCTGCGGCGGAAGATGCGATACACCAGCATCATGAGCAGGAAGCCCGCGCCGAGCCCGACCACCGGCGAGATCACGATGAACGACAGCGTCTGCTTCCATTTCAGGCCCCAGAGGATGGCCGCCACGCCGGCCTTGGAGATCGCCGCGCCGGCATAGCCGCCGATGAGCGCGTGCGACGAACTGGAGGGAATCCCGAAATACCAGGTGATCATGTTCCACGCGATCGCGCCCATCAGCGCCGCCAGGATCAGGTTGGGCGTCGACGATGCGTCTGGTCCACCATCCCCGAACCGATCGCCGTGGCCACCGCGGTCTTGACCACGAACAGCGCCGCGAAGTTGAACGTCGCCGCCCAGACCACGGCGGCCAGCGGGCTCAACACGCGCGTGCCGACGATGGTGGCGATGGAATTCGCCGAATCGTGGAACCCGTTCGTGAAGTCGAAGATCAGCGCAATGGCGACGATCGCGACGACGAACGCGGCCACGTCAGGCGTTCTTGAGGGAGATGCTCCGCAACACCTGGGCCACCCGCATGCAGTAGTCGGTGGTGCGCTCCAGGGTGTCGTACATCTCCTTCCAGCGGAGCACGTCGATCGCGTCAGCGCCGTTGGCGAACAGCGCGCCCACGGCGTCGTGGTAGATCGCGTCCGCCTCCTCCTCCAGCTCCTTCACCGCCGCCACCTGCCGCTCCACCTCGGCCGGCTTCTTGATCGCCACCACGGCCTGCTGCAGGTGGTCCGCGGCCGCGGCCAGCACGCGGGCCAACTCCTTGGCCTCCGGCCGCACCTCCGCGATGTGCAGCATCTCGTACCGGCGCGCCCCGCCGTCGATCAGGTCCACCACGTCGTCCAGCCGCGACACGAGCATGTGGATGTCCTCGCGGTCGAACGGCGTGATGAAGCTCTTGTTCAGGCGCACGTTCACCGCCGCCGTGAGCACGTCGGCGTTGTGCTCGATCTCCTTGAGGGCGCGCACGTGATGGGAGGCGCGGGCGGGCTCGTCGAAGAGCTGCACCAGCTTCCGCGCCGCCGTCACGAGCTGCGCCGCGAGTTCGTTGAACGACGCGAAGAACTGCTCGTCGTGTGGAATCAGCCGACCGAACATGGACCTTGGGGGTATCGGGGTCCCCAAGTCTACCCGGCCGGGTCCTGACCGGGAAAGGGGAACACCGCCCACGCGCTGTCGGGGAAGGGGAGGCCGCTATGCCGGCCGCACGGCCGCCGTCAGCCGGCGCCGCTGCTCCATGTACGCCGGCTTCACGAACGCCCGGATGAGCACCAGCCCCGAGAGGAATCCCCCCACGTGCGCCCACACCGCCACGCCCCCGCTGATGTTCGGCCCCTGCGACCCCAGCGAGGGCAGCGCCGTGAGCACCTGCACCCCGAACCACCAGATGAGCACGATCCAGGCCGGAATGCGGAAGACCTTGAAGAAGATGATGAAGATGAACAGCATGTGGATGCGCACCCGCGGATAGAGCAGCAGATACGCCCCCATCACGCCGGAGATCGCCCCCGACGCCCCCACCGTGGGCACCGGCGACGCCGGGTCGGACGCGATCTGCGCCGCGGCCGCCGCCAGCCCGCAGACCAGAAAGAACGCCAGGAACCGCCACGGACCCATCGTGTCTTCCACCGCCCGGGCGAACACCCAGAAGAACACGGCGTTGCCCAGAATGTGCAGCCATCCCGCGTGCAGGAAGATCGAGATCAGCGGCGTGAAGATGTTGATGCGGGAATTGTCGATCACGCACGCCAGCCCCGGCGCCAGGGGCAGCGCGTAGCCCAACGGGGCCATGTGCGTGACCTCACCCGGCACCATCCCCAGATTGCACACGGCGGCCATCATCGCCGAGTCGTCGAGGCCCGCCCCCTCCACGAAGATCCAGACGGCGAACATCGCCGCCAGGAGGGCCCAGGTCATCGCCGGCACTCGCACCAACAGGTTTTCGTCGCTCAGGGGAATCATGCCGGGTTCCGGTGGGGAGCCGCCGCCGGCTGGTCGCCGACAGCCCCGCCGGGGCGCGGGCGGCCGGCCGGCGGCGCCAGAGTGTCAGACTCGAAAATGACGAGAGCGGCCCCGACTCTGCCAGACTGGCGCGACATCCGCGGCCCCCGTCTTGCGTAGAAAAGGTCGCGCTGGCGGGGTGGCAGACACCGCGCCCATCACCTAACAGGGGACCACATGGCGGACAAAGTCATCGGCATCGATCTGGGTACCACCAACTCGGTCGTGGCGGTCATGGAGGGCGGCGACCCGGTCGTGATCCCGAACGCGGAGGGCGGCCGGACGACGCCGTCGGTGGTCGGGTTCACCAAGGACGGCGAGCGCCTGGTCGGCCAGGTGGCCAAGCGGCAGGCGGTCACCAACCCGCAGAACACGGTCTTCTCGATCAAGCGGTTCATGGGCCGCAAGATGGGCGAGGTGAAGAACGAGATCACGCGCGTGCCGTACAAGGTCGTGGCCGGCACCGAACGACGTGGCCACGGTCGAGGTGCAGGGCAAGCGGTACACGCCGCCCGGAGATCTCGGCGATGATCCTGCAGAAGATGAAGCAGACGGCGGAGGACTACCTCGGCCACACGGTGACCAAGGCGGTCGATCACGGTGCCGGCGTACTTCAACGACGCCCAGCGCCAGGCCACCAAGGACGCGGGCAAGATCGCCGGCCTCGACGTGCTGCGCATCATCAACGAGCCCACGGCGGCCGCGCTGGCCTACGGCCTCGACAAGAAGAAGGACGAGAAGGTCGCCGTCTTCGACCTGGGCGGCGGCACGTACGACATCTCGGTGCTCGAGCTGTACGACGTGGAGGGTCGCGCCAGTTCGAAGTGAAGTCCACCAACGGCGACACGCACCTGGGCGGCGACGACTTCGACCAGCGCGTGATCGACTGGCTCGTGGCCGAGTTCAAGAAGGACCAGGGCATCGACCTGTCGAAGGACCCGATGGCGCTGCAGCGCCTCAAGGAAGCCGCCGAGAAGGCCAAGATGGAGCTGTCGAGCACGATGCAGCACGGACATCAACCTGCCGTTCATCACGGCCGACGCAGCGGGCCCGAAGCACCTGAACTACACGCTCGTCGCGGGCCAAGTTCGAGCAGCTGGTGGACGACCTCATCCAGCGCACGCTGCCGCCCATGGAGCAGGCGCTCAAGGACGCGGGCCTGAAGCCCGACGAGATCGACGAGGTGCATGCTCGTCGGCGGCTCGACGCGCATGCCGAAGGTCCAGGAGATCGTGAAGGAGTTCTTCGGCAAGGAGCCGAACAAGGGCGTGAACCCCGACGAGGTCGTGGCGATCGGCGCCGCCGATCCAGGGCGGCGTGCTCACCGGCGAGGTGAAGGACGTGCTGCTGCTCGACGTGACGCCGCTCTCGCTCGGCATCGAGACGCTGGGCGGCGTGACCACGGTGCTCATCCCGCGCAACACGACCATCCCGACCAAGAAGTCGGAGGTGTTCTCCACCGCCGACGACAACCAGACGACGGTCGAGATCCACGTGCTGCAGGGCGAGCGCGAGATGGCCGCGCGACAACCGCACGATCGGCAAGTTCCAGCTCACGGGCATTCCGCCCGCGCCGCGCGGCATGCCGCAGGTCGAGGTCACGCTTCGACATCGACGCCAACGGCATCCTGCACGTGGCGCGCCAAGGACAAGGCCACGGGCAAGGAGCAGAAGATCCGCATCGAGGCCTCGAGCGGGCTGTCGGACGCCGAGATCGACAAGATGGTCAAGGACGCCGAGAAGAACGCGCAGGAGGACAAGCGCGGCGCGAGGAGATCGACACGCGCAACCGGCTCGACAGCATGACGTACGAGGTGGAGAAGAACGCCAAGGAGTGGTCGGACAAGCTCCCGCGCCGACCTCAAGGCGCAAGCTCGACGCCGCGGTGGAGCGCGCGCGCAAGGCGCTCCGCGGCGACGACATCGCCGAGATCCGCGCGGCGCAGGAGGAGCTGTCCAAGACGTTCGCCGAGGCCGGGCAGAGCTTCTACGCAGCAGGCGCAGGCGGCGCCGGAAGGGGGCGCCGCGCCCGAAGGCGCGCCGGCCCCGGAGGGCGCGCCCAAGCCGGACGAGGCGGTGGAGGCCGATTACGAGATCGTGGACGACAGCAAGAAATCGTGAGCGGTTCGAGGTTCGTGGGTCACGGGCGCCGGGATGAGTTCCCGGCGCCCGCGGCCGTTCGCGGCGCGCGGACGGCGCTCGCGGAAACCCCGCGCCGGCGTTATGTGTCCTAGTAGAGCGTCCACGCCGCATGCGGAGCGGCGCCGGCCCCCGGGGGCGAACTTCCCGCCCCCATACGGGTAATTCATTGAGTCCGAAACACAGGTGAGATTCTCAACATGTCCATGCGCTCACGCATCACACTCGGCGCCGCCGTCGCGGTGGCATTCGTTTGCGGGCTGGTGTTCGCGTCGGGGTTCGACCTCACGACGATGAGTTGGGCCCAGGGCGCCCGGCCGCAGTTCGCGTCGGCCTCGCTCAACCCGCCCTCGTCCGTGGCCACCGCGGAGGCCGTGTCCAACGCCTTCGAATGGGTGGCCAACACCGTCACGCCGGCCGTCGTCTCCATTCAGGCCGAAACGCAGCCCAAGGCGTCGCGCCAGCAGGTGCCGCAGAATCTGCCGCCGGGCATGGAGCAGTTCTTCCGGCAGTTCCATCAGCGGCCCGACAATACCCCGGAGATGTCGAGCGGCACCGGGTTCATCGTATCGAAGGACGGCTACATCCTGACCAACAACCACGTCGTGGCCGACAACGGCGACCTGGCCGACAAGCTCACCGTCCGACTGCTCGACAACCGGACGTTCACGGCCAAGGTGATCGGCCGCGATCCGACTACCGACGTGGCGCTGATCAAGATCGACGCGAACGACCTGCCGACCGTCCAATTGGGCGAGGATTCCGCGGCGCACGTCGGGCAGTGGGTGCTCGCCATCGGCAATCCGCTGGGGCTCAACTTCACGGTCACGTCGGGGATCGTGAGCGCCAAGGGCCGGCAGCTCCAGGGCCTGCTCAACACGCGCGACAATCCGTACGCGATCATGGACTACATCCAGACCGACGCGGCCATCAACCCGGGCAACAGCGGCGGGCCGCTGGTCAACCTGCAGGGACAGGTGATCGGCATCAACAGCGCGCTGGCCAGCGGGACGGGGTACTTCGCCGGCTACGGCTTCGCGATTCCGATCTCGCTGGCCGGCAAGGTAATGGAAGACTTCATCAAGTACGGGCACGTGCGGCGTGCGGTGCTCGGCGTGAGCATCGGCGAGGTGGACGCCGCGGCGGCGAAGATCGCCGGCATGTCGGACATCCACGGCGCAGCCGTGCAGGGTTTCACGGACGACAACGGGCCGAGCCCGGCCAAGCAGGCGGGTATTCAGCAGGGCGACGTGATCGTCGCGGTGGACGGCCAGTCGGTGAAGGACGTAGCCGCGCTGCAGCGCGTGATCCGGAACTACGAGCCGGGCCAGACCGTCAAGCTCGACGTGATGCGGTACGGCAAGGACCTGACGATCTCGGTGAAGCTGGGCGAGCCGCCGGCCAGTGCCACGACGGCCGCGGCCAGCAGCAGCGCCGGCGGCGCCTCGGGCGCCGGCCGGGCCATGGCCGAGATCAAGCTGGGGATCACGGTGCAACCGCTCACCGACGCGGTGGCGCAGCAGGACAGCATTCCGCCGCAGTACGCGCATGGGCTGATGGTGACCGACGTGTCGCCGAACGGCCCGAGCTACCCGGACCCGACGTCGGCGAGCAGCGGGCTGTATCCGGACCAGGATGTCATCGTGGGAGCGCTCTACCCCAAGAAGATGGACATCAAGAGCGTGGACGACCTGAACCGGGCCGTGCAGAGCGTGAAGAGCGGCGACTACCTGCAGCTGCTCGTGTACAACGCGCAGGCGGGGCAGACGCATTTGGTGAACGTGTTGGTTGGGAAGTGAGGGAGGGGGTACGAGGGTACGAGGGTACGAGCGTAGGACAGTAAGACAGTAGGAGGGTAGGACCGTAGGACAGTGGAAATCGGAATGGGGGCCGGCGGAACGCCGGCCCCCTTCCTTATCCCCCGCGGTCTTGGCCCTGCGCCCTCTTTGCCGGCGCCGTTCTTGCCGGCGCTGGTTTTGCCGGCGTTGGTTTTGCCGGCGCTGGTTTTGCCGGCGCTGGTTTTGCCGGCGTTGGTTTTGCCGGCGCTGGTTTTGCCGGCGTTGGTTTTGCCGGCGTTGGTTTTGCCGGCGTTGGTTTTGCCGGCGTTGTTTTCCTGCGCAGGTCTTGCCGGCGCTGCTTATTGGCGCCCGTCGGCCCCGTGGCGCCCTCCCCGTCCCTGCGTAGTATTGAGGTACGCGAGAGTGGCGGAACTGGCAGACGCGCAGGACTTAGGATCCTGTGCCGCAAGGCTTGGGGGTTCGAGTCCCCCCTCTCGCACTGGACGGGCAATTCCCTGCGGATCATGCAAACGCAAGGGCAATTCTCCGCGCCCCCGGTACCCTAGGACCCCCTCCCCCCGCCGGTTAGCTTTCGGTACACCGGTTTCACCGCCCCCCCCACCCCGCCAATCGGGGGTCCGGAGGCGGCCCCGGCGCCAGAGCCCAACCAGAACCCCATGGACATCCAGATCACGACCAAGAGGAGCGGGGGCGTCGAGCGATTGCTGGCCGTCACGGTGCCAGCCGCGGACGTCAAGGAGGTGGAGAACACCACCGCCAAGCGCTACGCCTCCAGCGTCCGCCTGCCCGGGTTTCGTGCCGGCAAGGCCCCGCCGGCGCTCGTCAAGAAGAAGTACAAGGACGCCATCCGGCAGGAAGTCATCGAGCGCGTGGTCCAGGAGGCCTTCCAGCAGGTGCTGGACAAGGAGCAGATCAAGGTCGCCGCCCAGCCGCACGTCCACGACCTCAAGTTCGCCGAAGGCGAGGCAATGACTTTCGAGCTGCACCTCGAAGTGCGGCCGGAGGTCACGCTGGCGCGGGTCGAGGGCTTCAGGGTCGAGCGGCCGGCGATCGAGGTCACCGACACGGCGGTGGACGAGCAGATCGAGCAGCTCCGCGACCAGCGCGCGGCCTGGTCGCCGGTGCTGGAGCGCCCGCTTCCCGGCGACATGGTGACGGTGCTCCTGGCCACGGCCGAGGATGGGGGCGAGATCCCCGAGGGCAAGGAGTACACGATCGTCCTGGGGGGCGGCCAGGCCATTCCGGGCATCGAGGAGTTGATCATGGAATTGGCGCCGTCGGAAACGTTGGAGCGCGCGGTCCGCTGGCCCGACGACTTTCCCGACGAGGCGCAGCGCGGCAAGACGAAGCCGGTGCGCGTGGGGCTGCAGGAAGTGAAGCGCAAGGCGCTGCCCGCGCTCGACGACGCGCTGGCCCGCGAGGTGGGGGACTTCGATTCGCTCGACGCCCTGCGCGCCACGGTGCGCACGGACCTCGCCGACCACGCCCGCCGAGACGCGGACGCGGGGGTGCGCCGGCAGCTCGTCGAACAGATTGCGGCCGCGAACCCGTTCGACGTGCCGCCGAGCTGGGTGAACCAGATGATCCAGGCGTACCTCGAGATGTATCAGGTGACGGACGACGAGCGCGACCGGTTCGTGGGCGAGTTCGCGCCCGTGGCCGAGCGCCAGGTGCGTCGCGACCTGATCGTGGACACGCTGGCCGAGCGCGAGAAGCTCGCCGCCTCCGAGGCGGACGTGGACGCGCGCGTGGCCGAGGTGGCGGCCAAGCGCAACGCCGAGCCGGGCCAGGTGTACGCCTCGCTGCAGAAGGCGGGGCGGCTGAAGGAAATCGAACGCAGCATCACCGAGGACAAGGTCTTCGCGTGGCTGCTGGAACGGAACACCGTGGAGCAGACCAACTGATGAGCGATCAACCCATGTCGACGATCTATCCCCCGTACGTCATCGAGCGGTCGAGCCGCGGCGAGCGCAGCTACGACATCTTCTCGCGGCTCCTCATGGACCGCATCGTGTTCCTGGGCACGCCGGTGAACGACGACGTGGCCAACATCATCATCGCGCAGCTCCTGTTCCTGCAGGCGGACAACCCGGAGCGGGACATCCACCTGTACATCAACTCGCCGGGCGGCAGCGTCTCGGCGGGGCTGGCGATCTACGACACCATGCAGTTTCTGAAGGCGCCGGTGAACACGATCTGCATGGGGATGGCGGCGAGCATGGGCGCGTTCCTGCTCGCGGCCGGCCGCAAGGGCAAGCGGTTCGCCCTGCCCCACTCGCGGATCATGATCCACCAGCCGTCGCAGTCGGGCGGCGGGGGGACGGCGTCGGACATCGAGATCCAGGCCAAGGAAATCCTGTATCTCCGCTCCAAACTCAACGAGTTGATGGCCAAGCACACGGGCCAGCCCATCGAGGCAATCGAGAAGGACACCGACCGCGACCGGTTCATGTCGGCCGACCAGGCCAAGGAATACGGACTCGTGGATACGGTGATCACGAACGCGTCGGAAATTCCCGTGGAGAACGACCTCGCCCAGGCGGCCAAGAAGTAGCCCGGGCCGGGCTGCTAATCCGGGGCTCGTGAAAACGTTCACGAGCGTCGGTCGTCAGTTCCTTGACCGCGCGCGCGCGGTCGGTATATCCTCCAGAAGCGCGGTGGCGCCTCTTTTCCCTTCGGGTGGTTGAGCGACCAGCATGGCCCACGATAAACACCTGCGGTGCTCGTTCTGCGGCAAGTCCAAGGACTCGGTCCGGAAGTTCATTTCGGGCCCGTCCGTGTACATCTGCAACGAGTGCATTGCCCTGTGCAATGAGATCCTGGCGGAGGACGAGGAGCGCGAGGTTGCCGAGGCGATCACGCAGGTCCCCACGCCGCAGGAGATCAAGGACATTCTGGACCAGTACGTGATCGGGCAGGAGCAGGCCAAGAAGGCGCTGGCGGTGGCGGTGTACAACCACTACAAGCGCATCAACTCCGCGTCGCTGCGCGACGACGACGTGGAGCTGGACAAGTCGAACATCCTGCTCATCGGCCCCACCGGGCGTGGGCAAGACGCTGCTCGCCCAGACGCTGGCCCGCATTCTCGACGTGCCGTTCACGATCGCCGACGCGACGACGCTCACCGAGGCGGGCTACGTGGGCGAGGACGTGGAGAACATCCTCGTGCGGCTGCTCCAGGCGGGCGACTTCAACGTCGCCGAGTGCGAGCGCGGCATCGTCTACATCGACGAGATCGACAAGATCGCCCGCAAGTCGCGAGAACCCGAGCATCACGCGCGACGTCTCGGGCGAGGGCGTGCAGCAGGCGCTGCTCAAGATCCTCGAGGGCACGGTGGCCAGCGTGCCGCCGCAGGGCGGGCGCAAGCATCCGCAGCAGGAATACATCCAGATCAACACCAAGGACATCCTGTTCATCTGCGGCGGCGCGTTCGACGGCCTGGAAAAGATCATCGAGGCCCGCACCGGGCAAGCGGCAGATCGGCTTCAGCCGGCCCCGAAGGCGTGGTCGCCGGCGGGCGGCGTGAACAAGACTCCGTTCGCCGAGGTCGAGCCCGACGACCTGCTCCGCTACGGGCTCATCCCCGAGCTGGTGGGCCGCCTGCCGGTCACGGTGGCGCTCGACGCGCTCGACGAGGAATCGCTGGTGCGCATCCTCAAGGAGCCGAAGAACGCGCTCACCAAGCAGTACACGAAGCTGTTCGACCTCGAAGAAGTGAAGCTGACGTTCGAGGAGATCGGCGCTGCGCGCCATCGCCGGCAAGGCGCTCAAGCGCGGCACCGGCGCCCGCGGGCTGCGGGCCATTCTCGAAGAGATCCTCACCGACGTGATGTTCGACCTGCCGACGCGCGAGGACGTGGAAGAGGTGAAGGTCACCGAGCCCTCGGTGCTGAACGGCGCCCCGCCGCTGCTGGAGATCGCGCCGCAGCGGAAGAAGAAGGAGGCGTAGGGGGCGCGTAAGAGCGTACGAGCGTACGAGCGTACGAGAGTACGAGAGGAGCACAGCGTAACGGCGGGCCGGCAACTTTGGCCCGCCGCGGTCATTTGACGCTCCTACCGTCCTACCCTTCTACCCTCGTACACTTCCCCGCCCCGCGATCGCTAAGTTACGACATGCCCTCCCACGGCCCCCGGCTGCCCGTCCTCCCCCTGCGCGACGTGGTGTTCTTTCCCCACGTCGTCATGCCGCTGCTCGTGGGCCGCCGCGCGTCGCTGGCCGCCGTCGAGGCCGCCGTCGCCGGCGCCCGGCGATCGGCTGCTGTTCGTGGTCGCCCAGCGCCAGGCCGACGCCGACGAACCGGCGGCGGCCGACCTCTACCGCGTGGGCGTGGTGGTGCGGGTGGTGCAGCACGCGGCGCTGCCCAACGGCACGATGCGGCTGCTGCTCGAAGGCGTATCACGGGCCCGCGGTGTCGCGCTACGCGCGTGCCGCCGGCGTGCTCCGCGCCACGCTCGAACGCGACGACGGCCCGCGACGACGACGCCGACGGAGACGGCCGCGCTGGCCCGGCGCGTCATGTCGCAGTTCGAGGAGTACGTCTCGCTCCACCGCCGCATTCCCGGCGAGGTCGTGGCCATCGTCCAGAGCGCCGCCGTCGCCCGGCCGGCAGGCCTACGCCATCGCCGCGCACCTGGCGCTGCCCCAGGAGTCGCGCCAGCAGCTGCTCGAGATCGCCGACCCTGCCCGGGCTGTTCAGCGCCCTCGACACGACGCTCACGGGCGAGATCGAACTGCTGCGGCTGGAGCAGAAGATCGAGCAGGACGTGCGCGGGTCCGTGTTCCAGAACCAGCGCGAGTTCTACCTGCAGGAGCAGCTCAAGGCCATCCATCGCGAACTCGGGCAGGACGACGACGACCTGGCCGATCTCGAGGCGCAGGTGGAGCGCAAGGGCCTGCCCGAGGCGGTCAAGACGCGCGCGTTCCGCGAGCTGCGCAAGCTGCGCCGCATGTCGCCCATCGCGCCCCGAGAGCACGGTGTCGCGCAACTTCGTGGACTGGGTGCTGGCCCTGCCGTGGACGGCGCGGACCGACGACGTGCTCGACGTGGCCCACGCCCGGCGCATGCTCGACGAGGACCACTACGGGCTGGAGCCGGTCAAGGACCGGATCCTCGACTACATCGGCGTGCTGGCGCTGGTCGGCAAGCTCGAAGGCCCGATCCTCTGCCTGGTGGGCCCGCCCGGCGTGGGCAAGACCTCGCTCGGCCGGTCGGTGGCCCGCGCCCTGGGCCGCAAGTTCGTGCGCATGTCGCTGGGCGGCGTGCGCGACGAGGCCGAGATCCGCGGCCATCGCCGCACCTACATCGGCTCCATGCCGGGGCGCGTCATCCAGGCCATGCGCCGCGCCGAGGTGGTGAACCCGGTGATCCTGCTCGACGAGGTGGACAAGCTGGGCGCAGGACTATCGCGGCGACCCGGCCGCGGCGCTGCTCGAGGTGCTCGACCCGGAACAGAACCGCGCCTTCAACGACCACTATCTGGAAATCGACTACGACCTCTCGCAGGTGCTGTTCATCACCACGGCCAACTACCTGCCGCAGATCCCCGAGCCGCTGCGCGACCGCATGGAGATCATCCGACTTCCCGGATACCTGGACCAGGAGAAGCTGGCCATCGCCCGGCAGTTCCTGGTGCCCAAGCAGCTGCGCGCCAACGGGCTCGCCGCCGAGACGGTGGTCTGGGAGCCCGACGCGCTGCCGGCGATCGTCCACGAGCACACCCACGAGGCCGGGCGTGCGCGAACTCGAGCGCAAGATCGCGCGCGTGGCGCGCAAGCTCGGCCGGCGGCGCGCCGAGCAGGGCGGTCGCGATCGACGCGTGCCGCCGCGCCCGACGTCGTCCGCGCCGCCGACCTCAAGGAGCTGCTCGGCCCCGCCCCGTTCGACCCCACCGCCGTGACGCTCGAGAACAAGATCGGCGTCGCCATGGGGCTCGCCTATTCGCCGATGGGCGGCGACGTGCTCGAGATCGAGGTGAGCGCGGTGCCCGGACGCGGCCGCCTCCAGCTCACCGGCACGCTGGGCGACGTGATGAAGGAATCGGCCAGCGCCGCGCTCAGCTACACCCGGTCGCGCTCGGCCGCCCTCGGCATCGACCGCGAACTGACCCGCACGCGCGACCTCCACGTCCACATTCCGGCCGGCGCCACGCCCAAAGACGGGCCGTCGGCGGGCATCGCCATCGCCACCGCCATCGCCAGCGCGCTCACCGGCGTGCCGGTGCGCGGCGACATCGCGATGACGGGTGAGGTCACCCTGCGCGGCCGCGTGCTGCCCATCGGCGGCCTGCGCGAGAAGGCCGTGGCGGCGCATCGCAACCACATCGTGCACGTCATCATCCCGCAGCAGAACCTGCGCGACGTGGAGGAACTGCCCGCCGAGGTGCGCGAGGCCGTGCGCTTCCATCCCGTGAAGACGATGGACGACGTGCTGCGCGTGGCGCTGGTCGGCGACCGGTACGCCGGCGACGCCCCGTCGGCGGCGGCGGTCACGCAATGACCGCCGAGGCACGGCGCGCCGATCCGCTCGTCGTGCGTACGCTGGACTACCTGGGACCGATGGCCGCGCGCGGCGGGTGGCGCCCGGATTCGACGCTCCCCGAGATCGCGTTCGCGGGCCGGTCCAACGTCGGCAAGTCGTCGCTCATCAACACGCTCGTCCGGCGCAAGAAGACGGCGCGCGTGAGCCACACGCCCGGCCGCACGCGCGAAATCCACTTCTTCGCCGTCAACGGGGTGTTCACCCTGGTCGACCTCCCGGGATACGGGTACGCCCGCATCTCCAAGGAGCGCCGGGCCGAGTGGAAGCCGCTCATCGAGGGCTACCTCACCGACACGCCGGCCCTGCGCGGCGTGGTGCAGCTGCTCGACGCGCGGCGCGACCCCACCCGCGACGACCTCGACATGCTGGAGTTCCTGGCCGAACTCGGCGTGCCGGCGATCGTCGTGGCCACCAAGGTCGACAAGGTGAAGGCGGCCGAGCGCGCCACGCGCCTGGACGAGCTGGCGAAGCATGCCGGTTTGGGGGAAGATGATGTGGTCGCGTTCAGCGCCGTGAGCGGCGAGGGGCGCGACGAACTGGCCGACGCCATGCTGGATCTGGTGAACCGGCCGTCGTGGCGCGACGGGTAGCCCGCCACCGGCGGCACGCACCGACCGAGGAGAGCGCATGTGGCACCGGGTGAAGGGAACAGCCATCGCGGGGGCCGCCGTCTGGGCCTGCCTCTGCGCCTCGTGTGGAACTCCGATTGCGGGCGGGGCCGGCGCGGCGCCCCCGCCCCCGCCGCGGCCGGCGCCCTCGCCGGCAGGGGCGCCGGACCGCGGGAGCGAGTACGGCGCGGCCTTCGATACTCTCGCCTCGGGGCTCATCCCCGCCGGCTACGGTACGCTGCGCCAGGACGACATCTCGATCAAGCTCACCCTCGACGGCGTGCTCGTGCAGCTCCTGCCGATGAACGAATCGGTGATCCGTACGCTGTCGCCCGACGCCTACCACTCCCTGCACGACCTGCGCCAGAGCTACCGCACGCCGATCGCGGCGTACGCCGCGCAGTACGGCCTGCGCGACGACAACGTGTGGTACGTGTCGTTCTACGGCATGGCGCCCGACGCCGTTTTCTCGCCGCTCGACCTGGTCATCCGGGCACCGGGCCGCGATTTCGCGCCGCTGCGGGTCATCCCGATCACGCCGGGGTTCGGCCAGAACCGGCTGCAGGTGCGCGACGTGCAGAGCGCCTTCTACCTGTTCGACGACGGCCTGGCGCTCAGCCAGCCCCTCACGGTGTCCATGGGCGGCGTGACCGACGACAGCTGGCAGACCACGGTGCGGAGGATCGAGGCGGAGCAGGCGCACGTGCGGGCCCGCGCGGCGCGCGCGCCGGGGAACTCAGGCGGCCCGGCGGTGGTACGTGAGCAGAACCATCCGGAGCGCGAGCCGTGACCTTTCTGCCGTTGCGCGGGCTGCCCGAGCGCGCGATCTCGACCACGGCCACCGAGTGGCTGGAAGGGCTGCACGCCACGCTCGCCGACCCGGGGTGCGACCGCGCGCTGCTGTGCCGCGACACGCTCACCGCGCTGTGCTACCCCGACTACGTCGGCTACTGGGACACGGCGGTGGAGGACGGCGCGCTGCCCCCCGCCACGCGGCTCGCCCTCTCGGCCATGGATCCGCGCAACGTCACGCTCGAGCCCGAGTATTACGCCGACTGCGACGACGCGCGCTTTCAGCGGGTGAAGCCGCTGCTCTGGCTCTGGTATTCGTTCGACCGCACGGCGCTGGGCGGGCAGAACGTGTGGCTGGGCGTGCTGCTGCGCCGGCTGCTGGCGCCGCACGTCTTCAAGGCCTGCGGCGAGAACTTCAAGGCGTTCCAGCACGTGGAGTTCTCGTTCGGCTACAACATGGAGGTGGGCGACGACGTGGTGGTGCACCGCCACGTGCTGCTGGACGACCGCGGCGGCATCCGCCTGGGGAACGGCGTGTCGATCAGCGATTACGCCAACGTGTACAGCCACACGCACAGCATCGTGGATCAGCGCGAAGTGACGAACGTGCAGACCGTGATCGGCGACGGCGTGCGCATCACGTACCACGCGACGGTTTTGGCCGGCGTGCACGTGGCCGAACAGGGCATGGTGGGGGCGATGGCGCTGGCCACGGGCGACGTCCGCCCCTACCACGTGTACGTGGGAATTCCGGCCAAGAGCGTGCGCGTGAAGCCCAACGCCCCGTCGCCGGACGTGGTGTCGCGCACGGCCTCGCGGCCGTCCGGCGACGCCAAGGGCGACGGTTAGCGCACCCGCAGCACGTCCTGCACGTGGGGCAGGTTGTCGGGGCCGAGCAGCCGCCCGATGTCGCCCAGCGTGCGGCGCGACCGCGGCCAGGTGAACCGCTCGGCGGCCGCGCCGGCGTCCAACCACTCGAAGGCGTCGTGCTCGTCGCTCAACGCCACCGCGCCCGGCTCGTCCACGAACGCCGCGAACACCACCGCCAACTGGATGCTCGAGCGCCGGGGCAGATAGAAAGGCTGCACGGCCACGCTGTACAGGCGGTCGGGCACGAGCCCCGTCTCCTCGGCCATCTCGCGCGCCGCGGCGGCCTCGGGGCGCTCCGCGCCGTCGACGCTGCCCGTGACCACTTCCCACGAACCGGGGCGGATGGTGCCCGGCCGGCGGCGGAGCACGAGCACGCGCCAGCCGTCGGCGTGCGGATGGATGACGTAGACCTCGACGGTGCCGACGTCGACGCTGATGGGAGATTCGGGCACGGGCGTTCGGGCTGATGGATCGGCGGCGCGCGGGTCGGCCGCCTTCCTCAACTTACCCGGCGACGGGGGCGCGGCAACGCGGCGCAGCTCCTCCATCGACGTCGCGCCGGCGGCCACGTGGGCCAACCCGGACTCCCAGAGGCCGACCATGCCGGCCTCCCGCCCCGCCTCGGCCAGCCGCTCGGCCGGGTCGCCCGCGGCCACGCGGCGCTCGAACTCGGTGGATGCCACCAGCACCTCGACGATCGCGAGCCGCCCCCGGTAGCCATCGCCGCCGCACCGGGCGCACGGCGATCGCTCGGCGACCGCGGCCACCGCCACGCCGGACCCGCACCCGCACAGGCGGCGCACGAGCCGCTGCGCCAGCACCCCCTTCACCGCCGTGGCGATCTTGTATGGCGCCACGCCGAAATCGGCCAATCGCGTGACCGCGCTCGCCGCGTCGTTGGTGTGCAGCGTGGAGAGCACCAGGTGACCGGTGAGCGACGCCTGGATGGCGATCTCGGCCGTCTCCCGATCGCGGATCTCGCCCACCAGCAGCACGTCGGGGTCCTGCCGCATGATCGAGCGCAGCGCCGACGCGAACGTGAGCCCCGCCCGCTCGTGCACCTGCACCTGGACGATGCCGGAGATGCGGTACTCGATGGGATCCTCCACCGTCACGATGTTCAGGTTGCGCTGTTGCAACCGCTGGAGCGCCGCGTAGAGCGTGGTGGTCTTGCCCGACCCGGTGGGGCCGGTGACCAGGATGAGCCCCTCGCGACAGTCGAGCAGGGTGTCGATGCGCGCGTACTCTTCGGCGCGAAAGCCCATGGCGTCGAGCGACCGCAGGGCGGACCGGCGGTCGAGGATCCGGATGACGACCTTCTCGCCGCGCGACGCCGGCAGCGTGGACACGCGCAGGTCGACGGCGGCGCCGTTCACCGCCACCCGGGCCCGGCCGTCTTGCGGCCGCAGCCGATCGGCGATGTCGAGCCCCGAGATGATCTTGATGCGCGAGACGAGCGGGCGCGCCAGGCCGAGCGGCAGGGTGCGCACGTGGCGCAGCACGCCGTCGATGCGGTGGCGCACGGCGATGCCCTGCTCCTCGGGTTCGATGTGGACGTCGCTGGCCCGCGCGCCCACGCCGTCGGCCAGCAGGTCGTCCACCATCCGCGTGACGCTGGAGCCGTCTTCGTCGCCGGCCACCGGGGGCGCCACCTCCTGATCGACCGTGAGCATCTGCACCTCGCGCGTGGCGCCGGGGTGGGCCGCCGCCGAGCCCGGGTCGGCGTAGGCGCGGTTCACGGCCTCGGCGAGCGCCGAGGGACGGGCCAGGACGAACCCCACGTCGCGGCCGGTGGCGAAGGCCAGCGTGCGCTCGCATTCGAGGTCGAGGGGATCGGCCGTGGCGAGCACGATGCGATCGTCGTTGGCATAGAGCGGCAGCACGCGAAACTGGCGCGCCCAGCGCTCGGGCACGAGCGCGCGCGCGGCCGGATTGGCCACGGCCAGGTTGGCGAGATCCACGTGCAGTGCCGCGGCCAAGGCGCCGGCCAGCGCCGACTCGTCGCTCGGGTGCGGGCGGGGCAGCGTGGCGAGCACGCGCGCCGGCCAGTCGTCATGGAGGATCGCGGCCATGAGCCACGCTAACGGCGGCGGGCCCGTTCCGCGCACCCATTCGCGCGCCGCGATAATGATTTCGCGGCGCGGCGGGGATCACGAACTCCGTCTGAATGAAATTCTCAGGCGTTGCCCCCGGGCCGGCTCAGAGGATGGGCCAGAACGATCGGGTCACGTCGAGGGAGAAGGTCCAGCGGCCGCCGTGCTCGAGCCCGCGTGCGACGTCGAGGCGCACGAGGTCGAAGAATCCGATCAGGCCCAGGCCCACCGAGGGGAACACGCGGGCTTCGCGCGTGACGCCGTCGCTCGAGGGGGCCGCCGCGTATGCCGGATCGAGCGCCACGACGTTGAAGAACGGCGCCAGCGTGGCCCGGGCCGGCGCGCGACCGAAGGTGCCGAGCGAGAATCCGTAGAACGGCACGGGCAGCTGCAGCTCCACGCGCTGCGACACGCCCCGCGTGCCCACGAGGAGGCCGTCCAGTGGGTAGCCGGGCGCGGTCAGCGGTCCCCCGAGGTACACCAACTGCTGCGGCGCCACCGGCGCGCCGGCGCCGTCGACGATCGCGGCATCGGTGTGGCCGAGGACGGTGAACGGGCCGAACGCGCGCTGCACGTCGCCGATGAAAGAAGCCCGTTGCGCGTTCCGGGGCGGCACGGCGCACGCCGAGCCGACGGCCGCGGCACAGACCGGCGGCGTGGTGGCGTGCCACTGATCGAGCCGGACCGCGGCGGTGACGTCGAAGCCGAGCAGCGTGACCGGCGCGCCGCGCTCGACGCGCAGCGAGACATGCAGGGGCGTATAGTCCAATGCCGGAATCGTGGGCGCGAACACGCCCGTGGCCGGGTTAGCATGCACGGTGACGGAGGCCTGCTGCTCGCGGGCCGCGCCGAGCGTCCACTGGAGCCCGGCGGCGGGCAGGCTCAGCTCGGCGCCCAGCGCCTTGACGTCGTATGGCTCGGTGGCGTCGCTGCCCCACTCCTGCGCCGCCAGGCTGTTCGCGAGCCGCGACCGTTCCGGTTCGTCCCGGGCGTCGGCCAGCGTGTGCGCAGCGTACAGCCGCACCGACGCGCCGCCGGCGTCCTGCCAGCGGAGCGCCGCGCTGCCGCGCAGCACGCCGTCGTCGATGCCGTACTGAGGCTGGATCGACGCGTCGAGCCGGGGGCCGAGCGGGTGCTCCAGGCCGGCGCCGAGCGTGAGCCCCTGCACCCGGTCGACGCTGGCGAAGTCGCTCAGGCCGCGGGCGCTCACGCGCGTGGCCTCGGCGCGCTGCAGCGCCTGCTCGCGCACCAGCGCGCGCGCTTCGGCCTGCACGCGGCGCACGTCGGCGTCGGTGGTCACGGCGACGTCGGGGGGCAGGGAATCGAGGATGTTCCCGCGCCACGGGTAGGCGGCGAGCACCTGCGGCGGGGCCTGCACGAACTCCGGCCCGTTGAACATGCCGAGCGGAATCCGCTCGTTCAGATGGTACTCCGACACCTCCCAGCGGCCGCGGATGATCCCCCGCACGGGATAGTCCAGCCAGGTGCCGGTGCGGCGTATTTCGATTTCCTGATGGCGGGGCAGCCAGTACCTCGTGCCGATCAGGCCGTTCTCGAGCACGATCGAGATGTCCTCGAGCTGGGGGTCGAGCAGCGCGGCGCGCGTGAAACTCAGCGCCATGCGCACCACCTGCCCCGTGCGCCGGTCGATGTACACCGCGCCCACGACGCGCGGCTGCGTGTCGTCCCGGGGCCGCACCTTCACCTCGTAGACGTCGATCGTCTGGCCCGGAATGGCGATGCGCAGCGAATCGCTGATCGCGTAGTCGTAGAGCAGCAGGCCCCCCGACGACAGCGGGTGCGGCACGTCCCGCACCTCGTCGCCCTCCCCCAGCCGGATGATGTTGGGAAAGTTGTTCTGGACGATGCCCAGGTGGTCGCGGTGGTAGTTGATGTCGGTGGGCAGCAGGGTGGTGTCGCGCCGCCCCACGATCATCTGCTTGCTCAGGTTGGGCGCGTGCCAATAGACTTCCAGCGCCAACTGGTCGGTCTTGACGATCTTGGGCGGCGTGGGGAAGCCCTGCCCGAGCTGCACGAGGAAGGTCAGGTAGCCGTGGGCGGTGGCCTGGTACGACACGAGTCCGGTGTCGGCCAGTTGCGCGTTGCGGCGGTCGACGGCGGTGTGGACGAGGGCCAAAGTACGCGGAGAGTTCCAGACCGTCTGGGAAGGGGCGGAAACCGCAACCAACGACAACAGCGCAAACGGCAGCAACGGCGCAGGGCAAATACGGCGCAGGGCAAGTACGGCGCAAAGCAAAAACTGCGCAGGGCAAGAACCGCGCAGGGCAAGAACAGCGGGGGGTTCGGAAGGGTTGAAACGGCGGGTCATGGGTATCAACAAGTATCGCGGGCGGGGTACCTCGGAGCAACGGATGACGGCAACTGCAACAGCAACTGCAACAGCAACGACAACAACGGCGGCCGCGACACCGGCCGCCACAACACCGGCCGCCACAACACCGGCCGCCACGACAACGGCCGCCACGACACACCAGCGCGCGCGCCGCCGGCCGCTCGTCGAGTGCCCATGACCTTCGAAGATTTCCGCGCCCGCGCGGCGCGCGGCTGCCTGGTGCCCGTGTGGCGGGAGAGCGTGCTCGACACCGAGACGCCGGTGGCCGCGTTCGCCAAGCTCAAGCGCGGGCCCTTCTCCTTTCTCCTCGAGTCGGCGCCGGCCGGCGGCGAGACCTGGTCGCGCTACACCTTCATGGGCACCGAACCGCGCGCGGCGTGGCGGATGACCGACGGCCGCGTAGAGGATTGGACCCCCGAGCGCGGGTGGCACGGCGGGCGCGCGCCGGCCGACCCGCTCGACGATCTCGACCGGCTGGTCAAACGGTACGCGCCGGTGGACGTTCCGGAGCTGGGCGCCTTCTGGGCCGGCGCGGTGGGCTACTTCGGCTACGACGTCGTGCGGTGCATCGAGCGGCTGCCCCACGCGCCGCCGCGCACGCTCGACGCGCCCGACGCGCTGTTCGTGTTCACCAACGTGCTCGTGGTGGTGGACAACCTCCGCTCGCGGGCCCGCTTCGTGGCCGGCGTGCCGGTGCCGGCCGACGCCGGCGAGGCCGACCTGCGCGCGCTCTACGAGCGGGCCCAGGCCGACATCGCCGACGCCATGCGGCGGGTGCACGCCCCCGGGTCGCTGCCCCCGCTCGCGCTCGACGAATCGGCGCCCCCCGCCGTGGGCGCGTCGCGCTACCCGCGCGACCGGTTCCTGCGCGACGTGGACCGCATCAGGGACTACATCGTGGCCGGCGACGCGTTCCAGGTCCTGCTCGCCCGCCGCATCACGCTCCCCCACGACTTCTCCTCCGACCTGCTCTACCGCGCCCTCCGCGTGGTGAACCCGTCGCCCTACATGTACCACCTGGAACTCGACGGCGTGGAACTCGTCGGCAGTTCGCCCGAACTGCTGGTGCGCGTGTCGGAGGGGCGGGTCACGGTGCGGCCGATCGCCGGCACGCGCCCGCGCGGACGCTCGGCGGCGGAGGACGACGCGCTCGCCGCCGAGTTGCTGGCCGACGAGAAGGAACGCGCCGAGCATCTGATGCTCGTCGATCTGGGCCGCAACGACGTGGGCCGCATCGCGGCGCACGGCAGCGTCCACGTGAGCGATCTCATGGTGGTGGAACGCTACTCGCACGTGCTCCACATCGTGAGCCAGGTGGACGGCCGGCTGCGCCCCGGCCTGACGGCGATGGACGCCTTCCGCGCGACCTTCCCCGCCGGCACGATGACGGGGGCGCCCAAGGTCCGCGCCATGGAGATCATCGACGAGCTGGAGCCCGAGCGGCGCGGGCCGTACGCCGGCGCCGTGGGCTATCTGTCGGCGGGCGGCACGCGCATGGACCTCGCCATCACGATCCGCACCTGCGTGATCGCCGGCGGCGTGGCGTCGGTGCAGGCGGGCGGCGGCATCGTCTACGATTCGGTGCCCGAACGCGAGTGGGAGGAGACGGAGAACAAGGCGCGCGCGCTGCTCACGGCCATCGGCCGCGTCCGGGCCGCGTCGGCCCGCGCCTAGTGGGCGGCGCGCGCGCCCCGCATATTGAACCACCCATGCCCTACACGCTGAAGAGTGCGGACCACACGCTGTCGTTCGATCTGCGCGCCGGCGGCGCGCAGATCGTGGGGCGCGCGCCCAACAGCGACCTGCCGATCATCGACCCCACGATCTCGCGGCGCCACGCCGAGCTGGAGTGCGTGGACGGCGGCGTGCGGGTGCGCGATCTGGGCTCGAGCAACGGCACGTTCATCGACGGCGCCCGCATCCAGGAAGGCATCCTCCCCGCGGGGAGCACGGTCACCTTCGGCAAGGTCCGGTTCACGCTCGAAGAGGCGGCCGCGCCCCGCCCCGCGCCGGCGCACCCGGCCGACCCCACGCCGCCGCCGGCCGCCACGATCGTGCGCCAGTTGCCCGTGCGCGGGCAGACGCCGGCCACGTCGGTCGAGGGCGTGCCGCCGCTGCCGGCGGACAAGAACCGCGAGAAGCTGGCCACGCTGCTCGAGGTGTCCAAGGGGCTGGGACGCGCCGTGGACACCGACGCGATCCTCGACAAGATTGTCCAGTACGCGTACCAGATCCTGGACGTCGACCGCGTGGCCATCCTGCTGCTCGACGACGGGGGCGAGCTGGTGCCCAAGATCTCGCGCGACAAGCGCGGCGCCGACGCGCCGCGCATGGTGCCGCAGTCGATCGCCCGGGCCGCCGTGGCCGACAAGGTGGCCATCCTGTCGGACGACGCCGGCGAGGATTCGCGCTTCGGCGGCAAGTCGGTGGTGCTGCAGCAGGTGCGGTCGGCCATCTGCACGCCGCTCATGGGCAGCGAGGACAAGGTGCTGGGCGTGATCTACGTGGACAACGTCTCCACCACGCACCGGTTCGGCGACGAGGACCTGGATTTCGTCGTCGCCTTCGCCGGCATCGCCGCCGTGGCCATCGAGAACAGCCAATTCGCCGAGCGCATCCGCCGCGAGACGCTGGCCCGCAGCAACTTCGAGCGCTACTTCACGCCGCAACTCGCCAAGCGCATCGCGTCGTCGGCCGAAGCCACGCGGCTGGGCGGCGACAAGCGCAAGATCGCCGTGCTGTTCAGCGACATCCGCGGGTTCACGCCGCTGTCGGAAACGATGAACCCCGACGACATGGCGCGTTTGCTCAGCGAGTACTTCACCGAGATGGTGGACTGCGTGTTCCGCCACGAGGGGACGCTCGACAAGTTCATCGGCGACGCGGTGATGGCGCAGTGGGGGGCGCCGATCGGCGATCCCCTCGACCCCGACAAGGCGGTGCGCGCCGCCATGGACATGATCCGCGAACTGGACACGCTCAATGCCCGGTGGCGGGCCGAGGGGCGCCCCGAGCTGCAGATCGGCGTCGGGCTCAACTACGGCGACGCCTTCGCCGGCAACATCGGCTCGGAGAAGCGCCTCGAGTTCACCGTCATCGGCGACACGGTGAACACGGCCAACCGGCTCTGCTCGGTGGCCGGCCCGCGCGAGATCCTGATCAGCGAGAGCCTGCGCGCCGCGCTGAGCGACAAGCCGGTGGTGGAGGAGCGGCCGCCGATGGAACTCAAGGGCAAGAGCCAGCCGGTGCCGGTGTACCGCGTGGTCGTGTGACCGGGCCCGCCGCGCCCCCGGGGTACGACCGGTTGCAGGTGGGCCGCGCCGACGCCGTGGCCGTGCCCGCCCTGCTCGACATGTTGCGCCGCGCCCTGGCCGGCGGCGCACTATATGAGTATGCTAAATACGCGCCGGACCACGCGCGCCTCACCGGCCGCCAGCCGGCCTACGCGGTGCCGCTTCCGGCGCCCGGGATCGGCCGCATGGTCGTGCGCCACAACCGCCATGGCGGCGCCATGGGCGGCGTCACCCGCGACCTGTTCCTGCTCCCCACGCGCGCCCCGGCCGAACTCGCCATCGCCCAGCGGCTCGCCGCGGCCGGCATCCCCACCCCCGAGGTGCTCGGCTACGTGGTCTACCGCGCCGCCGCGCTGGTCGGGCGGTCGGACGTCGTGACCCGCGAGATCGCCCCCGGGCGCGACCTGGCCGCCATCCTCGCCGGTGGCCCGGCCGAACAGCGGGGTCCCGCGCTCCACGCCACCGCCGCGCTGGTCGCCGCGCTGTCCCGCGCCGGCGCCCGCCACCACGACCTCAACGCCAAGAACATCTTCGTCGCCGGCGACCCGGCCCGCCCAACAGCCCACGTGCTCGACGTGGACCGCATCACGTTCGGGGGCGGGCCGGCGGCGGTGCTCGACCAGAACCTCGCCCGGCTGGCCCGCTCGCTGCGCAAGTGGCGCCAGCGATTCGGCGCGGCGGTCGAGGACGCCGACATCATCGCGCTCGGCGCGGCGGCCCGCGAGCGGCTCTGACCGGCCCGGGCGCCGGGCCGCGCGCTCACGGAGCGGCCAACCGCCCCGCCAGCACGTCGGCGTACACCCGCTCGGTGGCGTCGGTCATTCGCTCCACGGAGAAATCGGCGGCCCGCGCCCGCGCCGCCGCGCCCAGCCGCGCCGCCAATGCCGGATCGTTCACCAGACGCGCAATCGCCGCGCCGAGCGCGTCCGGGTCCCCCACCGGCGCGAGCAGACCGGAGACGCCGTCCTGCACGACCTCCGGAATGCCGCCCGCGCGCGTCGCGGCGATCGGGCGCCCCAGGTACAGCGCGTCGAGCAACACGGAGCCCATCCCTTCCTCGCGCGAGCTGAGCACGCACACGCTCGCCGCGGCGAGCACCGCGTCGGCATCGGTGCGGAAGCCCGCCAGATGCACGTACGACCCGGCATCGAGGGCGTGGATCGCCGCGTCCACCGCCGGTCGCAGCACGCCCTCGCCCAGCAGCAGCCCGTGCAGCCCCGGCGCGTCCCGGCGCGCGCGCACGACGGCGCGCACGAAGTTCACGGGATCCTTATGCCCCACGAGCGCGGCCACCTGCACCGCCACCGGCGCGTCCGCCGGCACGCCCAACTCCGCGAGCACGGCCACCGGCGCCGGCACGACGTCGCGGTGCACGTCCACCCCATCGGCCACCACGCGGACGCGGCCGGCCGGCACCCCGCACGCCGTGAGCACGTCGGACACGGCCCGCGACACCGCGATCACGGCCGAAGCCCGCGAGTACTTCCAGCGCGTGCCCGGGTTGTCGCGCAGCCGGAAGTCCACCCGCCGAGACACCACGAGCCGGGCCGGCGTCCCGGCGATCGCGATGGCCCCCAGGGTGACGTCGTGGCCGGTGTGCGCGTGGACGATATCGATCTCGAATCGCAGGATGGCGCGGCGCGCGCGGTAGGCGCGGAGCGGGTCGCCCTCGAACCGCGGCGAGCAGTCCACCACCGGCAGTCCCGCTTCGCGCGCGCGCTCGGCCAGCGGCTGCAGGGCGCGCGCCGCGATCACGGACGTATGGCCGCGCCGCGCCAGCTCGGCGGCCAGCCACCAGGCCTGGCGCTCCCCGCCGCGCCAACCGCGCTCGGTATCGAGGTGCAGGATGCGCATCGAGCGTGAACCGGGTGGCGGGTTCCTGAAGGTCGGGGCGCGAAGGGCGATGGTGGGGCTTGCTTCGTCCGCTGCCGCCGCCGATGTTGCGCGGCAGAGTGAACCAGAATCTAACACGCGCCCCCGCCCACGCCCCCGCCGTCGTGCCGCGGCGCCTGCTGCTGGTCAGCCTCGACAACCTCGGCGACCTCGTGTTCGCCTCGGCGCTCACCGCGCCGCTCGTCGCGCGATTCCCCGACCTCGCGATCACGCTCTGGTGCAAGGATTACACGCGCGACATCGGCGCGCTCGTGCCGCACGTGGAGCGGGTGATCGCCGCCGATCCCTTCTGGGACCGCGCCCCGGGGCGGGGGCGCGGCAGTCTGTTCCGGTTTCTCGCCGCGGGCGTGAAAGTGCGCCGCAGCGGGTTCGACGCCGCCGTGCTGGCCGCCGCCCCGTGGCGCACGGCCCGCGCCGTGGCGCTGTGCGGCGTGCCCGTGCGCATCGGGTTGGAGCGGCGCAAGAATGCGCGGTGGCTCACGCATGCGCTCGCACCCGAAGACGTGCGCCGCCCCGTGCTCGACGAGGAATCGCGGCTGCTCGCGCCGTTCGGCATCGCGCCCCAGCCGCTGCGCTACCGGCTCGATGCGGGGCGGCTGGCGCCGCGTCCCGACGTGGAGCGGGCCCTCGCGCAACGCGTGGCGGCGCTGCATCCGTTCGCCAGCAAGCGGGACCGGTGCGTGCCGGTGCCCGTGTGGATCGACGTGGCCCGGGCGCTCGAGACCCGAGGGTTCGCGCCGCTCTGGCTGGGGAGCATCGCCGAGTTGAACGAGGTGCGCACGTACGGCGGGCACGCCGCGTGGACGTACGTGGACCGGTTCGGCGGCCGGCTGGTGGACACCGCGGCGGCGCTCGCCCGCTCGGCGCTGTTCATCGGCCACGACTCGGGGCCGCTGCACGTAGCCGGCGCATTCGGCGTGCCGGCGCTCGGCATCTTCGCGCCGGGGGAGCCCGAGCGGACCTTTCCCCAGGGGGTGGGGCCGTCGCGGCTCATCGTGCGGCCGTCGCCCGAGGGGATCAGCGCCGCCGAGATCGTGGCCGAGGCGATGGAGCTGGTCGGCGGATCGGGCGGATAGGCGGCATCCATGCCCACCGCCGCGACGGCTATCTTCACTCCCATGATCGAGGCCCGGCTCGACCGCATCTGCATCGTGATGATGAGCGCCGTGGGCGACGCCGTGCACGTGCTGCCGGTGATCAACGCCGTCAAGCGCGCCCATCCCGCCACCCACATCACGTGGGTGTTGCAGCCGGGCCCGGCGACCCTCGTGCGTGGGCACCGGTCGGTGGACGAGATCGTGCCGTTCGACCGGAGCCGCGGGTGGCGCGCCTTCACCGACGTCCGCGCCGCCGCTGGCCGGCCGGCCGTTCGATCTCGTGCTCGCCCTGCAGGTGTACTTCAAGGCCGGCGTCGTCACCGCGTTCACGCGCGCGCCGGTCAAGCTCGGGTTCGACCGGTCGCGGGCGCGCGACCTGAACTGGCTGTTCACCAACCGCCGCATCCCGCCGCACGCCGGCCAGCACGTGCAGGACCAGTATTTCGAATTCCTCACCGCGCTCGGCATCCCGTTCGAACCCGTGGTCTGGGACCTCGGCCCCTGGCCCGCCGAGCACGCGTGGCAGCGCGCGTTCTACGCCAACATGGAGCGGCCGGCCGCGGCCATCGTCGTGGCCACGAGCAAACCCGAAAAGGACTGGCCCCCTGAGCGGTGGGCCGAGGTGGCCGACGCGCTGTACCACGACTTCGATCTCCAGCCCGTGCTCGTCGGGGGCCGGTCGCCGCGGGAACTGCGCGCCGAGCGGGCTATATTGGAACGCTCAACTGTGTCGCCCAGGTCGGCGCTGGGGAGCGGGCTGCGCAATCTCGTGGGCATCATGGACGGCGCCGCGCTCGTGCTGTCGCCCGACACGGGGCCGCTGCACGCCGGCGTGGCGCTCGACCGCCCGGTGGTGAGCCTGCTCGGCTACACCAACCCCAAGCGCACCGGCCCCTACCGCAAGTTCCACGACTTGATGATCGACGCCTACGGCGATCCCGGCGAGGACTATCCGATCTCCATGGAGAACCGTCCCGGCCGCATGCCGCGCATCCGGGTGCGCGACGTCCTCGACCGCGTGGAGCGCTGGCGCACGGTGTACGGCGCCGGCTACGGCCGCGCCGCCTCGAGCGCGCCGAAGGGGTAGCGCAGCCCCAGGTCCTCGAACAGCCGCACCAGCCGGTTCACCGCCAGTCCCATCACCGCGAAGTAGTCGCCGTCCACCCGCGTCACGATCGTGGCGCCGTAGCCCTGAATGCCGTAGGCGCCGGCCTTGTCCATCGGCTCGCCGGTGGCCACGTACGCCGCGATCTCGCCGTCGCCCAGCGCGCGAAAGGTGACGCCCACCTCTTCCACGCCGGACACGATCCGCCCCCGCCACGCGACGGCCACGCCGGTCAGCACCACGTGGGAGCGGCCGCTCAGCCGGCGCAGCATCCGCGCCGCGTCGGCCGCCGACTCGGGCTTGGCCAGGATGTCGCCGTCCACCACCACCGTCGTGTCGCTGCCGATCGCCACCGCGTCGGGATCGCCCAGCGCGAGCGCCTTGGCCCGGGCCAGCCGTTCCACGTACGCCGCCGGCGCCTCGCCCGGGAACAGCGTCTCGTCCACGTCGGTGGGGCCCACCTCGTGCGGAATGCCGATCAACGTCAGCAGATCGCGCCGCCGCGGCGATGCCGACGCCAGCACCACGCGCGGGCGCTCGCCCCTCACTTCTCGAGCCACAGCGTCACCGGGCCGTCGTTGACCAGCTCCACGTCCATCATCGCCCCGAACTCCCCGGTCTCGGTGCGCACGCCGCGCGCGCGCAGCAGGGCCACGAACCGCTCGTAGAGAGGGATCGCCAGCTCGGGACGGGCCGCGTCGATGAAGCTCGGCCGGCGCCCCTTGGCCGCGCCGCCGTAGAGCGTGAACTGCGACACGACGAGCACCGCGCCCTCCACGTCGGCCAACGCCAAATTCATCTTGTCGTCGGCATCGGCGAACAGGCGCAGACCCACGACCTTCTCGGCCATCCAGGCGACCTCTGCCTCGGTGTCGGCGTGCGTGAAGCCCACCAGCAGTAGAAAGCCGCGGTCGATCGACCCGGTGACGCGCGCGCCCACGCGGACCTCGGCCCGCGACACGCGCTGGAGCAGCATGCGCATGGCGCAGAATCTAACCGTTGCCGCCGGGGCCGCCCGCCGCCGGCCCCATCGCCACTGAGGCCGTCCTCCGCCGCGTCCGCCCGCCGCCGGGGCCGCCCGTCGGCGACCCGTCTTGCCCCGATGCCCGGCGCGCCGCAGCTTCGAGCCCACGCCATGCCGCCCACTGCCCCGCCCGCCCCCCTGTCGCAGACGCTCGACGTCGAGACGCCGGAACTCGTGGTGCTGTCCTACACGCTGGCCGGCGTGGGGTCGCGCGCCTACGCCGCGCTGATCGACTACGCCATCTGCTTCGGGTTGTTCCTGCTCGTCGCGTTCGCCGCCGGAGCGCTCGTCGGCGTGGCCGCCTGGGTGGACGAGCGGGCCTCGTTCGCCTGGCTGCTCACCGTGCTCGTCTTCGTCCAGTTCGCCATCCTGTGGGGCTACTACGTGCTGTTCGAGGCCCTGGCCGACGGGCAGACCCCCGGCAAGCGCCGCCAACGCCTGCGCGTGGTGCGCGACGGCGGCTACTCGATCACCTTCGCCGCCTCGGCCATACGCAATTTAGTACGGTTGTTGGACATGCAGCCGTTCGTCACGTACGGCGTCGGCATGGTGAGCGTGCTCGCGTCGCGCGCCGGCAAGCGCGTGGGCGACTACGCCGCCGGCACCATCGTCGTGCGCGAGAGCATGACCCGCTCGCGGACCGCGCCGATGCCCGTGGCGGCGCCCGAGGACGGAGTGGCGCCGGCGCTCCACACCGCGCTCACCGAGGACGAGTACGCGGTCCTCGAGCGGTTCCTGCACCGCAGCGCCGACCTGAGCCACGACCGGCGGTCGGCCCTCGCCGCTCAGTTGGCGCGGCAGTTCGCGCCGGCGCTGGCGGCCGTTTCCGGCAGCGACGACATGGCGCGGCTCCGGCGGCTGAGCGAAGCGGAGCGCGCCGCGCGCAGCCGCGGACTCGCCTCGCGCGCCGATACCGGCGCGGCCCGGGAGCGCCACGCCATCGTCGCCGCCGGCTCGGCCCGATGGGCGGCGTTCGCCTCGCGCCTCGCCGACGCCCAGCGGCGGGGACTCGCCGCGCTCGGCGAGGACGGCGTGCGCGAGTTCGTGCGCGGGTACCGCGACCTGGCCGCCGACCTGGCGCGCCTGTCCACCGCCGAGCGCGGCCGAGCGTCCGACGACCTGTTCTACCTGAACCGCCTCGTGGCCGGCGCCCACAACCTGCTCTACCGCCGGCGGGCCATCCCGCTGCGCGACGCCGGCCGCTACCTGTTCCGCGACGTGCCGCGCGAGATCCGCCGCTCGGCGCGCCCGATCCTGCTCGCCGCGGCGATGATGTTCGCCCCCGCCGCGATCGCCGGCGTCGGCGTGTACCGCAACCCGGCCGCGGCCGCCGCGCTCCTCCCGCCGAGCATGCTCGACCGGGCCGAGGACGGCGTGGCGCGGGCCCGCTCCGGCGAGGGCTACATTCCCGACCCGCAGGTCTTCCGCCCCGTCATGGCGTCCAGGATCATCGCCAACAACGTCCAGGTCACCTTCGGCGCGTTCGCGTTCGGGCTCACCGCCGGGCTCGGCACCATGTGGCTGCTCGTCGCCAACGGAATCAGCGTCGGCGCGGTGGTGGGCCTCTACGCCGCCAACGGGATCGCGCCGCTCCTCTTCGCCTTCGTCGCGCCGCACGGCGTGCTCGAACTCTCGGCGATCTGCGTGGCCGGCGGCGCCGGATTCCTGCTCGCCGCGGCGCTGCTCGTTCCCGGGCCGCGCACCCGGCGCGCCGCGCTGGTCGAGAACGGCGCCCGCGCCATCCGCCTGATCGCGGGATCGTCGCTGCTCCTCGTCGTGGCCGGCACCCTGGAGGGATTCGTCTCCCCCATCGAGTGGTGGCCGCTCGCCGTCAAGCTCGCCGTCTCGGGCGCGACCGCCGTGTTCCTCGTCGAGTATCTGCGGCTGGGCCGAGTGCCGCGCGGGCACGCGCCGGCGTGGTCAGAGCGCGCCGCGACCCTTGATCTCGAGGTACCGGTTGACGACGCCGGCGGTCATCACCCGCGGCGAGACGTCTAGCACCACGGCGCCCGCGCGCCGCATCCGCTCCAGCGCCTCCTCGCGCGCCAGGATCAGTTCCTCCGCCGCCGCGCGCTCGAACACCCGCATCACCCCCGGGGCGCCTCCACTCGCCCCGCCCGCGGCGGCCGCCATCGCCGGCATCGACGACGACGACGCCGCCGCGCCCGGCATCGCGGCGTCGAACACCGCGTCGTTGCGGAGCGCCACCACCAGCGCCAGATGATGCGCGGCGCTCCGCGCCACATGGGCCACCAGCGCCTGCGACGCCCGGGCGTCGATCACGTCGGTGAAAAACACGATCAGCGCCCGCTTGCGCTGGTGCGCGGCCAGGAACCGGAAGGCGAGCGCGTAGTCGGGCTCGCGCATCGTCGGCACCAGCGAAATGAACGCGTCGCGGACCTGGCGGAGCGCGCCGCGACTGTGCTGCGCCGGCACGAAGGCGCGCACCTCGTCGTCGAACGCCAGCGTGCCCACCCGGTCGCCGGCCGCCACCGCCACGTCGGTGAGCACCAGCGCCGAGGACAGCGCGTGCTCGAACCGCGTGTAGGCGCCGGCCAGTTGCGTCATGCCGCGCCCCGCGTCGATCAGCGTGATCACGGTCTGCGACCGCTCGATCGTGAACTCGCGGGTGATCAGCTTGGCGCGCCGCGCCGTGGCCTTCCAGTCGATGTGGCGCGGGTCGTCGCCGAGCACGTACTCGCGCAGCCCCGCGAACGCGCGCCCCTCGCCCCGCCGGCGCAGCGCGCGAATGCCCACGGTGTCCAGCCGGTGCTGCATGGCCAGCAGGCGGAACCGGCGCACACCGCTCACCGACGGCGTGACGAGCACCTCGTCGGTCATCGGCCAGATGTACCGCACGCGCATCAATCCGAGCCGGGTCCGCACGCGCACGCCGACATCGCCCAGCACGGCGCGCCCGCGCGCCATGCCGGTTAGGTCGAACGGCACGTGTGCCGGCGACACTCCGTCCACCGGCACGTCGCGACGGTCCACGCCGCCGCGCACCTGCGTCGGAAACGCGTCGACCAGCTCCACCCGCAGGCGAGTCGGCCAGCGCGCGCTCACCACGTATTCGCCCGCCGCGCGGTCGCCGACGCCCACCGACCCCGGCGCCGAGCGGTCCACCGAGAGCGCACGCCGCGGGGGCAAGCGCACGAGGTCCACCGCCGCGGCCCCGAACGCCACGATCAGCCCCGCCGTGCCGGCCGTCACGCCCGCGGCGCCCGGCAGGAGCCAGAGCGCCGACGCCACGGCGAGCGCCGCGGCCAGCGCGGGGCACGGTGCGAACCGGAGGATCGGCCCGGCGCGCGCGACCAGGGAACGCCAGGTCACCGCGGCGCCTCGACGTGGGCGAGCACGGCCGCGATCACGTCGTCGGGTGTGCGCCCTTCGACCTCGAACTCCGGAGCCAGCGTCACGCGATGGCGCAGCACCGCCGGCGCCCGGTCCTTCACGTCGTCGGGCGTGACGTAGTCGCGCCCCTGCAGCACGGCCGTGGCGCGCGCCGAGCGCATCAGCGCCACCGTCGCCCGCGGCGAGGCGCCCAGCGAGAGCGCCGTCTCGTCGCGCGTGGCGCGCGCCACGGCGGCGATGTACGCGCGTACTTCCGAGGCCACGCGCACGCCGTCGGCCAGTCCGCGCAGGGCGCGGGCCTCGTCGGCCGTCACGGTGGCCGCCACCGCCGACCCCGCGGCCCGCTCGGGATCGAACCCCGATTCGTGCAGCGCCAGCATCGCCAATTCGGCCTCCGCCGCGGGATAGCCGATCACCGTCTTGAGCAGGAACCGGTCCAACTGCGCCTCGGGCAGCGGATACGTGCCCTCGTGCTCCACCGGGTTCTGCGTGGCGAAGACGGTGAACAGCGGATCGAGCGCGCGCGTCACCCCGTCCACGGTGACCTGCCGTTCGCCCATGCCCTCGAGCAGCGCCGACTGCGTCTTGGCCGGCGCGCGGTTGATCTCGTCGGCCAGCAGCAGGTCGGTGAAGATCGGGCCGGGCTGGAACTCGAATCCGCGCGCCGGGTCGCGCAGCATCGACACGCCGGTCACGTCCGACGGCATGAGATCGGGCGTGAACTGGATGCGCGAGAAGCGGATGCCCAGCGCCTGGCCGAGGGTGCGCACGAGCAGCGTCTTGGCGGTGCCGGGCACGCCCTCGACGAGCAGGTGCCCGCGCGCGAGGAACGCGACGAGGGCGTCGTCGATCGCGGCGTCCTGCCCGATCACGCGTTCGGCGATCGTGCGCTGGAGGCGGCGGAGGAGTTCGGCGCCCTGTTCGATGGAGAGATTCATGAGCCGGGATTGGTGAGGGAGAATTCGATGCGGGCCAGGGCATCGCCGACGGCGGACAGCTCGCGGCGGGAAATCGGAGCGCCGAGGGCGCGGCGAACGCGCGCCACGTCGGCGGCGGTGCCGGGCGCGGTGTGTTCCACCCAGTCGAGAAACGCCGCGTCGGGAGCGCCGGCCGTGGCCCGGGTCGCGGCCAGGCCGAGCCGGCGGCGCAGGCCGCGCACGAGTCGCGCCGTGGCGGTCCGCGTGGCGCCCACCTGGGCATATGCCCGGGCGAGGGCGTCCACGTGCTCGAACGGAGACCGCCGTTCCGCGCGCCCCGCCTCGCGCGGCGGGAGTGCCCGCGGCGCGGCGGCGAGCAGCAGCACCAGCCCGGCGGCCAGCAGCTGGCCCAGGGCGTGCCCCGAGGCGGTGCGCCCCAGATAGCCGGCGATCGTGGCCACCGTGCCCGGCTGCGTCCCGAATCCCTGATGGTACTCGTCGAACGCCAGCCGGCGCCGCGGCACGGGCCCGCCGGCGCGGAGATATTCGAGAACAGATATGGCCGCGACGTCCAGGCCGTACGCGCAGACGCGCAGGGCGTCGTTGCGCAGGAAGTCCGGATCCGACGCCACGACGATGCGCCCGCGGCCGTACGGGAACCCCACCACCGCGGGACGCTCGTCGCGCGGCCCGCGCCGCCAGGTCGACGCGCCCACGGTGACGAACACCACCACGCCGGCCGGCCGCGGAGCCGTCCAGCGGAGCGAGTACAGGGACACCGCGCCTTCCGGCCAGAGCGGCACGGCCAGCCCCGATCCGCCGCGGCAGGCCCCGGTGTCCAGCGAGTCGGGCGCTTCGAACGTGCCGTCCGCCCCGGTGACGATCCGCAGCGAGTCGGCGAGCGGATCGGCCGGGCCGGTGAGCACCGCCAGCAGCGCCCCGCCGGCGCGCACCGCCTCGAGCAACGCGTGCACCTCGCGCGCCCGCAGCGGCTCGTCCGGCGCGAGCACGGCCTGAATCGTCCCCGGATCGGGCGACAGGCCGGGCGCCGTGCGCCGCGCCACCCGCCAGCCCAACCGGCCGGCGAGTTCGTAGAACAACCGCGCGCCCTGGGGTTCCGCGGAATACGTCGTCAGCCGCGAATCCCCGGCGCGGCCGTTCACGTCCTCGGGCGCAAACAGCGCGGCCGCGATCACCAGCGCCCCGATCAGCGGCAGCACCAGACCGGGGCGCGCGTACCAGCGCGCGCCGGCGCCGGCGGCCGGCCCGCTCACGCCGCGCGCTCCAGCAGGGGACGCGCGTCGAGCAGCAGCGCGGCGAATTCGTCGGCCGAGCAGCGGCCCGTGCCGTAGATCACGCGGTCGTATCGCGCCCGGAACGCCTGGAACGCGGGCTGCGCCCGCGACGCGCGCCGGCGGAGTTCGCGCGCATAGTCGCCCGCGGTTTTCGACGGATGCACCCGCACCTCGCCCCCCGCGGCGAGACGCGCCAGCAGCGCCCCATACAGCGCGTGCGCGGCCGCCGTGAACTCGCCGGCGCGCGCCAGTCGCTCCGCGTCGGTCCACGCATCGGCCGCCGGAGCCCGCGACGGCCCGGCGCGCGGCGGCGCGCCGTCGCGCTCCCCCACCCGCACGACGTAGATCATCCGCGCCACCGCCAGCGCGGCGAGCAGCAGCACGAGCCCGAGCGCCGCGGACCGCAGGTCCAGCGCGCGCACCACGGGGGCCACGATGCGCGTCCACAGATCCCCCAGCCAGGAGAGCCACCGCTCGAACAGCGAGGTCGTGAACGAGCGGCTGAACGCCCGCTGCGCCGCAATCGCCGCCACCGTATCGCGCACGGCCGACGCCGGCCACCGCGCGGTGTCCGCCGCCTGGACCAGCAGCACGAGCGCCCGCGTCGTCACACCCCCGGCGCCGCCGGCTCCAGCCCGCGAGCCATCATCTCGATGTCGAATCCCTCGGCGCGAATGCGCGCGTCATAGTACAGCACCATCTCCGTCAGCCCCACCACCGGATAGGCCACGATCGTGAATGCGGTGGAGACCACGAGGATCACCACGCTGCTGCCCGTCAGGCGGGCGACCGCCGTGGCCCCCAGGCTGAGAAAGAAGTACATGATGGCCACGAGCAAGAGGGTGTTCAGGATGTGCCGCTTGCGCCCCCTGGACAGCTCCGACGACCGCGCCAGCGCGCCCACGGCGCCCCGCCCTTCGAGCACGATGCTCGTGGCCACGGCGAAGTAGCGCGCGAAGACGTACAGGATGCCCACGAGAAAGCAGAGCAGCCCGACCATCATGAGCAGGTATTTCAGAAAGCCGCCGAGCAGCACGGCCGGCACCCGCGGCAGCACGTCGCGCACCGCCGCGCCGATGTCGTTCGCCCCCGGTTCTCCGAGTCACTGAAACAACCGAAACGATTCTAGAACTGTTATCCAGCAAGAATGCAATCTCCAAGGTCAAGGACTGGCTGCAGAAGAACAAGAGCAAGGGACGTTATGCCCTATCCCAGTATTTATGTGGGGCACTCAATATCACTGATCATTTGGGGAAACCGCGAATAGCGGGAGTCCATGTAGCGTTGCGCACACTGGAGTCGCGAGGTTTCTGGAAGACTTCCCAAGTTTCGGAATGTGGGCGGGCTCGCCAGCAATTTCGAAGGCTGAACACGGCGGTGCCCGCACCCGAGGGGGTGCCCGCACAGGTGGAGCAGGTGAAGGGTCTGCGGTTGGTGGAAGTAAGCAGCGGCAGAGGAGCAACTTTTTCGCACCTGGAACGAGCTGATGTTGACCGAGCACCCCTTGCAGGATTGCCGCTTGGTGGGGCGGCAATTGCGTTATCTGATCGGCTCGGAGCACGGCTGGTTGGGAGCGGTGGGTTTTGGTTCCTGCGCTTTGCGTCTGCGCGCCCGTGACCAGTGGATAGGATGGGACTCGTCCACCCGCAAGCGTTTTCAGGAGCGGGTAATCAATATGACTCGTTTTCTCATCCGGCCGCAGGTGCACTGCCAGAATCTCGCCAGCCGAGTGTTGAGCCTGTGCGTGGAACGGGTGGCGGAGGACTTTGCTGCCCGCTACGGGTTCGAACCTTGGCTGCTGGAGAGCTTCGTCGACACCGCACAGTATGTGGGGACGTGTTATCAAGCGGCCAACTGGTTGCCCATCGGCACAACGGCAGGACTCGGACGCAATGCGCACGACGATCGCGCCGCACGAAGACCCCCAAGGCAGTGTATGTCTATGAGCTGACTCGGGACTGGCGCACGTCGCATGGGCTTGCCCGCCCCGCAGTGACAGAATCAAGCCGGTGAGATGTGGAAGAAGCTTTTCACAACGGCAACTGGGTCGAAGCGGAGTTTGGCAACGTCGGACTTGGGTCACAAGGATCGCGCGCAACGCCTGGTGCGCATCGCCACCGCCAAGGCTCAACAGCCAGGGGCTGCGTATACGGAATGCTTCGCGGGAAACCGCCACGAGCTCAAAGCCTACTATCGGTTCATCGACACCGAAGCCGAGGAGGTCAATCCGGAAAGTATCCTGGGCGCTCACCGCGAACGCACGATCGGGCGCATGAAGAAATATGAGCGAGTCTTGGTGATTCAGGACACGACGGACCTGGACTTTTCGGATCGCTTGCACTGCAACGGCTTGGGCGACATCGGCAAGAACCAAACCGGTGCCGTAAGCCAAGGACTGAAGATGCATTCATCGCTGGCGGTGTCCGAAAAAGGGCTGCCCCTGGGCGTGCTGAAGGCGCAGTTCTATGCCTCGCACTATGAGGAAACCAAAAAGGCACAGGAACGGCCCATCGAAGAGAAAGAATCCTACCGGTGGCTGGAGACGATAGACGATCTCAATCGGGCGGCCGAATATCTCCCGCAAACCGAGGTGATCAATACTAGCGATCGCGAAAGCGACATCTTCGAGTTATTCGATTATTGCCGGCGCAAGGCGCCCAGAGTTCAGTTGGTGGTGCGCGCCAAGCACAATCGTTGTCTGGAAGAAAATACGCGCAAATTGTTCGATCACCTCGCTGCCTTGCCAGCGATGGCGCAAGTGCAGATCGAGGTTCCGCGACAACGGGAAAAGAAATCGAAACCCAGTAAACCGGGACGTATTGCGCTGCCCGCCCGCACGGCACAGGTGGAGCTGAGGTGGGACAAGGTAACGCTTTGTGCGCCTGACACCCCACAGACGCGTGAACCTGCAACCGGTTGAAATATATGCGCTGTCCGTTATCGAACCTCATCCGCCTGAAGGCGCCAGTGCACTGCACTGGGTATTATTGAGCACCGTTGCGATCCGCTCGCGCAAAGAGGCGTTGCGTTGCTTGCGCTGGTACACCATGCGCTGGCGTATCGAAGAATGGCATCGAGTTCTAAAAAGCGGTTGCCGGATTGAATCCCATCAGCATCACACCGCGGAGAGATTGGCACGCGCTATATGCATTGATGCTGTTATCGCTTGGCGGGTGATGTTGCTGGCATTGCTTGGCCGCGAGGTTCCGGAGATGCCCTGTGAGCTAATGTTCTCTCGCTTGGAATGCAGCGTGCTCGAGAAATTGCAACCGCTTGTGGCTCCTGAAACCATGGCGGGTAAAAAAAACTTTGCATAGGAGTCGCCATGATTATTATCAGCCGTCTCGGAGGAGCTTTGAATCGAAGCAAGAAAGAACCGCCCGGACCACAGACCTTGCTTCGCGGGCTCAGACGTCTCCAGGATATTACGTTCGGTGCACAATTGATGAATGGTGAAGTTGTCGACCTTATTGTTACTAGACAATTTAAGGGGTACGCGCAGGCCTAGCTTGGTCACGGTGTGAACTTATCGTGGCCATCATGCCATGATGCCTGAGCAATCCGCGGAAGTGCACCTCCCTTCCTAAAAACTTCCTTCGATCAATTCAACCCCACCACCGTTTCGCGGCCGGACGTTTCGCAACGTAATTACACAACAAACAATGGAGCTTTCTATGGCCGACGTTTAGCTCTCACCCTTGAATAAAGGATCTGATAGACATTTACTCATCTTTCTGACCGTTTGTTTCCGGCTATCTCTAACTTTCATCCTGCAAGCTGTTCAAGCAGCGCGCCACGTTATCGTATTCGCCTCGCAGGCGTTGGACGCGCCCCTCCACATTGCCCAGTTGCTGAGAGCGTCCAGTTCCTCGAGTTCCCTGGCCATTTTCGACAGGTCGACGGCCCCCACCGTAGCACTGGTCGATTTAAGCGAATGGGCAGCACCGTGCAGCGCATCGCAGTTGGCATCTTTGATTGCTTGCTCGATCGCTCTTATTTGTTTTGGAGTCTCGCTCAGGTAAAGGCCAACGACACGTCGCAGAAATTCGTGACCGTTTTCTGCACCGAGCTTACGGATCTCAGCGAGTGACCGAGCATCCAGCGCCGCTGCCTGTAATGGCAGCGCCTCCGCCTCAGCAGCTGTTGTAGAGGTTAATTCCGGCCCCGCGCGCAGCCAACGGCTAAGGGAGCGTTCCATGTCCTGTCGCGTGAAGGGTTTCGGCAAAATAATCGTTCATGCCTGCTGCTATGCACTGTTCTACGATCGCCCTCCATTGCATGTGCGGTCAGCGCAATGATCGGTATAGGCGTTGCACACCCACGTTGAATCTCCGCGCACCGGATTTCGCGCGTCGCCGTGTATCCGTCCATCAGTGGCATTTGGCAATCCATCAGAACAAGATCGAAGGGCGTGCTACGAAACGCCGCCACGGCAGCAGCTCCGTCCACAACGGTGGTTACCTCGCAACCCAGGGCCCGCAAGATCGCCAGTGCTATTTCTTGGTTAACGAGGTGGTCCTCGGCCAGCAATATCCGTGAGCGAACCGCTTGCCGCTAACCTTGGAGCTGGCCCTGGCAGGGCGGCGCGGCTTACCGGCAAGTGTCTCGCCAAGGACGCGGATTAGCTCCTTCTCACTGACTGGTTTCGATAGGTAAGCATCGATCCCCGCGCTGCGCGCCGCCGCAACCTCGCCCGTGCCCTGAATGGAAGTCAGCATGACTAAACGCATCGGCGCGAGCGCGGGGTTGTCCTTGAGCCTGCGCGCGAGTTCGATGCCGTTCATGTCCGGTAACTTCATGTCAAGGATCGCAACTGCGAACTCGCGTCCCGTACCAATGCATCGTGCGCCGCGGCCGGCCTCCTCGCCACTTGTCACAAGCTTAGGCATGATGCCAGCCTTTTTGAGCTGCTCGGCCAGCACAATCCGTCCCGTCTTTTTGTCCTCCACTACCAGCACGCGCACGTCCTTCAAATCCGCAACAGGGCCTCCCAAGTGCAGTTCATTTGCATCGGGCGAGCGTGTGCACCGCACATGAACCAGAATTAGCGCCCTTGCCCGGCTCGCTGTTGGCGTCAAGTTTGCCGCCCATCATTCCGGCCAGCTGCCGTGCAATTGCGAGTCCCAGGCCGGTTCCCCCAAACTGGCGTGTGGTAGAACTGTCCGCCTGCGAAAATCGGCTGCCGAACAACCGTGCGAGCGTTCCGGGCGATATCCCGATGCCAGTGCCCCGTACCGTGAAACGAAGATATTGAATCCCAGAGTCTTTCTCCGCCGCGGAAATGTCAACCTCAATGGCGACCTCGCCGCTTGCTGTGAATTTGATGGCATTGCTCACCAGGTTACTCAGTATCTGGCGCACGCGGTGCGGATCACCACCGAGCGTGGCCGGCACCTGCGGAGCAATCCTGTAGCTCAACTCGAGACCCTTCGGCGACGCTTCGCAAATAACTCCGCGACTTCCCGTGTGGTCTGGGCAGGGCTGTAAGTGATCTGTTCCAGCTCCAGCTTACCTGCCTCGATCTTCGAGAAATCAAGAATATCGTTGATAACCGCCAGCAATGCTTCCGCCGAGCTGTGCACGATCTTCGCATAATGGCGCTGGGCATCATCCAGATCTGTCGCCAACAAAAGCTCGCTCATGCCAAGCACGCCATTCATCGGCGTGCGGATTTCGTGACTCATGTTCGCGAGAAATTGACCCTTCGCGCGACTTGCCGCCTCCGCGCTGCCTCCCGTGCGACTTCAGTTCGCATTCGTTGCGCCGCTGCTCGGTGATATCTTGCACGGTTCCTGTCATGCGAATCGGCCTGCCTTCAGGGTCGCGAAGGAGGACTTGCGCCTGAGCGTGCACGATACGTTCCGCTCTTTCGCACGAGAGCGCCCGAAATCGAGGTCGTAAGCCGCATCATGCCCCAGCGCAGGAAACTCACTCCGCGGCATCGACGCGGTTACAATCAGCTGGATGCACTGCCGCCATGAATGCCTCATAAGTCGGCGCCGCCTGCTCTTCACCAGCAACGTGGATATCTCGAGCTTCGTCGGACCAATAGAGCAATACGTCGTCGAGCACAGGACATAA
>CAVSOM010000036.1:0-49204 GCA_963729495.1 uncultured Gemmatimonadaceae bacterium
TGATGATTCCCGACGTCTACTACAACACGGGCTCGTCGCACGACGATCAACTCGACTGCGTGGAGGCGGCCACGCGCAAGGTGATTGAGATGGGCTTACGCCGACCCGAAGCGCATCGGGCGTCATCGGCCACAGCTACGGCGGCGAGGGCGTGGCCTACATCGGGAGGCGAGGTCGAAGATGTTCGCGGCGATTGGGGATGGGCGCCGGCGTCGTCGATTCCGCTTTCAACGACTTCAGACATGAACTGGGGCTGGTCTGTACGCTGGTCTGCAGGGGGCGGCAGCGGCGGACGCCGCTTTCAACTACTATCTCTACGACCAGGGGCTGGTGGGGCTTCTCGCCGTGGGACCAGCCCGATTTGTACCACAACGAGTCGGCGCTCTCTCACGTGGGCACCGAAGGCGACGGCGCCGTTCCTCATCATGCACGGCACCTCCGACCCGACCGTCGGCTTCATCAACGGCCTCGCTTTCTACAATGCGCTCCGCTACAACAACAAGAAGGCGGTGCTGCTCGCCTACCCGGGCGAGGGGCACCACCTCGACCACTCTCGCCAACCAGCCGGGACTTGACCGTCCGCTTCTTCGAGTTCTTCGACCACGACCTAAAGGGCGCGCCGGCCCCGAAGTGGCTGACCGAGGGGGTGCCGTTCCTCGAGAAGGACGCGCTGACGAACGCGGGGGCGGACAAGCGGTAGCGCCCGCGCCGTTCCATCGCCGCACGGCCGGGGGCGCGCACCCACGCCCTCGGCCGGCGGCCGGGCTATTTCGAATACTCGTAAATCGTGATCAGGCCAGGTCGAAGCGGTCCAGGTTCATCACCTTGGTCCAGGCCGCCACGAAGTCGTGCACGAACTTCTCCTGCGCGTCGCGCTCGCGTAGACCTCCGCCAGCGCGCGCAGCTGGGAGTTCGAGCCGAAGACCAGATCGACCCGCGTGCCGGTCCACTTCAGCTCGCCCGTCTTGCGGTCGCGGCCTTCGAACACGTCGGCGTCCTTCGACGCCGGCTTCCACTCCGTGCCCATGTCGAGCAGGTTCACGAAGAAGTCGTTGGTCAGCGCCTCCGGCCGCTTGGTGAACACGCCGTGCGGCGACTGCCCGAACGTTCGCCTTCAGCACGCGCAGGCCGCCGACCAGCACCGTCATCTCCGGCGCGGTCAGCGTCAGCAGCTGCGCCTTGTCCACCAGCAGCTGCCTCCGCCGGCACGGTGTACTTGGCCTTGAGGTAGTTGCGGAAGCCGTCGGCGATCGGCTCGAGCACGGCGAACGACTCCACGTCGGTCTGCTCCTGCGACGCATCCATGCGGCCCGGCGTGAACGGCACCGTCACCTCGTGCCCGGCCTTCTTCGCCGCCTGCTCGATCGCCGGCGCAGCCGCCCAGCACGATCAGGTCGGCCAGCGAGACCTTCTTGCCGCTCTTGCCGCCGGGCTGCGCCTGTTGAACGCCTGTCTGGATGCCTTCGAGCATCGCGAGCACCTTCGCCAGCTGCGCCGGCTGGTTGACCTCCCAGTCCTTCTGCGGCGCGAGGCGGATGCGCGCGCCGTTGGCGCCGCCGCGCTTGTCGGAGCCGCGGAACGTGGACGCCGAGGCCCAGGCCGTCGACACCAGCTCCGAGACGGACAGGCCCGGACGCGAGGATCTTCGCCCTTCAGCGCGGCGATGTCCTTGGGCGCCGATCAGCTGGTGATTCGACCTGCGGGAATCGGGTCCTGCCAGATCAGCTCCTCCGCCGGCACCTCGCGGGCCGAGGTAGCGCGCGCGCGGGCCCATGTCGCGGTGCGTGAGCTTGAACCAGGCGCGGGCGAAGGCGTCGGCGAACTGCTCCGGATGCTCCATGAAGCGCCGCGAGATCTTCTCGTAGGCCGGGTCGAAGCGCAGCGACAGGTCGGTGGTCAGCATCGTCGGCGCGTGGCGCTTCGACGGGTCGTGCGCGTCGGGCACCGTGCCGCCGCCGCGCTCCTTCGGCGTCCACTGATGCGCGCCGGCCGGGCTCTTCGTCAGCTCCCATTCGTAGCCGAACAGGTTCTCGAAGTAGTCGTTGCTCCACTTCGTCGGCGTCGTCGGTCCAGGTGACTTCGAGGCCGCTGGTGATCGTGTCGCCGCCCTTGCCGCTGCCGAAGCTGCTCTTCCAGCCGAGGCCCTGCTCCTCGATGCCGGCGCCGCTTCGGGCTCCGGGCCCACGTGCTCGGCATCGGCCGGCGCCGTGCGTCTTGCCGAAGGTGTGGCCGCCGGCGATCAGCGCGACCGTCTCCTCGTCGTTCATCGCCATGCGCGCGAAGGTCTCGCGGATGTCCCGCGCCGCGGCCACCGGATCCGGCTTGCCGTTGGGGCCTTCCGGGTTCACGTAGATCAGGCCCATCTGCACGGCGGCCAGCGGATTCTCGAGCTCGCGGTCGCCGGTGTAGCGCTTGTCGCCCAGCCACGTCTTCTCGGCGCCCCAGTAGACGTCCTGGTCGGGCTCCCAGACGTCCTCGCGGCCGCCGCCGAAGCCGAAGGTCTTGAAGCCCATCGATCTCGAGGGCGCACGTTGCCGGCCAGGATCATCAGGTCGGCCCACGAGATCTTCCGGCCGTACTTCTGCTTGATCGGCCAGAGCAGCCGGCGCGCCTTGTCGAGGTTGACGTTGTCCGGCCAGCTGTTGAGCGGCGCGAAGCGCTGCTGCCCGCGCCCGCCGCCGCCGCGGCCGTCGCCGGTGCGGTAGGTGCCGGCGCTGTGCCAGGCCATGCGGATGAACAGCGGCCCGTAGTGGCCGAAGTCGGCCGGCCACCAGTCCTGCGAGTCGGTCATCAGCTGCCGCGAGGTCCTTCTTCACCGCCTTCAAGTCGAGCCTCTTGAACTCCTCGGCGTAGTCGAAGTCCTCGCCCATGGGATCGGACTTGGCGGAGTGCTGGTGCAGCAGCTCGAGGTTCAGCTGGTTGGGCCACCAGTCGCGGTTCGACGTGCCGCTGCTGGCGACGTGTGTGACTGGGCATTTGGCTTCTGTAGACATATGCTGTCGGCCTTCGTGATGTGAATGGTTGAACGGTGGTACCCATTGAATATAGGTGAGTTGGGTGCTCATGCTTGGCCGCCGGGGGCGGGTGGCCGTGCCGCGCACCGTGTGTTATCTGTTCGACTCGTCTCCTTCGGAGTCTCAGTCGATGAAACGCCTGCTCGCCACCGCCGCGGCCCTCACGATGCTGGCCGCTCCCTCGCGCCTCCTCGCCCAGCGGAACTCGGGTACCATTGGGCACTATATCCCGCCGCGGACATGGCCGCAGGGCGTGCACAACTTCGACCTCGTCCACCAGAAGATTGCCGTGCAGTTCGACGAGGCCACGCGGCTGGTGACCGGCGTCGTGACGACCATGGTGGTGCCCCAGGTCGCGACCGACACCGTCCGGCTCAACGCCGAGGACATCACGATCGACGGGGCGACGGATGCGCGAGGACAGCGGATCGGCTTCTCGTCCGACACCGACCACGTCACCGTGCGCCTCGCGCGGCGCGTGGCCGCAGGCGACACGGTCGTCTTCACCCTCGCCTATCACACCCACCCCGAGCGCGGCATCTACTTCGTGCCCCGCCGCCACGTGATCTGGTCGCAGGGCGAGGCCACCGAGACGCGGGCCTGGGTGCCGACCTACGACTACGCCAACGACAAGACTACCTGGGAGTTCCTCGTCACCGCCGACTCGGGCCTCAAGGTGCTCTCCAACGGCACGCTGGTCGCGTCACCCCGGTGAACGGCGGCAAGCAGAACGTCTGGCACTGGGCGCAGAATGAGAAGGCCTCCACCTACCTCTATTCGGTGGTCGTCGGGCCCATTCACGGTCCTGCACGACCAGTGGCGCGGCAAGCCGGTGGACTACTGGGTCTACTCCGACACGGTGGACGCCGGATGGCGCGCGTTCGGCGAGACGCCGACGATGATCGAACTGTACTCGCGCCTCACCGGCGTCCCCTTCGCGTGGGCCAAGTACGACCAGTCGTGCGATCCCCGACTTCACCTACGGCGGCATGGAGAACGTGTCCGCCACCACGCAGACCGACCTGGCGCTGCACGGCGCGGGCAACGAGCCGAGGAAGGCGCGCGCGGCCTCGTGGCCCACGAGCTGGCGCACCAGTGGTTCGGCGACCTCGAGACCACCGCCAACTGGGCCAACATCTGGCTCAACGAAGGGCTCACCACGTACATGGAGTCGGTGCAGAACGAGAAGACCCGCGGCTGGGACGCCGCGCAGCTCGAATGGTGGGGCCAGCAGCAGCAGGCCATGCAGGCCGACCTCCGCCAGGCCCGCCCCCTCGTCTGGGGCCAGTACCAGGGCAACGATCCGATCGCCCTGTTCTTCAGCGGCCACATCTATCCCAAGGGCGCGCAGTTGGCGCACCAGCTGCGACGGCTGCTCGGCGACTGCTGTTCTGGGCCGGCATGCACCGCTTCCTGGTGGACAACGCCTACAAGGCCACCACCACCAAGGACTACGCCGACGCCATGGAGAAGACCTGCCACTGCGACCTCGGCTGGTTCTTCGACCAGTGGGCATATGGGATCGGCTATCCCCAGCTCGACGTGACGCGCCGGTGGGATCCGGCAGCCAGGGTGTTGCACGTGACAATCCGGCAGATGCAGCCCACCGACTCTACGCGGCCGCTCTTCAGGTTCCCCACCACCATTCGCGTGATCACGGCCGATTCCGTCGTACGCGACAGCGTCATGGTTCTGGCCGAGAAGACGCAGACCTTCGACATTCGGCTGCCGAGCGCGCCCCTCTCCTTCCGCTTCGACGAACGGGGTTGGCTGCTCGGCACCGTGCATACCGACCAGACTCCGGACGAGCTGGCGTACATGGCGGAGCACGACCTCGACACCTCGGCACGCAATTGGGCGCTGCGTGCGCTCTCGCAGTCGCAGGACACCGCGGCCGTCTACGCGCGGCGCTTCATCGTGCTGAACGAGCTGATGCCGGATCTCCGCGCCGAGGCGCTCCGGCAAATGGCCCACGACTCCACGCCACAGGCGATCACGATAGTCCGCTCGGCGCTCCGCGACCCGGACGCCTCCGTGCGGAGTCAGGCACTCGTGCGGCTCGCCTCGCTCGACCCCGCGGGCGTGGCCGACACGGCGCTCGCGATGTACCACCAGGACATTTCCTCTGGCACGCGCGCGACGGCGCTTCGTGTGTACGCCACGCTCTCCGGCCCGAGTGCGCTGGCCACGGTCGTCGAGGCGAGCGGACCTGTGCACGCGCTCTCCGTACGCTTCACGGCGGCCGCGCTTCTCCCGCGGATGGACGCTCCGTCGGCGGAAGAGGCGCTGGAACGGCTCACCGATCCGTCCGAGGTGCGGGAGCTACGCATGGCCGCGCTCCGCGGGCTGTTCGCCAGCGGCGACACGGCCCGGGCGCTCGCCGCGGGCACCCGCGGACTCACCGACTACGACCCGCTGTACTCGCAGGCTGCAGTGCGGTCGCTGGCCCAGCTCGGAACGCCGGAGGCGCAGGCCGCCCTACGCGCCGCGCTCACCACCGAAACGCGCGTCCACGTGAAGGCGGCCATCGAGCAAGCGCTCGGCCGGGGTTAGGGAGCGGGAGACACGGGCGACGGAGCGACCGTCTTCGGCGCCTCGGCGCAGGCAATCTGGCGCAGTTCGGCCTCGTGGTCGCGGACTGCCTGCGCCGCCCGGCTCCGGGCCATGTTCCATTGGGTCCAGCTGCCGGCCGTGCGCGCCAGTCGCGTTCCCGTCCAGTAGTCGAGCAGCCTCTTCGCGGCCTGGCACCGATCGGCCGTGCCGATCGTGTCGCCGGCCACTCGCCCCGTCGTCAACGCCGACACCAGCACCGGCACCGCGTCGCCGCCCAACGCCGCGACGTAGCGCAGGTCCGTGCCCGCGACCCCCAGCCGCGCCCCGTCGCCGCGCGCGAGGTTGGCCCGGGCCACCAGCGCGTCGGGGTTCAGGACGTTGAGCGCGAAGAGCGCGCCGAATCCGCTGATCACGAGCCCCGGCGCGAAGGCGCGCGGCCGGGCCCGCAGCGCGGTGAGGGCCAGCCACGCGAACACGATCGCCAGCCAGATCATGAACGCCGACGCGTACAGCCGGTCCACGGAGATGCCGTAGTAGTGAACGTATAAGTTCATGCGCGCGGCCGCCGAGAGCATGATCGCGCCGAGCAGCGCCACGAGCAGCGCGGCGAGCCGGCGATGGAGCCGGAGCGTGCGCGCGTCGGAGGCCGGGATGAGCGCCTGCGCGCCGAGCAGCACCGGGAGCAGCAGGCCGGCCACCCATAGCAGTTCGAAGAAACCGCTCCGGGCGTACTCGGCGTAACTGAGGCCGGTCGCGCGGAGCACGAACGCCTGGCCGCCGAACAGCCACTCGATCTGCGCCACGATGAACGCCGCGAACAGCACATTCAGGGCGCCGAGCGCGAGCGCGACGTCCGTGGCGCCGAGGGTGAGGGGAAGCGCCCAGGCCGGCGTGTCGGCGGCGGCGGAGGAGCGGCGGCGGGGCGTGCCAGGAGCGAGCGGCGCAGCCAGCCCGCCACTACCCACGCGAAGAAGCCGGCGATCGCGACGTGGGAGACGAGGACGTCGACCCGTATGTTCGGAAAGCGGAAGAGCGAGCCGAACACCGGGTCCGCGGAGGCGAGCAGCACCGTGAAGACCACGACGATCGGGGCCGCGATCGCCAGCGCGCGGCCGATTCGTCGCGTCGTCCCGAGGCTGGCCGGCTGGATGGCCGTGTTGAGCGCGGCGTCGCGCAGGAGAAGCGGCACGGCGCCGGTGGCGACTTCAAGGCCGGTGCCGAGCGCGGCGACGATCAGGTCGCGGACGCAGGCGGCGGCGAGTCCGGTCACGGGCACGGCGTCGAGGCTCATGGCGAGGAGCACGAGCGCGGCGAGCATGGCCAGGAAGTCGAAGAAGTGGACCGTGTCGGCGTCGTGCCACGCCAGGCCGGTGGCGGAGAGCACCGCGACGGCGAGCCAGATGCCGCTCTCGCGTGAAAGCGGGCGGCCGCTGCGCCGCACGAGCGCGATGGCGGCGGCGGCGAACACGACCATCCACGCCAGGAGCCCCAGTCCCCACGGTCCGTTGCGGAGCAGCGGGTCGGCGAGTATGCCGAGCAGGAGTGCGGCCAGCAGCGCGCGTCGCGCGACGTGCGAGGTTGCCGTGGGAGCGGAGACGGGGGCCGGAGCGGGATCGGGGGGATTCATGGGGCTCGGCAGTTGGTGTGTAGAGTACTTTACGTCATAAAGACAGTTCCCGCAAGAGGTGGGAAATTCGCCTCAGGCGCCGAGGTGGCCGGACATGGTTGGGTCCCGAGCCGGATTCCGGGGTTTCGGCGTCACCCCACGACCGAATCGATAGTTCACGAATGGCCGGAGCGCGCCGCATGCCGCCGTCACGCGCCGGCCGAAGTCGCGCTTCGTGACTTCGGCGTCTGAGAATTCGCGCGCCGCCACCACGTGCTTGAGCCGGAGCAGGTCCATGTCGGGGTGCTCGCGGTCGTACCCCTTGGGCGCGGTCTTGAGGCGCTCGCCGCTCACCTCGCCGAACGTCTCCACGAACACTTTCCGCCGCACGATGCGCTTGAACGTCGACGAATCCTCGGCGATCGCGTCGCGGAACTTTCCGAGCTGCGTGGCGTCGGGCATGTAGATGCCGCCGGCCACTATCGATTTGCCGTTCGGCGCGAGCGACAGGTAGTAGCCGCGTTCGCCGGAATTCCACCCGCCGGGGGCGATCATCGCGGCGAAGTTCGTCTTGTACGGAGACTTGTCGCGGGCAAAGCGGACGTCGCGGTAGATCCGCGCCATGCACTTCTTCGGATCGAGATCGCCCAGTCGGTCGGACGTCCGCAGTTCGCCGATCAGCCCGCCCAGAAATTCCGCGAACGTCGCGCGGGCGGCGTCGAACCGCGGTCGGTTGGCCTCGAACCAGATCTTGTCGTTGTGGCGCCGCAGGTCGGCCAGGAACGAGAGAATCGGCCGCAGGTCCGTCATCGGGTCTCCATGGCGCCCTTTGCCGGTCGCAGTCGAGTCGCGAGCAGCCCCGTGGCTGCGTCGAGTTCGAGGTCGGCGATCAACAGTCCTTCGACGCCGTACGGCTGATAGCTGATCAGCATGCCGTCGGGCGCGACGAAGGCCGACGTCGTGGCCGAACCGGCGGTCGCGTAATTCACCGTGGCAAAGTAACAGCCATTCTCGGCGGCGCGGCAGAGCGCCGCCTTCTCGTGGAAGGTGTTCGCGGGATCGGCGAAGGTGGACGGCCGGAAGCCGCCCGGTTCCGCCGGGTGGAAGTGCGGGTGGAAGACGATCTGCGCGCCGTGGCGCGCCGGCCACCGTACCGTCTCGGGATAGCGCCATCCTTCGTGACAGATCGCGACGCCGACCGTCGCGTCGCCCAGCGTGAACGTGCGGCGCCCGTCGCCGGGGAGTAGCGGCCGTCCTCCGAGGGATCGAGCTGCACCTTGTCCTGGAAGCCCACCGGCGTTCCCGCGCGGTCGATCACCAGCACCGCGATGCGGAGGTCGGCGTCCACCACCCGCTCCGTGCCCAGGATCACCGCGACGCCGGCGTTTCGCGCCGCGCCGGCAACGGCCGCCCAGGCGCGCTCGAGGAAGGCCCCATCGGGCGGCGGGGGTTCGTACCCGAGCCCCCGGTAACCCGGGACGTAGCATTCCGGAAAGCAGATGATGTCCGCGCGGGCCTGCCCCGCTTCGGCGATCGCGCGGACCGCGCGCGACACGGAGTCGTCGGGAGATGCGGCGTAGGGAAGGTTCGCGAGGGCGATGCGAATGACGGTCACGGTGTGGGATTCCTGGTGGCCATGAACCTATGCTACGGCCGGCGGCGCGAGGATAGAGGTAGCCCTGGCTGACGGAAACCGGCGACGATGAACTCAACCCAGCGGAGCGGCCTCGACGATGGACACCGATTCACTGGCTACCGGGATGATGCGGCGCACCTCGAAGTCTGCCTGACGCAGAAGCTCCGTCCACTCAACCGCGTTGCGTTCCTTGCCGCCCGTTACCGCCAACATGTTGAGGTCGCTCATCGCACGCTGCTCCAGCTCCTTGTCCACGTAGTTGAAGATATCGGGCAGAACGAATTCGATGACGAGAAGGCGGCCGTCCGCGGGCATGACGGACCGGCAGTTGCGGAGGACGCCGATCGCGGCATCGTCGCGGCAGCCGTGGAGCACGTGTTTCAGCACATACGTGTCGGCGCCCGCCGGTACCGCCTCGCACAAATCGGCGGCAATCAGCGCACATCGTGAGGCCCGATCCTGGGAGGCAAAGCGGGAGGCTGCCCGGTCGATCGATTCCTGACGATCGACAAGCATCCCGCGAAGATTTGGGTATGTCTCGAGAAGCGCCAGGATCAGCGAACCGCCCCCGCCGCCAAGGTCGGCGACGATGTGCCGATCGGCAAAGTTCCAGGCGCGCGCGAGCGGCATGTAGTCTTCCGCTGGGGCCGTGCCCATGACGGCCCGGAAGATCGCGGACGCATCGGGATCCTTTGACCAGCGCGACACGATTCCTTCCTGCTTCATGATCTCCGCGGCGTTGCGACCCGTGCGGACACATTCGGTGAGGCAGGACCACTGGTCCGCGAGCAAGTCGGCCCAAAACACAACAGCAGCCCAGGCTGAATCCGGCGCCGTCTGGCGAAGAGGGGCGCCCAGCGCCGTCAGGGCGAACGTCCCCGCTGCGGGTTCCGAGACGATACCGAAGCTGGCGAGCGCGCGCAGCAGGCGATGAAGCGCGCCAGGGTCGGCGTGGCATGCAGTCGCAAGTTGCTGGACCGTGGCTTGGCTGTCACCCAGGGCGTCGGCAATGCCCAAGCGGGCAGCCGCGCAAAGCGCCCGGCTCCGGGCGTAGCCCATCGCCATCTCAACGAGCGGCCTTGAGATGGCGAAGGGCTACGCCCGGAGCCGGGCGCTTTGCGCGGCTGCCCGCTTGGGCATTGCCGACGCCCTGGGTGACAGCCAAGCCACGGTCCAGCAACTTGCGACTGCATGCCACGCCGACCCTGGCGCGCTTCATCGCCTGCTGCGCGCGCTCGCCAGCTTCGGTATCGTCTCGGAAACCGCAGCGGGGACGTTCGCCCTGACGGCGCTGGGCGCCCCTCTTCGCCAGACGGCGCCGGATTCAGCCTGGGCTGCTGTTGTGTTTTGGGCCGACTTGCTCGCGGACCAGTGGTCCTGCCTCACCGAATGTGTCCGCACGGGTCGCAACGCCGCGGAGATCATGAAGCAGGAAGGAATCGTGTCGCGCTGGTCAAAGGATCCCGATGCGTCCGCGATCTTCCGGGCCGTCATGGGCACGGCCCCAGCGGAAGACTACATGCCGCTCGCGCGCGCCTGGAACTTTGCCGATCGGCACATCGTCGCCGACCTTGGCGGCGGGGGCGGTTCGCTGATCCTGGCGCTTCTCGAGACATACCCAAATCTTCGCGGGATGCTTGTCGATCGTCAGGAATCGATCGACCGGGCAGCCTCCCGCTTTGCCTCCCAGGATCGGGCCTCACGATGTGCGCTGATTGCCGCCGATTTGTGCGAGGCGGTACCGGCGGGCGCCGACACGTATGTGCTGAAACACGTGCTCCACGGCTGCCGCGACGATGCCGCGATCGGCGTCCTCCGCAACTGCCGGTCCGTCATGCCCGCGGACGGCCGCCTTCTCGTCATCGAATTCGTTCTGCCCGATATCTTCAACTACGTGGACAAGGAGCTGGAGCAGCGTGCGATGAGCGACCTCAACATGTTGGCGGTAACGGGCGGCAAGGAACGCAACGCGGTTGAGTGGACGGAGCTTCTGCGTCAGGCAGACTTCGAGGTGCGCCGCATCATCCCGGTAGCCAGTGAATCGGTGTCCATCGTCGAGGCCGCTCCGCTGGGTTGAGTTCATCGTCGCCGGTTTCCGTCAGCCAGGGCTACCTCTATCCTCGCGCCGCCGGCCGTAGCATAGGTCTCATGGCCACCAGGAATCCCACACCGTGACCGTCATTCGCATCGCCCTCGCGAACCTTCCCTACGCCGCATCTCCCGACGACTCCGTGTCGCGCGCGGTCCGCGCGATCGCCGAAGCGGGGCAGGCCCGCGCGGACATCATCTGCTTTCCGGAATGCTACGTCCCGGGTTACCGGGGGCTCGGGTACGAACCCCCGCCGCCCGATGGGGCCTTCCTCGAGCGCGCCTGGGCGGCCGTTGCCGGCGCGGCGCGAAACGCCGGCGTCGCGGTGATCCTGGGCACGGAGCGGGTGGTGGACGCCGACCTCCGCATCGCGGTGCTGGTGATCGACCGCGCGGGAACGCCGGTGGGCTTCCAGGACAAGGTGCAGCTCGATCCCTCGGAGGACGGCCGCTACTCCCCCGGCGACGGGCGCCGCACGTTCACGCTGGGCGACGCGACGGTCGGCGTCGCGATCTGTCACGAAGGATGGCGCTATCCCGAGACGGTACGGTGGCCGGCGCGCCACGGCGCGCAGATCGTCTTCCACCCGCACTTCCACCCGGCGGAACCGGGCGGCTTCCGGCCGTCCACCTTCGCCGATCCCGCGAACACCTTCCACGAGAAGGCGGCGCTCTGCCGCGCCGCCGAGAATGGCTGTTACTTTGCCACGGTGAATTACGCGACCGCCGGTTCGGCCACGACGTCGGCCTTCGTCGCGCCCGACGGCATGCTGATCAGCTATCAGCCGTACGGCGTCGAAGGACTGTTGATCGCCGACCTCGAACTCGACGCAGCCACGGGGCTGCTCGCGACTCGACTGCGACCGGCAAAGGGCGCCATGGAGACCCGATGACGGACCTGCGGCCGATTCTCTCGTTCCTGGCCGACCTGCGGCGCCACAACGACAAGATCTGGTTCGAGGCCAACCGACCGCGGTTCGACGCCGCCCGCGCGACGTTCGCGGAATTTCTGGGCGGGCTGATCGGCGAACTGCGGACGTCCGACCGACTGGGCGATCTCGATCCGAAGAAGTGCATGGCGCGGATCTACCGCGACGTCCGCTTTGCCCGCGACAAGTCTCCGTACAAGACGAACTTCGCCGCGATGATCGCCCCCGGCGGGTGGAATTCCGGCGAACGCGGCTACTACCTGTCGCTCGCGCCGAACGGCAAATCGATAGTGGCCGGCGGCATCTACATGCCCGACGCCACGCAGCTCGGAAAGTTCCGCGACGCGATCGCCGAGGATTCGTCGACGTTCAAGCGCATCGTGCGGCGGAAAGTGTTCGTGGAGACGTTCGGCGAGGTGAGCGGCGAGCGCCTCAAGACCGCGCCCAAGGGGTACGACCGCGAGCACCCCGACATGGACCTGCTCCGGCTCAAGCACGTGGTGGCGGCGCGCGAATTCTCAGACGCCGAAGTCACGAAGCGCGACTTCGGCCGGCGCGTGACGGCGGCATGCGGCGCGCTCCGGCCATTCGTGAACTATCTGAGTTCGGTCGTGGGGTGACGCCGAAACCCCGGAATCCGGCTCGGGACCCAACCATGTCCGGCCACCTCGGCGCCTGAGGCGAATTTCCCACCTCTTGCGGGAACTGTCTTTATGACGTAAAGTACTCTACACACCAACTGCCGAGCCCCATGAATCCCCCCGATCCCGCTCCGGCCCCCGTCTCCGCTCCCACGGCAACCTCGCGCGTCGCGCGGCGCGCACTGCTGGCCGCGCTCCTGCTCGGCGTGTTCGCCGACCCGCTGCTCCGCAACATGCCCTGGGGACTCGGCCTCCCGGTCTGGTTGGCCGCGTTCGCCGTCGCCGCCGTCGCGCTCGCGCGCCGCAGCGGCCGCCCGCTCTCACGCGAGAGCGGCATCTGGCTCGCCGTCGCGGTGCTCTCCGCCGCCGGCCTGGCGTGGCACGACGCCGACACGGTCCACTTCTTCGACTTCCTGGCCATGCTCGCCGCGCTCGTGCTCCTCGCCATGAGCCTCGACGCGGTGCCCGTGACCGGACTCGCCGCATCCTGTGTGCGCGACCTGATCGTCGCCGCGCTCGGCACCGGCCTCGAAGTCGCCACCGGCGCGGTGCCGCTCCTCCTGCGCGACGCCGCGCTCAACACGGCCATCCAGCCGGCCAGCCTCGGGACGACGCGACGAATCGGCCGAGCGCTGGCGATCGCGGCCCCCATCGTCGTGGTCTTCACGGTGCTGCTCGCCTCCGCCGACCCGGTGTTCGGCTCGCTCTTCCGCTTTCCGAACATACAGGTCGACGTCCTCGTTTCCCACGTCGCGATCTCCGGCTTCTTCGCGTGGGTGGTGGCGGGCTGGCTACGCCGCTCGCTCCTGGCACGCCCTGCTGCCGCCTCCTCCGCCGCCGCCGACACGCCGGCCTGGGCGTTTCCCCTCACGCTCGGCGCCACGGACGTCGCGCTCGCGCTCGGCGCCTTGAGCGTGCTGTTCGCGGCGTTCATCGTCGCGCAGATCGAGTGGCTGTTCGGCGGCCAGGCGTTCGTGCTCCGCACGACCGGCCTCAGCTACGCCGAGTACGCCCGGAGCGGATTCTTCGAGTTGATGTGGGTGGCCGGCCTGCTGCTCCCGGTGCTCCTCGGCGCGCAGGCGCTCATCCCGGCCGCCGACGCACACACGCTCCGGCTCCACCGGCGGCTCGCCGCGCTGCTCGTGGCGCTGCTCGGCGCGATCATGCTCTCGGCGGCCGCGCGCATGAACTTATACGTCCACTACTATGGCATCTCGGTGGACCGGCTGTACGCGTCGGCGTTCATGATCTGGCTGGCGATCGTGTTCGCGTGGCTCGCCCTCACCGCGCTGCGCACCCGTCCGCGCGCCTTTGCGCCGGGATTCGTGATCAGCGGGTTCGGCGTGCTCCTCGCGCTCAACGTCCTGAACCCCGACGCGCTGGTCGCTCGGGCCAACCTCGCCCGTGGCAACGGGGGGCAACAGGGCGTCGCGGGCACGGACCTGCGTTACGTCGCGGCGCTGGGCGGCGACGCGGTTCCGACGCTGGTATCGGCGTTGACGGCGGGGCGAGTGGCCGGCGACACGACTGGCACGGCCGGTCGTTGCCAGGCCGCGAAGTGGCTGCTCGACCACTGGGCGGGAACGCGACTGGCACGGAACGCCGGCAGCTGGACCCAGTGGAACATGGCCCGGAGCCGGGCGGCGCAGGCCGTTCGCGACCACGAGCCCGAACTGCGGCAGATGGCCTGCGCCGAGGCGCCGAAGACGGCCGCGCCGCCGCCGGCGTCTCCCTCGCCCTCGCCCCGGCCGAGTTCCCGAAACAGGTCGCGCCGCTGCCCGCCCGTTTCTAGCCCCGGCCGAGCGCCTGCTCGATGGCCGCCTTCACATGGACTCGCGTTTCCGTCTTGAGCGCGGTTCGGAGAGCGGCCAGCGCCTCGGGCGTTCCAAGCTGCCCCAGCGCCCGAACCGCCGAGCCCGCGTACAGCGGGTCGTAGTCCGTGAGCCCGCGGGTGGCCACGGCGATCGCCCGCGCCGTGTCGCCGCCGGCAAAGAGCCCGCGGAGCGCGGCCATGCGCAGCTCGCGCACCTCCACCGGATCGGTGAGCCGCTCCAGCGCGTCCACCGCCTCGGGGGCGTGCATCCGCGGCAGAATCGAGGCCGCCGTGGCGCGCACGGTGAGGGTGTGCGCGGGTCCGCACGCCTCGACCACGGTGGCCAGCGCACTCGGGCCGGCCAGCGTGGCGTACACGCGAAGCGCCGTCGCCCGCGTGCCAGAGGCAATGTCCTGGCGGTACATGGCGAGCGCCGTGTCGGCCACGCCCGCAGGGTCGAGCGAGGCGAGCCGTACGAGCGCCTGGCTCCGCACCGAGGCGTCCGGATCGCGGAGCGCCGAGCGGACGATCGCGATCGCCCGCGGCGTGGAGTCGTGCACCATCTGCCGCAGCGCCTCGGCGCGCAGATCCGGCATCCGTTCGTCGAGCACGATGAAGCGCCGCGCGTCCGTGGCCGCGGTGTCGCGCAGCTGCGCGAGCGCGCGCAGCGCCCAGTTGCGGGCCGACGTGTCGAGGTCGTGCTCCGCCATGTACGCCAACTCGGCCGGCGTCTGGTCGGTGTGCACGGTGCCGAGCAGCCAGCCCCCTTCGTCGAAGCGGAAGGAGAGCGGCGCGCCGGGCAGCCGCATGTCGAAGGTCTGGGTCTTCTGGGCCAGCACCATGACGCTGTCGCGCACCACCGAATCGGCGGTGATCATGCGGATCGTGGTGGGGAACCGGAACAGCGGCCGCGTGGAGTCGGTGGGCTGCACCTGGCGCACCGTGACGTGCAAAATCTTGGCTGCCGCGTCCCACCGGCGCGTCACATCGAGCTGGGGATAACCGATCCCATATGCCCACTGATCGAAGAACCAGCCGAGGTCGCAGCGGCAGGTGTTCTCCATCGCGTCGGCGTAGTCCTTGGTGGTGGTGGCTTTGTGGGCGTTGTCCACCAGGAAGCGGTGCATGCCGGCCCAGAACACGTGGTCGCCGAGGAGCCGGCGCATCTGGTGGGCGAGCTGCGCGCCCTTGGGATAGACGTGCCCGCTGAAGAAGAGGGCGATCGGGTCGTTGCCCTGGTACTGCCCCCAGACGAGGGGGCGGGCCTGGCGGAGATCGGCCTGCATGGCCTGTTGCTGCTGGCCCCACCATTCGAGCTGCGCGGCGTCCCAGCCGCGGGTCTTCTCGTTCTGCACCGACTCCATGTACGTGGTGAGTCCCTCGTTGAGCCAGATGTTGGCCCAGTTGGCGGTGGTCTCGAGGTCGCCGAACCACTGGTGCCCGAGCTCGTGGGCGACGAGGCCCCGCGCGCCTTCCATGGGATCGTTGCCCGCGCCCGGGAGCGAGAGGTCGGTCTGCGTGGTGGCGGACACGTTCTCCATGCCGCCGTAGGTGAAATCGGGGATCCACGACTGGTCGTACTTGTCCCACGCGAACGGAACGCCGGTGAGGCGCGAGTAGAGTTCGATCATGGACGGCGTCTCGCCCGCCGCGCGCCATCCCGCGTCCACCGTGTCGGGGTAGACGTACTCGTCCACCGGCTTGCCGCGCCACTGGTCGTGCAGGATCGTGAACGGGCCGACGACCACCGAATACAGATAGGTGGACGCCTTTTCGTTCTGGGCCCAGTGCCAGACGTTCTGTTTGCCGCCGTTGACCGGGGTCACGGAGACGAGCGTGCCGTTGGAGAGCACCTTGAGCCCCGAGTCGGCGGTGACGAGGAACTCCCAGGTGGTCTTGTCGTTGGCGTAGTCGTAGGTGGGCACCCAGGCCCGTGTTTCGATGGCTTCGCCCTGCGACCAGATCACGTGCCGGCGCGGCACGAAGTAGATGCCGCGTTCGGGGTGCGTGTGGTAGGCGAGCGTGAAGACGACCGTGTCGCCGGCGGGCACGCGCCGAGCGAGGCGCACGGTGACGTGTTCGGTATCGGACGCAAAGCCGATGCGCTGGCCGCGCCCGTCGGTCGCGCCGTCGATGGTGATGTTCTCGGCGTTGAGCCGGACGGTGTCGGTGGCGACCTGGGGCACGACCGTGGTGGTCACGACGCCGCTCACGAGGCGCGTGGCCTCGTCGAACTGCACGGCGATCTTCTGGTGGATGAGGTCGAAGTTGTGCACGCCCTGCGGCCACGTGCGCGGCGGAATGTAGTGGCCGATGGTCCCCGAGTTCCGCTGAGCGATGAGGCGCGAGGGCGCGGCCAGCATCAGGAGGGCGGCGGCGGTGGCGGCGGCGGCGGTGGTGGCGAGCAGGCGTTTCATCGACGGAGACTCCGCAGAGAGTGCGTCGAACACATAACACGCGGTGCGCGGCAGGGCTAGCAGGGGAACCCGCAGCCATGCGTTGGTCCAATCTCGCGCGCAGCGCCGTGGCGCGCCCAGGCGCGAGAGCACCGGCAAGGGGCCGTCACGTATATTTCAGGCATACCACCGTTCAACCATTCACATCGCGAAGGCCGAATCCATATGTTGACAGAAGCGAAATGCCCCGTTCCCCACGTCGCCGGCACCGGCACGTCGAACCGCGACTGGTGGCCCAACCACCTGAAGATCGAACTGTTGCGCCAGCATTCGGCAAAGTCCAACCCGATGGGCGAAGACTTCGACTATGCGAAGGCGTTCAAGAGCCTGGACTTCAAGGCGGTGAAGAAGGACCTCAAGGCGCTGATGACGGACTCGCAGGACTGGTGGCCCGCGGACTTCGGCCATTACGGGCCGCTGTTCATCCGCATGGCGTGGCACAGCGCCGGCACGTACCGCACCGGTGACGGCAGAGGGGGCGGCGGCCGCGGCCAGCAGCGCTTCGCGCCGGTGAACAGTTGGCCGGACAACGTCAGTCTGGACAAGGCGCGCCGGCTGCTCTGGCCGATCAAGCAGAAGTACGGCCGCAAGATCTCGTGGGCCGACCTGATGATCCTGGCCGGCAACGTGGCCCTGGAGACGATGGGGTTCAGGACGTTCGGCTTCGGCGGCGGGCGCGAGGACGTCTGGGAGCCGGACCAGGACGTGTTCTGGGGCGCCGAGAAGACCTGGCTGGGCGACGCGCGGTACTCGGGCGACCGCGATCTGGCCAATCCGCTGGCGGCGGTGCAGATGGGGCTCATATATGTGAATCCTGAAGGCCCCAACGGCAATCCGGACCCGGTGGCGGCGGCGCGGGACATCCGCGAGACCTTCGCGCGCATGGCCATGAACGATTACGAGACGGTGGCGCTGATCGCCGGGGGGCACAGCTTCGGCAAGACCCACGGCGCGGGACCGGTGTCGAACGTGGGCCCGGAGCCCGAGGCGGCCCCGCTCGAGGAGCAGGGGCTCGGCTGGAAGAGCAGCTACGGGACCGGCAAGGGCCGCGACGCCATCACGAGCGGCATCGAAATCATTTGGACCGACACGCCAACCAGGTGGAACAGCGACTTCCTGGAGAACCTGTTCGGCTTCGAATGGGAGCTGGAGAAGAGCCCGGCCGGCGCGCATCAGTGGGTGGCGAAGAATGCGCCGGCGACGCTGCCGGACGCGTTCGATCGGTCGAAGAAGCACCGGCCGAAGATGCTGACCACGGATCTCTCGCTGCGGTTCGACCCGCCGTACGAGAAGATCTCGCGCCGCTTCATGGCGCATCCGGACGAACTCGCCGACGCGTTCGCCCGCGCGTGGTTCAAACTCACGCATCGCGACATGGGGCCGCGCGCGCGATACTTGGGCCCCGAGGTTCCGGCGGAGGAGTTGATCTGGCAGGATCCGATCCCGAAGGTGAATCACAAGCTGATCGGCCCCAAGGACATCGCCGCGCTCAAGGGGAAGATCCTCAAGTCCGGGCTGACCGTGTCGGAACTGGTGTCCACGGCGTGGGCGTCGGCGTCCACCTTCCGCGGCTCCGACAAGCGCGGCGGGGCGAACGGCGCGCGCGTCCGCCTGGCGCCGCAGAAGGACTGGGCGGTGAACCAGCCGGCGCAGCTCGCCAAGGTGCTCACCAAGCTCGAAGCCATCCAGCAGGCGTTCAACAAGGCGCAGCCCGCCGGCAAGAGCGGCAAGAAGGTGTCGCTGGCCGATCTGATCGTGCTGGGCGGGTGCGCGGCGATCGAGCAGGCGGCGAAGAAGGCCGGCCACACCGTGAAGGTGCCCTTCGCGCCGGGGCGCATGGATGCCACGGCGGCCCAGACCGACGCGGACTCGTTCGCGGTGCTCGAACCGATCGCGGACGGCTTCCGCAACTATCTCAAGGGCAAGTACACGGTGCCGGCGGAAGCGCTGCTCGTGGACAGGGCGCAGCTGCTGACCCTGACCGCGCCGGAGATGGCGGTGCTCGTGGGCGGCATGCGCGTGCTGAAGACGAACGTTGGCGGCGCCTCGCTCGGCGTGTTCACCAAGCGGCCGGAGGCGCTGACCAACGACTTCTTCGTGAACCTGCTCGATATGGGCACGGAGTGGAAGCCGGCGTCGAAGGACGCCGACGTGTTCGAAGGCCGTGACCGGAAGACGGGCAAGCTCAAGTGGACCGGCACGCGGGTGGATCTGGTGTTCGGGTCGAACTCCGAGCTGCGCGCGGTGGCGGAGGTCTACGCGAGCAAGGACGCGCAGGAACAGTTCGTGCACGATTTCGCGGCGGCCTGGACCAAGGTGATGCACCTGGACCGGTTCGATCTGGCCTGACCACGATTTACGAGTATTGAAATAGCCCGGCCGCCGGCCGAGGGCGTGGGTGCGCGCCCCCGGCCGTGCGGCGATGGAACGGCGCGGGCGCTACCGCTTGTCCGCCCCCGCGTTCGTCAGCGCGTCCTTCTTGAGGAAGGGCACGCCGTCGGTCATCCACGCCGGCGCCGGCGCGCCCAGCAGGTAGTGATCGAAGAACTGGAAAAAGCGCGTGGTGAGATCGCGGCGGTCCCCCAGCGTGCTCACGTGGTGGCCGGCGTCCTGGTAGGCAAGCAGGAACGCCGTCTTCCCGTTGAAGCGGAGGGCGTTGTAGAAGTTCTCGCTCTCGATGAAACTCACCGTCGGGATCGGCGGTGCCGTGCATGATGAGGATCGGCTCCGTCACCTCGGGCACGTGGGTGAGCGCCGACTCGTCGTGGTAGACGTCGGGCTTCTGCCACGGCGAGAAGCCCCACCGCCCCTGGCCGTAGATGTAGCACTGGTTGCCGTTCTGCCCGGAGCCGCCGGCGGTGACCTGGTACGACCATCCCCACTCCTGGCTGAAGTCGGTGTACAGGTCGGTGACGCCGGCGCCCTCGCCCACCGCCGCGAACAGCCGAGACCGGGTGGCGATGTAGGCCGCGCCCTCGCCGCCGTAGCTGTGGCCGTGCAGCCCGATGCGCTGGGGGTCGGCGACGCCCATGGCAATCGCCTTGCGCGTGGCGGCCTCCACGCAGTCGAGTTGATCGTCGTGCGACGAGCCCGTGTTGTAGTAGACGTCGGGAATCATCACGATGTAGCCGCGGCTCACGGCCTCGATGGCCGGACGCCCCATGCTGACCAGCAGCTCGGGCATGGGATAGACGTTCAGGAGCTGCGAGTTCTTCTCGTAGAACGTGACGAGCATGGGCCGCTTCTCGCCCGGCTTGTAGTCGTCCGGGAACCAGAGCAGGCCCTGCAGCTTGTGCCCGTGCCGGTCGGTGAAGTCGAACAGCGTGTCGTGCCCCCACCGGTACTCGGCCTGCACGGCGTTGCCGTGGGTGATCTGCGTGGCGTTGGCGAGGTCGGGGCCCGCGACGCGGAGATCGGGAGCCTGGACGAACGTCTCGCGGGAGAACAGGAACCGGTCGGCGTGCGCGGCCCGGGTGAGCCCACCGTACGACGCCGCGTCATACACGAGCCGGGTGATGGTGCCGCCGCTCAGCGTGTAGAAGCCGCCCGACTTGGTCCGGTCGCCGAACGCCGAGAGCGTGACGGGTTTGGATAAGTCGTATTCCTGTCCCGAGCGCTCGCGCGCCCCGGCCATGGGGTCGATCGGCTCCGGCCGCACGAGGCGGAGGATGACGCCGTTCTTGACGCCGAAGCCGCCGGTGATGTTGCGCGCCGGCGCGCTGCCGTCGAGCGGGAGCGTCCACAGGTCGTACTTGTCTTCGACGATGACGGCCTTGCCGTCGCTCGTGTAGCCGGCCACGCCGAACGGCGGCTTGGGTCCCGGATGATCGAACGTCGTATCGACGAAGCTCGGGGCGCCGGCGCCGCCGCCGAGCGCGGTGGAGGAGCCCGCGTCGAGGTCGTAGGCGTAGAACTTTGCGTCCTTCCAGTAGAGGAAGTGGCGGCCGTCGGGAGAGATGCCGAAGGCCATGCCCTGTGTGAGCTGGGCCTTGAACATCGGCGTCCGTTCGCCGGTGGCCAGGTTCACGCGATAGAAGTCGGCGGCGGCGGGCTTCCAGTCGGAGATGTACGGCCGTGCGTCTCGGCCCACGCCCCAGCGGCCGTCGAGCGAGACCTGGAGATCGCGCAGCGTGGAGTCGCTGAGGGCCACGTACTGCGCGTCCGACACGTTGAACGCCTGGCGGTAGGTGAAGTTGCGATCCTGATCGGCGCGCACCATCTGCTCCGACTGGATGTACCGGTCGGCGGTGCGCCAGACGTCGACGTTGGCCGTCGTATCGGAATTTCGCGGGCGCAGGGTGTCGGCGGCGGGGGTCTGCGGCATGGCGCCGAAGAAGACGCGAGCGCCGTCGCTGCTCCAGGTGAGCGGAGCGCGGTCGCTGATCACCCACCCTCTGGGAAACCCCGCGGCCGCGGAATCGAGCGTCGGGGGCACGAGCTTGGCGTTGGCGAGCGCGGCGCGCACGTCGGACACCACGAGCAGCACGTTGCTGCGCTCGCGCATCCGGGGCACGGGGAGGGCCTTGAGCGCCGCCAGCCCGGTGCCGGCGTCGTTCCATGCCATCTGGGAGTAGATGCGCGCGTCGTTGTCGAGCGCCCGCGTGCTGCCCGTGGCGAGATCCGTCACGAACAGTCCGTTGCCGTCGCGCACCGTCGCGTTGACGGTGTAGGCCAGCAGGTCGCCCGCGCGATTGAACGCGGCGTCGGCCACGCTGCCCATGAACTGGGTGCGGCCGGTGCCGAGGTCGACGAGAATGGCGTCCGATCCGTGGTCGGGCGGCTGAGAGCCGCCGCCTCCGCGGCCGCCGAATCCGCCGCCGCCACCACCACCGCGCCCGCCGCGGCCGCCACCGGACGCGGGGCGTGCGCGCAGGAGGGCGTACTTGGAGTTCTGGGCGAACGTCGCGGATTGCATGTCGTGCCACGCCTGCGTCTTTCCGGTGGCGAGTTCGCGGAGTTCGACGCGATGGAAGGTCGAGTCGCGGCCGGTGGCGCCGCCGCGCCCGCCTGCGGCGCCCGGGCCGCCCGGAGTTTCGGGGGCCGGTGTTTGCGCCGCGGCGCCACGCCCGCCGCGGCCGCCGCGCGGCGGTTCGGAGTCCACCTGGTAGGCAATCCAGCGTCCATCGGGGGAGAAGACGCCGTTCGACGCGTTCGCGATCGCCACGTCTTCGTGCGTCTCGACGTTCAGCACGTGCAGTTCGGGCTTGGTGTCGGTGGGCAGGACGTTGGTGAAGCGATAGACGTAGGTCACCCAGCGGCCGTCGCTGGAGATGTGTTCGTTCTCGATCACGCGCCAGCGCGCATAGTCGCCGGCGGTGAGTACCTTCTTGGCGCCGGAGTCCGTCGCGGCCGCTGCGGGCGGTGCGGCGGGTGTGGCCGGAGCGTGCGCCGCGCGCGCCGTCGGCGCGCCCGGTGTTTGCGCGAGCGCGGCGGAGGCGAGCGAGGCGATGCCCGCCGAAGCGAGCAGGGCCATGAGGAGGGTGGAACGCGAACGGCGGTGTGGGCGGGGGCGGGGCGTGGTCGGCACGGGGCAACTCTCATAAATGGTGAGGATCGACAATTTACGGCCTGGTCACGCGGGAGGCGATGGGTGAGGGCGGCGGTTGCCGAAGGCCTGGGCCGGGCCTAGTATCCGACGCGATTCGACGGCAACCGCGCGCGTCGAGTGGAGCGCAGGGAGGCAATCACTCATGATCCGAAGCCCGGTCGTGCGACGCGCGCTGGTGGCGAGCGGAGTACTGGTATTGCTGGCGCTGGCCTGGGGGACGATCTCGGGCGCAATCGCCCAACTTCCGCGGGCCAAGACGCTGGGCCAGCAGGCGGAGACCGCGGTGCAGTTGGCGAGCGGGGCGCTCGACCTGCTCGTGATCGTGACGTGCTTCCGATGGCGCCGGTGGGAGTTCCCGATTCGCGCGGCCTGGGCCGGCTCGCTCGCGCTCGCCGGAGATCTCTCGGCGCTCGTGTGGGGGCCGGCGCTGCCGGCGGTTGGTCTGGTGTTTGCGGCCGTGGCGCTGCTCCTCGCGCTGCTCGTCATCTGGATGCTGAACGCCGGGCTCGCGGCCTGACCGGGGCGCGAGCGCGCGAGGCGTCGACAGGGCGGTTCTTCCCGGTCCATGACGGAGACGCACCCGATGCAGAAGATCACGCCCTTTCTCTGGTTCGACGCGCAGGCGGAGCAGGCGGCCGCGCTCTACGTGTCGCTCTTCCCGGGCTCGAAGATCGACCGGGTCACACGGGCGCCGGTGGACACGCCGAGCGGTCCGGCCGGCGCGGTGCTGACGGTGGAATTCACGCTCTCCGGCACGCGGTTCATCGGGCTGAACGGCGGGCCCGGATTCCCGTTCACCGAGGCGGTCTCGTTCCAGATCGAGTGCGCGGATCAGGCCGAGGTGGACCGGTTGTGGCGGGCCCTGTCGGACGACGGCGCTGAAAGCCAGTGTGGGTGGCTCAAGGATCGGTGGGGGGTGTCGTGGCAGGTGGTGCCGACGCGGCTTCACCAGCTCTTCAACGACCCTGACCCGGGCCGCGCGCGGAGGGCGGCGCAGGCGATGCTCAAGATGAAGAAGATCGACATCGCCGAGCTGGAGCGCGCCGCCGGCGCCGAATGAAGTGGCTCCGCTCTGCCGCCGCAGGTATGGTAGGTTGCTGCCGCAATGGTCCGCCGCGGCGTCAATTCGCATCGCGGAGCTGTGGAATGGACGACGAACCCCGATACTGGTTCGGGCCGAAGATCGGCTGGGGCTACAGGCCGCCGCTCGGTTGGCGAGGTTGGGCGGCCACGGCGGTCTGGCTGGCGGTATGGCTCGCCGCCACTCCGTTCATCAACTCGCGGCAGCATCCGCTGTCTAGCCTCGGGTTCTTCTTCGGGTGGCTGGCGGTGCTGCTCGGCATGGAGAAGTGGAAGGGCGCGCCCTGACGTCCGCCGAAATCGAGCGCGGTCAGGCGCGGCGTGTCCTGCCGACGAGAACTCCAGGATCAGGGCAGCTCGAGCACCAATTTGAACCCCGCGTCCACCGCGGCCATCAGCCGCTGCGGGAGCTTTCCGGCCCGTGCTGAGAGGTACTCGCGGTCGAGCGTCAGCACCTTGGAGAGGTTGGCCACCGAGTTCCTGGCCAGCCCCGAGGCGCGCTTGGGCACGAGCACGTTGCCGGGTGCGTCGACCAGGCGGAGGTTCGAGGTCAGCGCCACGGCCAACACGGTCCGCAGCCGGCTGCGGTTGAACACGTCGGACTGCATCACGAGCACCGGCCGGCCAGGCGCCGCATCCGCGTGCTCCCGACGGGTCGCGTCCTATCAGTACTTCCACGCCCCGGTGTTCTCGCCCGCCGGCGCGTGGCGCGTGATCGCCGCCGCCATCTCGCGCAGCATCTCGCTGGTGGACGCGTGCTGCCAGCCGTGCCCCTTCTCGGGGCGCCCATAGCGGAACACGCCCGGCACGTGCGGCGCCCGGGTGGAGTCCATGAACGCCTGCAGGTCCATCACGGCGAGGTTGAGATAGAAGTTGTCCATGTCGCCCACGTCCACGTGGATCTTGTCCACCAACTCCGGCCCCACGGTGGCCCAGTGCTTGGCCAGGTACGCCTGGAGATCGTAGCCGTGGTCGCGCATGTACGTGATCACGGATCGGTTGATGTGGCCGGTGGTCTTGTCCCAGAGCGGTTCGGGGTAGCCGTCGGCGCCCACCGGCCCGTACACGGACTCCCACGCCTCCAACTGCTCGGTGGACCGCCCGTGGCTGCCCAGCACGTTCTCCAGGCGGCTGAAGTCACGGATGCTGAGCCACGGCTGGCCGTCGTTGTCGCGCATGATCCAGCGTTCCGGATGGTACCACTCGCTGGTGGGATCGAAGGGCGCGATGCCGTGGCCCGACACGACGAACGCGTTCGTGTCGGTATATGCGTTGACGGTTCCGTAATGGTGGAAATCGACGGGATCGGGATACAGGGTCCACGTGCCGCCGAAGAAGTCAGGATGGTAGATCTGGAGCGCGATGGACTCCCAGCCGCCGGTCGAGCCGCCGGTGAGCACGCGCGCGTACGGTCTGGCGATGATGCGGAAGTGGGACTCGATGTACGGAATCAGCTCGCGTCATGATGGCGTCGCCGTAGGGCCCGTTGTTGGCCGAGTTGACGGCGTACGAATCGTCGAAGTAGGGCGTGGGGTGCTGAAACGTGACGGCGATCATGCGTGGCTCGCCGGCGCCCATCCACTGGCGGGCGAACACCCACGGCGCGTCGAGGTTGTACGAGGCGCGGAGCGCGCGGTAGCTGGGCGGGAGCGGGAAGCTGTCGGGGTTGAAGCCGAGCGGCGCGCCGAGGCCGAAATGGCCCTGTTGATAGACCACCGGGTAGTGGACGGCGGGGTGCGTGTCGTAGCCGGCCGGCAGGAGCACCGTGGCGCCGAGGTAGATGGGGTGGCCCCAGAACTTGGTGAGCAGCTCGCTCTGGATCTTGATGTGCTTCACCCATTTCGTGTCGGCCGGCAGGGCAATGGCGGGCAGCGTGCGGGTGAGCGAGAGGGCGACGTGGGAACGGGCGGCGGGGTCGAGGTGCACGCGTGTGGGCGCGCTGACGAGGTTGCCGGGGGAGGTGGCGAAGTTCTGGCCCTCCCACTGGTCCATGTGGGCCCAGATCGTGTGGCCGTCGGCGCGATGGAACTCGGTGTAGACGTTCATCACGGCCTGCACCCAGTAGTCGCCGGCGGGAATGTCGCGCAGCGAGGCGAGCGGGTAGCCGAGGGTGGCGGGGTCGATGACCGTGGGCGTGCCGGGTGTGAGCGCGCTGACGTCGGCGCCGAAAAATGGAGTACTCTCGGTGAACGATCCGGCGCGGAGCCGGGGTTCCGGGGCGGAGTCGCGCGACACGACGAGGAACACGCGTCCGGTGATCGGCGCGGCGTGGACGGCGGCGGGAAATGAGATCTCGAATCGCTGGGCCGCGGCGGGAAGGGCGGCGCCGGAGAGGGCGAGCGTGGTGACGGCAGCGAGGTTCAGAGCGCGCATGGGTGTGGCTCGTGGAATGGAGGTCGGGACAACAATAGTGTTGCGGGGTGGGGAAGGCGAACCGTGGCGCCGGCGCCGGCGCCCGCGCCAGTGGCGGCGGCAGCTTCGGCAGTCGCGGTGGGCCGCGGTGGGCCGCGGTGGGGAGATTGCGCGGCCGGCGGCGACGGGTGAGAATCCAGCGGGTGCCGCACACCTCCGTGCGCGCGCCGGACCCGGGCCGAGGCGATCCCTGTGAGCTACGTCGACAAGAATCTGCTGGACGGAGAGCGGGTGACGTTCCGGACGAGGCTGCACTGGAACGTGTACGTGGCGCCGGCGCTGCTCTCGCTGTTCGTGTTCGCGCCGCTCACCTGGCTGGCCTTCAAGTCCCAGCGTCCGCTGGTGTCGATCGCGCCGGTGGCGGCGGTCGTGGCCGCGCTCGCGAGCGCGTATCTGCGGCGGCGATCGTCGGAGTTCGCGGTCACCAACAAGCGCGTGATCCTGAAGTTCGGCGTGTTCCAGACGCGCTCGGTGGAGCTGCTGCTGCCCAAGGTGGAGGGGGTGGCGGTGAATCAGGGGCTGATGGGCAAGATGCTCGGCTACGGCAACATCGAGGTGACGGGCAGCGGCGGCACGCACGAGCGGTTCTCGGACATCGGCGACCCGCTCGCGTTCCGCCGCGCGCTGCAGTCGGCGACGACCGGCTGAGTGGGGGCCGTGATGACGCCATCCGCGACCCGCCGTCGCGACCGCGTGCTCGAGCTGATCGCGGCGTTCAAGCTGGTGAAGGCGGCGCTGCTGCTGGTGGTGGTGGCCGGCGCGTTCGAATACGTGCGGCCCGCGGTCACCGTGCGGGCGCGCGAGTGGGTGGGGGCGGTCTCGTTCACCGGGGAGCCGCGGTTCGTGCGCGAGGGGCTGGCGTGGCTGAGCGGCACCAGTGCCGCGCGGATCCGGGAGCTGGGGCTGGTGGCCCTGGGGTACGCGGCGCTCTACACTGTGGAGGGCGTGGGGTTGTGGCGGGAGCGGCGGTGGGCGGAGTACCTGACCGTGGTGGCCACCGCGTCGTTCATTCCGTTCGAGGTGATCGCGCTCGCCGGGGGCGTGACGGGGCCCAAGGCCTTCGCGTTCACCGTGAACATGCTGGTGTGCGCGTACCTCGTGTGGGTGCTGCAACGCAGAAGCGGGACGCCGGAGCGCCCCGCTTCGTAGCCGCGTTTCGGACCGCGCGGCGCACTATGCGTGCGCGTTCGCCACGTGCTCGAACAGGAACCACACCTGCATCTCGTTGCCGCGGATCACGTCGCTCACGATGAGGTCGTTGGTCCCGTCGTCCCCGGCCTTGGCGGCGTCGCGGGCCGTGGCGCGGGCGGCTTCGAGCACGATCTCGTGCGCGCGGAGCAGCCGCTGGATCTGGGCTTCGGCCGTCTCGCGTCCGCGCGGGGGCCGCGGGATGGCGGTGAGTTCGGCCACGTCCTGCGCCATCGCGATGCTGAGGCCGCCGAGCATCATGATGCGTTCGGCGAGCGCGTCGACCAGCTCCGCCTGCTCGGCGAAGTGCTTGTCGAATAGCAGGTGCAGTTGATAGAACGTGGGGCCCGACACCTGCCAGTGGTGCTTCTTGTACATGTCGCGCAGCGTCATCGTGTCGGCGAGGAGCTGGTTCAGGTTCTCCACCGACTGTTTGCACGCCGATTCGGAAAGCGCGATGGGCAGCTTGCGCTCGTGTCCGAAGGCCTGGGTGACGTGGTGTTCGGGGCGCGCTTCGGTCTTGCCGCGAGGCGGCGCCGGTCTGGTTGTGGTCGTCATGGTCCATTCCTCCTGTACATGCAGATGAACCGATTCTCGCGTCGATTGCAAGCGGTGGGGCGCCGCGCGGCGGCGCGGGCATTCCCCGACGGGCGGGGCGCGCTACTGGCGCTCCCAGAAATGCGGCGGCTCGATGTTGAGGGCGCGCAGATACACGTACGCCTGGCCGCGGTGGTGGATCTCGTTGTCGATGACGTACATGACGAGGTCGCAGACGCGGCCCTCGTACTGGCCGAACGCCTTGACGGTCTCCTGAAAGCGCGGGGCGGGGATGCGCGGCCAGAGGTCGTTGAGCTCGGCCGTGGCGGCGTCCCAGTGGCGCAGCACGTCGGCCTTGGGCATGGCGCCGCTGTCGAACGCATGGATCCACTCGTTAGTCAGCGCACCGCGCACCATGGGGGCGGCCATCTGGAGCAGCTCCACGGCCATCGTGCCGAAGGGGCGCATGCCGCCCACGGCGAAGGTGTTGAACTGCTCGTCGGGAAAGGCCTCGATCGTGCGGCGGGTGAGCCGCCGGTGGCCCTGCCAGTGGTCGAGCAGGGCCTTCGGGCTGAGAAAGGCGTCGAGTGCGGTGGCGGGCATGTGGAATGTCCTCGCAGGTGGGAGGTGGGTTGTCGAAGCCGGCGTTTGCCGTGTGGCTTCGGGTTTTGTTCGGGCTATCAAACCTACATCCAGCGATTGCGGGGCGCAAGCGGGCCGGGGTGGTATACGATTAAGGGGTGGGACAGCGTTCGGCGGGCAGGTGACGCCGGGAGGTCGAGGCGATGAATTGGGAATGGCGTGCGAGACGGCGAATGGGCCGAACGATCGTCGTCGCGGTGCTGGCCGGGTGCAGCGGCATCGGCGGGAGCGGCGACCATTGTATTGCCGAACCGTGCCCGATGCCGATGGCGCTGAACGTGACCGTGACGACGGCCGCGGGCGGCTCCGTGGCCGGCGCGTCGATTGCGGTGACCGGTGCAGAACTGGGCGGTGGGCCGTGTGAATCGGACAGCACGGCGACGACGTGCCAGGTGCCGGGTTACGTGGGCCAGTACACGATCACGGTGAGCGCGCCGGGATATCAACCGGCGACCAGAACGCTGAACGTGTCGGGGACGCAGCCGAGCGGATGCGGGTGCCCCACCACGGACACTCAGCAGGTGACAATGGTGCTGACGCCGTCGAGTTGAACGGCCGGCGTGCGTCGACCGCCGATTGGGTCCACGCCGCTGGAGCCCGCCGCTAGAGTCCGCCGCCCCCGCGCGAGAGTTCCGCCTGCCAGAGATCGCGGTTGGCGCTCCACCGCTCGAGTTCGGGCGCGGCGTTGATGGCCGAGACGTTGTGCTGGAGCGTCTGGAACATGGGCGTCAACTTGGCGACCGTGGTCGCCGTAAACGCGCCCCCGTTTTCGAGCAAGGCGGTCCAGAGCTGGATGTTGGCGTCCCAGCGCTGGCGCTCGGGCAGGATGGTGATGCGCGCGACGTTGCGGCGAACGCGAGCCAGCAGGGCCGACATCTTCCGGTGCGCGGCCGTATCGATGGGCCCGGTGAGGCCGAGTTCAATCTGCCAGAGCTGGAGATTGGCGCTCCAGCGGGCCTTCTCGGCGGGTTCCGTGATCCGCGCGACGTTGGCGTTCATGACGGCGATCGGCGCCGTAGTGGCGGGGGCGGGGGCGTGCTGGGCGGCGGCGAGAGCGGGTACCGCGAGCAGCAGGGTCCAGAGGTTGCTGAGTCTCATAGCGTCTCCTCGATGGGCGGGATCGGGGCCCGTTGCCGGCCGCCCGATCAGTCTCAATGTCGATGCCGCGCGCTGTGGGGCGTATCGGGGGGGTGCGGATGGGTCGTAGGGGTTCGGGGTGGAGGCGGCAGCGCGAACGTCGCCGCCATCGGAGCCAAGGTTTGCCCTACGGGGAGAAGCCATTTCCCGATACGCCGCGGCGGCGCGTTCCGTCATGGTGCGCGTACGACCGCTGGACGACTAGAGCAAGGAGGGATGGCCATGGCCACGGAACAGGCGTCGGGACCGCGGTGCCAGAGTTGCGGGATGCCGCTCGCGAAGCCCGAGGACTTCGGGACCGCGCGGGGCGGCGGCCGGAGCGACGACTACTGTCACTTCTGCTACCTGGACGGCGCGTTCACGAATCCGGCAATGACGCTGCAGGCGATGACGGATCTGTGCGTGGGCGTGCTGGAGCGGCAAGGCATGTCCGAGCCGAAGGCGCGCGCGCTGATGGCCGGCACGCTGCCGCAATTGAAGCGATGGCGCGTGCAGTAGGACGGGCGCGTTGGGCCTCAACAAGAACAGAAGGCCGTGAGCGGCGTTCAGCTCACGGCCTTCTGTTGGGGGCGGCGGGGCCGCGCCGTTACGGCACGATCCCGCACACCGTCCCCGGCGCGCATTTCGGATTGATGGGCGGCAGGCCGAGTTTCGTGGCCTGCGCGTTGAACGCCGCGAGATCGGTGGCCCAGACCTTCGCCACGGCGTCGGTCTGCACCTTGAGCTGGCCGGTGAGGTAGTCGAAGATCGGCGCGGCGTTGGCGATGGGCCGTCCGTCGCCGCTGTTGACGCTGCTGAGCAGGGTGCCGAGCCGGTTGTTGATCTTGATCGGGAAGTTGAGCGGATCCTGCCCGCTCTCGTTCCGCACCTGGTAGATGTTGGCCTCGACGGAGCCGGCGTGCGCGTTGAGCGTGGCGCCGAGCTGTTTGAGGGTGGCGTCGTCGGACTTCTTGAGCCGGTCGTCCACCTGCGACGCGACGTTGCGCACGTCGACCACCGCCTGATTGGCCTCGGAGAGGCGATCGCGAATTCGAATGGCGAGGGCGAACTGCGCCTGGAGGTCGGCGTCGGTGACGTCGGTGAACAGCGGGTTGCGCCTGACCGTGACCGGTTGCGTGAGCGAGCGGCCGTCGACGACGAGGCGCACCGTGTACCTGCCCGGCGGAGCGGCGGGGCCCTGGGTGGAGGCGCCCCAGAGGATCATGCCGGGAAAGGCGGTGGCGGGCGCGTAGCGCAGATCCCAGGTGAAGTGGTCGATGCCCGCGGTCTTGGGCGGAGCGGTGGGGCCGCCGCCGCGTCCGAATCCGCCGCCGCCCGCCCGGCCGCGGCCCGTGGCGGCGGCGGTGTCGGGCTTGTACTCGCGGATCACGCGGCCGGCGGCGTCGAGGACATCGAGGCGCACGTCGTTGGCGGGATGCTTGAGCCAGTAGGTGACGACCGCGCCGTCGGTGGAGCGGATGGCGGGCGGGGGCGCGAACAGCCAGGCGTCGGGGGCCGCTTCGACGGCGGGCGTGTACTGCTCGAGCGGCACGACGTTGTCGAGCATGTAGAAGCCGCGGCCGTGGGTGGAGATCGCGAGGTCGTTGCGATAGACGATGAGGTCGGAGACCGGGATGTCGGGCAGGTTGAGGGAGAGCGAGGCCCAGTGGTCGCCGTCGTCGTAGGAGATGTAGACGCCGTGCTGCGTGGCGGCGTAGAGGAGGCCCCTGCGGTTGGGGTCTTCGCGGACGGCGTGGACGTAGTCGTCGGCGCGGATGCCGGTGACGATCCGGGTCCAGGTCTTGCCGTAGTCGTGGGTGCGGAAGATGTAGGGCGCCTGGTCGTCGAGCAGGGGGCGCTTGACGGCCACGTAGGCGCCGCCGGCGTCGAAGGCGGAGGCGTCGATCTGGCTCACGCGGCCGAAGTCGGGCATGGCCTTGGGCGTGACGTTCGTCCAGGTCTTGCCGCCGTCGCGCGTGACGTAGACGAGTCCGTCGTCGGAGCCGGTCCAGATCGACGTTGACGTCCGTCTTGGAGGGCCCGATGGCGAAGATCGTGGCGTAGACCTCGGGGGCGTTCATGTCGTGGGTGATCGGGCCGCCCGAGGGGCCCATGGTGCTCGGATCGTGGCGGGTGAGGTCGGGGCTGATGCGGGTCCAACTCTGGCCGCCGTTGGTGGTCTTCCAGAGGTGTTGCGAGCTGGTGTACAGGACGTGCGGATCGACCGGCGAGAAGATGATGGGGTACGTCCACTGCCAGCGTTCGACGAGCGCGCTGGAGGGCTCGCCGGAGAACATGAGCGGATACGGATTGACCTCGCGCGACAGGCCGGTGCGGCGGTTCAGGCGTTCCATGAACCCGCCGTTGTTGGAGCCGGCGAAGAAGAGGTCGGGGTCGAGGGGGTCGGGGGCGACGTAGCCGGGCTCGGCGCCGCCAGGGCTATAGGTCGATGGGGCAGCGCCGCCGCGGCCGCGCCCCCGCCCCCGCCGCCGCGGCCGCCGCGCCCGAAGCCGCGGCCCAGGCCCGTGTTGCTGGGAATGCAGACCGTGCCGTCGTCCTGCTGGGCGCCGCAGACGTCGTAGGGGTAGTTGACCGTGGCGGCCACGTGATAGAGCTGGGCCGTGGAGTAGGTCTCGGGGGTCCAGGCCTCGCCGCCGTCGGTGGTGACGGCGCCGCCGCCGTCGTTGCCGACGACCATATGTTGTCCGTTATCGGGGTCGATCCAGAGGTCGTGGAAGTCGCCGTGGGTGCCGCGGAGGGTGGTGAGCGTCTTGCCGCCGTCGGTGGACTTGAAGAGGTCCGTGTTCTGCATGTAGACGAGGTTCTCGTCCTTGGGGTCGGCGTAGACGTGGGTGTAGTAGAAGGCGCGCTGGCGGATGTCGTGGCTGTTGTTGACGAAGGACCAGGTGGCGCCGGCGTCGTCGGAGCGGTAGAGGCCGCCGCTGTCGTTCTCGACCAGGGCGTAGACGCGGCGGGCGTTGGCCGGGGAGACGGCGATGCCGATCTTGCCGTCGATGCCCGGCGGGAGCCCGGGGTTGTGCGTGATCTCGGTCCAGGTCTCGCCGCCGTCGGTGGATTTGAAGAGGCCCGAGCCGGGTCCGCCGGAGCTGGCGGTGTATTCCTTGCGGAAGGCCTGCCAGAGGGCGGCGTAGACGATCTTCGGGTTGGTGCGGTCGATCTCGACGTCGATGCCGCCGGTGTTTGGATCGCGGTAGAGGACCTTGCGCCAGGTGACGCCGCCGTCGGTGCTCTTGAAGACGCCGCGGTCGGGGCTGGGCCCCGCGTACTCGCCGAAGACGGCGGCGAAGGCGATGTTGGGATCAGTGGGGTCTATACGGATTTTGGAAATGGCGTCGACGTGCTGGAAGGCCACGCGGGTCCAGGTCTTGCCGGCGTCGGTGGAGCGGTAGATGCCGTCGCCGGGCATGATGTTGCCGCGAATCTCGGACTCGCCGGTGCCGATGAGCACCTCGTCGGGGTTGGTCTCGGAGACGGCGACGGCGCCGACCGAGGCGCTGGTGATCTGGCCGTCGGTCACGGGGGCCCAGTGGTCGCCGCCGTCCGTGGTTTTCCAGAGGCCGCCGCCGGTGGCGCCGAAGTAGGCCACCTTGGGTTGGCCGCGCACGCCGGTGACGGCGATCGAACGGCCGCCGCGCGCGGGGCCGACGTTGCGCCATTTGAAGGAATTCAGGATCGCCGTATCGACCGGCGCCGCGGGGGCGGGACGGTGGCCGCCGGTCCAGCCGGCGGCCGCGAACAGGAGCGCGACGGGTACGACGGGGAGGAAGGCGAGGGCGGGGCGGGCGGTGAGGCGGGGCATGGCGGATTCCTGACTGGAGTACGTGGGGATGCGTCCCAATTACGCGCCCGGGGCGCGGCGTTGTCCAGGGCGCGGCGGGCCGATCGGGGCGCGCATTGGTATCCCGGAGGCGTTCGTGCCATCTTACGGGGCCATGACCCTTCCCTTCGACGGACCCGGCCGCCGGGTGGTGCCCCCGATGCGGCGCGACGTGCGGCGGCTGATCATCGCCATCGTCGTCCTGATCTTCCTCGTGCTGGTAGTCGTGCCCTGGCTGTCGACGTTCGCCACCGACTGGCTCTGGTTCCGGCAGGTGGGGTACACGACGGTGTTCATGACGTCGCTCTGGTGGCGGGTGGCGCTGTTCGTGGCCGGCGGTCTGGTGGCGTACGCCATTCTCGGCGGGAACATCCGCCTCGCCACGGGGCGCCAGGGCACGATGCCGGCGCTGTTCATCCATCGGGTGAACCAGCCGCCGCTGGACGTGTCGCACGTGGTGCCGCGCGTGTTGAAGATCGGGGCGCTGTTCGTGGCGTTCCTCATCGCCGTGTCGCTGGCCGCGTCGTGGATGACGTTCGTGCAGGCGCTGCACGCCGCGCCGGTGGGGCACGCCGATCCGCTGTTCGGGCGCGACATCGGGTTCTACCTGTTCCAGCTGCCGGCGATCTCGACGGCGCTCACGGTGCTGATCCTGCTGGTGACGCTGTCGCTGGGCGCGGCCGGGCTGGTGTACGCGATGCGCGGCCAACTGCCGATCGGGCCGGGCCGTCCCAGGGGCGACGCGGCGGCGGAGCGGCACGTGGGGACGCTGCTCGCCGTGCTGTTCGTGCTGACGGCGGTGCGGCTGTGGGTCGTGCGGTCGGCCGAGCTGCTGTATTCCACCACCGGTCCGCTGGTGGGGGCGAGTTACGCCGACGTGCACGTGATGCTGCCGGGCATTCGCGCGTCGGCGGTGGTGGCGCTGGTGGGCGCGGGGCTGGTGGCGGTCGGCATGCTGCGCGGGCGGCTGCTGCGGTTCGCGCTGATCGCCGTGGGGGCGTACGCCCTGGTGAGCGTGGTGGGGCGCGGGGTGCTGCCGTTCACGGTGGAGAAGCTGAGCGTGCTGCCCAACGAGTTGGTGAAGGAGGCGCCGTATCTCAAGAATCATATCGCGGCGACGCGGGCCGCGTGGGGGATCGACCGGGTGCAGACCGGGGCGTTGAGCGGCGAGGCCACGCTGACGATGGCGGACATCAAGGCCAACTCGGCGACCATCAACAACGTGCGGCTGTGGGAGCGGGACCTGCTGCAGCAGACGTTCAAGCAGCTGCAGGAGATCCGGACGTACTACGACTTCGTGTCGGTGAACGACGACCGGTACACGATCCAGGGGCAGTACCGGCAGGTGCACCTGTCGGCGCGCGAGCTGAACACGGCCTCGCTGCCCACGCAGACGTTCATCAACGACCGGCTGACGTTCACGCACGGCATGGGCGATCACGATGGCGCCGGTGAACCAGGTGACGGACGAGGGGCTGCCGGTGCTGTTCGTGAAGGACCTGCCGCCGGCGTCGCCGGTGGGGATCTCGGTCACGCGGCCGGAGATCTACTACGGCCAGTTGACGAACGGCTACGTGTTCGTGGACACGAAGCAGAAGGAGTTCGATTATCCGGCGGGGGACAGCGACGCGTACACGTCGTACGCGGGCGGCGGCGGCGTGCCGGTGGGGTCGTTCCTGCGGCGGGCGCTCTACGCGTGGGAGTTCGGGTCGGCGAAGATCTTCTTCTCGAACGACATCACCGGCACGGCGCGCATTATGTACCACCGGAACATCGTGGACCGGGCGACGACGGCGCTGCCGTTCCTCGCCTTCGATTCCGATCCGTACCTCGTGATCACCGATGCCGGGACGCTGGAGTGGGTGCTCGACGGCTACACGACGAGCGGCGGCTATCCGTACTCGGAACCGGTGGGCGACGCGAACTACATGCGCAACAGCGTGAAGGTGACGATCAACGCGTACGACGGCGCGATCACGGCGTACGTGGCCGATTCGATCGACCCGGTGATCCGGACGTACGAGGGGATCTTTCCCGGCGTCTTCAAGCCGCTCTCGGCCATGCCGCCCGACATCCGGCGGCATCTGCGGTATCCGGGGGACCTGTTCCGCGTCCAGGCCACGCTGCAGGCGACGTACCACATGGACAGTCCCGACGCCTTCTACCACCGCGAGGACCAGTGGCAGATTCCGGCCCCCGGGGACCAGACCGGGAACGCGGTGCCGTTCATGCGGCACGTCATCATGCGCCTGCCCGGCGAGCAGAAGGAGGAGTTCATCTACATGACGCCGTTCACGCCGCGCGGCAAGGACAATCTTGCGGCATGGATGGTGGCGCGGATGGACGGCGACCACTACGGGCAGCTGATGGTATACCAGTTCCCCAAGCAGAGCCTGGTGTACGGGCCCAAGCAGATCGTGAACCGGATCAACCAGAACACCGACATCTCGCGGCAGATCACGCTCTGGGACCAGCGGGGCTCGGAGGTGATCCGCGGCGAGCTGCTGGTGATCCCGATCGAGGAATCGCTGGTCTACGTGCAGCCGCTGTTCCTGCGCGCGTCGGGCGGGTCGATTCCCGAACTGAAGCGGGTGATCGTGGCGAGCGGCGACCAGGTGGTGATGGGGGAGACGCTCGACCAGGCGCTGAACGCGATCTTCGGCAACGGCGCGCCGGCGCCGGTGCTGGACGCCGGGGCCGACACGACGGGGCAGGGGGCGCTGTCGGCGGCGCGGGGCGCGATCGCGACCGCCACCGGCGGCACGGCCGCCCTCATCCAGCAGGCGCAGGCCCATTACGATCGGGCGCTGGCCGCCCAGCGGGCCGGCGATTGGGCCGCGTACGGCAAGGAGATCGACGCCCTGGGCGCGGTGCTCCGCCAGCTCAAAGCCGGCCAACATTAGCAACTTCATATTCCGCCGCGGGGTCCGACTCGTGAACGCGCGCCATCCGTTTCTCGTCATGGTCCTGGCCCTCGCGCCGGCCCTCGCGCCGGCCCTCGCGCCGGCCCTCGGGGCGCAGGGGGCGCCCGCGCCCGCCCGAGCGCTGCCGGTGGACTCCGCGGTGACGATCGGCACGCTCCCCAACGGGCTCCGCTACTACATCCGGGTGAACCACAAACCGGAGAAGCGCGCCGAGCTGCGGCTGGTGGTGAACGCGGGCTCGGTTCTGGAGACCGATCAGCAGCTGGGGCTGGCGCACGTGATCGAGCACATGGCGTTCGAGGGCACGCGCCACTTTCCCCGGAACACGCTGGTGGGCTACCTGCAGTCCATCGGCATGCGGTTCGGGGCCGACCTCAACGCGTCCACCGGATTCGACGAGACGGTGTACGAGCTGACGGTGCCCACGGACACGGCGCGCATCGTGACCACGGCGTTCGAGATCCTGAGCGACTGGGCGCACGGGGTGCTGTTCGATTCGAGCCGCGTGATGGCCGAGCGCGAGGTGGTGCGCGAGGAGTGGCGGGGCGACAAGGGCGCCGAGGACCGGATGATGCGGCAGTGGCTGCCGATCGCGTTCAAGGGGTCGCGCTACGCGGACCGGCTGCCGATCGGCACGGAGCAGAGCATCATGACGGCCACGCCGTCTCGGCTCCGTCCGTTCTACGACGCGTGGTACCGGCCCGACCTGATGGCGGTGGTGGCGGTGGGCGATTTCGACCCGAAGCGGGTGGAGGCGCTGATCCGGCGGGAGTTCGGGCCGATTCCCGACCCGAAACCGGAGCGGCCGCGTCCCACGTTCGGCATTCCGGACAACGCCGCGCCGCTGGTGGCGATCGCCACGGACCAGGAGGCCACGGGGTCGGACGTGGACGTGATCTTCAAGATGCCGCACCGTCCGACGACGACGGTGGCCGACTACCGGCGCGAGCTGATGGGCCGTCTGTATCTGGCGATGCTGAACGACCGGTTCGACGAGTTGGCGCAGAAGCCGGACGCGCCGTTCCTGGACGCGGGGGCGTCGCGGAGCCCGTTCTACGCGCGGACGGTGGAGGCGTTCTCGCTGTCGGCCGACGTGAAGGACGGGGGGATCGAACGGGGGATGGCGGCGCTGCTCGAAGAAGCCCGGCGGGCCGACCGGTTCGGATTCCTGCCCGACGAGCTGGCCCGGGCCAAGGCGAACCTGCTGCGCGGCTACGAGCGGGCCTACGCCGAGCGCGACAAGACGAATTCGGAATCGTACGTGGGCGCGTACGTGGACCACTTCCTGTACGGCGATCCGATTCCGGGCATCGCGTGGGAATACGACGCGGTGAAGGCGATGCTGCCGGCGATCGCGCTGGCCGAGGTGAACGCGGTGGGCCGGTCCTGGATGCCGGCGGACAACCGCGTGGTGATCGTGGAGGCGCCGGCCAAGGCCGGGGTGGCGGTGCCGGCGCGGGATCGGTTGCTGGCGGTGATGGACAGCGCGGCGGCGCTGCCGCTCACGCCGTACACCGAGACGACGGTGGCGGGGCCGCTCCTGCCGCCGATCACGGCCGAGGGGCGGGTGGTGGCCGAGCGGACCGTGCCGGCGGCGGGCGTCACGGAGTGGACGCTGTCCAACGGAGCGCGGGTGGTGGTCAAGCCTACCGACTTCAAGGCCGACGAGGTATTACTGACTGCGTATGCCAACGGCGGGACGTCGTTGGCGCCCGATTCCGCCTATATGTCGGCGGCGCTGGGGTCGCAGATCTCGTCGCTGAGCGGCCTGGGGGCCTTCAGCCGGGTGGACCTGGACAAGACGCTGGCCGGCAAGGCGGCGAGCGTGTCGGCCGACATCGGGGAGACGAACGAGACGCTGTCGGGGCACGCCTCGCCGAAGGACCTGGAAACGCTGTTCCAACTGGTGCATTTGGAGTTCACGGGCGCCCGGCTCGACACGGGGGCGTTCGAGGCGTTCCAGCACCAGGTGGCGCCGTACCTGGCGAACCGCGGGGCGTCGCCCGACGAGGTGTTCTCGGACACGGTGCAGGTGACGATGGAGCAGCACGATTTCCGGTCGCGGCCGCTGACGGCGGCGACGTTCGCCGAGGTGGACCCGCGGCGCTCGCTCGCCTTCTTCCGGGCGCGGTTCGCCGGCGCCTCGGGGTTCACGTTCGTGTTCGTGGGCAACGTCGATCTGGATACGCTCAAGGCGCTGAGCGCGCGGTATCTGGCGACGATTCCGGCCGGCACGACGGAGACGTGGCGGACGATGATCGCGGGGCCGCCCACGGGCGTGGTGGAGCGCGTGGTGCGCATGGGGGTGGAGCCGAAGGCGAACACGCTGCTGTTCTTCACCGGGCCGCTGGACTACGCGCCGCAGAACCGGTTCGACCTGCGCGCGCTGGCCGAACTGCTGCAGGTGCAGCTGATCGACACGCTGCGCGAGAAGCTGGGCGGCACGTACAGCCCGAGCGTGGGCGCGGGCATGGAGTTCGCACCCCGCCAGGACTACACGGTGCAGATGTCGTTCAGTTCCTCGCCGGCCAACGCCGATACGCTGTTCGCCACCACCCGGCGGCTGATCGAGACGCTGCAGCGCGACGGGCCGTCGGCCGGCGACGTGGAGAAGGTGCGGGAGCAGCTGCTGCGCGAGCACGAGGTGGAGGTGAAGCAGAACGCGTACTGGGCGGGCAACATCGCGGCGCGGCTGCGCGCGGGTGAGGACATCGCGGGGCTGGGCGACGCGTACACGGCGATGATCCGCGCGCTGTCGGCGGGCGAGTTGCAGGCCGCGGCGCGCAACTACCTGAATCTGGGGAACTACGCGCGGTTTGTGCTGGTGCCCGAGAAACAGTAAGAGGGTACGAGAGTACGAGAGTTGGGGGTGAGTGCGGAACGATTGTCATACGGTTGTACCCTCGTACCCTCGTACCCTCCTACGGCAGTTGCAGTTTGTACAGCGCCACCGCGTTCTCCCGCAGCACCATGCGCGCGAGCTGCTCGGCGCGCGCCCGGGTGATCTCGCCGTCGCGCATCATCCCGGTGAGGGCGAGGCCGAGGGCGCGGCGGGCGGAGTGGGACGCGAGGTACGCGCCCTGGTCCCACCCCTGCGCCGTGCCCCCGTCGAAGGCGTCGGTGCCGAACAGCACCTTCTCGGGCCACTGGCTCAGCCAGTCGCGGAGCACGCCGGCCAGCTGCGAAGGCTCGATGAACTGCGTCATCATCGAGATGTCGGCGTACATGTTGGGCTTGCCGAGCAGGGCCAGGGTCTCGTCGGTGAGCGGCCAGCCGCCGTGCAGCATTACGAAGGTTGTGCCGCGGAGCGTGGAGTCGTCGGCCACGGCCTCCAGCTGGAAGGGCGCCGATCCGCCCGGCGAGTAGAAGCCGCCGAATTCGTACAGCACGTGGAGGTGCACCGGCATGCCGAGCCGGCCGGCGCGCAGCGCGATCTCGTGGAACAGATAGTCCTCGAGCGTCTTGTACTCGGCGCGCGTGGGCACGCCACCGCGCACGTACCGCGCGTAGACCGCGCGGGCGGCCGCGCCGTCGGGCGGGGCGAAGTCGAGCGGCCGGAGATAGGCCGCCTCGAACTTGACGGCCACGGCGCCCGAGTCGTGCTGGCGCTGCAGCGTCGGGGCCACGACGGCGCGGACGTAGCCCGCGAGATCGGCGGGCAGCGCGGTCATGCCCAGGGTGTTCAGGTAGCGGCGCAGGAGCGCGGCCTCGCGCGGATACAGCGTGCGCGTGTCGGGCGTGCGGGCCGCTTCGCCGCGCGTGTCGAGGGGGAGCAGCAGGGCGTCGTCGAATGGCACCCAGCGGAATCTCGGCGGGACGAGGCCCGGGCCGACGGCGATGCGATTGGCGAACATGACGGCGATGCCGGCCCGGTCGAGCACCCACGCCGGGAAGCCGTCGCCCCGCGCCTTGCGCTCGCGTTCGCGCGCCTGGCCGAGCGCGGCGACGTAGGCCTTGCCGGTGTCCGCGGCCGGCACGTGGTACAGGGCGCGCGCAGCGGCCGCCCATTCGGGGTTCTCGAGACGCAGGCGCCAGGGCAGCTGGAAGGGCGGAATGCCGTCGAGCGGGAGCGCGTCGTATTCGGTGTCGGGTGGCGCGCCGGGAGCGATCGGGCGCATGGGATGCGCGTGGTTGTCCACGGCCTGGATGCCGGCGATGTACGCCGCGAGCTGGGGATCCACCGGGTCCCGGTCGGCGGAGCCCACGCCGCATGCGGCGAGCAGGGCACAGGCGGTGAGCGCGACGGCTTTCATGGGCGGCGGGGACGAGGGGCGGCGACCGGCGGATGGCCCATACCATAACCCGCGCGCGGCGCCGGCATCAAGCAGTGCACGAGATGATCCGGACCCTCTCAATTTCGGTTTGACCGGCAGTTTCCGGATCCTATCGTTCCAGTCTCCGTTCTTCATGTTGGGCTGCCGGGGCTTGCCGACGATGGCCCATCGCCGCACGTTCAGGACTGGCGCCCCCCTTTTTTCGGAACCATCAACCGGACGGATTCATGCGCACATCCATCATGTCGGCCGTTGCCGGGCTGCTCGTGTCGGCGGCCCCGGTCCTTGCCCAGGCGCCCAGCCCCGTGGCCGACGCGCTCCGCGCCTCGGTGAAGAGCGCCGAGCAGAACCTCGTGGGCTCGGCGGAGGAGATGCCGGCCGACAAGTACGGCTATCACCCCACGGAACCCCAGATGACCTTCGGCCAGTTGGCGCTCCACGTCGCGACGTCGAACGAATTCCTCTGCTCGCGGATCGGCGGCACGACCGCGCCCACCGAAGCGAAGCTCACCGCCACGTCGCCCAAGGATCAATTGGTGGCGCGGCTCAAGCGGTCGTTCGCGTTCTGCGCGAGCAGCTTCGCCAATCTCACGGACGCCGCGTTGACCGACAGCGTGCCGTTCTTCGGGGGGCGCAAGGTCACGCGCGCCGCGGCGATCATCGACGTGACCTCCGACTGGGCCGACCACTACAGCCAGGCGGCCGGGTACCTGCGGCTCAACGGGATGTTGCCGCCCACGGCGAAGGGTCGCGGCGGGATGTAGGCGGCCCGCGGGGCGCGCCCGCCGAAACCGGCGGGCGTAGCCCGCGTACGGACGGGGGGCGCGCATCGGGCGCGCCGATCACGAGGAGCGCGCGATGGCGGACACGACCGGCAACACCGAAGAACACCGAGTCTCCGGCGAAGGGCTCGTGGGGCGGGTGAAGGAATTGGTGCACCAGGGGAACATCCGGCGCATCATCGTGAAGAACGACAAAGGGCAGACGATCATGGAGATTCCGCTGGCCTTCGGCCTCGTCGGTGCGGCGATGATGCCGGTGCTGGTGGCGCTGGGGTCGATCGCGGCACTGGCCGCGGAATACACGCTGGTGGTGGAGAAGCGGGGCCCGGACGAAACGTAGCGGCGGGACCCCATGCAATTCCATCGAGCGCGCGCCCCAGCGCTGCCCCGGCGTGCGTGAACGCGGTCGACACCGTTGTGGCGGGGCCCGGCGCCGGTCGCGTCCTCGCGGCGCGTGCACGCGCCTTAACATCGATCGACAAACGGTGTCTCCCTCTGGTGCGTAGAGAGAGCAGCACGGGTGGACGGCTCGGCGGTGCGCGCCCGGGCCCGACGCTCGTGGGGCTCGCTGCGCTCGTTCACGCTTTCTGGAACCGCGATATGATCCGACGCCGTGTGTGGGGGAGCGCCAGCCGAGGGCGGGGGCGGCCGGGCTTCACGCTGATCGAAATCATGGTCGTGATCGTGGTGATCGCGATCCTGGCCACGCTCGTGGCCCCCAACATCTTCCAGCACGTGGGCGCCGCCAAGTCGGCCACGGCCAAGTCGCAGATCGAGATGCTGGGCACGGCGCTGGACGCGTACCGGCTGGACAACGGGCACTACCCGACCACGCAGCAGGGGCTGGACGCGCTGTGGCAGATGCCGACGATCGATCCGCCCACCAACTGGCGCGGTCCGTATCTGCGCAAGCCGGTGCCGGTGGATCCGTGGGGCGTTCCGTACATCTACCTGGCGCCGGGGCAGGTGAACCCGACGGGGTACGATCTGCTCACCTACGGCGCCGACGGGAAGCCGGGCGGCACCGGCGAGGACGCCGACATCACGAGCTGGCAGTAGCCGGCGGGCGCCATGCCGACCTTCGCGTATCAGGCCGTTGACGGCGCGGGCAAGCGTCAGCGCGGGGTGGCCAGCGCGGCCACTCCGGGCGCGTTGGCGCGTTCGCTGGAGGATCGCGGCCTGCTGGTGCTCGACGTGGCCGAGTCGTCGGAACCGGCGAGCGGCGCGGGGGGGCGGCGGGCATTCCGGTTCGGGCGCGGCCGCGAGGTGCTGGAGGTGACGCGGGCGCTGGCGGCGCTGCTGCCGGTGGGGATGCCGCTGTCGCAGGCGCTCAACGCGGCGTCTGGGGTGGCCACGGGCGACGTGCGCGGCGCGGTGCTCGACGTCCGCGAGCGGGTGGAGCGCGGCGACACGCTGTCCACGGCGCTCGGCGCGCACGGCGGTCTGTTCTCGCCGTTGTACGTGGGGATGGTGCGGGCCGGCGAGCGGAGCGGCGACCTGGACGGGGCCTTCACGCGGCTGGCCACGCAGCTCGAGCGCGACGAGCAGTTGCGCGGGCGCCTGGTGTCGGCGGCGGTGTATCCGATCATCCTGGCCACGGCGGGCACGTGCGCGGTGCTGGTGCTGATGTTCTTCGTGCTGCCGCGGTTCGTGGGGCTGCTCGAAGGGAGCGGGGCGGAGCTGCCCACGTCCACGCGGACGCTGATCGCGATCTCGCACGGGCTGCACCGGTTCTGGCCGGTGGCGCTGATGATTCCGGTGGTGATCGCGGCGCTGGCGGCGTGGGTGAAGAACACGCCGGAGGGTACGCGGGCGTGGTCGCGGACGCTGCTCACGCTGCCGATGGTGCGCACGCTGCGGCAGTACGCGCTGTCGGCGCGATTCGCGCGGCTGGTGGGGGTGCTGCTCGGGGGCGGTGCGCCGCTGCTGATGGCGCTGGACGACACGGTGGAGTCGCTGGCCGATCCGATCGCGCGCGACGACGCGAGCCGCATTCGGGCGCGGGTGCGCGAGGGCACGTCGCTGCGCGCGGCGGTGGCCGAGGGGCCGCTCTTCCCGCCGCTGCTCTCGCAGCTGATCGGGGTGGGCGAGGACGCGGGCGAGCTGCGGATCTTCCTGCTCAAGGCGGCGGACATCTTCGAGGAGCGCACGGAGCGGGCGATGCAGCGGCTGGTGACGCTGGCCGAGCCGGCGCTGATCGTGGTGTTCGGCGCGATGGTGGCGTTCGTGGCGCTCTCGCTGCTGCAGGCGATCTACGGCATCAACGCGAGTTCGTTCAAGTGACGCGCGCGCGCCGCGGGTTCACGCTGCTCGAGATGTCGGTGGTGCTCGTCATCATGGCGATCGCCGCCACGCTGGTCGTGCCGGCGCTGGTGGATCTGGGGCAAACGACGCCGCGGCACACGGCGTCGGCGCTGCTCGACCTGCTGCGGGCGTCGCGGGCCGTGGCCATCGACAGCAACGTGACGGTGACGCTGATCGTGGATCCGGCCACCGGCAACTTCCGCGTCGACTCGGTGGGCGTGGAGGGCATGGGGCCGGTGGCCGCGGGGCAGCTGGCGCTGGCGAGCAACGAGGCGATGGCCACCGACGACCCGCGGCTCAAGTACGTGTTCGCGCCCACCGGCGCGGCGCTGGCCGACACGGTGCGCGTGCGCGGCGCGGATTCGTCGGTGGTGGTGTTCGTGGACCCGTGGAGCGGCGTGGCGACGACGTATGCGCACTAGACGCGGCTTCACCCTGTTCGAGGCCACCGCGGCCCTGGCCATCGTCGGCATCACGTCGGTGGCGGCGCTGAGCGCGGTGGGCGCGGAGCTGCGCACCACGGAGCGCGCGCGGCGGGCGATCGAGGCGAGCGCGCTCGCCACGTCGCGGCTGGACTTCATGGCGCTGCTGAGCAGCGACGAGTTGCAGGCGCTGCCCGACACGGTGGCGAAGGGGGCGATCGCCCCGCCGCTCGGCGACTACTCGTGGAGGACCACGTCGAGCGCGCTCTCCGGCCAGCCGGGGCTGTACGCGGTGGACATCACGATCAACTGGCCGAACGGCGCGTACACCGTGCGGACCTACCTGTACCGGCAGCCACCGCTGGCCACTACGCCATGACACGCGCTCGGCGGGGCATGACCCTGATGGAACTGACCATCGCGCTGGTGATCACCGGGCTGATGGCGGCCGCTGGCGCGTCCACGTTCGCCACGATCATCGACCACCAGCGGGACATCGTGCGGGCCACGGCGGCCACCGAACGCGCGGCCGCGCTGCGCGGGACGATCCATTCGTGGCTGGTGTCGGGCAACGTGCTGATCACCTCCGGCGGGCTGCCGCAGATGGGCGCGCGCAATTCCGGCGCCGGCGGGTCGACGGGCGCGTCGGCCATCAAGCCGCTCCAGACGGTGACGCCGGGCGCCACGGCGTCGAGCGCCGCCACGACGCCGACGATCACGGCAGCGCAGGCGGTGGGCGCCGAGGTGGACTTCACGACCACCGCGCCCAACCCGGCCGACGCGCCGCAGGCCCGGATGCGGCTGTTCATCGACGGTGACGCGAGCACCACCGAGACCGGGCTGACGCTGGAGTTCCAGGCCAGTACGCAGGCGCCGCTGCAGCGCATCGAACTCGAGCCGTCGATCGACTCGCTGGACGTGGAATATCTGGATACGCGCACCAACCTGTGGTATCCGGCATCCGAGGCCTCGACCATCCAGCCGCGCGCGCTGCGCCTCACGCTCGTCTCCACGACGACGCCGCTGCCGGGCATCCTGACGCTGCCGATGATCATCGCCATGGGCACGCAGCCGACGAGGCCGGGCCAATGAGCGCCGTCGGCTTGGGACCGCGGCGCGCGCGGCGGGGGGTGGCGCTGATCGCCGCCCTGTGGCTGGTGGTCGCCATCGCCGTGGTGGCGCTGCAGTTCAGCCTGGCGGCCAAGGAGCGGCGGGTGATCGGCATCAACGCCGCCGACCGCGGTGTCGCGGAGGGGGCCGCGCTCGGCGCGCTGGCCGCCCTGCAGGCGCAGTTGGACTACCTGCTGCGCGCGATGCCGACGAACAACGCGGCCCTGGCGAGCACGCGGTCGGGCGATCCGTGGCTGGGCGCCGATTCCATCTATTCCGGCGTCACGTACGTGGACAGCATGCCGGTGCACGTGGAGCTGCTCGACCTCGGCCGGCGGCTCAACCTCAACGACATGACGCAGACCGAACTCACCACGTTCTTCGGCTACATGCTCAACGACTACGCCACCGCCGACCACCTGGCGGTGGCCGTCGCCAACTGGATGAATCCGAACACCGACGCGAACCAGGCGGCGGACTACCTCAAGCAGGGCCTGCTGGCGCTGCCTGCGGACGGACCGTTCCGCCTGGTGGACGAGTTGCAGTTCGTGGAAGGGATGACGCCGGCGATCTATGCCAACGTCGCCCCGTACTTCACCGTGTACGGCACGGGGCTCGTGAACGTCAACACGGCGCCGGTGCCCGTGCTGCGCGCCATTCCCGGAATGACCGACCAGATCATATCCAACATCCTGAATCAGCGGTCGCGGGGGCTGCGCATCTCCTCCATCGCCCAGGTGGTGCCGGGCTACACGCCGGCGCGGGGGCGGGGGGCCAACGCCGGGTTGGCGGCGATCACCGGCGCGCAGCAGCAGGAGCTCGGCAACGCCTTGACGGTGAACACGCGTGAGATCCTGGCCACGATCACCGCCCGCGCCTCGCCGGACGCGGAGCCGGTGCGGGTGATGGCGCTGTTCACGCACACCGGCACGACCACGACCGTCTCGTGGGAGCAGTGGTGATGGCCGCGCGCACCGGTACGCACCGCAGCCGCGTGGGCCTCGCGCTCTCCGCCACCGAGCTGACGGCGGCGTGGGGCGCGGCCGGCGGGCGCGTGCAGACCGTCCGCGTGCCGTTGGCGTCGTATCCGGTGGACGGCGGCGGATGGCCGGCTCTCGTGGCCGGGCTCGCCGAGGTGGCGCGGGCCGCGGGTCTGGACCACGGCGGCGACCTCGCCGTGGCGCTGCTGCCGCCGTTCGTGGAGGTGCGCCGGTTGGAGTTGCCGCCGCTGTCGGAGGGCGAGCTCCTGCAACTGCTGGCGCGCAACGGCGCGCGGTATTTTCTCGGCGCCCGCGGGCCGCAGGTGGTGGGCGTAACCGTGCCGGCCAGGCGGGCCCGGCGCGAGGGGCCGGGGCCGGCGCCGGTGCTGGCCGCGTCGGCGCCGGCGCGCATCGTGAACGCGCTGCACAGCGCGGCGTTGGAGGCGGGATGGACGGTGTCGTCGGTGGGGCCGGCGGAGAGCGCGTGGGCCGCGGCGGCCGCGGCGCTCTGGCCGGCGTTCGCCCGCCGGTCGGCGCAGGTGGTGATCCACGACGAGGAGCGCACCACGCTGTTGGAGATGAACGGCGGGCATCTGACCAACGTGCGGCTGTTCCGGGCGGGCGCGGTGGATGTCGACCTGATCGCGGCGGCGATCGCCGAATCGGCCGCGGGGGGCGGGGCGCGCGCCCTCGGCGCGTTGGGCGAATCGGGGCGGGACGAATTGCGGCGCGCCCTGGCCAATCGCGGCGTGAGCGCGGCGGTGGTGCCCGGCGTCTGGGGCGAGCACGCGGGGTCGCCCGAAGTGATGGCGGCGGCGTTCGCCGCGCGGTCGGCCGATCCCATCTTGTCGACGGAGTCCGAGCGCGTGGCGCAGCGGGCGCGGATCGTGCGGGCGACGCTCGGCGTGGCGATCGCCGCCGCGATCGTGTTCGTGGCGTCGGCCGGCGTGCTGCTGTGGGGGGTGGAGCGCGATCTGCGGCAGGTGCGGGCCGAGCGCGCGGCGATCCGCGCGCAGGTGTCGGCCACGCTCGTGGGCCGCAGTTCGGTGGAGGATGCGTACCGCCGGCTGGCCGCGCTGGCGGCGGCGCAGCGTTCGGCGCCGCACTGGGCGCCGGTGCTCGCCGACCTGAGCGCGCGGGTGCCGGACGACGCGTATCTGTCGGCGTTGCACGTGGTAGGCGACTCGCTGACCGTGGACGGGCTGGCGACCAGTGCCGCGCGGGTGTTCGACGCCCTCGAGCAGAGCCCCGAGTTGACCGGCGTCCGGGCGCCGGCCCCGGTGCGCCGTGAGGCGCAGGAGAACAGCCCGCCCATGGAACGGTTCACGATCGCCGCGCAGTTGCGGAGCCCGGCGGCCGGGGCCACGGGCCGGGCGGGCGCGGCGGCGGGCGCCGCTGGCGCACCCGGTGCCGCAGCCGCCGACCCGCCGCGGGGCGGGGGCGGGGGTGGGGGCGGGGGGCCGCGATGACGCCGCTGCTCACGACCCGCGACCGCCGCGCGATGCTCGTCGGCGCGCTGGTGCTGGCGCCGGGGCTGCTCTTCATCTGGGCGGTGCGTCCGTACCGGACCGCGCTGGCGTCGGCGCGGGACGATCTGGCCACCGAGCGCGCCACGCTCTCGCGCGAGCGCGGCGCGCTGGCCACGGCGCATCGGAATCCGGAGTTGCAGCAGCTCACCGACTCGGCGGCGCAGGCGGTGCAGTCCCGCCTGTTCGAGGGGCGCGACGACGTGATCGCGAGCGCGCAGTTGGCGTCGTACCTGGGCGACGTGGCGCGGCGGAGCCAGGTGTGGCTGCAGGACGCGGCGACGCGCCCGGCGACCACGAGCACGCCCGGCGTGCGCACGCTGCACGTGGACCTGCGCGCCGAGACCGACTTTCAGGGGTTGCTGACGTTCCTGGACGCGCTCGATCACGGCGACAAGCTGGTGCGGGTGGAGCGGCTGGACGTGTCGCGGGGATTCGGAAACACGGATAATCAGGGGGCCGAGACGCTGACCGTCACGGCCACCATCGGCGGGTACGCGTTGGACGGCGAGCAGGCGGCGGCGCCGGTGGCGCCCGTGGCGGCGGCCAAGCCGGGAGGCCAGCCATGACCGGGCGCGCGTGGACCGCGGGGCGCGGCATGCGCGCCGCGCTCGGGGCGCTCGTCGCGGCGGCCGGCGCGCTGGGCTGGACGCTGGTGGGCGCCCTGCGCGTGGACGTGGTGGCGCCGGCGCCGGCCGCGGTGGCGATCACGCAGGGGGCGCTCGACGTGCCGACGCCCCCGGCGCCGGTGGATGTGGGGGCCGCGGCGGGAACGGATCTGTTCGCCGTGACGCGCCGGGCGCCGGCGGTGCGCTACCGCCCGCCGGATGCGGTGCTCGTCACCGGACCCGCCGCGCCGCAGGAGCCGCCCAAGCCCGTGGTGCTGGGAACGGCCGTGGCGGCGGGGGGCTCGAGCTTCGCCACCTGCCAGTTCGCGTCGTCCAGGCTGTTGATGGTGCGGGTGGGGGATCACGTGGGGAACTACGTCGTCACGTCCATCGAGCGCGGGAGTGTCGTGTTCACGACGCCGGACGGCAAGCGGCTCGAAATCTTTGCGCCTCGACCAGGGAGTTGAGCGTCATGCCACGAAACGTTCAGATCGCACTCGTCGCCCTCGCGCTCGCCGCGCCACTCGCGGCCCAGCGAGCGCCCGCGAAGCAGGCGCCGGCGCCGGCCAAGGTCACGGCCGACACGGGGGGCGCGGCGAAATCGGGAGCGCAATTCGCGCTCGACTTCCAGGACCAGGACATTCACGTCGTGCTGTCGGCGCTGGCCGAAGCCGGCAACGTGAACATGTCGTACAGCAACCTGCCCGAGCGGAAGGTCACCCTGCGCATGGGCCAGCCGGCGAGCCCGACCGAGATCGCGGACATGATCAGGGGGATCGCAGCGGCGAACGACCTGACGGTGACGCAGACCGGGTCGTTGCTGCAGATCAGCGGCCCCCCACCGGTCTCGGCGGCGAGCGCGCGCGCCCAGCAGGTGCAGCAGGCGGAATTGAAACTTTACGTATATCGCCTGAAGCACGCCAGCGCCACGCAACTGGCGCCGGTGCTGATGAGTCTGTTCTCGGGGGCGCCGACGGTGGGCGGGATCCCGGGGCTGGCGGTGACGCCGGCCGCGGGCGGCAACGCGATCACGACCGGCGGCTTCGGGGCGAGTACCTTCGGGCGCGGTGGGGCGGGTGGTGGCGGCGCGGCGGGTGCAGGGGGTGGAGGCGTTGCGGCGGGCGGCGGCGGCTTGGGCGGGGGTGGCGGGGAGCAATACGTTGTCAAGGAATAGTTA
>CAVSOM010000037.1:0-30728 GCA_963729495.1 uncultured Gemmatimonadaceae bacterium
CGACTTCCTTGACCATCTGCGCGCCCATGTTCTCGATCGGATCGGCCAGTTCGACTTCCTTGGCCACCGTGACGCCGTCCTTGGTGACCGTCGGGGCGCCGAACTTCTTGTCGATGACGACGTTCCGGCCCTTCGGGCCGAGGGTGACCTTCACCGCTTCGGCGAGCTGATCGACGCCGCGCTTCAGCGCCGCGCGCGCTTCCACGTTGAAGTGCAGTTCCTTTGCTGCCATAGTCGTAATCCTCTACAGGAAATGTTGATGGATGACAACGGGACTCAGCCGACGACCGCGAGGACGTCCGACTCGCGCAGGATGAGCACCTGCTCGCCGTCGACGGTGACTTCGGTGCCGCTGTACTTCCCGTACAGGACCTTGTCGCCGACCTTCACCTCCATCGGCACGCGCTTGTCCTTCTCGAACCGCCCGGGGCCGACCGCGACGATCTCGCCCTGCTGCGGCTTCTCCTTCGCCGTGTCCGGGATGTAGAGCCCGCCGCGCATCTGCTCGGACTCTTCCATCGGCTTGATCACGACCCGATCGGCCAGCGGCGCGACCTTCACGCTCGAAGCGCTCTTGGTTGCCATGGGTACTTCTCCTCCGACTGGTACTGGTGAGGTGAAATGGAGTGAACTGGGACCACGACCCACTGTTAGCACTCGTGCCTTGTGAGTGCTAATCAGCTAACAAGCTACCTGGAATGGCCGTCGTTCGCAAGGAGGCACACGGCTGGCATGAGAACCGTATGTTGTTTATCCGTAGCCACTTACGTGCCACACCATGTGCGCCAAAGTGACGCAATCCATCCGCCGGAATGGCCACCAAGCTGCCAGGGTCTGCCGAATCCGGCCATCACCATCGACCCGGGCGGGCCGGCGCCAGTCCGACAGCTCGCCGGCGCGGCTATTTCGTGAGCAGCCGGTAGGCCAGGTCGAGCCCGGTCAGCGTGAGGTACGGGTCCACCAGGTCGATCGAGCGGCAGAGATTGCGGAACGCCTCGGCCAGCCCGCCGGTGGCAATCACGATCGGCGTCTCGGGGCGCGGCCACTCGGCCTTGATGCGGGCCACGAGACCGTCGATCGCGTCGGCCGCGCCGAACATGACGCCGGCCCTGATGTTCGTGTCGGTGCGCGTGCCGATGGCACGCGCCGGGGCCACCAATTCCGTCGCCGGAAGCTTGGACGTGCGGCGGAACAGCGTCTCGGCCGAGCTGCGCACCCCCGGCGCGATGATGCCGCCGAAGAAAACCCCCTCCCGCGTCACGCAGTCGAAGGTGGTGGCGGTGCCGAGGTCGACGACGATCGCGTCGCTCTTGTGCAGTTGGCTGGCCGCGAGCGTGTTGATCACGCGGTCCGCGCCGACGCTGAACGGTTCGTCCACGTCGAGGCGGATGGGCAGCGCGGACGTGGCGTCCACGACCAGCACACGCGCATGCGACACCCAGCGTTGGCACGCCTCCTGCAACGGGCCAGTGATCGGCGGCACAACCGACGCGATGGCGACGCCGGTCACCGCACCGTGATCGAACCCCTGGCCGGCGAGCAGCGCGCGCAGCAGCACGCCGATCTCATCGGGGGTGAACGCCGGATCGGAGGTGATGCGCCAGTGGCCGCGCAGCGCGCCGGCTTCGAACAGCCCCACGGTGGTCTCGGTGTTGCCCACGTCGAACACGAGATTCACGGCTCCTCCTGAAACACGAGAGAGCCGGCCCGCGCGAGGCGGGGGCCGGCGTCGGTGGTGACGATGAGCGCGCCCGACGGGTCGAGACCGGCCACGATGCCGTCGAGCGGCTCGCGGCAGCGGCGCCCCGAGGCGACGTCGCGCGCCGCGTAGGCGGCGAGTTCTTCCCGGCGCAGCGGCCCCGTCTCCGCGGCGGCGGCGCGCAGCGCCGGCACGAGCGCCGCCAGCGCGTCGATCCGCGACACGCCGGGGCGCAGCGCGCCGGCCGCGCCCACGCCGGCCGGCCGGCGCACGTTGAGCCCGAAGCCGACGGCCACCCAATCGACGGCGCCCTCACACCACCGCGCCTCGACGAGAATGCCGGCGAGCTTGCCGCCCGCGACGTACAGATCGTTCGGCCACTTGAGTCCGATGGGGGCCGCCCCGAACGGGCCGAGCGCGCGGGCGGCGTGGAGCCCGAGGCGCAACGACAGGACGTCGAGGGCCGACGGGTCCGGGGGGCGTTCGATGAGGGTGAGCCAGATGCCGGCGCCGGGTTCGGACACCCACGCCCTGCCCTGGCGGCCGCGTCCGGCCGTCTGGGCGTCGGCGAGCACCAGCGTGCCGGCGGGCGCGCCCGCGGCCCCCCGCTCGTGCGCCACGTCGAGGGTGGACCCGACGGTGTCGAACAGCACGACGTCGGGCACGCCGAGCCGGACCGCCAGCTCGCCGGCGGCGCGCCCGTCGTAGCGCGGCCCGGCCGTGGCGCCCACGGACGCGGCACTAGCCGAGCGCGACGTCGTAGAAACGCTCATAGTGAGCGACCACGTCGTCGAGGGCGAACCGCTCGCGGGCATCCGCCGCGGCGGCCCGGCTCATGGCGTGCCACCGGTCGCGGTCGCGCAGGATCGCCAGCGCGGCGGCGGCCATCGCCTCCACGTCGCCCACGGCGCAGAGCGCCCCGGTGACGCCGTTCCGCACCACCTCGGGCAGGCCGCCGGCGTCGGCGCCGATCACCGGCGTGCCGGTGGCCAGCGCTTCCAGCGCGCTCAGGCCGAACGATTCGCGGTCGGTGGGCAGGAGATACAGATCGGCCGAGGCGAGCAGCGGCGCCACCGATTCGATTTTGCCGAGGAACATCACCTGATCCTGGACGCCGAGTCGGCTCGCCTCGCGCTCGGCCACGACGCGGTCGGGGCCGTCGCCGACCATGACCAGCACACAGGGCAGCTCGGCGTTGACGCGCGCGAGCACGCGGATCACGTCGGCCACGCGCTTGACCGGGCGGAAGTTCGAGATGTGCATGAGCACGGGGCGCCCGTCGCCGAACGCGCCGCGCGAGCCGGGATACCGCGTCCGGTCGTACACGGCGGGGTCGACGAAGTTGGGAATCACCTCGATGCGATCGCCCGTGCACCCGAAGGCGCTCACCGTCGCGTCCCGCAGGAAGTGCGAGACCGCGGTGAGGCCGTCGGACTTCTCGATGGAGAATCTGGTGATGGCGTGGAACGACGGGTCCTGGCCGACGATCGTGATGTCGGTGCCGTGCAGGGTGGTGAGCACCTTGATGTCGGGCCGCGAGTCGGCCAGCATCTCGCGGGCGATCCACGCGCTGGTGGCGTGCGGGATCGCGTAGTGGCAGTGCAGCAGATCGAGCCGGTGGGCGAGCACCACTTCGTGCATGCGCACGGCGAGGGCGAGATCGTAGGGCGGATACTCGAACAGGGGGTAGCGGCCCACGTCCACTTCGTGGAAGAACACGCGCGGCAGGAACGCCGGCAGGCGGAAGGGCTGGCGGTAGGTGATGAAGTGGATCTCGTGGCCGCGATGGGCGAGGGCGATGCCCAGCTCCGTGGCCATGGCGCCCGAGCCGCCGTACGTGGGATAGCAGGTGATGCCGATGTTCACCGCGTCATGCCTCCTCGTCGCCCCGCCACCACCGGTCCGCGGCGTCGCGCCAGCCGGCGTGGCCGGGATCGACGGTGGTGACCGACTCGCCCTTCAATTGATGGCGGAACCAGGTACGTTGCCGTTTCGCGTACTGCCGCGTTTCGACGAGCACGCGGTCGCGCCCGCGCGCCGGCGATTCGCGGCCTTCGGCCACTGCCCGCAAGACCTCGTACCCGGTGGCCTTCCAGGCCGGCGCGTCGGCCGGCACACGCGCCGCCAGGCCTTCGGCCTCGTCGATCCACCCCGCGGCGAGCATCGCGTCGACGCGCGCCGCGATCCGATCGGCGAGCGCCGGCCCCGGGTCCACGAGAAGATAGCGCGCGCGCCACCGCGAGGGGCGGGCCCGCTCGCGATGCAGATCGCTCACCCGCCGGCCCGTGAGCAGGGCCACCTCCAACGCCCGCAGCAACTGGGTGCGGCCGAGGTGCGCGCGCGCGGGGTCGAGCCGCCGGCACCAGCGGCGCAGATCGCTCAGGGGGAGGCCGGCCAGCCAGGCGGCGAGGGCGGCGCGGCGGGCGGCGTCGAGGGCCGGCTCTTCGAACAGCGGTCCGAACAGCGCGCGCACGTAGAAGCCGGTGCCGCCCACGATGAGCGGCACGCGCCGGACGGCGGCGATCTCGTCCATCCACCGTTCGGCGTCGGCGGCCCAGGCGGCCGCCGAGTAGCGCCGGTCCGGAGGCAGCACGTCGATGCCGTAGTGCGGCACGGCGGCGCGTTCGGCGGCCGTCGGTTTGGCGGTCCCGACGTTGAACCCGGCGTAGAGCTGGCGGGAATCCGCGCTGACGATCGACGCCCCGTGGCGCTCGGCCAGCCAGAGGGCGACGGCCGACTTGCCGGCCGCGGTGGGCCCGGCGATCACCCGCAGCTCACCGGCGTCCAAATCGCCGCTCGAGTTCGTCCCACGACAGTTGCACGACCGTCGAGCGTCCGTGCACGTCGTGCGCGGGCAGCGTGGTCCGGCTGAGGTCGGCGAACAGCGCGCGCATCTCGCCCGGCGACAGCGCGTCCCCCGCCTTGATCGCGGCTTTGCAGGCCACGGTGGCGGCCAGCCGTTCGTGGCGCTGGGCCACGGCGGCGAAGCGGTCGCCGGTGAGGGCGTCGAGCGTGTCGCGCAGGCATCGTTCGGCGTCGAAGCGCGGGTGCGGCATCGGCACGCTGCGCACGATGAGGGTGTGGCCGCCGAACCCTTCGATCTCGAATCCGAGCTGCTCGAACGCCTCGCGATTCTCCTCGAACGCCTCGGCCTCGGCGGGGCCCAGGTGGAGGGTGAGGGGAAAGAGCAGTCGCTGGGCGGGTGCGTCGCCGCGGGTGAGGGCGGCCATGAAGCGCTCGTAGAGCACGCGCTCGTGCGCCGAATGCTGATCGATGAGCACGATGCCGTCGCCGCCCTCGAAGAGGAGATACGTGCGCCGCAACTGGAGCAGCGGGGGGATCGGGATATCAGTTCCAGTATCATCCACCCGCCGCTCCGCCGGTTCGCTGGCCGGCAGCCCGACCGGTCGATTGTCCGACGCTTCGAACAGCCCCTCCCGCGGGGGCACGCGACCCTGCAGCGCCTCGACGTCCACGGGCGGCGCCTCGAACCGCGGCGCACCCGGGAAGGCGAACGGCGGCCGGCCGACGGCAGCGCCGGCGCCGAGGGTGCCGAGGGCGCGGCGCACCGCCTCCTCCACGGCGCGTTCGAGGGTCCAGCGGTCGCGGAACCGCACTTCGGCCTTGGCGGGGTGGACGTTGACGTCCACGGCATCGCCGGCCACGTCGACGTCGAGGAACAGCGTGGGGCGCACGCCGGCCGGGATGGTCGACTTGTAGGCGGCCTCGGCGGCCCGGACGATGCCGGGGTCGCGCACCGCGCGGCCATTCACGGACACATATATTCGCCGCCCTGCGGTGCCGACGTCCGCGGGGCGTTCGACGAGCCCCGAGACGCGGGTCGTGCCGCGCACGTCGTCCACGTCGAGCAGGCGCTCGGCGAACTGGCCGCCCCACAGCGCGGCGAGCCGGGCGCGCCGCGACGAGGCGGGGGGCAGCGCGAGCACCGGCTTGGCGTCGTGGGTGAGCGTCAGCCGGACGTCGCGCCGCGTGAGCGCGAGGCCGGTCACCGCGTCGAGGATGGCGCGCCATTCCGAACGCGCGCCGCGCATGAACTTCAGCCGCGCCGGCGCGTTGTAGAACAGATGGGCCACCGCCACCGTCGTGCCCCGGCGGCGCGCGGCGTCCTGCGTGTCGTGCACGGCGCCGGCCGCGGCGCGCACGCGCGTGCCGGCGCCGTCCACGGGGGCGGTCTCGATCTCGAGCTGGGACACCGAGCAGATGGCCGGCAGCGCCTCGCCCCGAAACCCGAAGCTGGCCACGCCCACGAGATCGCCGGCCACGCGGATCTTCGACGTGGCGTGGCGCGACAGGGCGAGCACGGCGTCCTCGCGTCCCATTCCGACGCCGTCGTCGCTGACGCGAATGCGTTGCCGCCCCCCGTCCTCCACGTCGATCTCGATCGACGTGGCGCCGGCGTCGAGCGCGTTCTCGATCAGCTCCTTGACCACCGACGCGGGGCGCTCCACGACCTCGCCCGCGGCGATCTGGTCGGCGACGGCGCTGGGCAGCACCGCGATGCGCGGCGCCCCCGGAACGCTGGAGGCTGGTGAGGCGGACATCGCGTGGAAGCTACCGGAACACGGCCGGGCCGGTCAATCGAACGACGGCGGCAGTGGCGCGTCGAGCGCGACCAGCGCCTGCACGGGCAGCCATCCCTGGCGCCCGCCGTCCAGGCCGACCCGCGCCCAGGCGCCCTGCCGGCCGAGCACCCGCACCGTCTCGCCCGTCACGACCGTCGCGCCGCGGTCGGCCCCGAGCGCCGGATCGTTGCTCAGCGCGGTGTCGGCCCGCACCACGGCGAGTCCGTGCGCATCGAGCCGTCCGGCCACCGCGATGGCACACACGCCCAGCGCGGCAGCGCCCACCGCCAACGGCGCGGCCAGCGAGCGCAGCCATGGCCGGCGGCGGCGCAGCACCGGGTGCCAGGCGGCGCACGCCGCGATCCAGCACAGGCCCAGGAGGACGACCACCCCATCGAGCGGCACCGGCGGCACGTACGCCGGCGACAGAAACGTCACGCCGTGCACCAGCGCCAGCCGGTCGCGCGCGTCGCCGGCCAGGGGCTCGAGATCGAGCGCGTGCCTCCAGCCGACCACGGCGCCCACGGTGTCGCGCGCCGCCCACGCCGCCGTGCCGAAGTTCGCCCACCCGTCGGCCGCGCGCGCCTCGGCGGCGACCACGCGCGCGAACGCGTCGCGCGCGGCGCCGAATCGGCGCTGGTCGTAGTCCGTGATTCCCGTCTGGAACGCCTGCGCCGCCCCGCCCTGCATCGCGTGCACCGCGCCGCCGATGCCGGCGGCGAGCAGCACGAGGAACACGCCGGTCCGGAAGGGCAACTCGCGCCGCGGCAGCGCGCCGGCATCGATGCGACGGGCGAGCTCCACGGCGCGCGCCGCGGCGTCCGGCGCCAGCGTGCCGGCCGCGGAGAACGTCGCGGCATCGAGTTCGCGCAGCAACGACTCGGCCGCGGCGGCCGTTTCGGTGGGCGCACCGGCCCGCCGGAGCGCATGCCGCAGCGCGCCGGCGCTGGAGAAGGTCTCGGCGTCCAGGCCCAACCGGTCGGCGAGCGCGGCGACGAAGGCGCGCCGGAGCGAACGGCCGTCGGCCGCCGCCGGGCCGCGGGCCACCTGTTCGAGCCGAGCGCGGGCGGGCACGCTTGGTTGCCCGCTCCGCCGCCGGTCACGCCAGCGGGCGCCGAGCGCGGGCAGCGGCGCCAGCGCCAACGCCCACCAGAACAGCGGATGCGACGACAGCGGGGCCCCCATCGCGCCGCTATAGCGGGTGCGCAGGGCGAGCGTGTCGGGGGCGCGCGTCGTATCGAGCGACGCCAGCGTGCCGGGCTGGACGCCGACCGTGATCGCGGGCGCCACCGCCGCCCGGTAACGGCGGAGCTCGGGATCGAAGTAGCTGTATCGCACCGGCGGCAGTACGAGCGGGCCGGCGGCGCGCGGCGTGAGGATCCAATCGAACTCCTTCACGCCGCCAATCCAACGGCCCGACGAGTCCACCTGCACGCGCACGTCCGACGGGACGAGGGTGGCCCCGGAAAGGGCGAGCCGCGGCCTCGGCATCAGCTTGATGTTCCCCGTGCCCGACAGGCGGAGGGTCAGCGTGAGCGGATCGCCTACGCGCCCCGTGGCCGATTCGACGCGCATGGCGAGTTGCAGCCGGCCCACCGCGCCGTCGAAGTCGGGAGGCCGGCCGGCGGCCGGCGCGTCGATGGCCACGACCACGGCGCTGTCCGTCTGCAGTTCGTGCGACTCCTCGCGGCTGAAGAAGCTGACGCCCACGGGAAGCGCGTAGGTGAGCTGGGCGGGCGGGACCACGAGCCGCCCCGCCTGCAGCGGGAACAACGCCCGCCGGTATACGAGGGCGTCGAAGCAGCGGGAGACGGCGGGCGAGGTCCGCTGCGATCCGCCGCCGGGCAGGTCGTACGCCAGCACCGACTGCATGTCGGGCGGATAGAACGTGGGGTTGCGCCGCAGGCGATCGCGCATCGCCGCGTTGATGAACACCGCCACCGTATAGTCGGCCTGCTGGCCCACGTACACCGTGTCCGGCTCGGCGGCGCGCAGTTCGATCCGGTCGCCGGTATCGATGCGGGCGCGGGTCAGCACTTCCGGATCCCCGCCGCCCTTCGCCGGGGTGACGACCACCCGCAGCGGCGCCGTGCGCGCCGACGCCGAACCGAGGCGCGCTTCGAACGCGGGAATGATGTAGGCGCCCGGTTCGCCGGCCACCAGCGTGTACCGGTACTCCACCGTCAGCGAGGGCACGGCGCGCGAATCGCGGGCTTCGTGCGGCATCGTGGCCGAGCGCATCACGTCGAAGGGCGCGAGCGACGGCGCGACGAGGCGCGGCGCCACCGTTCCGGGCGCCGACACGGCCACCGACAGGTCGAGCGGCTCGCACGCGCCCACCGTGCCGGCGGCGTGGGCGACGATGGCGAGCTGGGCGGCGAGCAGGATGCCGATCACGGTCACCAGTCCTTGCCGTTGGGCGGCACCGTCGACCGCGTCTTGCGCTGCTGCTTGGCTTCGACGTCGCGCTCCTCGCGCGCCGCGCTGGCCAGGATCTGTTCGGCCTGGTTCATGCCGAGCCCGCCGCTCGGCGCCGGCGCCTGCGCCTGCGGCGACGGGGATGGGTTGGACTGGTTCTGGCCCCCGCCCCCCCCGCCGCCGCCGTTCTGTTTGGCGTGGAGCGCGAGCTCGTAATTCCATTTGGCGTCGAGATCGTCGTGGCGCATGAGCAGCGCCTTGCGGTAGGCGGCCAGCGCCGCGTCGAGATCGTCACCGCCGCCGCCCGCGGGGGCGGCGAGGCCGCGCCGCAGGTGGGCCAGGCCGAAGTTGAACAGCGCGCGATACCGCAGTTCGGCGTCGGGCAGGTCGACCACCCGCTCCAGGGCGTTCGCGGCTTCCTGCACGGAGTCGACGGCCAGATAGGCCGTGCCGAAGTCGTAGATCGTGCGCGGGCGCATGTCGCCCTGCTCGATGGCGCTGCGGTACAGCGCCACCGCGCGCGGATACTGGCCGGCGCGGTACGCGCTGGCCGCGCCGGCCGATTGGCGCGGGCCGGCGCAACCCGCCGCGAGCACGGCGACGGCGAGCGCGGCCGCCGCGGAGGCGGCCGGCGCGCCCAGGGCCGGCGCCCGCCTGAGCCGGCGGTCCGCCAGCACCGCGTCGAGCAACAGGAGCAGCACCGCGGGCAGCAGGAACAGCTGGAAGCGCGGGGTGCGCGCCGAGCCGGCGTCGAGGGCGTGCGCCTGCGTGCGCAGCGTGGCCAGCGCCTGCCGGATGCGCGCCGCCTTGTCGGTGACCCCGGCATCGATGAACGTGCCGTGCGCCTCCGCCGCCGCGGCGCGCAGCAGGTCGGGCACGTAGTGCGTGACCACGATCTGCCCGAACTGGTCGCGCTTGAGCGTGACCGACCCGTCGGGCGCCGTGAGGGGGATCGTCGAGCCGGCGGTGGTCCCGAACCCGACCGTAACGAGCGCGATCCCCTTCTCGCCCGCGCGGCGCGCTTCGGCCACGATGTCGGCTTCGGGCTCGAACGCCTCGCCGTCGCTCATCAGCACCAGCGCGCGGTCGGCGCCGTCGTTGCTCAGTAACAGCAGGTCGGTGCCCTGCCGGATCGCTCCCGAGAACGCGCTGCCCGGCTGCCCGACGATGGATGGGTCGAGGTTGTCGAGGAACAGGTCCAGGGCGCTCTCGTCCACCGTGAGCGGCGAGAGCACGTAGCTCCGCCCGGCGAAGACGATGAGCCCCACCCGATCGCCGGGCGACAGCGCGCGTAGGCGGCGCACCTCCTGCTTCATGCGTTCGAGGCGGTTCGGCTTGACGTCGGTGGCGTCCATCGAGAGCGAGACGTCGAGGGCGAGCACCATGTCGATGCCGCGGGCGCGGTCCACGGCGTGTTCGGTGCCCCACCGCGGGCCGGCGAGCGCGATGCCGGCCAGCGCGCAGGCGCCGGCCAGCCGCGCCGCACGCCACCCGGCGCCGTGGGGCGCGTCGCCGGGCATCAGCCGCGCCACCACCGCCGCGTCGCCGAACCGCGCCAATCGCGTCCGGCGACGGCGCTCGGCGCGCCGCAGGCCCACGGCCACGAGTGCCGGGAGCAGCAGCGCGAGCACCAGGAGCCACGGATAGTCGACGGTCACGGCAGGGGCGCCTTCCACGCCGTGAGGCCCAACTCGGCCAGCAGCAGCACCACCGCCAGCGCGAGCGGCCACCGGTACAGCTCGGTGTACCGCACGTACGACTTGGTCTGCACCGGCACGCGCTCCATCTCGTCCACCTGCTGGTAGATGCGGCGCAGCGCGGCGGCGTCCCGGGCACGGAAGTACCGGCCTCCCGTGGTGTTGGCGACGTCGGTGAGCAGGGCCTCGTCGATCTCCACGGGGCGTTCCTCGTACCGCAGCCCGAACAGGCCGCGCCCAACGGGGACAGGCGCCGTTCCCTCGGTGCCCACGCCGATCGTGTAGATCTTGATGCCGAACGCGGCCGCGGCCCGCGCGGCGGTGCGCGGGTCGATCGCGCCGCGGTTGTTCACGCCGTCGGTGAGCAGAATCATCACCCGCGACCGGCCCGGCGCCTCGCGCAGCCGGTTGGCGGCCGTGGCGATGGCCGTGCCGATCGCCGTGCCGTCCTCGAGCTGGCCCGCCTGCAGATTGTCCACGGCCGCGTCCACGACCGGATAATCCGTGGTGAGCGGCACCTGCGTGAGGGCCTCGGCGGCGAATGCCACGAGGCCGATGCGATCGCTTGTCCGCTCGGCGATGAACTGTTTCACCGTCCGCTTGGCGACCTCCAGCCGGTTGTCGGGCTGGAAGTCCTGCGACAGCATGGAGCTCGACAGGTCGATGGCGATGACGATGTTGATTCCCTCGCTGGTCACGTTCTCGGCGCGGGCGCCGGACCGCGGCCGGGCGAGGGCGACGATGGCGAGCAGCAACACGAGGTTCCGCAGGCCGACGAGCACCCGCGCCCACCGGCGTCGGCCGCCGGCCACGGCCGCCAGCACCGCCACCCGCGAGAATACGATACCACTCTGCGTATGGCGCCGGCGCCACCACCACCAGGCGGGCAGCGCCAGCAGGAGCAGGAGGGCGAGGGGCGTGGCCAGTTCGAGGTGTGGGAGGCTCATCAGGCAGCCTCCGCGGCCGGGGCCGGCGTGGCCGCCGCGTGTTCGTGGGCGACGATCGCCCGCGCCTCCTCGCCCAGTGCCAGCGCCTGCGGCGTGGTGAGCGTGCGCCGGGCGAACTTCACCAGGTCGGCGTCGCGCAGCAGCCGCGCCAGCCGCTCGCCGGGCACCGTCTCCGCTTCGCCGAGCTCGGCGAGCAGTTCCTCGGTGGTCAGCGACAGCTGGGCGAGGGGGAACCGCGACGCCAGATAGTCGCGCATGACCTCCACCATCAGCGCCACGTAGCGCCCCCGCTCCCCGGCCTCGACCAACGCCAGCGCGGCCACGCGCGCGAATTCGCGTTGCGCCCGGTCGAACGGCGGAACTGCCGCCGGCGCCTCGTCTGCCGCCGCCGCGCGCGCCGCCGGCTCCACCAGAGGAGCGCGGCGATCAGCGCCAGCACGCCGAGGATCCACCACGGGATGGGCCATCCCACGAGCAGGTCGCGCGCCGGCTTCGGCACCCGCGCCGCGGAGTCCGCGGGCAGCACGCTGCGCACGAACACGGTGGGCCCGATCAGGGATACCCGCTGGACGGCGGCCCCCACGCGCACGAGGATGTCGGGGAGCCCGATGGGCAGCGCGCCTACGTTCCACGCCGCCACCCGATAGGTCGCGGTGCGCACCACGGCGTCCGTGGCCGACCCGTCGCCCAGCACCCGTGGGTCGAGCGGCTGCACGGCGGCCGCCGAGTCGGGGCCATCGGGGAATGCGATCGTCGAGCCGAGGGGCGCGCGCACGCGCACCGCGATCGTGAACGGCTCGCCGACGGTGACCGTGTCGGGGTGGACGTCCACCGAGGCCACGGAGGAAGTGGCGGGCAGCCCCTGCCCGTGCGCGGCGAACAGCGGCACGGCGAGCAGCACCGGGAGCCAGCGGGCGCGCACGTTACCGCCGGCGGGCGCGGGTCTCGCGCGCCCGGAAGAACTTGAGCAGCGGTTCGATGATCGGCGCGTCCGTCCGGATCGGCACCTCGTCGATCGCGAGGCGCCGGAGCAGGCGCCGCCGGCGCAGGCCTTCGGCGGCCACGCGGTCGCCGTAGGCGGCGCGGAGCCCCGGATCCCCGGTGTCGACGTCGAGCATGGCGCCCGTTTCGGGATCGACGAGCCGGGCCAGGCCGACGTCGGGGAGCGCCGTCTCGGCGGGGTCCTCGACCGTCACGGCGACCACGTCGTGGCGCTGGGCGAGCAGCTTGAGCGGCCGCTCGACGTCGGCGCCGAGGAAGTCGGACACGACGAACACCACCGCGCGGTGGGCCAGCATCTTGCTCAGGTAGTCGAGGGCGGCGGTGAGGTCGGTGGCGCGCCCTCTCGGCTGGAAGACGAGCAGGTCGCGCAGCACGCGCAGGGCGTGCCGGCGTCCTTTGCGCGGGGGGACCACGTGCTCCACGCGATCGGTGAAGAACAGCGTGCCCACGCGGTCGTTGTTGCGGATGGCCGCCATGGCCAGGACGGCGGCCAGTTCCACGGCGACCTCGCTCTTGAACCGCCGCCGCGTGCCGAACCGCTCCGACCCCGACAGGTCGACGGCCAGCATCACCGTCAGCTCGCGCTCTTCGATATATCGTTTTACATATGGCCGCCGCATGCGCGCGGTCACGTTCCAGTCGATGTTCCGCACCTCGTCGCCGGCCTGGTACTCCCGCACCTCCGAGAATTCCATGCCCTGCCCCTTGAACACGGACCGGTACTCTCCCGCGAACAGGGAGTTGACCAGCGCGCGCGTGCGCAACTCGACCAGCCGGACCTGCCGCAGCACGTCCGGCGGGACGAGCGCCGTGCGCGGGCCGGCCGTGTTCACGGGCTCTCGACGGCGGCAAGCACGCGGCGCACGATCTCGTCGGCCGTGATCTCCTCGGCCTCGGCCTCGTACGTGGTCAGCACCCGGTGGCGGAGCACGTCGGGCGCGATCGCCTTCACGTCGTCGGGGGTGACGAACGCGCGGCCCCGCAGAAAGGCGTGGGCCCGCGACGCCTGGGCGAGCGCGATCGTGGCCCGTGGGCTGGCCCCGAACTCGATCAGCGGCTCGAGATCCGGCAGCCCCGCCGCCGCCGGCTCGCGCGTGGCGTGCACGATGTCCACGATGTAATCCACGAGGCGCTCGTCCATGTACAACTCGGCGATGCGGTGCCGCGCCTCGAGGATCGCCGCCGGGCTGGCCACGGCGTCCACCGCGATCGGCACGCCCCCCGCCATGCGCCGCATGATCTCCTTCTCCTCGTCCCGGCTCGGATAGCCCACGCGGAGCTTGAGCATGAACCGGTCCACCTGGGCTTCGGGCAGCGGGTACGTGCCCTCCTGCTCGATGGGGTTCTGCGTGGCCAGCACGAGGAACGGCTCGTCGAGCGTGTACGTCGTGCCGCCGATCGTCACCTGCTTTTCCTGCATCGCCTCGAGCAGCGCCGCCTGCACCTTGGCCGGCGCGCGGTTGATCTCGTCGGCGAGAATGATGTTGGCGAAGATCGGCCCCTTCTTGATCACGAACTGGCCCGACCCCTGCTCGTAGACCTGCGTGCCGAGCGACGTCGGCGGGCAGCAGGTCCGGCGTGAACTGGATGCGCTGGAAGGTGGTGGCGATCGTCTCGGCGAGCGTGCGCACGGTGAGCGTCTTGGCCAGGCCCGGGCACGCCCTTCGAGCAGCACGTGGCCGCCGGTGAGCAGGCTGATCAGCAGCCGTTCGACCATGGAGTCCTGGCCGACCACGCGGCGCGCCACCTGGTCGGTCACGTCGTGCACCAGCCGAGAGTCCGCCGACGATGTGTGCTGTGATTCCACGACCGCTCCAGCGAGAATTGAAGGTTGGTGCACGCACCGTCGCGTGATGTACCCCGCCGCGGCGCGGCGGTTCGCCCGCCTCAGCCTGCGTGGCCGGACACGTAGGCGTCAATGGCGAGCACCTCGGCGCCCGTCAGCGGCCGCGCCTGGCCGCCAGCCAGCGTGCCGAGGGCGATCGGGCCGTAGCGCGTGCGCACGAGCCGCTCCACGGTGAGCCCGAGCGCCTGGCAGAGCCGGCGCACCTCGTGCTTGCGCCCTTCGGTGATCGTCAGCTCCAGCTCCCACTGCCCGCCCGGCACGCGGCGCACGGCCACGTCGCGCGGACGGACCGGACCGTCCTCGAGGTCCACGCCCTGCCGGGCCGCGCGGGCCGCGGCGGGGGCGTCGCCCCGCACCGTGGCCACGTACGTGCGTTCGATCTCGCGGCTCGGATGGGTGAGCGCATGGGCCGCCGCCCCGTCGGTGGTCAACAGGAGCGCGCCTTCCGTGAGGTAGTCCAGCCGGCCCACGTAGACCAGCCCCGGCGTGGCGGGCACGAGGTCGAACACCGTGCGGCGGCCGGCCGGATCGGCGCGCGTCGTCATGACGCCCGCCGGCTTGTGCAGCAGCAGCCAGGTGGTGGCGGTGGGCGCGGGCACCGGACGCCCATCGAGGAGGATGCGGTCGAGCGCGGCATCCACGCTCTGGCCGATCTGCGCCACCTCCCCGTTCACCGTGACTCGGCCGGCGGCGATCAGCTCCTCCGCGCGCCGGCGCGACGCGACACCCGCGCGCGCCAGCGCGCGCTGGATGCGCATCGGGTCGCTCATGCGGCGCCCGTCGGCTCGCCCCGCAGGGCGATGGCCAGCTCGTCGGCCCGCGGCAGTTCGTGCAGATGCCGCAGCGCGAAGTGCTCCAGGAACAGCGCGGTCGTGCCGTAGAGCAGCGGACGGCCCAGCCCTTCGGCGCGGCCGACCACGTCCACCAGCCCGCGTTCGTGCAGCGACTTGAGCACGCCGCCCACGTTCACGCCGCGAATCTCCTCGATCTCGGCGCGCCCGATCGGCTGCCGGTAGGCCACGATGGCCAGCGTTTCGAGAGCGGCCGACGACAGCCGCTGCGGCCGGGCGGCGAGCTGCGCGCGCTCGATCGCCTCGGTGTACTCGGCGCGCGTCAGGATCTGCCAGCCGCCGCCGAGTTCCGCCAATTCCACGCCGTGCCCGTCCACGTTGTAGTGCTCGCGCAGCTCCTCGAGCGCGGCGGTCACCGCCGCCAGGGGGGCCTCGCGGTCCAGCTCGGCGAGTTCGCCCAGCGGGATCGGCCGCGGGCTGGCGAACAGGGCGGCTTCAAGCAGCTTCGCCAGGGGCGTCACGCTCGATCTCCACGTTGGCGAATGGTTGCGGTTGATGCACCCGGAGCTCGCCCACCTTGGCGAGTTCGAGCAATCCGATCAGGGTCGACAGGACGAACGACGGCGGAGCGTCCGGGCCCACGATCTCGGTCCACCGGATGCGGGCCCGCAGGGCGAGCAGCGCCCGGATCGCGGCCACCGCTCCCGGCACGTCCAGCGGCCGCGACACGACGTCGTGAATCGTCGGGCGCCGCGACGCGCGCAGCACGCGGTCCACGGCGGCGAGCAGCTCGCTCAGCGACATGGCGAGCGGCGCGGGCGCCGGCGGCGCGTCGGGCGGCGCGAACGCGCGCGCGAACTGGTTGCGACGCTCCTCGCCGCGCCGCTCGAGCAGGTCGACCACTTCGCGCATCTGCTGGTATTCGAGCAGGCGCCGCACGAGCTCGGCCCGCGGATCCTCCCACGTCTCGGCGTCGCCGCGCGGCAGCAGCATCTGCGCCTTGATGCGCAGCAGCCGCGCCGCCATCTCGAGGTAGTCCGCGGCGTCGTTGAGTTCGAGCGTGCGAATGCGCTGCAGGAACTGTTCGGCGATGCGGGCGATCGGGATGTCGTAGATGTCCACCTGTTCCTCGCGGATCAGCGACAGGAGCAGGTCGAGCGGACCGGCGAACGCCGTCAGCTCCACGACGAAGCCGCCGTCGCCGCGACCGGCGTCGAACGCCAACTGGTCGGCGCTCGTCATGGCGCCCACTGTTGCGCGCTGCTCATCACGAACGGATTGACCGCGCGCAAGAGCAGATCGGTGGCGCGGATCGCCGGCTGCATCCAGGTCATGAGCACCGGCCCGCCGAAGTAGAGCAGTGCGACGAGCACCACGATGCCGTACCGAGAGAAGGCCTCGTAGCGCACCGCCCACGACACGGGCAGCAGGTACTTCACGACGTGCGAGCCGTCGAGGGGCGGAATCGGGATCAGGTTGAACGCGATGAGGATCAGATTGAGCCAGATGCCGTAGCTCAGCATCACCTGCAGGATGGCCACCGTGGCCTGGGCCGGCGCGATCGCGCGGCCCACGAGGCCGAGGAGCACGATGGCCAGCGCGCACCCGATGGCGAGCACCAGGTTGGCCGTGACGCCGGCCAGCGACACGATGATGTCGCCGCGCTTGAAGTTCCGGTAGTTGCGCGGATTGACCGGCACGGGCTTCGCCCCGCCCAGCACCATCTGGCCGTGGGTGGCGAGGAGCAGCACCGCGGGCAGCAGCAGCGTCATGAAGGGGTCGATGTGCTTCACCGGATTCCAGGTGAGGCGACCCAACTGGTACGCGGTGGGATCCCCCTGGCGCAGCGCCGCGTAGCCGTGCGCGTACTCGTGCGCGATCACGGAAAACAGCAGGACCGGCGCAACGAAGAGGATGGTCTGGAATGTAGTCAACGGTGGGGTCGGGGCGCGGGGCGTCGCGGCCGCGTGAATGGGGCCGACGCGCGTAAGCTAGCGGGGGCGGAGAGGGGTGTCAAAGTGCTGTGATATCACGACATCCGCCACGTGCCCGCGCTTGACAACCCCGCGGGGCCCGCCTAGGTTCCTGCGTTCGCGCCACCGCGCGACATCACAGGCAAATCTCGGAGAATTTCGTGCCCAAGATCGCATCCGCAAAGAAGAATATGCGGAAGTCCAAGGCGGCCACCGTGCGCAACCGCGCGCAGCGCGCCACGCTCCGGACGGCGCTGAAGAAGGCCAAGGCGCCCGGCGCGTCCCCCGCCGACAAGAAGGCCGCCGTGACGCTGGCCGATCGGGCCGCGCGCAAGGGGTTGCTGCACCGCAACGCCGCCGCGCGCCACAAGAGTCAGATCGCCCGCGGCAAGTAGCCGCCGGGTGCTGCGCGCAGCACGAACGGGCCGCGACGACGTCGCGGCCCGTTCGTGCGTCCCGGCGCGCCCCGTCGCCCGTCAGAGCGTGGCCAACTCCGCGCCGCACCGCTCGCAGTACCACTCCGTGGGATAGTTCATCGCGCCGCACTCCGCGCACTTGAGCGTTTTCGGCTGCTCCACCGCGCCCGAGGGCCGGAGCACGATCGGGTGATTCCCCGTCACGTTGGCCGCGTACGGGCGGTCGGCCGGCTGCTCCGCCTCGGGCGCCTGGCCCACCAGGCCGGCCGCCGGATCGTCGGGTTCGTCGCGGACGAAGGCGCGCTCCTGCGACGGGCGGTTGGCTCGTGACACGAGCGACTCGGCCAGTCCGTCGCTCGGATCCTGCACGATCTGCGGCCCCGTGGACTTGACCGCCCGGGTCGCGCCCGCCGGCGGCACCGGCGTCTTGGCGACGAGCGGCGACACGACCGACTTGAGGAACGCGAGCTCGTCGAACGACGTCTGCTCCGGCATGCGCCGCGCGCCGGCGCGCGATGCCGGCGCGCCGGCCGCCGGTTCCGCCGCAGGGGGCTGGGGCGGGGGCGCGGACGCCGTTCGTCCCTCCGCGGGTGCGGCGGGTGCGCGGTCGGGCGCCGGCGCGCGTTCCGGCTCCGCGTCGCGCGGGGCCGAGGGCGCCGACGCACCGGTGGCCGCGCCCAGCAGCTCGTGCACGCGGTTCAGGTCGGCGCCGGCCACCGCCTGCTCCGCGGCGATCGCCGCCAGCGCGTCGTCGGCCGCCTTGGCCGTGGCATCCCAGGCCTCGGCGGACAGCTCGCCCACCAGCGAGCGCAACTCGGCTTCGGCGCGGGCGTCGCGCCGGGCCTGCTCCTGTTCGGCGAGCTCGGCCAGCCGCGCCGTATAGCGCTCGGCCTGCGCCGCCAGCTCGACGGCGTGCGACTTCAGTTCGTCGAGCACGCCGGACAGCCGGGTCTCGTAGTCGTGCCGCACGCGCTCGTAGACGTTGGCCGGCGTGGCGTCGCGGCGCGATTCGAGCGTGGCCAGCCACGTCTCGAACTTGGCGCGCTCCTGCATGAGCCCGGTCACGAGGTCGAGCGGAGAGTTCGGCGTCTTCTTGGTCATGCGCCATCCCGCGCCGCGCGGAACGCGGCGAGCAGTTCGGCCGCCTGCGCGTCGCTCAGCGGGCGCACGCGCCCGAGCTGGCGCGCCGCGAACAGAATGCGCGCGGCGTGCTCGAGACTCTCCATGCGCTGCTGCGCGATGGCGAGCGTGGGACCGACCGTCGTGGCGCCGTGATTGGCCATGAGGAATGCGTCGTGGTGCGGCAGGAAGGATTCGAACCCATCGGCCAGCCCCTCGCCGCCTGGTGTGGTGTACGGGACGAGAGGCACGCCGCCCATCTGGAGCACGACCTCGGGCAGCACGGGCGTCAGGAAATCCTCGCCCGCCACCGCGAAGGCCGTCGCCGTCGGCGGGTGGGCGTGTATGACTGCACGCACGTCCGGCCGCCGGCGGTAGATGCGCACATGCATCTGTACCTCAGACGACGGACGATGGTTCCCGGAAACGAGATGGCCGGCGGCGTCGACCACCACCAGGTCCCCCTCCTCCAGCTCGCCCTTGGTCCACCCCGCCGGGGTGACCAGCACGTTCCCGTCGTCCAACCGGACGGAGACGTTGCCGTCCGGGCCGGCGATCAGCCCGCGCGCGTCCAGGCGCCGGCAGACGCGGACGATGTCAGCGCGGAGCCCGGCGTGGCCCGCCACCGCTCACCCCGCGATCCGGTGGATCATCCGGCCGCCGACCAGCGTGTAATGGACGCGCCCCGTGAGGGTCATGCCGGCGTACGGGGAGTTGCGCCCCTTGGAGCGGAAGTTCGCCGGATCGACCGTCCACTCGGCGACGGGATCGAACACCGTGACGTCGGCCGGCGCGCCGCGGCGGAGCGTGCCGCCGGCCAGGTGGAAGAGGCGGGCCGGAGCCACCGCCATCTTGTCCACCAGCGTCGCGACGTCGATGATCCCCGGCTTCACGAGCCACGTGACGTTCACGGCGAGCGCGGTTTCCAGCCCCACGATGCCGTTGGGCGCGTCGGCGAACTCGCGTTCCTTCTCGTCGTAGTGGTGGGGGGCGTGGTCGGTGGCAATGACGTCGATCGTGCCGTCGCGCACCGCCTCGCGCAGCGCGTCGACGTCGTCGGCGGTGCGCAGCGGCGGGTTCATCTTGGCGTTGGTGTTGTAGGCGCCCACCGCGTCCTCGGTGAGCGAGATGTGGTGCGGGCAGACCTCGGCGGTGACGTTGATGTCGCGGTCCTTGCCCCAGCGGATGAGGTCCACCGACCCACGCGTACTCATGTGGCACAGGTGGACGTGCCCGCCCGTGCGCCGGGCGAGCAGGATGTCGCGGATGGCCATGATCTCCTCGGCCTCCGACGGAATGCCCTTGAGCCCGAGGCGGGCGCTCACCACGCCCTCGTTCATCGCGCCGCCGAAGGCGAGCGTCGGTTCCTCGCAGTGGTCCGCTACCGGGATCCCGAAGTGGCGCGCGTACTCGAGCGCCGTGCGCATGAGGTGCGCGCTCGCCACCGGCTTGCCGTCGTCGCTCACGGCGACGGCGCCGGCGCCCACCATCTCGCCGAATTCGGCCAGCGAGCCGCCCTTCTGGCCCAGCGACACGGCGCCGATCGGGTAGACGCGGGCGGCGTCGGCGCGCTGGGCCTGGCGCACGATGAATCCCACGGCGGCCTGGTTGTCCGTCACCGGGTCGGTGTTCGGCATGGCGCACACGGCCGTGAACCCGCCCGCGGCGGCGGCGCGGGCGCCGGTGGCGATCGTCTCGACGTCTTCGCGGCCCGGCTCGCGCAGGTGGCAGTGCACGTCGATGAAGCCGGGGGCGACGACGAGGCCCGCGCAGTCCACGATCTCGGCGCCCGGCGGCGCCCTCGGCCACGCGCGGCCCGACGTCGGCGATCGTGCCGTCCACGATCAGCACGTCGGCCGGACCGTCGAGCCGTTGCGACGGATCGACCACTCGGCCGCCGCGCAGTAATGATGTATTCTACTCATCGGCCGCTCCCGCCCTTGGCGGCTTCGGCCAGTTCCGGGCGGCCGCCCGACAGCAGATAGAGCACGGCCATGCGCACGGCCACGCCGTTGGTCACCTGATCGAGAATCACGCTGCACGGTCCGTCGGCCACGTCGGAGTCGATCTCGACGCCGCGGTTCATCGGGCCGGGGTGGAGGATGAGGACGTCGCGGCCGGCCCGCTCGAGCCGCTCGCGGGACACGCCGAAGACGCGGTTGTACTCGCGGAGCGACGGAATGTAACCGGCCGTCATGCGTTCGAGCTGCAGCCGCAGGATGTTGAGGGCGTCGGCCCACGCGATGGCGTCCTCGATGTGGTCGAACACCGCCACGCCCATCTCGTCGATGGCGTTGGGGAGGAGCGACCGCGGGCCGCAGACCGCCACCTCGGCGCCCATCTTGGTGAGCCCCCAGATGTTCGACCGCGCCACCCGCGAGTGGAGCACGTCGCCGCAGATGCACACCTTGAGGCCGGCCAGCCGCTTGAAGTGGTCGCGCAGCGTGAGCAGGTCGAGCAGGCCCTGCGTGGGGTGCTCGTGGGTGCCGTCGCCGGCGTTGATCACGTTGGACTCAATGCGGTCGGCGAGGAACCGCGCGGCGCCCGAGGCGCCGTGGCGCATGACCACCATGTCGATGCGCATCGCCTCGAGATTCCGCGCCGTGTCGACCAACGTCTCGCCCTTGGACACGCTCGAGCCCGACGCCCCCACGTTCACCGTGTCGGCCGACAGCCGCTTCTCGGCGAATTCGAACGACACCCGGGTGCGGGTGGAGGGCTCGAAGAACAGATTGACGATCGTGGCGCCGCGCAGCGTGGGCACCTTCTTGATGGCCCGCTCGCTGATCTCCTTGAACGGTTCGGCCGTGTCGAGGATCAACGCGATCTGCTGGCCGCTGAGCGGCTCGAGCCCGAGAAGGTCCTTCCCGAGCGGCCCGGTCACGGGCCGGCGTCCGGCAGGATCCGCACCACCGCGTCGCGCCCATCGAGTTCCGCCACCATCACGTCGATGCGGCCGCCGCGCGGCACGTCGAGCGTCTTGCCCACGACGTCGGCGTGGATCGGCAGTTCCCGGCCCCCGCGGTCGATGAGCACGGCCAGCGCGATGCGCCGGGGGCGGCCGAAGTCGGCCAGTTCGTCGAGCGCCGCCCGCACCGTGCGCCCGGTGTAGAGCACGTCGTCCACGATCACCACGTGCTTGCCGTCGATGTCCCACGGGATGTCGGTGGGGCCCACGACCGGCCGGGGACCCACCGTCTGGAGATCGTCGCGGTAGAGGGTGATGTCGAGCGCCCCCTGCGGCACGGCGACGTGCTCGCGTTCGTCGATCATCGAGACGATGCGCGCCGCGAGTTGAACTCCGCGGCGCTGGATGCCCACGATGAGCAGGTCCTCCGTTCCGTCGTTCAACTCGACGATCTCGTCGGCCATTCGACGGAGGGTTCGCTGGAGCGACCGGGCGTCGAGGATGGTGGTCGTGGAGGCGGGCATCGCCACGCAATATGGCGAATCGCGCGATGGAAATGAAGCGCGGGGGAACATCGAGGGGGCGATCAGGGTTGTTCTGCAGACACCCCTCACTCACCTTTCGATGATGCGTGGTCCCCTCGTTCCATTGGCCCTGGTCGTCTTCGCGCTCGCCGCGCCCGCGGCCGGGGCGGCCCAGTCGCCTCCCCTCCCCCTCCCCGTCCCCGCGCACACCGACACCACCGGGCCCGGTGCGTCTCGCACCTGGCCGTTTTCGGTCGGCGAGAAGATGGTCTTCCAGGCCAAGTTCGGCTGGCTCCCGGTGGGCCGGGCCGAGGTCGCCCTCGAGGCCCGCGACACGATCCGCGATCACGATGCGTACCGGGTGCGGTTCTCCGTGAACGGCGGGCCGGCCTGGTTCGGCGTGCACGACAACTACCTGAGCTGGTTCGACGACCAGACGCTCATTGCGTATCGCTACCACCAGGACATTCACGAAGGCCGGTATTCGCGCAATACCGTATACGACATCCACCCCGAGCGGGGGATCTACACCAAGAACGGCAAGGACACGGCGGTCACCGTTCCGTCGCCGCTCGACGATATCTCGTTCATCTATTTCGTGCGCACCCTGCCGCTCACGGTCGGCCAGCACTATGAGTGGAACCGCTACTTCGTGGCCGACAAGAATCCGGTGATCGTGGACGTCGAGCGCCGCGAGGAGGTGCAGGTGCCGGCGGGCAAGTTCATGTGCGTGGTGCTCAAGCCCACGATCAAGACGTCGGCGCTGTTCAGCGAGGGCGGCCACGCCGAGATCTGGATCAGCGACGACGACCGCCGCCTCGTCGTGCAGATGAAGTCCGGCCTGTCCTTCGGCTCGCTCAACCTGTACCTGCAGAGCTACACGATGGGCGCCGGGAGCCCCGCCGGCACCGACACCACGACGTCGCGGCGGTAGGCGCCGCCGTTCCCCGCCCCGCGGCGCACGAACAGGTGCGCGTTGCGCGCGTACCACGGCGGCAGCGCGAGCCCCGCCAGTTCGGCGCGGAACGCCGCGTCGTCGGGCGACAGGCCGTATCCGATCGCCGCGAACCGTCCAATCCAATACGCCGCCGGTCGCTCGTTCACATGGAGCGTGCCCCCCTGACCGGGCGGCGCCGCCGAGAACACGACGGTGGGGCACGCGGCCAGCACGGCGAGCAGCCGGCCGGCGTGCCAGGGAAGCAAATGCTCCGCCACCTCCAGGCACAACGCCGTATCGAACGCGCGGCACGCGGTGGTCAGCCGTGCGAGCGCGGGCCCCCGCAGGCGCGCGAAGTCGGCCGCTTCCACCGCGACGCCGCGACGGGCCGCCCGCTGTCGGGCCGCGGCCGATCCGTCGTACCCGTGCACCACCACCGACGGATCCCGCGCGCGCATGGCGGCCAGCAGCTTGCCGTCGCCGCACCCCACGTCCACCAGCGCGCGCGGGTGGGTGTATCGGAGCAGGCACGCCGCGAATCCGGCCCAGTCCCACGCGGCATCGGCGTGCACGTCCCAGAACGATTCGCCGAACGCCTCGCCGCCGCCGTCACGCCGTCCGAGCGCGTTCCATCGGGCGTATTCGATCAGCGAGTAGCAGCGCCGCAGCGGGCGGTAAACCGCCGGCGCGCGGTCTTGGAGCGCCGCGCTCAACCGGGCGAAGCGCGACGGCGCGGTCACGGATGGGGTGGGATTCGAACCCACGGTACGCTATTAACGTACACACACTTTCCAGGCGTGCGCCTTAAACCACTCGGCCACCCATCCAACGAACGGCGCGCCACTCGAAGTGAATCGACTGCAGCGCGCCGCGCACGTTCGGCAGCGGACAGGGTGAGATTCGAACTCACGATACCGTTGCCGGTATGCCGGTTTTCGAGACCGGTGCCTTCAGCCACTCGGCCACCTGTCCAAGAGCCTCCAAAATTAGACCGCAAGTTGCGGCGTGTCAACGCGATGCATGGCCGGAAGGCAACCGGTGCGCGGCCTCGCCTCCCCGCTGCCGCTCACGCGCCCCCGACCGCCGGAACCGGAGCGACCGCGAGCGGGCCCTCCCCCGCCAACTCCGCCTCCCGCCGCCCGAGCCAGAGGCCGAGCATGAGCCACACGGCGGCCATCGGCAGGGCCGAGAACGCGATGCCGGCCAGACCGAGGCCCAGCGCCGCCAACCCGGCGTAGGTCCACGCCGCCACCTGATCGCCGCCGCGATAGACGAACGTCTCGATGAACGCCTTGGCCTTGTACTTGTCCTCGCGCGGCACGACGGTGAACAGCACCTCCATGGCCGGATTGGTGAGCGAGAAGTTGCTGGCCCGCCGGAGCACGATGAACGCCGCGAGCGTGGCGAACACCGGCATGGCGCCGAGCGCGCCGAAGCCGACCATCGTGAGCACGGGGAGCACCGCGAGCGTGGCGGTCAGCCCGATCCACCGGATGACGCGGCCGGTGAGGAACATCTGGATGATCACGGTGAGCGTCTGCCCCGCCACGTCGATCTCCGCCAGCACCGACGTGCGGGCGGCCTTGGTGGCGTAGAACCGCCCCACGATGTCGGTCTGGGCGAAGTAGAGGAAGGTGTTGCCCACGGTATATAAGATCAAGAATACCGCGATGCCGGCCAGGTAGGGCGACCGGACGACGCGCGTGAATCCGGCCCACATGCTGCCCCCGATCGGCGCGCGGTCGAGCTGGTCGGCGTCCACGGCGGTGGCGCCGCCCACCGGCTGCACGGGGAACAGCACCACCATCGCCACGGCCAGCTCGAGCAGCGCCGCCGACACGAGCAGGAGATTGACGACCCCGATCCGCTGCGCCAGCAGCGCCGTCAGCCCCGAGCCCGCGATCGCGCCCAGCGTGCCGCCCACCCCGATGAACCCGAACAGGCGCTTGCCCTGGCCGCTCCGGAACACGTCGGCCATGAAGCACCAGAACACCGACACCACGAACAGGTTGAACACGCTCGTCCAGACGTAGAACGCCCGCCCCGTCCAGAGATCGCCCGCCGATCCCTCGACGGGCGCGAACACGCGCATCACCACGTAGAAGCCGAGCAGGTTGGCGATGAAGAAGTGGTAGGTGATGGGAATGAACCGGCGCACCGGGAATTTCACGACGAGCGCCGAGAACATCGGGTTGCACACCAGCATGGCGGTGAGCGTGCCGGCGAAGAGCCAGGGCAGCTGCGACACGCCCGACGCCGCCGCCACCGCGTCGCGAATGGGACGCAGGATGAAGTACCCGCACAGCACGAAGAAGAAGTACGCGAACGACATCACCATCGCGCGCGTCTCGTCGGGCCGCACGTCCACGACGCGGCGGAGCGCGCCGTGGACGCGATCCCGACGCCCGCCGCTCACTTGGCCGCCTGCGCGGCGCGCCACGCGGCGAGCACCTCGGCCTCCTTCTGCGCCGAGATGCCGGCCACCGCCCCCTGCGCCAGCGCGTCGAGCTGCGCCGCGGGGCGCGTCGCGTTCCAATCCAGGACGTCGCGCGCGGTGACGGCGAGGGGGCGGAAGGTCAGCCCCTTGGCCAGCGCCCGGGCGTTGCTCTTGCGCAGGAAGCCCGCCGTGGCGCCGGTGGGCGGGAGCCACACCGGCATGTGCCGCCAGCCGTGCACGCCGTGCGCCGCCAGGAAGTCGGCCGGAACCCAGGTGAACTGGGCGCCCGCCGTGGTCACCGCCTTGATCCCGTACAGCATCTGCGCCATGGTCGTCGGCGCGCCCGGACCGCAGGCGTTGTAGATCCCCAGCTCGCGGCGTTCGGCCATGCGCACGGTCCACTCCGCCAGGTCGCGCGAATCGATGTACTGCGTGGGGTCGTCGGGCGTGCCCGGCGACAGCACCTCGCCGCCCCGGTCGATGCGAGCGGGCCAGTACGTGAAGCGGTCCGAGCTGTCCAACGGCCCGACGATCAGGCCCGGCCGGATAATGGTGGTGATGCCGGGATACGCCTGCTCCACGAACCCTTCGCAGAACGTCTTGAATGCGCCGTAGTACCTCCGCGCGTCGGCCGGCGCCACGGAGTACGGATCCACGCCGGCCGGCATGGGCGTGAGCCCGTCGGTCTCGTCGGCGCCGGGCTTGCTGTTGTCGGGGTAGACCGACATGGTCGAGATGAAGATGTAGTGCTTCGTGTGGCCGGCCATGTACCGGGCCACGTTCCGCACCCAGATCGGCGACGTCGTGGGATTGTCGATCACGACGTCGAACGCCTTGCCGTCGAGCGCGCTGGTATCGCTGCTCAGGTCGCCGATCAGCTCGGTCACCCGCCCCTTGAAGAAATCGGGCCGGGTCTTGTTGCGGTTGAACAGCGTCACGCGATGCCCGCGGGCGAGCGCGTAGTTCACCTGCTCGGGACCGGTGAATCCGGTGCCGCCGATGATCAGAATGTCGAGCGGCGTGGGGGCGCGACCGACGCGGCGGTCCGGCTCGCGCCCGGCGGCGGGCTCGGCCGCGCCGAACGCCAACGGGGGAACGGCGCCGAGTCCGAGGGCGCCTCCCAGGGCGGCGGTCCACTTCACGAAGGTGCGGCGGCTGGGGGACATGGGGGCGACTCCTGTGCGGGCGAGAAGGGGCGGGAGCCGCGCGAAGGCGGCGGTGCGCGGCGGCAGGAGAAGATGGGCCGGTGCACGACGGACGAATAGGGGGGCCGCCCGGGCGGACGCCCGCCGCGCGTCAGGCGTCGCGGCGCGCCGAGAAGAAGCCGGCCAGCAGCTCCGCGCACCGCGCCTCGTCCACCCCGCCGCGCACCTGCCCGCGATGGTTCAGCCGCGGGTGCCGCACCAGGTCGCCCACCGAGCCGACCATGCCCGCCTTGTCGTCCCAGGCGCCGAACACCAGGCGCTCGAGGCGGGCGAGCACGATCGCGCCGGCGCACATGGCGCACGGCTCGAGCGTGACGTACAGCGTGCACTCGACCAGACGCCAGTCGCCGACCGCCCGGGCGGCGGCGCGGATGGCGAGCAACTCGGCGTGCGCGGTGGGATCGTGATCGCGCACCGTCCGATTGCCGGAGCGCGCGAGGACGACCCCATGACGCACGATCACCGCGCCCACCGGCACGTCACCCGCCGCTGCGGCGGCCCGCGCTTCGGCCACCGCCTCGTCCATCCAGGCGTCGTCCGATCCCGGCGCGGGCGCCGGACCGGCGTCGGCCGTCACGCGGCGGCGCCGGCGGTGGCGGTGCCGGTGGCGGCGGCCGACGCTACGGGGTGCCCGCGTTGAAATACGATGCTCCCATCCGGGCCCAACGTGACGACCACCAGGTCGCCGTCGGCGAACTTGCCCTCGAGCACCGCCATGGCCAGCGGGTTCTGCACCAGCCGCTGGATGGCGCGCTTGAGCGGGCGCGCGCCGAACGCCGGGTCGTAGCCCTCTTCGGCCAGCAGCTGCTTGGCCTCGGGGGTGACCTCCAGCGTGAGCTTGCGGTCGGCAAGCAGTTTTTCCAGATGCGCGAGTTGCAGGTCCACGATGCGTACGATCTGCTCGCGGCCCAGCGGCCGGAACACGACCACGTCGTCCACGCGGTTGAGGAATTCCGGACGGAACGTCTGCCGCAGCGCCTGCGTCACCTGGCGCTCCGTCTCGCCCCAGTCACCGCCCGTGTGTTCCAGGATGTAGGGGCTGCCGACGTTGGAGGTCATGATGATCACGGCATTCCGGAAGTCCACCGTGCGTCCCTGCGAATCGGTGAGCCGCCCGTCGTCGAGGATCTGCAACAGGATGTTGAAGGCGTCGGTGTGCGCCTTCTCGATCTCGTCGAACAGGATCACCGAGTACGGGCGCCGGCGCACGGCTTCGGTGAGCTGCCCGCCCTCCTCATAGCCCACGTACCCGGGGGGCGCGCCGATGAGCCGGGCCACGGCGTGCTTCTCCATGTACTCCGACATGTCGATGCGTACCATGGCGTGTTCGTCGTCGAACAGGAATTCGGCCAGCGCGCGGGCCGTTTCGGTCTTGCCCACGCCCGTGGGCCCGAGAAAGATGAACGAGCCGATCGGCCGGTTGGGGTCCTGCAGGCCGGCGCGCGACCGACGCACGGCGTTGGCCACCGCTTCCACCGCCTCGTCCTGCCCCACGACCCGCTCGGCCAGCTCGCGATCGAGCTTGGTCAGCCGCTCCCGCTCGCTCTCGAGCATGCGCGACACGGGAATTCCGGTCCAGCGGGCGACGACTTCGGCGATGTCGTCCGCCGTCACTTCCTCCTTGAGGAACTGGGGACGGCCGCCCTGGCTGGCCAACTTGGATTCCGCCTCTTTCATGCGCCGCTCGAGGTCCGGAATGCGGCCGTACGTCAGCTCGGCGGCCTTGGTGAGGTCGCCGGCGCGCGTGGCCTGCTCGGCCGCGATGCGCGTCTGGTCGATCTCCTGCTTGATCTTGCCGACGTTGCCGAGCGATTCCTTCTCCTGCTGCCACTGGGCCTTCATCCCCGACGTCTTCTCCTGCAGCTCGGCCAGGTCGCGCTCGATCGCGCGGCGCCGGTCCACCGACGCCTTGTCCTTCTCCTTCTTGAGCGCCGTGAGTTCGATCTGGAGCTGCACGATGCGCCGCTCCACCTCGTCGATCTCCTGGGGCATCGAGTCGATCTCGATGCGCAGGCGCGAGGCCGCCTCGTCCACCAGGTCGATGGCCTTGTCGGGCAGGAAGCGGTCGCCGATGTAGCGGTTGGAGAGCGTGGCGGCGGCGATGATCGCGCCGTCGGTGATGCGCACGCCGTGGTGCGCCTCGTAGCGTTCCTTGAGCCCGCGCAGGATGGCGATCGTGTTCTCCACCGTCGGCTCGCCCACGTAGACCGGCTGGAAGCGCCGCTCGAGCGCGGCGTCCTTTTCCACGTGCTTGCGGTACTCGTCGAGCGTGGTGGCGCCTACCACGCGCAGCTCGCCGCGGGCGAGCATCGGCTTGAGCATGTTGCCGGCGTCCATGGAGCCCTCGGCCTTGCCGGCGCCCACGAGGTTGTGCAGTTCGTCGATGAACACGACGAACTGGCCCTCGCTCTCCGTGATCTCCTTGAGCACGGCTTTCAGCCGCTCCTCGAACTCGCCGCGGAACTTGGCGCCGGCGATGAGGGCGCCGAGGTCGAGCGCCACGAGGCGCTTGTTCTTGAGCCCTTCGGGCACGTCGCCGTTCACGATGCGCTGCGCCAGCCCTTCGACGATCGCCGTCTTGCCCACGCCCGGCTCGCCGATCAGCACGGGGTTGTTCTTCGTGCGGCGGGACAGCACCTGGATGACGCGGCGGATCTCCTCGTCGCGTCCGATGACCGGATCGAGCTTGCCCCGGCGCGCGGCGTCGGTGAGGTCGCGCGTGTAGCGCTGCAGCGCCTGGTACTGGTTCTCCGGGCTCTGATCGGTCACCCGGTGCGTGCCGCGCACGGCCGCCAGCGCCTCGAGCAGCGCCTTCCGCGTGGCGCCCGCGGCGTTGAGCACGCGCCTGCTCTCCGTGTTCTTCGCATCGGACAGCGCGAGCAGCAGGTGTTCGGTGGACACGTATTCGTCGCCGAGCCCCTTGGCCTCGTCCTCCGCCTTGTCGAACACCGCGCTCAGTTCGCGCGACACGTTGGGCTGCGCGTCGCTCTGCTTGGGCAGGCGGGCGATCTCCTGCAGAGCCTGCTCGCGAATGGACGCCACGTTGGCGCCGAGCTTCTGCAGCACGGGCACGACGATGCCCTCGTCCTGCGCCAGCAGCGCGATGAGGAGGTGCAGGTCGTACACCACCGGGTTGCCCGCGCGGCGCGCTTCGCCCACGGCGCTGTTCAGCGCTTCGGCGGCTTTGACGGTCAGTCGGTCGGGATTGATCATGGCGTGGCGTTCTCCAGTGGCACGCCCGCATGGCGTACCACCGGAATCTGGTGGCAATCCGGGTGCCGGGCGAACCCGCCAATGCGGCGGGAAACCGGCGCTCCGGGTGCGCCAGAGTCGCCGGCGCCTGCCGCCCCGGCGTATGGCCCACGCCACGCACCGCCGCCCACGCGCACTGCCGGCCGCCGGCCGCAAGCGCGGCGGTTCCCGAGTCCGGAATGCAGAAGCGCCCCGGCAGGTGCCGGGGCGCTTCCACACACTCTCATCGTTCCTGCCGGACTCACTTCGCGGAGAACATCTTCCTGACGAAGCGGGTCCCGTCGATCACCAACTCGTACACGTACAGTCCGGACGGCGCCTCGGTGTTCGTATTGATGAGCTTGCCGTCCCAGTAAGCCGTGTACGTTCCGCACGTCAACGTCAAGTTGGTGACGGGCCGACCGGCAGCCGCGCCAGAACCGGACGCGGAAGAACCTCCCTGCAGGACCGGCACAGCGACCAGCTGCGCCAGGATGTTGTAGATCCTGAGGGAAACCACGTGGGGTGCGCCACCATCCGAGCAGGCCGAGTCTCCGACCGCGAACGGAATGGTGGTTTCCGGATTGAAGGGGTTTGGGTAGTTCTGACCCAACCCCCCCCAGACTTGCGCCCTCGGGACACGTCCGAAGACTGTTGTCCCGCCGCGTACTTTGGCGTGAACGCACAAAGGGCGAGCACGAGCGCAAGTGCTGCCCAGCGGTTCAACATATGTACTCCGAGCTAACGAGACAGGATGTTCGTCGAGACTCCTGAAAGGGTGGATGACACTCCGGGACCTACGGAATAAATACTAGGTTCGCAGGCGTTAGCGTGTCAAGAATTTGCAATTGTGGAACGACCGAACCCACAAAAAGTTACGCCCCGCCCACGGGCCGACCCATGCGCGGCGCTCCCGCTTGCCTGCCGTGAATCCCGAGGCATCGCAGTACTCCAACAGCGGAATCAGGTACTTGCGGCTCAGGCCAAGCGCCTCG
>CAVSOM010000038.1:0-8966 GCA_963729495.1 uncultured Gemmatimonadaceae bacterium
TGTATCTGGACAGCGACATCGACGACCGGATGGCGCGCACGCGCCTGCGGCCGATCCCGAGCGGCCGCATGCACCCGCGGGAGGTGCTGGTGTTCGGGCTCTTCCTGGCCACGGCGGCCACGTTCCTGCTGGCGCGCTACGCCAACGTGCTCACGGCGGCGCTCGCCCTGGTGGGGTTCTACGCCTACATCCTGGTGTACACGCGGTGGCTCAAGCGGAGCACGCCGCAGAACATCGTGATCGGCGGCGCGGCGGGGGCCATTCCGCCGCTCGTGGGCTGGGCGGCCGTCACCGGGCGGCTCGACCTGATGGCGCTGTACCTGTTTTTGATCATTTTCTACTGGACGCCGCCGCACTTCTGGGCGCTGGCGCTCAACAAGCAGTACGACTACGGGCGGGCGGGCGTGCCCATGGCGCCGCTCGTCTGGGGCGAGCGCGAGACCAAGCGCCAGATGTTCTGGTATACTATAATTCTAATATTCCTGACCGTGCTGCCAGTCGCGTTCGGCACCCTCGGCCTGCCCTATCTGGCGGCCGCGGTGGTGCTCGACGGCTGGCTGCTCGCGGGGATCGTGCGCGTGATGCGCGCCGAGCAGTTCTCCGGGCCCGCGTGGAGCGTCTATAAGTTCTCGCTGCTCTACCTGGCCCTGCTGTTCGTGGCCATGGCCGTCGATCGCGGCCTGTTCGCGTGACCGGGCCGGCGGCCGCGGCCGCGAACGGGGCCGCCGCCCCCACCCCCACCCCCACCCCCGCCGTCGACGCGCCGGAGCCGAAGCCGTCGCGGCGGCCGAAGTCGCCGAAGGCGCTGGCGCGGCTGGCGCCCTGGCTGCGCCCCTACCGCGGGGCCCTGGCGGCGGCTTCGGTGTGCCTGCTCGCGTCGGCGGCCGTGGGGCTGGCATTCCCCGCCGTGGTCAAGACGCTGCTCGACGCGGCGTTCGAGCGCCACGACGGCTCGCTGCTCAACCGCATCGCGCTGCTCCTCGTCGGGTTGTTCGCGCTGCAGGGGCTGCTCAACTTCGTGCAGGTCTATTTGCTGTCGTCCACCGCCGAGCGGGTCACGGCCCGGCTGCGCGATCGGGTGTTCTCGCACCTCGTGCACCTGTCGCCCGGGTTCTTCACCGACCGCCGGAGCGGCGACCTCACCAGCCGGCTGTCGGCCGACCTGGCGGTGCTGCAGTCGGTGCTCAACAACCAACTGGCCGAGTTCGCGCGCCAGGTGCTGTTCCTGGTCGGCGGGCTGGCGCTGCTCACGCTCACGCACCCGCAGCTCATGGTGACGACGCTGGCCGTGGTGCCGGTGATCGTGGGGGCGGCGGTGCTGTTCGGCCGTCGGTTGCGGCGGGCGAGCACGGGGGTGCAGGACCGCATCGCGCAGGCGATGGGCATGGCGCAGGAGGCGTTCGGGCAGATCCGCACGGTGCAGAGCTTTCACCGCGAGGACGCCGAAGGCGCGCGCTATGCGACGTTGATGCGCGACGTGGTCGCGGCGGCCATCCGGCGGGCGTGGATTCGCGCGATGCTGTTCGGCGTGGTCGGGTTCCTCGCCTTCGCCGGCGTGACGGGCGTGCTCTGGCAGGGCGGGCGCCTGGTGCTGGCCGGCCAGCTCACGCCGGGCTCGCTGGTCTCGTTCCTGCTGTACGCGATCTTCGTGGCGGCGGCGGTGGGCACGCTGGCGTCGCTGTTCGGCAGCTATCAGGAGGCGGTGGGCGCCGCGCAGCAGGTATTCGAGATCCTCGAAACGAAGCCGACGGTGCCCGAGCCGGCGCACCCCACCGCGCTCGCCGCGCCGGTGCGCGGCCGGGTGCGGATGGAGCACGTGTCCTTCCGGTATGCCGACGAGCTGCCCGACGTGCTCAGCGACGTGTCGCTCGAGATCGCGCCGGGCGAGGTGGTGGCGCTGGTGGGGCCGTCGGGCGCCGGGAAGACGACGGTGGCGTCGCTCCTGCCTCGGTTCTGGGACGTGACGGCCGGCGCGATCACGGTGGACGGCGTGGACGTGCGCGCCCTGAGCTTCGCCGATCTGCGCGGCGCGATCGGGATGGTGCCGCAGGAGCCGGCGCTGTTCAGCGGCACGGTGCGCGACAACATCGCGTACGCGCGCGAGGCCACCGACGACGAGGTGCGCGCGGCGGCCCGCGCGGCGCATGCGCTGGAGTTCATCGAGCGGCTGCCGCAGGGATTCCTCACGCTGGTGGGGGAGCGCGGCGTGAAGCTCTCCGGCGGCCAGCGCCAGCGGATCGCCATCGCCCGCGTGTTCCTCAAGAATCCGGCCATCCTCGTGCTCGACGAGGCGACGTCGAGCCTCGACTCGGAGAGCGAGCGGTTGGTGGAGGAGGCGATGGGCGATCTGCTGCGCAACCGGTCGACGCTGATCATCGCCCACCGGTTGAGCACGGTGCGGCGCGCCAATCGCGTGGTGGCGCTCGACAAGGGCCGCGTGGTGGAGACGGGCGGGCACGACGAACTGCTGGCGGCGGAGGGGTTATTCGCGAAATTGTATCGGACGCAGTTCGATGCGATTCGCGCCGGGGAAGAGTAAGAGAGTACGAGGGTACGAGAGTAGGGGGGTGAACGGCGTTGCACGGGTATCGCTCGTACCCTCGTACCCTCGTACTCCCCCTTCACACCACCCACATCTCGCGTTGGATCTCCCGCGGCGTCACCACCGCCCGCCCCGGCACCACGTACACGTTCACCTCGCTCCGCACGCCGATCTCGCCGGGAATGTAGATCCCGGGTTCGATCGAGAACGCCACCCCGTCGGTCACTTGGCGGTCCTCGTGCGTCTCGAGGTTGTCCATGTTGGGGCCCGAGCCGTGCAGCTCGCGCGGATCGATCGAATGCCCGGTGCGGTGCGTGAAGTACGGCCCGAAGCCGCGCGCCTCGATCGCGCGCCGCGCCGCGTCGTCCACCTCGGCGCCGAGCAGCGGCCGGCCGGCGGCGCACCGCTCCTGGACCAGCGCGATCGCCGCGTCGCGGGCCTCGCGCACCGCCGTCCATACCGCGACGGCGCGGGCCGACGGGGCGCCCACGCTCCCCATCCACGTCTGATCGGCCCACACCCCGCCGTCGGGCTCGTGCGCCCAGAGATCGATGAGCACCACGTCGCCCTCGCGGATCGTGGCCGATTCGGCCGCGGTGGGCTCGTAGTGCGGGTTGGCGGCGTTGGCGCCCACCGAGACGTTGGGCCCGTGGTCGGTGACCAGGTTCGCCGCCTTGAACCGGGCCAGGATCTCCTGCATGCCCTCGTACTCGGTCATCGGCCGCTCGGACCGCGCGCGCGCGCCGGCCAGCGTCATCACGTCGCGGGCAATGCGGGCGATGATCTCCGCCGCCCGCTCGTGCGACGCCACGTGGTCCGCGTTCCACGCGGCGTAGAACCGCGTGACCAGCGGCCCCGACGACACCACCTCGGCGCCCGCCGCGCGCACCAGCTCGAGCACCCCCGCCGGCACCCGGTCCAGGTAGGGCACCGCGTCGCCCGGCGAATATTCCATCGCCACCCGCTTGCCCTTCACCAGGCGGGCCAGGTGCTCGTCGAGCGAGCGCCACGACGCGTACACCTCGCGCGTCCACGCCGCGGGCCACCTGGCCCACGGCCCCTGCTCGATGGCGTGCGTGATCGCCACCGGCGTGCCCTCGCGCGGGATGAACGCGAACACGCGCCGCGAGACGAGGCCGGTGAGCTGCAACAGGCCGCCGGCGATCGGATTGGCGCCGTGGAAGTCGAACAGCAGCCAGCCGTCGAGACCCGCTTCGCGGATGGCCTGCTGGAGCTTGGGAAGGTCTTCAGGTGTCAGCATGGAATCGTCCGGGATATTGGAACCACCACCGCTTCGCGTCGCGCCGCCCCGCCGTCCAACTATCCAACCATTCAACCCGATGTCCAACCGTCCTACTTTATGTCCGACTCTCCGCAATCTCCCCCTGCCTCACGCGACCGAGCGCCAATCGGCCCGCCATTCGCACGTGCCTTCGCCGCGCCCGTCGCACCGGATGTGGTCCACCGACCCGACACTGCCGATGAGCAGCCGCAGCAGTTCGCGCAGCGCCGATTCGTAGAACGCGCACCCCACGCTGCCCGGCGCCGACCCGAGGGTCACCGAACGGGGCACCTCGAGCAGCACGTACCCGCCCACGCGGCGCGCCGTGCCGTTGAGGTAGCGCGCCGAGATCCGGCGCGCCCGCCGGAGCGCCCACGGGCGCGCGATGAACGAGGGGAGCAGCCGCAGCAGTTGGCGCGTGATCGGCGAGAGCGTCATGTACGACTCCCGCGCCAGGTAGCGGCCCGCCGCGCGGAACACCGCCTCGGCGTCCGGACGGCGGCCGATGAGCTTGGCCAGCGCCGTCGTCTCGTCGAACGGCGTGCGCTGCCGGCGGCGTGCCGCCTCGCTGTAGCGCTTGATCTGCGAATAGACGGTATCGCTGAGCCCGAGGCGCTTGTTGCGCAGCTCGGCCACGAATTCGGCGTCGAGATCGCCCGGCGTGTCCACGTCGCGGACCGCCTCGAGCAGGCTCAGGGGAAGAAGGGCGTCGACAGTGGCGAGCATGCGGTGGGTGGTGGACCGCGAGCGAAGCTAGCGGCCGTGAGAAAGCGCAACAAGCCGGGAACGAACCGCGGCCGGCGCCGGTTGGTCCCGCGCGCCGCCCTGCAATGTATCGGCTTGCCCGCGCGCCCGTAGCGCGTCCAGATTGCGGGGCATCGCACGTGCGCGGCGTCACCATCCCGTTCGGTCAACATGCCAGCATTCCCTCGGCTCGTGAGTGGGCTCGCCGTCGCGATCGCGATCGCGGCGCTGGCGCGCCGCGCGCACCTGCTGTCCCCCTCCGGCGCCGTGGCCGCCGCGATCGTCGGCACCGCGGCCGTGGCGGCCGGATGGGATTGGGGCGCGCTGCTCGTGGCGTTCTTCCTCGCCTCGTCGCTGCTCTCGCGCGTCGGGTGGCGGGCCAAGGCCCGCGCGGCGGGCGGCGTGCTGGACAAGGGCGACCGGCGCGACGCCGCCCAGGTGCTGGCCAACGGCGCGCTGTTCGCGATGGCGGCGGCCGGATTCGCCGTCGCCCCGTCGATGGTCTGGCAGGCGCTCGGCGGCGGCGCGCTCGCCGCCGCCACGGCCGACACCTGGTCCACCGAGATCGGGTTGCTCGCCCCGCGGGCGCCGCGGTCCATTCTCACGCTGCGGCGCGTGGCGCCGGGAACGTCGGGCGGCATCACCCTGCTCGGACTCCTTGGCGGCGTGCTCGGGGCGGCGTTCATCGAGATGACAGCGGTGCTGCTGCGCTGGCCCTGGCCGGCGGCGGGCGCCGCGCTGGCCGGCGGCGTTGCCGGATCGCTGGCCGACTCGGCGCTCGGCGCCGCGGCGCAGCAGCGGCGATGGTGCGACCGGTGCGGCACGGCCACCGAGCGCCGCGTGCACGCGTGCGGTGCGCCGACGCGCGTGGTGGGCGGCGTGGCGTGGTTGGACAATGACGGCGTGAACGTGGCGTGCACGCTCGTCGGGGCGGCGGTGGCCGTGCTGCTGGCGAGGCGCGCGTGAGCCCCGCGGACGTGATCGTCGTGGGCGGCGGCCCCGCCGGCGCGAGCACGGCGACCGGGCTCGCCCGCCGCGGGGCGCGCGTGCTGGTGCTCGATCGCGCCCGGTTCCCGCGCGCCAAGCCCTGCGCCGAGTGCCTGAGTCCGCAGGCCTCGCGCGTACTCGCCGACATGGGCGTGCTCGACGAGGTCGAAGGCGCCGGCGCCGCGCAACTGGCGGGGATGGTCGTGCACGCGCCCGGGGGGGCGCGCATTCGCGGCCGCTTCCTGGCGCGCCACGGGTTCCGCGCGTTCCGCGATCGCGGGCTGGCCCTGCCGCGCGAAGTGCTCGACCCGATCCTGCTCGACGCGGCGCGACGGGCCGGCGCCGAGGTGCGCGAGGCCGCGCACGTGGTCGACCTGGCGCGCGACGGCGCGGGGCGGGTGGCCGGCGTGGTGGTGCGCGCGCCGAACGGCGAGCGGAGCACGCTCGCGGCGCGCCTGGTGGTGGGCGCCGACGGGCTCAACTCGCTGGTCGCTCGCCGGCTCGGATTGGCGCGGCGGCAGGTGTGGCCGCGGCGGCTGGCGCTCGTGACGCACTATCGCGGCGTGGGGGGAATGACCGAGTTCGGCGAGATGCACGTGGCACGCGACGGCTACGTGGGGCTGGCGAACGTGGGCGGCGGCCTGGTAAACGTGTCGGCCGTGTTTCCCCGGCGCGCGGCGCGCGCGATCGCGGCCGATCCCTCGGCGTTTCTCGAGGCGTGGCTGGCGCGCCAGCCGGAGCTGGCGCCGCGGTTCGAGGGCGCGCGCCGCCTGAATGTTGCGCGCGCAGTGGGGCCGTTCGCGTCGCACGCGCGGCGGTCGTGGGCGCCCGGCGCGCTGCTCGTGGGCGACGCGGCGGATTTCTTCGACCCGTTCACTGGCGAGGGCATCTATTCGGCGCTGCGCGGCGGGGAGTTGGCGGCGCAGTATGCCGGCGCGGCGCTGGATGCCGCGACGCCGGCGCGGGCGGACGCGGCGCTGGCGGCCTACCATCGGGCGCGCCGGCGCGAATTCGCCGGCAAGTGGGCGGTGGAGCGGGTCATCGGCGCCGTGATCGCCCATGCGCCGCTCATCGACCGCGCGGCGCGCTGCTGCGAGGTGCACACCGACATGGGCGATCTGCTCGGTGGGGGTGGCGGGCGACTTCGTGCCGCCGCGCCGGGTCATGCGCCCGTCGTTCCTGCTGACGCTGTTCGCCCGTCCGCTTCCCGCCGCGCGTTCGCCCGGCCGCGCATGACCATCGACCAGGAGTCCTTTCGCGCCGTGCTTGGGCGCTTCGCCTCGGGGGTCGCCATTCTCACCACCCGCGACGCCGAGGGCCGCGACCACGGCATGACGGTGAGCGCGTTCTGTTCGGTGAGCCTGGATCCGCCGCTCGTGCTCGCCTGCGTGGCCCGCGCGGCCCGCATGCACGACCTGCTGCACGACGTCCGCTACGTGGGCATCAGCATTCTCGCCGAGCATCAGGAAGCGCTGTCGCGGCGGTTCGCCGAGGTGGAGTCCGACCGGTTCGAGGGGCTGCGGTACGCGCGCGGCGAGAGCGGCGTGGCGCTGTTCGACGACGCCCTGGCTCACCTCGAGTGCCGGGTGCGCGACCGCTACGCGGCCGGCGACCACACGGTGTTCGTCTGCGAGGTGGACCGCGCCGGCCTGCGCCCCGACCGCCCGCTCGTCTACTATCGCGGCGGCTACGCGCAGTTGGAGCGCTGATGGCGTTCCTCACCCCGGCACGCCGCCGCGGGTTCGAGTTCCTGGACGCGCCCGGGGTTCCGCCCGCAGTGCGCGAGCGGTCGCTGCGCGACGTCGCGCGGTCCAACGCGCTGTTCGGCGGCGCGCGGGCGCTGCTGCGCGAACTGGCCGAGGTGCTGCCGGGCGCCGGCGCCCACGCCACGCTGCTCGACGTGGGCACCGGGCTCGGGGACTTGCCGTGGCGGGCACGGCGGCTGGCCGAGCGGCGGGGCGTGCGCCTCACGACGATCGGGTGCGACGCCGTCGAGAGCGTCGTCGCCGCCGCCCGGCCCTCGCTCACGCTCGCCGCGTGCGGCGATGCGCTTGCGCTTTCCTTCGCCGCGCGCAGTGTTGACATCGTGACCTGCTCCCAGCTGCTCCATCACTTCGAGCGCGACGACGGCGTGCGGCTGCTGCGGGAGCTGCATCGCGTGGCCCGCCGCGCCGTGATCGTGAGCGACCTGCGGCGGAGCTGGGTGGCGGCCGGCGGGTTCTGGGCGGCGAGCGTTCCGCTGCGGTTCCATCCCGTGACGCGGCACGACGGCGCGGTGTCGGTGCTGCGCGGGTTCACGGGCGCCGAGCTGGGCGCGATGGTGCGCGAGGCCACGGGCGAGACGCCCGTCGTGCGCCGCCAGCTCGGCTACCGGCTCACCGCGCGCTGGCGCGCCCCGGCGGTCGGCGCATGACCGGCGCCGCTCCGCGCGCGCGCGAGCCGTTCGAACTCGGCTCCATTCCGCCGTCGGCGCGCATGATGACCGTGAACCAGCGCCACGTGGCGGCGCCGGCGCGCCTGATCTTCGAGCTGGCGCGGGACGTGGTCCGATGGCCGGAGCTGCTGCCGCACTATCGCCGCGTGTCGTTCGCGGAACGCGCGCCGGACGGCGGCGGCCTGGTGACCATGGAAGCCGTGCGGCCCTTCGGACCCCTCCGCTGGCCCGTCTGGTGGACGTCGGAGATGCAGCTGTCGCCGCCCGGCGCGCCGCCCTGGGTGCGCTACCGGCACATCCGCGGCGTCACGCGGGGCATGCAGGTGCTGTGGGCCTTTCGCGAGATCGGCGGGGGGACGACGGTGACGATCCTGCACCTCTGGAACGGTCCCCCGTGGCCGGTGATTGGTGAGTTCGCGGCCCGGCGGGTGATCGGGCCGGTGTTCGTGCACGGGATCGCGTCGCGCACGCTGGCCGGTCTGGCCCGCGTGGCGGAGCGGTCCGCCTGAACGTCCAACCGGAGCAGCGCATGCGTTCCATCCGGCGCGTCGTCGTCACGGGCATCGGCCCGATCACGCCAATCGGCATCACGCGCGAGGGGTTGTGGGCGGGGCTGCGGCGGCAGCGGAGCGCGGTGCGCACGGTCACGCGGTTCGACCCGGAGATGTTCCGCAGCCGGAACGCGGCCGAGGTGGACGACTTCGACGCCGGCGATTTTATCGAGCGGCGCCGGGCGAAGCGGCTCGACCGGTTCGGCCAGTTCTCCGTGGTCGCGGCGCGCCTGGCCGCCGACGACGCGCGGCTCGACCTGGCGGGGGAGGACCGCGAGCGGGTGGGGGCGATGATGGGCTCGGCGCTGGGGGGCGTGGCGTTCGCCGAGCACCAGGTGCGCGTGGCGATGGCGGAGGGGATGCGGGCCGTCGATCCGTCGCTCGCGCTGACCGTGTTCGGCGGCGCGTCGAGCTGCAACATCGCCA
>CAVSOM010000039.1:0-14155 GCA_963729495.1 uncultured Gemmatimonadaceae bacterium
CAGCCGCGGGGCCCGTACTTCTTGTCGAAGTACTGCAGCCGGTCGGGGAAGCGCGGCTTGGCGTCCTCCGGCAGATCGATGCCCGTGGACTGGCCGAACCCCAACTGCTGGCCGCCGGCGATCAGCCGCGGCAGCCCGATGCGCAGCCCCAGTTGGTAGAAGTACACGTCGCACGACTCCTCGATCGCCTCGCTCATCGTCGAGCGCGCCGTGGCCGTAGTGCTCCCAGCAGGCCCAGTACCGGTCGCCGTAATAGAAGCCGGCCGGTGCACGGCTGGGGCATGCGGCTGTCCGTCGCCACCAGGCTGTCCTGAGCCCGATGATGGCCGTCGCGAGCTTCCAGGTGGAGCCCGGCGGGTAGCATGCCCTGCGTCGCCTTGTTGTAGAGCGGCGTCCGCGGGTCGGCTCAGCAGCGAATCGTAATAGGCCATGGACACGCCGCCCACGAACCGGTTGGGGTCCCAGCTCGGCCCGCTGTACAGCGCGAGCACGCCCCCGGTGCGCGGATCGAGCGCCACCACGCCCCCGCTCAGCGAGTCGCCGAACAGCTGCGCGATGTACTCCTGCAGGTCGAGGTCGATGTTGGTGTAGAGCGGCGCCCCTTGCTGCGGCGCCAGGTCCTCGCGCGCCCCCACCTCGCGCACCACCCGGCCGCGCGCATCGACCTCCACGAACCGGCTGCCTTCGCGCCCGCGCAGCACCGCCTCGTACTGGCGCTCCAGCCCCTGCTTGCCCACCAATTGCCCGGGCTTGTAGCCGGCGTACGCCGGCGAGGCCAGCTCCGAGTCGTTCACCTCCCCGATCGTGCCGACGAAGGCCGCCACCGCCGGCCCGTCGGGATAGTAGCGCTTGGGCGACGACTGGATGATCAGGTTGGGGACGTCGATGCGGTGTTCCTCGAGCACCGAAATCTCATCGAAGGTGGCGTCCGGCAGGATTACCGTGGGCCGCACCGGGCTGCGCCGGTAGCGGCGGACGGCGGCGTCGATCTCGCCGCGGCTCAGCGGCACCAACCGCGCCACGCGCTGCAACGTGCCGCGCAGCGAATCGAGGGACTGCGGCAGGAGCGACACGGTATAGCCGACCACGTTCTCGGCGATGATGCGCCCCGAGCGATCCACGATGTTACCGCGCGGCGCCGGGAGCGGCACCTCGCGGAGCCGATTCTCCTCCGAGCGGAGCGCCCACTCCTGATTGCGCACGATCTGCGTGCGGAAGAACGCCAACACGAGAATGCCGAACGCCGCGCCGATGAGCAGCAGCGCCACACGGCCGCGCCGCGCCAGCTCGTTCGGATGCACGTTCATCGCGAGCGCCCGCCCGCCGGGTCGAGCGGACGCAGCACGCCCAGCACGACCACGCCCACCACCGCCGTGAACGCCGCCGAGAGCACCGACCAGAGCAGGAGCTGGGCCACCGTCTGCCCCGGCGTCATCGCATGCTGGACGAGCGTGTACACCGCGTCGAACGTCCACTTGCCGAGAAACAGGAACGCCGCGTTGATCGCCAGGTTGTCGGCGAAGAACGCGGCCTTGAGCCACGAGGCGCCGAAGCCCACCACGGTCAGCGACAGCGCGCCCACGCCGAACCCGCCCAGGGTGAGCGAATCGGTGACCATGCCCAGCGCGAACCCGAGCAGCGCCGCCACCCCGGGCCGCACCCGCACCGCGGCATAGAGCAGCGCGATCACCAGGAAGTCGGGCGACACGCGCCACGGCATGAGCGGCTGGACGGCGAACTCGAGCACGACCAGCACGGCCACGACGACGGCGATCCGGACGGCGCCCCAGGCGCTCACGAGGGGCCTCCGCCGCCGCGCCCGCGCCGCGCGGAGTCGGCCCGGGCGCTGTCCGAGCGCGCGCTGTCCGCCTTCAGACTGTCGGCCTGGGCGCGGCGCCGCGCGGCATCGAGTGCCGCAGCCCGCTTCGCCAGCGAGTCGGCGGCCCCCACGACCTGCCGCTGCGCCGACTCGGCGCTCGCCGGCAGCGCCCACACGTTCCCCGTCCCCTGCTGCGCGCGGTAGGGCGTCATGACCATCACCGACGTCACCGCGGCCGGGTTCACCGCCGGCCGCACCAGGTACGTGCGCGACCAGCCCTCGGTGGTGTTGATCTCGGCGAGCACCCGCCGCCACCGGAATGCCGCGGGGGAACACGCCGCCCAGTCCCGACGTGATGATCAGCGTGCCCGGCTTGAGCAGCGTGCTGAACACCACGTTGCGCAATTCGAGCAGATACCCCTGGCTTCCCGACGCGGCGTGGGGATAGACGATGCCGAACACCGTCCCGTCGGCCGTCATCGCGCTCACCCGGAAATCGGGGTGCGAGAACAGCATCACCACGCTGGTCGCCGGGTCGGCCGCCTGCACCACGCCGATCACCCCGTCGGGGCCGACCACCGGGCTGTAGGTGGCGATGCCGGCGTTGCTTCCCGCGCTGAGCACGAGCGACGTGATGACGTCGCCGGGGCGGCCGGTCTCCTGCAGCGCCTCGGCGGGCACGAAGCCCCACTGGAGCCGGCTCCCCAGGCCGAGCAGGGCGCGCAGCCGCTCGTTCTCGAGGCGGAGGGCGTTGGCGTCGGCCGCGGCCAGGCCGAGCGAGTCGCGCCCGAGCGCCAGCCGCTCCGCCTCCAGCCAGGCCACGCGCCACTGCTCGGCGCCGCGCTGCACCGTGACCAGGGGCGCCATGAAGGTGCGGCGGAGCGCGCCGGCCACCGGATCGCGCATCTGCGGAGGGAGCGCCGGCGTGACCCCCGACAGCAGCAGGCAGAGCACGAGGATCGCGACGTCGAGACGGGTGCCGGAACGGGCAGCGCGGGCCACGGCCGCCCTCAGCTACTGAGGACGGACCAGTACTTCTCCTCGTCGTCGAGAATCCGGCCGGTGCCGCGGACCACGCACGTCAGCGGGTCCTCGTCGACGTGAATGGGCAGGCTCGTCTCCTGGCTGAGCAGGAGGTCGAGCCCGCGGATCAGCGCGCCGCCGCCCGTCATCACGATGCCCCGGTCGACGATGTCGCTGGCCAATTCGGGCGGCGTGATTTCGAGCGCCCGGCGCACCGCGTCGACGATCTGCTGCACCGGCTCCTGGATGGCCTCGCGAATTTCGCTGGAGTGCACGCGCACCGTCTTCGGGATGCCCGACACGAGGTCGCGCCCCTTCACTTCCATCTCGCGCTCCTCGCCCACCGGCGCCGCCGAGCCGATCTGGATCTTGATCTGCTCGGCGGTCGGCTCGCCGATCAGCAGGTTGTAGTTCTTGCGCATGAACTGCACGATGGCGATGTCCAGCTCGTCGCCGCCCGTGCGGATCGACGTATCGCTCACGATGCCCGACAGCGCGATGACCGCGATCTCGGTCGTGCCGCCGCCGATGTCGATCACCATGTTGCCCGTGGGCGTCTCGACCGGCAGGCCCACGCCGATCGCCGCCGCCATCGGCTCGGCCACCATGAACACTTCCTTGGCGCCGGCGCCCATGGCCGAGTCGCGCACCGCGCGCTTCTCAACTTCCGTGATACCCGACGGCACGCACACGATCACGCGCGGCTTCACCTTGAACACGTGGTTCTCGATGATCAGCGTGAGGAAGTAGCGCAGCATCTTCTCGGTCACGTCGAAGTCGGCGATCACGCCGTCCTTCATCGGGCGCACCGCGATCACGCCGTCGGGCGTGCGGCCGAGCATGCGCTTGGCCTCGAGGCCCACGCCCTTGATCTTCTTCGTCTCGCGGTCGATCGCCACCACCGACGGCTCGTTGAGCACGATGCCTTCGCCCTTCACGTAGATCAGGGTGTTGGCCGTGCCGAGATCGACGCCGATCGCGTTCGCGGGAAAGAGCGATCCGCCCTTGAAGAATGGCCAGCGCATCAACCGGTAGTCCGGACCCGAGGTGGGGGGAAGGAAGCGGGGTGGTGGGGCGATTCCCCGCGGCGGCGCGCGGTGAAGGTATCGTCGCAGGGGTATGGCACCAAGATATTGGCTGGCCTCAACCTACGCCACTGCGAAGACGCGGCGCCGGCGACCCGGGACTCCAGGCCGCCGGCGCCGCCGCGGATTACCCGACGAACTGCTCCGCCGGCACGTACGCGCAGGCCGAACGCCTCGGCCACCGCCTGGTACGTGAGCTGCCCGTCGGCGGCGTTGAGCCCCTTGAGCAGCGCCGGATTCTCCTTGAGCGCCCGCTTCCACCCCTTGTTGGCCAGCTGCAGGGCGTAGGGAAGCGTGGCGTTGGTCAGCGCCAGCGTGGAGGTGCGGGGCACGCCCCCCGGCATGTTGGCCACGCCGTAGTGGATCACGCCGTCGACCACGTACGTCGGGTTCTCGTGCGTGGTCGCGTGGATGGTCTCCACGCACCCGCCCTGGTCGATCGCCACGTCCACGATCACCGAGCCCGGCCGCATGCGCTTCAGATCTTCGCGGCGGATCAGCTTGGGCGCCTTGGCGCCGGCGATCAGCACGCCGCCCACCACCAGGTCGGCCGTCTCGATCGCCTCGAGAATGTTGTGCCGGTTGGAGTGGATGAGCTGCACGTTGGCCGGCATCACGTCGCTCAGGTAGCGCAGCCGCTCCAGCGACAGGTCGAGGATGAGGACCTTGGCGCCCATGCCGGCGGCCATCTTCGCGGCGTTCGTGCCCACCACGCCGCCGCCGAGCACCACGACCTTGGCCGGCGCCACGCCGGGCACGCCGCCCAGCAGCACGCCCCGCCCGCCGTAGAGCTTCTCCAGGTACTTGGCCCCCTCCTGCACCGCCATCCGGCCGGCCACTTCGGACATCGGAATCAGCAGCGGAAGGTCGCGATTCGGCAGCTCGACCGTCTCGTAGGCCACGCACACCGCCCCGCTCTCCAGGTGCGCCTTGGTGAGCTTCTCGTCGGCCGCGAAGTGAAAGTACGTGAAGATGAGCTGCCCGCGGCGCATGTGTTTCCACTCGCGCTCGATCGGCTCCTTCACTTTCATGATCATGTCGCTGTCGCGCCAGACGGCGGCCGCATCGGGGGCGATCCTGGCCCCGACGGCCGTGTACATGTCGTCGCCGAAGCCGCTGCCTTCGCCGGCGCCGACCTCGATCAGGACCTGGTGGCCGGCGCTGACCAGCGCTTCAGCCCCTGCGGGAACGAGCGCGATGCGATTCTCGTTCGTCTTGATTTCCTTGGGAACGCCAATTTTCATGGCTCGAATGGGTGCGGGATATGGTGACCGGCCGGTCGCGCTCTGATGCGGAGTCCGGCGGAAAGTCACCCGGAAAGCTAAGGCGCACGTCCTCCCGGTGCAGGGGACGGCCCTCAGTCGGTCTCGGCGGGCCCCAGCGACAACACCGTCTGGGCCGACGGCGCGAAGAATTCCCCCGCGACCTGCCGCACGACCGCCTCGTCCACGGCGTCGACCTGGGCGAGCAGCTCGTCGAGCGTCCGGTACGGCTCGTCGTACAGCGCCACCGAAGCCGCCCGGTACATGCGCGCGCCGGGGCTCTCCAGCGACAGCACGAGCTGCCCCTTGAGCTGCTCCTTCCCCATCGCCAACTCCTCGCCCGACAGCCCCTCGGCGGCCACCCGCTCCAGCTCGGCGGTGATCGCCTCCAGAGCCCGCGGGGCCGTTTCGGGGGCCGTGCCGACGTACACGCCGTGGGCGCCCGCATGCTCGTGCAGCGACTGGAACGTGTAGACGGCATATGCCAACCCCAATTCCTCGCGCACGCGCTGGAAGAGGCGCGAACTCATGCCGCCGCCCATCAGCATGCTCACGAGCACCAGGGCGTTGCGCCGGGGATCGCCGTGGCGCACGGCGGCCGACCCGACCACGACGTGGGTCTGGGCGCCCTCGCGGGGCACGTGGCGCGACACGGGCGGCATGGGCGCCACGGGCGGCACGGCGGGCCGCGGCGTCCCCGCCGCGGGGCGTTGCGCCCACCCCGTGCGATCCAGGATGTCGAGCAGCCGGTCGTGCTCCACGTTGCCGGCGGCGGACACGACGATGTGGTCGGGGTGGTACGCCCGCGCGTGCAGGGCGCGCAGATCGGCCGTGCCGAGGCGCGACACCGTCTCCCGCGTGCCGAGGATCGAGTAGCCCAGCGGGTGCGGGCCCCACAGCGCCTCGTTGTGAAGTTCGAACACCAGGTCGTCGGGGGTGTCGTCGACCATCGCGATCTCTTCGAGGATCACGCGCCGCTCGAGCGTCAGGTCCTCCTCGCGCAGCGCGGGCTCGAACACCATGTCGCCGATCACGTCCGCGGCCAGGTCGAGGTGCGCATCGAGCACCCGGGCCTGGTACACGGTGTGTTCGCGCGACGTGTAGGCGTCGAGCGCACCGCCCACGGCTTCGAGCGACAGGGCGATCTGGGCGGCCGACCGCCGGCCCGTGCCCTTGAACACCATGTGCTCCAGCAGGTGCGACACGCCCATGTCTTCCACGCGCTCGTGCACCGACGCCGAGCGCACCCAGGCCCCGAACGCACACCGACCGCACCCCCGGCATGTGCTCCGAGAGTACGGTCAGTCCATTCGGGAGAACGGTGCGTCGGAAATCGGCGTCGGCGCGGCGTTCCGGGGCGGTCACGACCTGCGCGAACGGTCACCGCGGCGTCCGCCACGACGATCCCCGCGATCGCCCTGCCCCTCGCGCTCGGCGCGCGGCTCGGCGCCGTTGCCTTCGGCGGCGGGCGCATCGTCGGGCGTGCCGTCGGGCTTCGGCTGGAGCGCCTTCATCGACAGGCGGAGGCGGCCGCGCTCATCGCGCTCGATGAGCTTGACCTTCACCCGGTCGCCCTTCTTGACCACGTCTTCGGTCTTCTCGGTGCGGCCGTGGCGCATCTCGGAGATGTGCAGCAGCGCCTTCGGTGCCCGGCATGATCTCGATGAAGGCGCCGAACGCCGTGGTCGATCTTGACCGGGCCCTCGTAGATCTCGCCGACGATCGGCTCGGCGGTGATCGGCCTGGACCATCTGCCGCGCCCGCTCCATGGCCTCGCCGCCGACGGCGGCGATCGTGACCAGGCCGGAATCGTCCACCGTGATCTCGGCGCCCGTCTCGTCCTGGATGCCGCGGATCGTCTTGCCCTTGGGGCCGATGAGGTCGCCGATCTTCTCGGGGTTGATCGTCATCGTGACGATGCGCGGGGCGTACGGCGACAGCTCGGCGCGCGGCGCGGCGAGCGCCTTGTCCATCTCGCCGAGGATGTGCAGACGGCCCTCGCTTGGCCTGCGCCAGGGCTTCCTTCATGATCGCGAGGTCGAGGCCCTGGATCTTGATGTCCATCTGGATGGACGTGATGCCCTGCTCGGTGCCGGCCACCTTGAAGTCCATGTCGCCGAGGTGGTCTTCGGTGCCCAGGATGTCGGTGAGGATGGCGTACTTCTTGCCTTCCTTGATCAGCCCCATCGCCACGCCGGCCACGGCGGCGCTCATCGGGACGCCGGCGTCGAACAAGGCGAGCGAGCCGCCGCAGACCGAGGCCATGGAGCGACGAGCCGTTGGACTCGAGGACGTCGGACACGATGCGGATCGTGTACGGGAACTCCTCGAACGGCGGGAGCATGGCCTGCAGCGCGCGCTCGGCCAGGTTGCCGTGGCCGATCTCGCGGCGGCGAGGTGCCGCGCATCGGCCGCACTTCGCCGGTGGAGAACGGCGGGAAGTTGTAGTGGAGCATGAACGACTTGGTCGACTCCTGCGGCTCGTCGATGCTGTCAAGCCGCTGCACGTCGTTGGCCGTGCCGAGCGTGACGCTGACCAGGGCCTGCGTCTGGCCGCGCGTGAACAGCGCCGAGCCGTGGGCCCGCGGCAGCACCGGCGTGTCGATCGTGATCTGGCGCACTTCGTTGGCCTTGCGGCCGTCCACGCGGAGCTTGGTGTCGAGCACCTGCGCGCGCAGGGCGTTGTACTCCACGTCGCCGAGCACCGCGTGCACGTCGCCGCCGTTGTCGGGGTACTCGGCCTTCAGCTGGTCGGCGATCTCGCGCTTCACGCGTTCGACGGCCTGTACGCGGGTGTGCTTGTCCTTCTGGTTGATGGCCTGGGCCACCTTGGGCTCGGCCAGCGCGGTGACGCGCGCCTCGAGGCCCGCGGGCAGCTCGGGCTTCTTCCACTCCATCTTGGCGGGCGCGCTCGATCAGGGCGAGCAGCTCCTCCTGGGCCGCGATCAGCTCCTGGATGCCGCCGTGGGCGACCGTCAGGGCCTCGACGACGTCGACCTCGGACACCTGCAGCGCGCCGCCCTCGACCATCACGATCGAGTCGTCCGAACCGGCCACGACGAGGTCGAGGTCGCTGTACTCGAGCTGCTGGAAGGTGGGGTTGAGGAGCCACTTGTCCTGCACGCGGCCCACGCGGACGCCGGCGATGGGCCCCATGAACGGGATGCGCGAGGCATTGATGGCGAACGACGCGGCCACGAGGGCCAGCACGTCGGCGTCGTTCTCCTGGTCGGCGGAGACGACGTAGATGAAGACCTGCACTTCGTTCTTGAACCCTTCGGGGAACAGCGGCCGGATGGACCGGTCGATGACGCGCGCGGCCAGGATCTCGTGATCGTGGGGGCGCCCTTCGCGCTTGATGAAGCCGCCCGGGATCTTGCCCGCGGCGTAGGTCTTCTCGCGGTACTCGACGAGCAGCGGGAAGAAGCCGAGCGAGGTTTCCTTGTCGCTCACGGTGCAGGCGGCGATGACCATGGTGTCGCCGAACTGGACCACGGCCGATCCGGCCGCCTGCTTCGCCATCCGCCCCGTCTCGATGACGAGCTTGCGGCCGGCGAAGGTTTTCTCGATGCGATGCATCATTGCTTTGTAGCCTCGTGGAATGCAAAAAGCGCGCGGGCCACGGAGTGGCGCACCGCGCGCGTGCTCAACACGCCAAGCTCAGTAGCGTAGGCCGAGATCCTGCACGAGCTGACGATAGCTCTCGACATCCGTCCGCCGCAGGTAGTTCATCAGCCGTTTGCGCTGGCCGACCATCTTCAGCAGCCCCTGGCGGCTGTGATGGTCCTTCTGATGCGTGCGGAAGTGCTCGGTCAGGTAATTGATGCGCTCGGTGAGCGCCGCAACCTGAACCTTGGTCGAGCCGGTGTCGGTCTCGTGGATCCTGTACTTCGCGATCTCGGGCGACTTCTGAAAGGACATGACGTGATGATCCCCGCCCCAATGGCGGATGTGACGATTGAACCGAATTATTTGCAGCACCTGAAGTTAACTCGCGGAACGTCCGGTGTAAAGGGAGGGGGCGCGCCAGTGTGGCCGCGCCCGTTAGAAGAACCGCCCCAACCACGACTTCGTGTCGTTCCACATCACGATCGCGAACAGCAGTGCGATCGCGACCAGCCCGAAGCGCAGGATGTTCTCGCGCGTCCGAGCGCTGAACGGGCTGCCCTTCACGGTCTCGATCACGTTCACCACGATCTGCCCGCCGTCGAGGATCGGGATCGGCAGCAAGTTGAGCACCGCCACGTTGATGCTCAGGAACGCGATCAGGTAGAACAGCGTCTCCCACCCGCTCCGCGCCGCCTGCACCGAGGCGCGCCCGATCGCGATCGGTCCCCCCAGCTCGGACACGGACACCTTGCGCACGATCAGGTCGCGCACGGTGCCCACCACCGCCCCGCCCATCACCCACGTGAGCCGCGCCCCGTTCGCCACCGCGTCGCCCAGCGTCAGCCGCTCGCGCGACACTACGTCCCGCTGCGCCACGCCGATGCGCCCCAGCGTGTCCACCTTGCCAGTCACGGGATCGGTCACCGGCGTGGGACGCGGCGTGATGGGCAACGCCAGCAGGCGGTCGCCCCGCCGCACGCTGAACACGAGCGGCGAGTCCGCCGCCGCGCTCACCCGGTCCACGAGCTCGGCGAACCCGGGCACCGGCACGCCGTCCACCGCCACGATGCTGTCCCCGCGCTGGAGCCCGCCCGCCGCCGCCGCCCCGCCCGCCACCACCGAGTCGGCCACGGGTGGCACGCGATAGTCCACGGCCCCGGCCACGTCCGACGCCGTGGCCGAGTCGCTCAGCGGCACCACCACGTTGCCGCGCTGCGTGGTGAACACCACGCGCGCGCGGCTGGTGCCGATGCCGGTCAACACGTCCGACCAATCGCGCACGCTGTCGCCGTTCACCGCCAACAGCGTGTCGCCCGGGCGCAGGCCGGCGAGGGCCGGCGCCGCCGGAATCGCGCGCACCGTCCCCACCACCCGTGTCGCCACCACCGCCCTGCCGAAGTGGGCCGACAGCCCGATGGCGACGACGAGCGCGAGCAGCGCGTTCATGGACACGCCGGCCACGAGAATCAGCAGGCGGGCCGGCAGCGATTTGGACTCGAACCACCGGTTCTCGGGCACCGGGCGGGGGCCGAACGGAATCATCGCCTGAGGATCGTAGCCCGCGTCGCCCTCGCGGAGGCCGCCGTGCTCCTCGCTCCCCCCTTCGAGGAACGCCGCGGTCTCGTCGTGCCGCGACGCCATGCGCACGTACCCCCCCAGCGGGAGCAGCGCGAGCACGTACTCCGTCTCGCCCCGCCGCCTGCGCCACAGCGCCGGCCCGAAGCCAATCGAGAAGCGGGGCGCGTACACGCCCATCGCCTTGGCCGCCAGAAAGTGCCCGAACTCGTGCACGAAGATGACGACGCCGAACACGAGTACCGGGGCGAGCACCACTAGCATGCGAATCGCTCTCTCACGTGGGCGCGCGCCGCGGCGTCCGCCGCCTCCAGCGCGTCGCGGGTGTCGCCCGGCCGGCCGCCGAGCGCGTCGAGCGCGCCGCCGATCGCCGCGGCGATCTCGGAAAACGGCATGCGCCCGTCCAGAAATATCGCCACGGCCTGCTCGTTGGCGGCGTTGAACACGGCCGGGGCGGCGCCCCCCGCCCGGCCGGCGGCCACCCCCAGCGCGAGCGCCGGAAAATCATCCAACCGCACGGCTTCGAAGGTGAGCGGCGAGTGCCGCACCGGATCGAACGGCGGCACGCCGCCGTCGGCCACCCGGTGCGGATGGGTGAGCGCGTACAGCAGCGGCAACTCCATGTTCGGCACGCCGAGCTGCGCCAGCACGCTGCCGTCCACGAACTCCACCAACGAGTGCACGATGCTCTGCGGGTGCACCACCACGTCGATCCGATCGTAGGGCAGCCCGAACAGGTAGTGCGCCTCGATCACCTCGAGCGCCTTGTTGGCGAGGGTCGCCGAATCGACGCTGATCTTGCGCCCCATGCGCCACGTGGGGTGGCGCAGGGCGTCGGCCACGGTGGCGCCGGCCAGGCGCTCGGTGGTCCACTCGCGGAACGGACCGCCCGACGCGGTCAGGATGATCCGCCGCACGTCCACGCCCGGCCGCCCGGCCATGCACTGCAGCACCGCGCTGTGCTCGCTGTCCACGGGCACGATCTCACCCCCGCCCCGCCGCGCCGCGGCCGCCACGAGCGACCCGCCCATGACCAGCGACTCCTTGTTCGCCAGGGCCACGCGCTTCCCCCGTTCCAACGCGGCCAGCGTGGCGTCGAGGCCGATCGACCCGACGACGGCGTTGACCACGATGTCCACGTCGTCGCGCACCGCCGCCTGCGCCAGGCACGCCGGTCCGCGCGACCAGGGGCCCTCGGCGCCCGCCGCAGGCTCCACCAGCCCCACGAACGCCGGCCGGAACGCGGCCGCCTGCTCGGCCAGCAGCGCGGCGTTGCGGTGCGCGGTCAGCGCCGACACGCGAAAGCGGTCGGGCTGGCGGGCGAGCACGCGCAGCGCGGCCGTGCCGATCGAACCGGTCGACCCGAGCACGGCGACCCCTCGCGGCGTCATGCGGGCGCGGGAACGAGCAGCAGCCCGAGCAGCAGATACGCCACCGGGAGCACGAAGATCAGGCTGTCCACGCGGTCGAGCAGGCCGCCGTGTCCCGGGATGAGGCGCGAGCTGTCCTTGACCCCGGCCTCGCGCTTGAGCATCGACTCGAACAGGTCGCCGATCTGGGCGGCGGCGCTGGCCACCGCGCCGAACACGACGATGCCCAGCGGGGTGAGGCCGAGTTGGGCGATGGGACGCAACCCGTACCAGGTGAACGCCCACGTGACGGCGACGCTCAGGGCCACGCCCCCGACGGCGCCGGCCACGGTCTTGCCCGGGCTCACCGAGGGCATGAGCTTGCGCCGGCCGAAGGCCCGGCCGAGCGCATACGCGCCAATGTCGGTGGCCCAGGTGACCAGCACCGGCAACACGACCAGCGCGCCGCCGGCGGCGATGAGCACGGACGTGCCGCCCACGGCCACCTCGCGCCCCCCGAGGGCGTACTCGTGGTAGCGCAGCGCGTAGGCGAAGGACAGCGTGCCGCCGGTGTAGACCGCGCCGAGGAGCGTGATGCCGAGCGACGCGATCGGCTGCCCGTTGGAGCCGCGCATCCAGAGGACGAGGGCGGCGACGACGAGCACGACGACGACGACCTCCGCCGGCCGCACGGCATAGAGCCCCAGGTAGCGGGCGTGGACGGCGAGCGGCGTGAGGCCGGCGATGCCGATGCCGATGTCGTCGAGCGGCTGGTTGCCGGCGCCGCGGGCGAGGCGGTAGAACTCCCAGGCCGCGATCGCCGAGGCCACGGCGAGCAGGGCGGCCAGGGGCGCGCCGCCGACGAGCAGGACGCCGAGGACGATGGGGGCGGCGACGATCGCGAACAGGAACCGGCGGGCGAACTCTCCCATCAGACGCCGACCTTGCCGAACCGGCGGTCGCGGGCCTGGAAGGCGAGGATCGCCTCGTAGAATTGCGCGCGGCGGAAGTCGGGCCAGTTCACCGGCGAGACGTAGAGTTCGGTGTAGGCCAGCTGCCAGAGCATGAAGTTGGAAATGCGCAGTTCTCCGGACGTGCGGATCAGCAGGTCGGGGTCGGGCATGCCGGCGGTGTAGAGGCGGCGGGCGAAGGCGTCTTCGGTGACGTCGGCGGGGGCGAGGCGGCCGGCGGCCACGTCCTCGGCCAGGGCGCGGGCGGCGCGCACCAGCTCGGCGCGGGCGCCGTAGGAGATGAACAGGTTGAGGTCGAGGCGCGTGTTGCCGGCCGTCTGGGCCGTTACGCGGCGCACCGCGTCGCCGGCGGCCCGGGTCAGGCGGTCGGTCTCGCCGAGCACGCGCACCCGCACGCCGTGTTCGTCGAGGGCATCGGTCTCGCGCTGGATGTATTCCTCGAGCAGCGACATGAGGGCCGAGATCTCCGGCAGGGGGCGCTGCCAGTTCTCTTTCGAGAACGCGAACAGCGAGAGGGCCTCCACGCCGACCTCGATCGCGCCCTCGACGACGTCGCGCACCGACTGCATGCCGGCCCGGTGCCCGAACGTGCGGGGCATCACGCGCTCGCGCGCCCAGCGGCCGTTGCCGTCCATGATGACGGCCACGTGGCGCGGGATCCGGCCGTGGAGCCGGATGCGCCCCAGCAGCTCGTCGCTCGTCAACTCCGGCACGGCCCCGGCTCCCTGATCAGACTTCCATGATCTCGGCTTCCTTCGCCTTGATCAGCTCGTCGATCTGGTGGATGTAGTCGTCGTGGAGCTTCTGGACGTCCTTCTCGGCGTGCTTCACCTCGTCCTCCGACACCCCCAACAGCTTCTTGAACCCGTCGCGGGCATGGCTGCGGGCGTGGCGCACGGCGATGCGGCCGTCCTCGGCGAACTTGTGCACGATCTTCACCAGCTCGCGCCGGCGCTCCTCGTTCATCTGGGGGAGCGGCACGCGGATGATCGCGCCCTGGTTGGACGGCTCGAGCCCCATGTTCGCGTCGCGGATCGCCTTCTCGATCACCTTGGCCTGGCTCTTGTCGAACGGGGTGACGATGAGCAGCCGCGGCTCGGGTGACGACACCGTGGCCACCTGGTTCATCATCAACTGCGAGCCGTACATTTCCACGCGCACCGTGTCGAGCATGGTCGGCGAGGCCTTGCCCGACCGGATGCCGGCGAACTCCTTCTTCGTGAGATCCATCGCCCGGTCCATGGCGCCGCGGCAGTCCTTCTGGATGTCCTGGATGGTGCTCATTTGACGAGTGTCCCCTCGCGCTCCCCGCGGACGGCGCGAGCGATCGCGCCGGGCCGGTGAATGTTGAGAACGATCAGCGGCAGCTCATTCTCCTTGCAGAGCGTCACCGCCGTCTGATCCATGACCTTGAGTTCCCCGAGCATCACGTCCCGGTAGCTGATCTCCTCGTACAGCGTGG
>CAVSOM010000040.1:0-13219 GCA_963729495.1 uncultured Gemmatimonadaceae bacterium
GCAGCCCGGCCAGGACGCCGCGCCCTTCATGCACCACCTGGGACGTCTTGCCGTGCATGACGTGCGCGGCGCGCACGACGCGGCCCCCGTAGGCCTCGCCGATCGCCTGGTGCCCCAGGCAGACGCCGAGGATCGGGATCGACGCGCCCCAGCGGCGCACGAGCTCCACGGTGATCCCCGCCTCGCCGGGGTACAAGGGCCGGGCGACAGCACGATCGCCGTCGGGCGCGAGCGGCCGACGTCGTCCACGGTATCGCGTCGTTGCGGCGCACCCCGGGTCGGCCCCGAGCTCGCCCAGGTACTGGACCAGGTTGTAGGTGAACGAGTCGTAGTTGTCGATGACGAGGATCATGGGCGCGGCAGTTGGGGCGGGATCATGCCCGCGGATGATACTGCCGGTGCACGCTCCGCAGGTACTCCCGGTCGACGTGGGTGTAGATCTGGGTGGTCGAGATGTCGGCGTGGCCGAGCATGTCCTGGACGGCCCGGAGGTCCGCGCCGCCCTCCAGGAGGTGCGTGGCGAAGGAGTGCCGCAGGGTGTGCGGCGTGACGCGCTTCTCGATGCCGGCGCGGTCCACGTACTTGCGCAGGATCTTCCACGCGCCCATGCGGCTGAGCGGTTCGCCGCGGGCGTTGAGGAAGAGCGCGCCCTTGCCGGCGCCCCGCTCCAACCGGGCGCAGTTCGCGCTGGTAGATGGCGAGGGTGGCGATGGCGTGGCGGCCGAGCGGGACAAGACGCTCCTTGCTGCCCTTGCCGAGCACGCGCACCACGCCCTGTTCGAGCAGGAGGTCTTTGAGGCCGATGGTGATCCACTCCGAGACGCGGAGCCCCGCGCCGTACGCGAGCTCGAGCATGGCGCGATCGCGGAAGTAGAGCGGATCGTCCATGGTCGGCGCGGCCAGGAGGCGGTCGACCTCCTCGACCGTGAGCACGTCGGGCAGCGTGCGCCACTTCCTGGGAGTCTCCAGGCGCTCGCTCGGGTCCTGCAGCAGGAGGCCGTCCCCCACCAGGAAGCGGAAGTACGTGCGAATGCCCGACACGCCGCGGCGAATGGACGCGGGGGCGAGCCCCAGGTCCTTCATGTGATACATGAACTCCCGGAGCAGCTTGGGGGTGACGTCGGCGGGGCGCCTGGCCCCCTTGGCGGCGGCGAAGTCGGCCAGCCGGCTCACATCGCGCGCGTACGCCTCCTGCGTGCGCGGGGACGCCCCCTGCTCCAGCGACAGGTAGTCGGCGAAGCGTTCGAGGAGGAACGCGCGGGCGACGTCGTCGTCGGTCACGGCTTCCGCCGCCGGACCGCCCAGACCGCGGCCAGGCCGAGGGCGATCAGACCCGCGACGCCGGCCACCGCGCCGGCGTCGCGCGACAGCACGCGCACCACGGTCGGCCAGTCGGCGCCGAGCTGGAACCCGACGTAGCTGACCGTGCCGTACCAGATGGCGGAGGCGAGGCCCATGAGCAGGAACGCGGAGAGCGGCGGCACGCGCAGGGCGCCGGCGAAGGGCGGCACGAGGGCGCGCACGCCGGGCACGAACCGCGCCAGGAAGAGCGTGGCCAGCCCGTAGCGTCCGTAGTACGCCTCGAGGCGCGCCTCCACCGCTTCGGCGCGCTTGCCGAACATCAGGCGTTCCAGGCGATCGGCGCCGTAGCGGCGTCCGACGGCGTACGTGCCCATGGCGCCCGCGAGATTGCCGGTGAACACGGCGGCGAAGGCGGCGGCGGCCGAGCCGTGCCCGCGCGCGGCGAGAAAGCTTCCGAACGCGACCACGGAGTCGGCGGGGAGCGGCGGGAAGACGTTCTCGCCGGCGGCGAATCCCGCGAGCACGAGGTAGAGCGTGCCGAGGGGAAGCGCGCCCACCCAGTCGAGCAGGACGTTGGCGCCCACGGCGTCAGTCCGGGCGGACGATGCTGGCGGTGGCGATGCAGGCGAGTCCCTCGCCGCGGCCGATCCACCCCATCCCCTCATTGGTCTTGCCCTTGACGCTGACGTCGGCCGTGGTGATGCCGAGCGCGTCGGCGAGGCAGGTGCGCATGGCGTCCCGGTGCGGGCCGATGCGCGGGTACTCGGCGACGACGACGACGTCCACCTGTTGGACGTGCCAGCCGGCGTGGTGCAGGCGGGCGACGGCGAGGCGGAGCATCTCGATGGAGTCGCGGTTTTCGTTCGCCGGATCGTGATCCGGGAAGAGCTGTCCGATGTCGCCGAGCGCGGCGGCGCCGAGCACGGCGTCGGTCACGGCGTGGGCCACGGCGTCGCCGTCGGAGTGGCCGGCGAGGCGCACGTCGCTCTCGATCGTGACCCCGCCGAGGACGAGGGGGCCCGGAGGCGCGAAGCGGTGCGAGTCGTATCCGATGCCGGTGCGGATCATGCGGGGGCGACGACGCGGGGGCGGCGGCCGGGCGCCCGCGGATGGGGCGCGCGGGGCCTAGGCCGCGGCATCCGCGGGCACGGGGACGATCGAGTAGTCCTGGCGGCGGCGGGCGGGGACGAAGCCGGCGTCGCGGATCAGCCGCTCCATCTCCTCCGTGGTCGTCTTGAACGTGGTGTTGGCGGCCGAGACGACGTTCTCCTCGATCATCAGCGAACCGAAATCATTGCAGCCGAAGTGGAGGGCGGTCTGGCCGACCTTCATGCCCATGGTGACCCAGCTGGCCTGGAGGTTGGGCACGTTGTCGAGCACGACGCGCGCGATGGCCACCGTGCGCAGGTAGTCCACGGCGTCGGTCTTGGGCATGTGCGACATCGTCGGCGTGTTCTCCGGCTGCAGCGGCCAGCAGATGAACGCCGTGAAGCCGCCGGTGCGCGCCTGCACGCTCGCGCACGCGCTGCAGGTGCTCGATGCGCTCGGCGAGGGTCTCCCCGATGCCGTACATCATGGTGGCCGAGGTCTTCATGCCTTCGCTGGTGGGCCATCTCCATGATCTCGAGCCAGCGGTCGGCGCTGGCCTTCTTCCGCGCCACCTGGTCGCGCACGCGCTGCACGAGGATCTCGCCGCCGCCGCCGGGGATGGAGTCGAGCCCGCGCCTTCATCAGCTCGCGGATCACGTCGCGCGCGTCCATGCGGAACAGCGTGGCGAAGAAGTCCACCTCGCTGGGGCTGAAGCCGTGGATGTGGATGGGGTGGTGCGCTTGATGTAGCGCAGCAGGTCGAGGTACCACTCGAACGGGATGTACGGGTTGTGCCCGCCCTGCATGAGGATCTGCACGGCGCCCGAGCGCCTTGGCCTCCTCGATCTTGGCGCCGATCTGCTCGTACGACAGCGTCCAGCCCTCGGCGTGCTTGGGCCGCCGGTAGAAGGCGCAGAAGCCGCAGTCGGCCACGCAGACGTTGGTGTAGTTGATGTTGCGGTCGACGATGAACGTGACCACGCCGTCGGGATGCATGTCGCGGCGGATGCGGTCGGCTTCGGCTCCGAGCTCGAGGAGCGGCGCGTGGGTGTAGAAGTCGAGAAGATCGTGCATGGCGATGCCGTGCTAGGCCGCGGGGAGGAAGCGGAGCGAGCCGTCGGGCACCCGGCCCGCCGCCACCAATCGGCGGAAGAATTCCGTGAGGCCGGCGAGGTGGCCGTACGACAGCCGGTAGTCGAGGCCGGAGAGGTAGTCGAGACACACGGGCCGCGCGACGCCAGTGGCGAGCGACGCCTGGGCGGCGAGCGTGTCGAGGTGGGCGAGCCCCCAGTCGCGGGAGGCGATGAGGCGCCCGTGCGCGGCCAGCGCCTGCTGCACGTCGGCGGTGCGCTGGGCCACCCACACGGCGAAGACGAACGGCAGGCCGGTCCAGCGCTTCCACGCGTCGCCCAGATCGTAGGCGTGCCGGTAGTCGGTGGGCCGGGCGGCAGGCGCGGCGGCGGGCGCCCGGAGCCGCGTGTGCAGGAGCAACGCGGCGTCGCCGATCACGAGGCGGGCCTCGTGCGGCTCGTGGTCGAACGACGCGACGTCGGACAGTTCGGCGTCGGCGGGCACGAACTGCGGCGCGGAGTGCCACACGTGCTCGAACAGCAGTTGGAGAAGGGCCACGCTGGTCATCGAGCTGCGGCTCACCAGCACGCGCTGCCCGGTGAGCTCCTCGGCCGGCCGCTTGGCGAACATCACAACGCTGCGCACGGGTCCGTCGCTGGTGATGCCGAGGTCGGGGAGCAGCAGATAGCGCGACGCGTCGGCGGCGTATTCGACGGCGGAGATGACGCTCATGTCGAGCGAGCCGTCGCGCATGCCGCGGTTGAGCGCCGTGGGCACGCCGTCCACGAGTTCGCCATCGAGGGGCACGAGGCCGCGATCGATCGCCCCGTAGACGGGGTAGCAGTTGATGTAGGGGATGCGGCCGATGCGCATCTACGCCGCCTGGTGGGACGCCGGAGCGCCGGCGTCGTCGAAGGTGCGCACGACGCGGTAGAGCGAGTCGCGCTCCACGGGCACCTTGCCGGCCCCGCGGATGAGCCGCAGCAATCCGTCGAGGGCCATGGCCTGGGCGGTGTGGGCGCCGGCCTCGTGGTAGACCTTCTCGCGCACCATCGTGCCTTCCATGTCGTCGACGCCGAAGGCGAGCGCGATCTGGGACAGGAAGGGCGTGACCATCACCCAGTGCGTCTTGACGTGCGGGCACGTTGTCGAGGAACAGGCGGCCGACGGCGAGGTTGCGCAGGTCGTCGAACCCCGAGGTGGCGGTGCCCTGGCGGTGCAGCGCTTCGCCCAGTTCGTTGTTGTCCGGATGATAGGCGAGCGGGATGTACGCCAGGAAGCCGCCGGTCTCGTCCTGCAGGTCGCGCAGCATGGACAGGTGGTGGATCCGGTCCTCGAGCGTCTCCACGTGGCCGTAGAGCATCGTGCAGTTGGTGCGGATGCCGAGCGCGTGGGCCTGCCGGTGCACGGCGATCCACTCCTCACCGGCCAGCTTCTTGTCGGCGATCGTCGCGCGCACGCCGGGGCTGAACACTTCGGCGCCGCCGCCGGGCATCGTGTCGAGCCCCGCCTCGCGGAGCGCGACGAGCACGTCGTGCACCGACATCTTCTCGATCCGCGCGATGTGGGCGATCTCGACGGCCGTGAGCGCCTTGATGTGGACGTGCGGGTGGCGGGCCTTGAGGGCGCGGAACATGTCGGCGTAGTAGGCCAGCCCCGCCTGCATGTCGAGCCCGCCGACGATGTGGAACTCGCGCGTGGGCGTGCTGTTGGCGTCGTCCGACTCGGCCAGCACCTGTTCGAGCGTGTACCGGTACGCGCCGTCCTCTTTGGGGAGCCGGGCGTAGGAGCAGAACACGCACGTCTTGCGCAGGATGCAGACGTTGGTGGGGTTGATGTGCTGGTTGGCGGCGAACGTCACCCGGTCGCCGTGCAGCGCGCGGTTGCGCGCGTCGGCGAGCGGTGCCGAGCCCGACCAGGTCGTGCGTGCGGAAGAGCGTCAGCCCGTCGGCGGGGGTGAGGCGTTCGCCCCGCTCCACCTTGTCGGCGATGGGCAGCAGCGCGCGGTCGGCGATACGTCGGCGGTCGACGACGGGCGCGGCGGTGGGGACGGCGGCGGCTGGCACGACCTCACGCCTCCCACTTGCGGACGGCGAGCGTGACGTTGTGGCCGCCGAATCCGAAGTTGTTGCTGAACGCCACGGTCATGTCGCGCTTCACCGGCGTGTTGGGCGTGCAGTTGAGGCGGATGTCGGGGTCGGGCGTTTGGTAGTTGATCGTCGGCGGCACGATGCCGTCGCGAACGGCGAGCGTGGTGATCAGGAACTCCACGGCGCCGGCGGCGCCGAGCATGTGGCCCGTGGCCGACTTGGTGGAGCTGACGTTCAGGCCGGCGGCGCGCGCGCCGAACACCTGCTCGATGGCCATCATCTCGGCCACGTCGCCGGCCGGCGTGGAGGTGCCGTGCGCGTTGATGTACTGGATATCGGCGGTGGTGAGGCCGGCGTCGGCGAGGGCGCGTCGCATGGCGCGCTGCGCGCCCTCGCCCTCGGGCGCGGGCGCGGTGAGATGGTGGGCGTCGGCGGTGGCGCCGTAGCCGACGACCTCGCCGTAGATGCGGGCGCCGCGGCGCCGCGCGTGCTCCAGCTCCTCGAGGACGATGATGCCGCACCCCTCGCCCATCACGAACCCGTCGCGCGTGAGGTCGAACGGGCGCGACGCGGTGGCGGGCGTGTCGTTGCGCTCGGAGAGCGCCTTCATGTTGGCGAATCCGCCGATCGCCATCGGGGTGACCGTGGCCTCGGTGCCCCCGCTGATCATGACGTCGGCATCGCCGTACTGGATCGTGCGGAAGGCCTCGCCGATCGCGTGGGCGCCCGTGGCGCAGGCGCTCACCGTGGCGAAGTTGGGACCGCGCGCGTGGAAGCGCATGGACACCAGCCCGGCGGCGATGTCGGCAATGAACATCGGGATGAAGAACGGGCTGATCTTGTTCGGCGCCCCGTTCCCGATACTGGTCGTGCTGTTCCTCGAAGCTCTTGAGGCCGCCGATCCCGCTGCCGAGGATCACGCCGGTGCGCTCCGACAGGTCGCCGGTCAGCGCCCCGAAGCCGGCGTCGGTCATGGCCTGCACCGAAGCGGCGATGGCGTACTGCGAATACTGATCGGACCGCTTGGCCTCCTTGCGGTCCATGTACTGCAACGGATCGAAGCCCTTCACCTCGCAGGCGAACCGCACCGGAAAGGACGACGCGTCGAACTTCGTGATCGGCCCGGCGCCCGACACGCCGTCGAGCAGGCCGCGCCACGTCGACGCCACGTCGTTGCCGACGGGCGTGATCGCCCCGACGCCGGTGACGACGACCCGACGCTTCATCAACCGCCGACCTTCTGGTTCAGGTACGACACCGCGTCACCGACCGTGCGCAGCTTCTCGGCGTCCTCGTCCGGAATGTCGATGTTGAATTCCTTCTCGAATTCCATCACGAGTTCGACGATGTCGAGACTGTCGGCCCCGAGATCCTCGATGAAACTCGCCTCGTCGGTAAGCTTCTCGCGCTCCACGCCGAGTTCCTTCTCGATGATGTCGCGGACCTTCTGTGCATTGTCAGCCATGGGACGTGGCTCTCCGGAAAGGGTGGATAATCGGCGTAATCTAGCAGCGGCGAACCGCCCCTGTCAGTCACATGACCAGACCGCCGTCCACCACGAACACCTGCCCCGTGATGTACGACGCATGGTCCGACGCCAGGAACGCGGCCAGGCCCGCAATATCGGCCGGCGACCCCAGGCGTTCCAGCGGAATCTGCCGCGCCAGCGCGGCACGGGCCTCGGGGGTCATCGCCGCCGTCATATCCGTGTCGATGAACCCCGGCGCGATGACGTTCGCGAGCACGTTGCGCGACGCCAGCTCCTTGGCCACCGACTTGGTCAGCCCCACCAGCCCCGCCTTGCTGGCGGCGTAATTGGCCTGCCCCTTGTTGCCGATGAGCCCCACGATGCTCGAGACGTTGATGATCCGCCCCCAGCGGCGCTTCATCATCCCCCGCGCCGCCGCCCGGATGCTCGCGAACGCCCCCCGGAGGTTGGCGTCCAAGACCGCGTCCCAATCGTCGTCCTTGAGCCGGAAGAGCACGTTGTCGCGCGTGATCCCGGCGTTGTTCACCAGCACGTCGAGGCCCCCGAACGCCTCCTCCGCCGCCGTGACCAGCGCGGTGACGGCGGCCGTGTCCGCCACGTCGCAGGCGAACCCCACCGCCTCGGGGCCGATCGCCGCGGCCGCCTCGCGGGCCCGCGCCAGATCGCGCCCCACGACGCCCACGCGGGCACCGCAGCCGGCGAGCGCTTCGGCGATCGCGCGCCCGATGCCGCGGGTGCTCCCCGTGACCAGCGCCGACTTTCCCGTGAGATCGATGTTCATGCGGCCAACTCCATGAGCGTGTCGAGATCGGCAGGGGTGCCGCAACTCATCGTCCGAAGCTGCGGCGCGATCTTCCGGAGCAGCCCCGCGAGCACGGTGCCAGGCCCCATCTCCACGTACGTCGCCTCGGGGTGAGCCGCAGCCATGACCGTCACCTCGTCGGTCCAACGCACCGGGCTGGTGAGCTGCCTGACCAGCAGCTCGCGGGCTCGGCCGGCCGACCTGCCGGCCTCGGCCGTCACGTTGGAATAGACGGGAAATGCAGACTCCGTAAAGCCAGCATTATCAATTGCTTGGGACAGGCCATCTAAAGCTGTTTCCATAAGCGGCGAGTGAAAGGCCCCGCTCACATTCAGCTTGATGGCGCGCTTGGCGCCGAGTTCCTTCGCCAGGGCCATGGCGCGATCCACGCCGGCCGGCTCGCCGCTGATCACGACCTGCCCGGGGGAGTTGTAGTTCGCGGGCACGACCAGGGCGGCCTCGCGCGTGGCCTGATCGCAGATGGACGCGATGGGCTCGAGCGTGTCGCCGAGGATGGCCGCCATGGCGCCGGGGCGGGCCACGCCGCTCTCGTACATGAGTTCCCCGCGGCGGCGGACCAGGCGCGCGGCGGCACCCAGCGTGAGGGCGCCGGCGGCATGGTACGCCGTGAACTCGCCCAGCGAGTGCCCCGCGGCGGCGTCCACCCGGCCGGCCAGGGCGTCGCGGGCCACGGCCCAGACGGCGGCGCCGTGCGCGAGCAGCGCGGGCTGGGCGTTGTGGGTGCGCGTCAGGTCGTCCGCCGGTCCGTCGAAGCAGAGCCGGCTGAGCGGCACGCCCAGGGCGTCGTCCACGGCGGCGAAGGCCTGGTGGGCCGCCGGGAAGGCGGCGGCCAACTCCTTGCCCATTCCGGGCGACTGGGAGCCCTGCCCCGGAAAGATCAGGACGAAGCGCATGGTCAGAACCGGATGACCATCGAGCCCCAGGTGAAGCCGGCGCCGAAGCCCGCCAGGAGCACCGTGCTCCCCTCGCCGATCCGCCCCGTCTGGATGGCCTCGTCCAGGGCGATGGGAATGGACGCCGAGGACGTGTTGCCGTAGCGGTCCACGTTCACGTAGACCTTGTCCATGGGCATGTTGGCGTGCTTGGCGGTGGCCTCGATGATGCGCATGTTCGCCTGGTGCGGAATGAGCAGATCGATGTCCGCGCTGGTGAGCTTGGCGGCGTCGAGCACCCGGTCGCAGGCATCGGCCATTGACCGTACGGCGTGCTTGAACACCTCGCGGCCCGCCATCTTCACGTAGAAGCTGCGGTCGTCGAGCACCTGCTGGTCGAACGGGTGCGCGGCGCCGCCGGCCGGCCGGTAGAGCAAGTTGGCCAGCGCGCCGTCGCTGCGGATGTACGAGCCGAGAACGCCGCGCGATCCCTGGGCGGGACGCACGATCGCGGCGCCGGCGCCGTCGCCGAACAGCACGCAGGTGGCGCGGTCGGTCCAGTCGATGATCGAACTCATGCGCTCGGCGCCGACGACGAGCACCGTTTCGGCGCTCCCGGCGGCGATCATCCCTTCGGCGATGGTGGTGCTGTAGATGAACCCGGCGCAGGCGGCGCTGATGTCGAACGCCGCGGCGCGGGAGGCGCCCAGCTCGGCCTGCAGGTCCACGGCCGTGGAGGGGAGCAGGCGGTCGGTGGTGGCGGTGCTGAGCACGATCGCGTCGATGTCGCCGGCGTGGAGGCCGGCGCGTTCCATGGCCTGGCGGGCGGCCACGGCCGCCATGGTGCAGGTCGTTTCGCCGGGCGCGGCGATGCGGCGCTCTCGGATGCCGGTGCGGCCCACGATCCACTCGTCGGACGTGTCGATGCCGATCGCGGCGAAGTCGTGGTTGGTCATCACGCGATCGGGGACGGCGCGCCCCGTGGCGGCGAGCTGGGCGATGGGGCGCTTCATGCGGCGGCTCCGTCGGCGGCGTGCAGCCGGTTGCCGATGTGGTCCACGAGGCGGCTCTCCACGGCCTGGACGGCCACGTTGATGGCGTTCTTGATGGCCCGCGGCGACGACCGGCCGTGGCAGATGATGCTCACCCCGCGCACGCCGAGCAGGGGCGCGCCGCCGTACTCGGAATAGTCGAGCTGGCGGAGCGCCGCCTGGATCCGGGCCTGGTCGAGTCCGGCCTTGACGAGGAGGCCGACCATGAGTGGCGCGACGGCTTCGTAGAACTTGAGGATCACGTTGCCCACGAATCCGTCGCACACCACGACGTCGATCGGGCCGCGGTGGTTGCGGCCGGCCGGCAGGTCGCGGCCCTCGACGTTGCCCACGAAGTTGAGGCCGGATTGCGCGAGGAGGGCGTGGGCGTCCTTGCTGACGGCGTTTCCCTTCTCGGGTTCCTCGCCGATGTTGAGCAGGCCGACCGCGGGGCGTTCGCGGCCCAGCATGTCGTGGGCGTAAACGCTGCCGAGGCGGGCGAATTGCACGAGCTCGGCGGCGGCGCAATCGACGTTGGCGCCGGAGTCGAGCACGACGACGGGCTGGCCGGCGGTGGGAAAGAGCGTGACGATGGCCGGGCGCTTGAGGCCGTCGACGAGGCGGAGGAGGACCATGGAGGCGGCCATCTGGGCGCCCGTGTTGCCGGCCGAGACGAAGGCGTCGCAGCGCCCTTCGGCGTGCATGCGCAGGCCCACCATCATGGAGCTGTCGGGCTTGCCGCGGATGGCAGCCGTCGGCTTCTCGGCCATGTCGATGACGTCGGGCGCGTCGACGATCTCGAGGCGCGCACGGTGGGCGGCGAGCGCGGCGCATTCGCCACGCAGCAGGTCGTCGAGCGTGCGCTCGACGACCGCGGCCTGGCCGACGAGGCGGATCGTGTGCGACGGATCGAGCTCGGCGGCGGCCAGCAGGGCGCCGGCTACGGTCGCCTGCGGGGCGTGGTCGCCCCCCATGGCGTCCAACGCGATCCGCGCCAAGGTCAGGCTTCCCTGGCGGCGACTCGCGGCTTACCGGCGTAGTACCCGCATTCGTCACACACGCGATGGGGGCGCTTCATCGCCTGGCAGCGGGGGCATTTCTGGAGCGCGATGGGCGCGGCCTTCTTGTGCGTGTTGCGGGCGCGCTTCTTTCGCTTGGAGGTTCTGCGCTTCGGGACGGCCATGGGTCGATCGGATCGTTGAAGAGTCGGAGAGGAATCTACGTCGTGGGCGAGGTGTCGAGCCGGTGCAGGGCGTCCCACCGCGCGTCGCGGGCGGGGGGACAGCTGCACGGGCCGGTATTGAGATCGGCGCCGCAGGTGGGACAGAGCCCCTTGCAGTCGTCGCGGCAGAGGACGAACGCCGGGGCGTCGAGCATCCACAGCTCGCGCACCGCCGGGCGCAGATCGATGTCCTGGGCGCGGGCGTCGAACGTGTAGACGTCCGGATCGTCGGCCGCGTCGCCGCCGGCCTCGGCAAAGACGACGTGTGCCTCGTCCTGCACCGGGACCCGCGTTTCGGTCAAACAGCGCCGGCAGGGCAGCACCGCGGCGCCCGCGATGTGGCCGTGCCAGTAGAACCCACCGGAGCCGGTCGCCGACAGGCGGCCGGTCACGCGGATGGCGCCCGATGGCACCGGATCGCCCGGCTGCCAGACCGCGTCGTCGGCGCGCAATTCCGCGTCGACGGTGGCAGCGGCGGAGTCGAGATCCCGAATGTCAAAGGACAGCATAGCCATGAAAACTATCCGGCCGGCAAGCGCACCACAAGTCTCAAGTTCTGAACCACTTACATGGCCGCGATCACGTCCGATTCCGCGAAGAAGAAGCGGGCTTCGCGCGCGGCGTTGTCGTCGCTGTCCGAGGCGTGGATGGCGTTCCGTTCCTTGGACTCCGCGTAGAGCTGGCGCACGGTGCCGGCCGCGGCTTCGGCCGGGTCGGTGGCCCCGATGGCCGTGCGCAGGGCGGCGACCGCCCCGCCCTTCTCGAGGAGCATCGGCATGCACGGGCCGGACGTCATGAACGCCACCAGCGACCGGTAGAACGGGCGCTCGCGGTGCACGGCGTAAAACTCGCCGGCCTGCGCGGCGGTGAGGTGCATGACGCGTGCGGCGCGCACCACGAAGCCCTGGGCCTCGAGGTGCGCGATGATCTTGCCGGCCTTGCCGGCGCCGAGGGCGTCGGGCTTGATGATGGCGAGCGTGAAGTTGGCAGCCATGGGGAAGGAGGCACGAGGGTTGGAGGAATGACGGGCCGAACGGCGCGCGCCTACTTGAGGCGCGCCCGGATGAGGTCCACGAAGTCGATCGGGCGCTTGGCGACGCCCATGCCGGCGGCTTCGAACGCGGCGAACTTTTCCGCGGCTGTGCCCGACGACCCGGAAATGATGGCGCCGGCGTGTCCCATGCGGCGGCCCGGCGGCGCGGTCTGCCCGGCGATGAAGCCGACGACCGGCTTGGTCATGTGATGCTGTGACGAACTCGGCGGCCTGCTGCTCGTCGGTGCCGCCGATCTCGCCCATCATCGCCACGGCCTTGGTCTGCGGATCCTGCTCGAACGCGGCCAGGCAGTCGATGAAGTTGGTGCCGTTGATCGGGTCGCCGCCGATGCCGATGCAGGTGGACTGGCCGAGGCCGGCGCGGGTGAGCTGGTAGACGATCTCGTAGGTGAGCGTGCCCGACCGGCTGACGACGCCGACGTTGCCCGGCGCGCAGATGCGGCCGGGAATGATGCCCACCTTGCACTGGCCCGGCGTGATCAGCCCCGGGCAGTTGGGCCCGAGGAGCCGGGCTCCCTTCTCGGCGACGAACGGAATCACCTTCGTCATGTCGAGCACGGGCACGCCTTCGGTGATCGCGACGATGAACGTGATGCCGGCGTCGGCCGCTTCCATGATCGCGTCGGCGGCGTACATCGGCGGCACGTAGACCACGCTGGTGTTGGCGCCGGTGGCGGCCACCGCGTCGTGCATGGTGTTGAAGATCGGCACGGTGCTTCTCGAACGTCTGGCCGCCCTTGCCGGGCGTCACGCCGCCGACCACGCGGGTGCCGTAGTCCAGCATCTGCTTGGCGTGGAACGAGCCGTCGCGGCCCGTGATCCCCTGGACGACGACCGTCGTGGAGTTGTCGACGAAGATGCTCACGCGGCCTTCCCTCCCTTGGCGAGGGCCACGGCCTGCTGCACCGCTTCGTCCATGTCGGCGGATGCCGAGAACCCATGGTCCTTGAGAATCTTCACGGCGATTTCCTCGTTCGTGCCGGTCAGGCGGATCACGATGGGCACCTTGAGCGGGTTGGCGCGGGTGGCCGTCACGATGCCGTTGGCGACGTCGTCGGTGCGGGTGATGCCGCCGAAAATGTTGAACAGAATGGCCTTCACGTTGCGGTCGGCGGTGATGATGCGGAGGGCGTTCACCACCTTCTCGGGATTGGACGATCCGCCGATGTCGAGGAA
>CAVSOM010000041.1:0-146538 GCA_963729495.1 uncultured Gemmatimonadaceae bacterium
TCACTGGCTCGTCAACGGCAAGGAATATCCGCATGAACGGGAATTCGTGTTCCGTCAGGGAGCGCGCTACCGGCTGGTGTTTCACAATCGCAGTGACGATTCCCACCCGCTGCACATCCACCGGCACCTGTTCGAGCTGGTCGAGCTCAACGGCAAGCCGACTGCCGGCATCAAGAAGGATACGGTGATCGTTCCCGCATTTGGACGCGCCACCGTGGATCTGGTCGCCGACCAACCGGGCCTCACGCTGTTTCACTGCCATATCCAGCAGCACATGGACTTTGGTTTCAAGGCGCTGTTTCGCTACGCCTGAGCACCGCATCGCCTGCAAAACGGTTGATGGGGCGATTCGCGAGCCGTGTTGCGATTCTGCGGCAGCCTAACTTCGGTACTGTCACGGAGTCGTCGAACGCTAGCACCGGAGCGTCGGCATCGTTCTGACGCAACGACCTCCCAAATAATCTGTGATACGGCTTTTTCACACGTTCGACATACACACGAAATATTGAAGGGATAAACTGAGCAGCTTTGGCAACTATCCAACTACAAGTCCGAAAGGGAGGAACTGCATGAAGACGATCCGGGGAAGGTTCCGAGCGGCAGTGCTGATGGGAGCGGCCGTCTCAATGCTGGCATTTGCAGCCTGGGGCCAAGGCACAGAATCCAAACTCCAACGACAATCCGTGGCCGCAACGACAATCCGTGGCCTTACGCAAGAACGGGCCGCTCGCCCGTGCTTGCGGTGGTTGGCGACGTCGCCTGCCAGCCAGGCGAGACGGAGCTGCCTGGTGAGAAGGCGAAGGAAAACTGCCTCGCGTCCACCACTCCGCCACCCTCAACCTTGGGGGGAGCCGGGCTGATCCCCCAGAATCTGTACGCATCCCAGGCGGCCACCGCGCAGCAGATTGAGAATATGAAGCCTGACCTTGTCGCGCTCGTCGGAGATGAGCAATACCAGGTAGGCCAATATTCGGACTTTGAGAACTCGTACGAAACGACGTATGGCGCTTTCAAATTTATCACGCGGCCCGCGCCTGGCAACCACGAGTTCTATACCGAGCACGGCGCGGTCGGCGTTGCCGGCTACGGCTACTTCTCCTACTTCAACGGCGTCCAGCACAATCCCGATGGATCCATGATGATGGCTACGATCGCCGACACCCCTGACACCGGCGGTACCTTCACCCAACCCGTGCCGTATTCGGATGGACAGGCGGGGCACTTCGAGCAAACGGGCGGAGCCGGAACCAATACCGGCGGGGGCCCAGTCGGGGTCGGAGATGGCTGGTATTCCTATAATCTGGGTGCGTGGCACCTTATCTCCCTCAATATAGAGTGCGAGACGCAGCCGGGCGGCTGCTCGAACACAGGCTCCTGGTTGTCCGCCGAACTCGCATGGCTGCAAAACGATCTCGCGGCGAATCATTCCCCGTGCACACTCGCCTACTGGCACCAGCCCTCGTTCAGCGCTGGCGGCAGCGTCACCTTACCCGAGGGCCAGACCGCTCTGGCCTTTTGGCAACTGCTCTACCAGTACGGAGCCGACCTGGTGCTGAACGGACACGACCACCTCTATGCCCGCTACCGCCCCCTTGACCCCTCCGGGAATTACGATCCAAGGAAGGGCATACGGGAATTCATCGTGGGCACCGGCGGCGAGACACTCGATCCGGTCGTCTATACCACCACACTACCCAGCACCGATGGCGCCGATGCCGCCGATCTTAGCGGCAACCCAACTTCAACGCAGAGAATATCGAGGCGGCAAGCGGGGAATTCTGGGGCGTGATGGGCCTGACGCTCAATCAGAACGGCTACGCGTGGGATTTCGAGTCGGCACTGAAGGATCCTGCACAGACAACCGGTCCGGCTTCTTACAGCGACAAGGGCGTCGGCACTTGCCACGGCCCGGTCAACAGGTAATTGCCAGTTCGTCTTCGCCGCGTTAGTTAACCTTCCCCACCCTTCGCGAAACGTCGCGGAGGGCGGGGATTTTACGTTGCCTTGCCCCCTCCCAATTTTCCGGTCTTGGTTTTGGTGACCGTTCGATTGCGTTGTTGCGCTAACGACGCCCGCACCATTGAACATCCCCCAGCGAAGTTGCTCAGTCAGATCGACTAAGCGCGAGCGCGCAGGAAAACAGGTCCTTCGCGCTGCCCCGGCGAATGCGGCAAGCCTCAGCAGCGCTTGACGCAGGGCACCGGGTTTGGCGATTGCCGACGGGCGCTTGCCGGAAGCGCGTCAAGGAGACTACGATTGCTCGAATCTTATTATCACGAGTCAAGGCCCGATATGTCGGCAAGCCTTAAGTAATCCTGGCGCAGGCTTGTTTTGGGGTCGGCCCTAGGATTACGGATTGCCCGTTATTCATTATTTATCCGTTCCTTGATCGAGTAGACTGAGCCGACTCCGCCTACGGCCAACCTAGCCCCAGCTCTTTCGGGGGCGTATGTGGGCGGGAAGTCAAAATAGAAAGGCCGTTAAGAAATCCGATTGAGGAGACTAGCATGGCGGTCACCACGGAAATCGCACCGAATATCTATCGCATCTGTGCGGATTCAGGCCGCCGCGCCGATTGTTTCCCTTTCCCTGAACGCTGAGGCGTTTCCCGTGTTTTCCTCACTTCCTCCAGGCGATTTGCCTGCGAACACGTCTTTCTGTTGCACAGCAGTTACCTATTATTTCCCGCATATCTCGGTCGGTGGCAGATTTCAGACGACCTTGACGTATGTCAACTACTCGCCGGGGACGGTGAGTTGCCAGACGGCTTTCTACTCGGACTCCGGAGCTGCATTACAGATACCCTTTTCGGATGGTGTTTTTTCCAGCCGGGGCGATTTTCTGACTCTGGGTGGTGATATCCACGTTCAGACGACGGCCGCCCTCAATGGAACATTGTTAAGTGGATGGGCGGAGGCGCAATGTACATCAGCCATCAACGCCAGCATTCTCTACCGCCTGTACAACGGGAACACGGCGGTAGGCGAGGCGAGCGTAACCGGCGTCACCGCACCGACGACCGAGTTCGTGACCTTTTCTCAGACAGAAACCGGCGTTGCCTTTGCAAATCCATCGGAGACCCCTGCAGTGGTCACGATAACGGCACTCGACTCATTGGGCCTGTTCCTAAGGCAGTACCTCGCTCACGCTGCCACCTAACGGCCACACTGCAGCGAATATCGGGCCCGTGCTTGGCATCAGCGGGTTCACCGGCTCAGTACAGATGCGAATCGCGGACACTGGTTACAGAATTCCCTGTTGCTTAGCTTGATACACAGTCGGAACCGTCGGGCGGAAGCCGAGAGCACGACTCCGTGATCCATCCATGCGGCCTCTCCACGGATCGGTCAAGGGCTCCGCTGACGGCTCGATGGGGGAGCCCCACCAGAAACGGTTTTCACCGGACCTGCGTCTATCGGCCTTGCTCATTTTCCGATCTGAAATCGGGTTTCAAAGAACGTAGCTTATTGTAGTTTATGAGTCCGTTTCCATCCGTATCTGCCGGGGAACAGATCTTTGAATTTTCAACGCGTAAGGGTGCTTCGGTACGCTTCAGTGTACCCCATGTCTGCGGTAGGTTCTGTTACCTATGTCTCAGGCCGCTCAATTGTCGTTCCGCGCCGGTTGAACTTCAAAGATGGCTACGGCGGCGGCCTGGTTGTGCGCGATCGCGATTTCGGAAGTGGGACAGTAGGCGCGTTCAAGCTAGCAGTGGCCCACGGTAATTTGGCATCACCAGTTCAGGCGGTAAGTGCTCGGTTGGCTGCCCCAGTTATAAGGCTGCCACCAGCAGGCCAGACATCGGTAGCGATGTTCCGCCAAGGTTCGCCCTGCGAAATTCGGATCTCCAAAAGTAGATCTCGCATGCGTGCGCCCTTACCACGTTGGCACAAAGGACGTGCGGCTTAAACCATTAGCGTCGCGCGCCGGCTCAGACGGGAAAGCCACTACATTCGATCTATGATCGCGTTCAGTGTAGCGCTGGGCCGCATCGCTGCGACACACTTATCGTCGTCCGGGAAATAGTACCCCCCGATGTCCACCGGTTTGCCCTGCGCCGCCAACAACTCCTGCGTGATCTTGCCCTCGGCCGCCGCCAGCGCGGCGGCTACCGGAGTGAAGCGTTGCTTTAAATCCCCGTCCTCGTCCTGGGCGGCGAGTGCCTTTGCCCACGCCAACGCGAGATAGTACGTCGAACCGCGGTTGTCGATCTCGTTCACCTTCTGCGAGGGGTAGCGGGCGTCTTCGAGGTACTGGCCGATGGCCTCGTCCAGCGTTTTCGAAAGGAGCGCCGCGCGCGGGTTGCCGCTCTTTGTCGCCATCAGCTCCAGCGATGGCACCAGCGCACAGTATTCCCCGAGCGAGTCCCAGCGCAGATGACCTTCTTTCAGCAAACTGCTGCACGTGCTTGGGCGCCGAACCGCCGGCTCCGGTTTCGAACATTGCGCCGCCCTGGAGCAGCGGCACGATCGAGAGCATACGGGCGCTTGTCCCCAACTCGAAGAATCGGGAACAGGTCGGTGAGATAGTCACGAAGCACGTTACCCGTGACGGAGATGGTGTCCTCGCCGCGGCGAATTCGCTCGAGCGAGAATTTCATCGCGTCCACGGGCTTCAGGATCTTGATTTCCAGGCCGGAGAGGTCGTGGTCGGCCAGGTAGGCTTTCACCTTCTGAATGATTTGCGCATCGTGGCCGCGATCCGGGTCGAGCCAGAACACCGCGGGTGCGCCGGTTGCCCGCGCGCGGGTCACGCCCAGCTTCACCCAGTCGCGGATGGCCTCGTCTTTCGTCTGGCAGGCGCGGAAGATATCGCCACGCTCGACGCTCTGTTCGAGCAGCGTCTTGCCGCCGGCATCTACGATGCGAATCGTTCCGTTGCCGGGTGCGACAAACGTCTTGTCGTGCGAACCGTACTCTTCGGCCTTCTGCGCCATGAGCCCGACGTTGGACACGCTGCCCATGGTCGCCGGATCGAACTGTCCGTTCTGCTTGCAGTCCTCGATCACGACTTGATAGATGGTGGCGTAGCAGCGGTCCGGGATCACGGCAACAGTGTCTTGCAGCGCGATCCTCTTTGTTCCACATCTTGCCGCCATCACGGATCACCACTGGCATCGATGCGTCGATGATCACGTCGCTGGGAACATGCAGGTTGGTCTTGCCCTCGCGCGAATCCACCATCGCCAAACCGGGACGCTCTTCGTAACAAGCTGCGATATCGGCTTCGATCTCGGCCTTTTTCCCGGCCGGAAGCTGGTCGAGTTTGCTGAGCACGTCGGCCAGTCCGTTGTTTACGTTGGCGCCGATCTCTGCGAGGACGCGCGGCATGTTTCTCGCAGGGCATCGGCGAAATACTCCGCCACACAGTGCCCGAACATGATCGGGTCGGAGATCTTCATCATCGTGCACTTCAGATGCAGCGAGAACAGCGCATTGTCGGCTTTAGCGGCAGCGATCTGCTCCGCATAGAATCTCCGCAGCGCCGTCACGTTCATGACCGCGCAGTCGACAACTTCGCCCTCGGTCAGCGGGATTCTTTGCTTCAGGACTTTCACCGCGCCGGCGGGGTCCACGAATTCGATACGCACGTCGGTGGCGGCAGCTCGACCGTCACGGATTTCTCGCTGCCAAAGAAGTCCTTGTCGCTCATGTGGGCGACACGCGTCACCGAACCGGACTTCGGCCAGGCTTTCATCATCTTGTGCGGATGCTTCCGCGCGAACGCTTTCACCGACCCGGAAGCGCGCCGGTCGGAATTGCCTTCGCGCAACACGGGATTCACGGCCGAGCCCAGGACCCCGGCAAACCGGGCCTGCACCGCACGCTCCTCCTCCGTAGAGGGGGCGTCCGGATAGTCGGGAATGTTGTAGCCCTTTCCGCTGAAGTTCCGCAATCGCGTCCCGGAGCTGCGGAATCGAGGCGCTGATGTTGGGCAGCTTGACGATGTTGGCCTCCGGTGTCTTGGCCAGCTTCCCCAGGCGCGTCAACTCGTCGGGAATTTTTTGGTCGTTCCTGAAGACACTCAGGGAAGGTGGCGACAATACGGCCGGCGAGCGAGATGTCAGCCGTTTCGATCTCCACCCCTGTCCCTTTGAAGTACGCTCGCAGGATGGGCAGCAGCGCGTACGACGCGAGCGCCGGTGCCTCGTCGGTCTTGGTCCACGTGAGCTTCATATATGTTGAGTGAGTGCAGAGAGAACGCGGTCGCAAAAGCGGTCTCAAACTGAATGCGTAGGATAACATGACTAACCCGCTGAATCACACCTCAATCGCCTTGCTGATTCCTGGTTGAAGGCTTGCTCTTTTCCACGGCCACTGGCGCTCCAGTTGCCAGAAGACGACGGAAATTTATCGAGAAATCCGCCGTAAACGCCGGGGATGGAAACCGTTCCGCCCATGAGGAGGCTTGTTTTTCGTTGGGCGCCAAACGTTCGCGCCGATGAACGGGCTTCTGGTGGATATGGCGGAAGGCCAGTCGTGCATGAGCGAGATTCGCGTCGCCGATCCGCGAAATTTGGCGTATCCGAGAGTGGTTAAAGGGAATCTAATGGTTCTGTTGTTGTGAGAGGAGAAAGCGTCATGCCGCGTGCGGTGAGATTCGATAAATATGGTGGGATCGACGTTCTGCGGGTGGCCGAAGTCGACCGCCCGATCCCGGGGCCTGGGAAGGTGCTTGTAAGGGTCAAAGCCGCGGGCATTAATCCGGGTGAGGCATCGATCCGGAAAGGACTGTTTGCCGAACGCTGGCCTTCGACGTTTCCTTCAGGACAGGGGAGTGATCTCGCTGGCATCGTGGAGGAGGTCGGTCCAGGGGTTGCGAGTGTTGCGGTGGGTGATGAGGTCATTGGATTCAGCAACGAGAGATCCAGCCAAGCCGACTTCGTGCTGGTCGACTCAGGCAATCTCGTGGCCCGTCCTCGAAACGTGTCGTGGGAGCAAGCCGGTGCTCTGTTCGTGGCCGGCACCACCGCATACGCCGCAGTGCGGAGCGTCGCTCTGAGCGCGGGTGACACGGTGGTTGTCTCCGGCGCCGCGGGGGGTGTAGGGTCCATCGCCGTGCAGTTGGCCAGGAATGCGGGAGCCAAGGTTATCGGCGTGGCCAGCGACGCGAATCACAAATGGCTTATCGATCACGGCGTAATTCCGGTTACCTATGGTGATGGGATTGAAGATCGGATACGCGCCGCATCCGGAGGGAAAGTCGACGCCTTCATTGACACATTCGGCGGCGGGTATGTCGAGCTTGCCCTCAAGTTGGGCGTCGCACCGAATCGAATCGACACGATTATCGACTTCGCCGCCGCGGCTAAGTACGGTGTGAAGGCGGAAGGTAACCATGAAGCGGCGACTGCGGACGTGCTCGCTCAACTCGCTGGGCTGCTGGCCGCCGGCCGCCTTGAGATCCCGATCGATAAAGTCTATCCTCTCGCCGACGTTCGCGACGCCTATCGAGACCTGGAACAGCGTCACACACGTGGCAAAATCGTTCTTGAAACCTGATATAGCTATCACGCAGACAGAACAGTTCCTGCAAAAGGATGTTCCGTGTTGGTAAGCTTATCGACAACCTTCGCACTCGCGAGGTGCTCCTTCAAAGACCGAAAACCCGTGTGCCAGGCCAGGATGACATCCAGATGAAGCCCGATCCGATGAGCACGCCCGAAACGGGACGCGGTTTGCGGGCCGTTGCGCAGCCAGTAGCCGCGCCGCTCACCCGCGCCGCCATCTTCCTGGTGGTGACACTCAACCCGGGACTCGACAATCGGGCGACCGTGCGGGCGCTCTGCGGAGACCTCGCCGCATTGTTGCGCGCGGTGGAATTTCGCGACCTCGAAGCGGGCCTCTCCTGCGTCCTTGGCTTTGGGTCCGACGCGTGGGACCGGCTCTTTGGCTCGCCGCGGCCGGCGGAACTGCACGTGTTCCGCGAAATTCGCGCAGGAGCGCGCCATGCGGTTTCCACGCCAGGCGACCTGCTGTTCCACATTCGCGCCAAGCGTATGGATCTGTGCTTCGAACTTGCTATGCAGATCATGGCGCGTATCGGAGATGCTGTTTCGCCGGTAGACGAAGTGCATGGCTTCCGTTACTTTGACGACCGCGATCTCCTGGGTTTCGTCGACGGGACGGAGAATCCGAGGGGCGAGGCGGTGATCGATGCCGTGCTCGTCGGCGACGAGGACGCCGCGTTCGCCGGCGGCAGCTACGTCATCGTTCAGAAATATCTCCACGATCTTGGACGGATGGAATGCGCTGTCCACGGAGGCGCAGGAACGAATCATCGGCCGCACCAAGCTGTCGGACATCGAATTGGACGATTCCGTCAAGCCAACCTCGGCGCACAGCGCACTCACGACCATCGTCGAGGACGGGAAAGAGATCAAGATCCTGCGCGACAACATGCCGTTCGGCCGGGCCGGGCACGGCTGAATTTGGCACCTATTTCATCGGTTACAGCCGTTCGCCCCATACCATCGAACAGATGCTCGAAAACATGTTCGTTGGCCGGCCGCCCGGCAACTACGACCGCCTGCTCGATTTCAGCCGCGCCGTCACTGGAAACCTATTTTTTGCTCCGTCCGCAACATTTCTGGAAGCCCTCGGCGAGGACCAGCCCGCCGCGGTTGCCGCGCCCCTGCTGTAGAGCCGGCGCCGGCCGAGGGCTCTCCATCCACTTCGCGGAACGAGCGACGGTTCGCTGGGCATTGGTTCCCTCAAAGGAGAAATTCCGCATGAATAATCTGCATCGCGAGCTAGCTCCCATTTCGGATGCGGCGTGGGCTCAGATCGAAGAGGAAACGGCTCGCACGTTCAAACGTTACCTCGCCGGACGGCGTGTGGTCGACGTGCGGGGACCGGCAGGCACTGTTCTCTCCGCGGTCGGCACTGGCCACCTGCGTCCGATTGCCAGCTCAGCGGGACGGTATTCTCGCCAGGCAGCGCGAGGTGAAGGCGCTGGTGGAATTGCGTTTTCCTTTTGAACTCGATCGCCAGGCGATCGACGACGTCGAACGCGGCGCCAACGACTCGGATTGGCAACCGGCGAAAGACGCGGCACGCCAGATCGCCTTTGCCGAGGACAGTGCGATCTTTGAGGGCTATACGGCAGCCGGCATCGTGGGAATTCGCGAGGGGACAAGCAATCCAAAGATGCCTCTTCCGGCCGACGTTCGCCAGTACCCCGATGCCGTTGCTCACGCCTTAAGCCAATTGAGGCTGGTCGGCGTCAATGGACCTTATGCTGTTCTGCTCGGAGCCGAGGCCTATACCGCACTGGCTGAAACCAGCGATCACGGTTATCCGGTGCTGGAGCACGTCAAGCGCCTGGTGGACGACAAAATCATATGGGCCCCTGCTATCGACGGAGCTTTTGTAGTGACCACGCGTGGCGGCGATTTCGAGCTGCACATCGGCCAGGACGTCTCCATCGGCTACCTGAGCCACACCGATAATGCCGTCCGGCTCTATCTGCAGGAGACCTTCACGTTCCTGCTGCTCACCTCAGAGGCATCCGTCGCGCTGACTCCGCCCGCGAAAGCGTAGTGATCCCGGGCCCCCCTTTGACACGGCCGAAGAATCGTAATATTTTGCTGGCCATCAGTAAAGTTGATAGGCACGAGCAATCGCACTGTCAGCTAAACGGTGGTATCAAATCATAAGAATAGCCGCGCAAGGGAGCAAATGGGTGACAAGAAGAACTACCTTCACGGGGATCAACCTGGCAGCCATGAAGACGCCGATGTCCACGCAGGCACGCACGGTTCTCGATCTGACGTACCGGCGCAACCACCTCCGATTCGCGCGAATGATGATGGTGGAGGCTGCGCTCAAGGAGTACCATCCGGCAAAGTTGAGCGCGGCCGTGGAGGCGCTGGAATCGCTGGAACAGGAAGTGCACTCCCTGCAAAGGGCGGCGGCGCTACCGCAGCCGCACCATTATCGGCTGGCGCCCGTTGTCGGTGACCAAGGCCCCTCGAACGAGTAGTTAATTACTACTGCTCGCCATGGCGATCAACGGCCGCAACCGGTGCGTACTCTCCGGATTCCGCAGCCGCTGCAGCGCCCGAGTCTCGATCTGCCGGATCCGTTCGCGGCTCAGATTGAACTGGCGTGCGATCTCATCCAGCTTGTGCTCGCGATCGTAGCCAATGCCGAACCGCATGCGAATAATCTTCTCTTCGTCCGCTCCCAGAGTCTGCAGCACGCTGGCTGTTTCCTCACGGATGTCGCGTTCGAGCATGGTGTCCGCCACCGGCCGAATCCAGCGGTCCTCGATCAGGTCGCGCAAAGCGGACTCCCCGTCCCTTCCCACCGGTAGGTCGAGGGAAACAGGATCCTTCAACATGGCGCGGAACTCCTGCACCTTTTGAGTGGTAGTCGCCATTCGCTGGCCGATCTCCTCATTGGTCGGAGTGCGGCCCAGTTCCTTCTCCAGGTCGCGCGAGGCCTTAAGGAGTTTGGTGAGGCTCTCGTTCATATGCACCGGGATTCTGATGGTGCGCGACTGGTCGTCAATCGCGCGGCTAATCGATTGCCGAATCCACCAAGTAGCGTAAGTCGAGAATTTATAGCCGAGATGATAGTTGAACTTATCGGCGGCGCGCATCAGGCCGATGTTGCCTTCCTGGATCAAGTCCAACAGATGCAGTCCCCGATTGATATATTTCTTGGCGATGGAGACCACCAGCCGTAGGTTTGCCTCCACCAGCTTGCGCTTTGCTTGCCCAGCGTCCCTCTCAGCTCCCTCGATGCTTCTTAGATCGCGACGCATCCGGGCATCGCGTGGCCGGGCCTTCGCCGCGTCCCTAAACGTGCTCTCCAATATCCTCCAATTGGTCTCTGAGAACGGAATCTCGCGAATGGCCTGCCATAACTTCACCTGGAGGCGGAGAAGTTTCCGATCCAACTGGGCCCGCACATGCACGTTGCGCCGGGGCGTCGAAGAGAGCTTCCTCTCCATGGCTTGACGTTCCTGATTCAATTTATCGACCTTCACCAGCCGCCGCCGGCCGTCTGCGCGCTTCCTGGTCTTCACGGCTTCGTCCGAACCGCCGGCTTCCACCACATCCTGGATCTGCGCCAGCCCTTGCCGTACGTCCGCGTACATGGCCAGCACCGCCTGCTGTACCAGCGGCGAACGCGAGAGAACTTTTCGCACCCGCAATTTGCCCCGCTCCATGCGCCGTGCCAGCTCCACCTCGCCTTGGCGCGTCAGTAGAGAAATGGCGCCCATTTCCCTTAGATAAGTTCGGACCGGGTCGTCCGTGTAAACAGACTCTTCCTCAGAAGTGGAAACCTCCCCGGTATCCTCTGCAGTAACTTCCAGCACCTCTAGATTGGACTCGTCGAAGCTGAATTCATCCAAACCGATCCGCGCGGAATCTATTGATTCTATTGACATAGTTCGCCTAATTATCCCATTTGAAGGTTCACTTTTTCAGTGGGGTAGCCTGAGGTCTTCAACTCTTAGATGCAGAAATACTTACTTGGGTTGCTCGGATTGGGCGCTTCTCTTGTCGATCCAATTCTTGAGCGGGAGCAACGCTCGCAGCGTAAACAGGTTCAGGACCGCCAGGATAATCGCGATTTCGTAGCGCTCCATCGCAACCGAAGCCCCGATAACGCCCGCATTCCAAATACTAGCAGCGGTTGCCGTGCCTCTGACCATAGCGCCTTCCTTCAAAATCGCGCCACCACCGACGAATCCGATGCCGGTGATGAGTCCCTGCAGCACTCGCGACTGATCCGCGCTATTCGGCTGACCGCCAAGAATTAGCAGATAGCCGCAACTTGCCATGCCGACCAATGGAAACGTACGCAGGCCCGCGCTGTGCGCCTGTTGTTCCCGTTCCCACCCGATCAAAGCCGTCAATAGGTAAGTAAGGCCGATCTGTTCCAGGTTCTTCCACGGCACCAGGAAATGACTGAGAAAGTCGAGCACGCACCCGCCCTTAAGGAACAGTATCGCCGGAACTAACTATACGACAGAAGGAGCGGCGCCGGGGGCTACCGGAATCTCATCGCTAGTGGAATGGCGATCGCCAGCAACACAAGGAAAGCCGTCCGCAAACGATTGTCGCGCTGACCCGGCACGGTGTTGAAGCACATCTCGCGGGAACAAATACGGCCCGGTAATCCGTTTGGACCCGGGCCGTTCTTTTACGCTGCAGATCAGCTACGCTGCTTTCGGTTTCGCTGCCTCTTGCACTGGAATCTCTTGCCGTTTTGCTTTCACCTCGGGAATAGGAACGGTGACCTCAAGCACGCCGTTGTTAAACTGCGCGGCGGTCAAATCGGCCTTTGCCCCTTCCGGCAGCGCGATCGAGCGATAGAACTTACCGTAGCTCCGCTCGGAGTGGTAATAGCCCTCGCGCTTCTCTTCTTTCTCCTGTTTCCGTTCTCCTTCTACCACCAGCGCGTCACCATCGATGTGAACCTTCACGTCTTCTTTCTTCACGCCAGGCAGCTCGGCGGTCACAAGGAGTTTACCCTCCTTCTCTTTCACTTCGATCGCCGGAATCCAGGCCGCGCCATCTCCCGTGGGTCGCGCAGTCTGGCCAAAAATTTTGTCCATGTCCTCTGTGAACTGTCTCATGAGGGCAAATGGATTCACCGTAAACAAGCTTCCCGGAAAAGCGGTGTCTCGAATCCCAGCACTCGGCTGAGTTCGGGTTTCTCTTGTTTAGGGTTTTTCACTACAGCAACGTCTGCCATAAATTTTTCTCCTTTCCAAGGGAGATATGCACCTGTGTTTCCAGGCCGACCCAACATGGCTCCAGAGGGCTACGGGTTTCGACTGAGGGCTATCACTCAAAGTCTGGGGATGGTCCCGCAGACCGCACCATGAACCCAGGTCGCATCGCCGATGATGGACAGTCGGGAATACTTGCGTCAAGTTACGCAGATGCGCTGCATGCCTAACTGTATCGGCGGAGGAACTCGGGTTCTGTCAATGACTTGCCGGGGCAGTAGACGTGCACTACGTCGGATGTTCTAAAGCGAGGGGATCGGGATGAAGGTCACCGATGAGGTTATACAGAAAGGCGAGGTTATACAGAACGTCGTCCTTCCGGCCACACATTCTCCGGTGGCTGCAATTGCACCTCGAAAGACAGCGAAAAAGCGACGAGCTAAAAGGTGGCTCATGGCGGCTGGCACTTTGGTCGTGCTTGCAGCCGTGGCTGCATCTATCCATTATTGGAACCTTCCAAGAACCGAGTATGTAACCGCGCTGGCGGACCGCGGCGACATCGAGAGCACGGTAACAACCACCGGGAACCTGAATGCTGTAATTACGGTGCAAGTGGGAAGTCAGGTTTCGGGCAACATCACCGCCCTCTATGCCGACTTCAATACCAAAGTAAAAAAAGGCCAGTTGGTAGCGCTAATTGATCCTGCTCCATTTCAGGCCGCGGTCGATCAAGCCAAAGCGACGCTCAACTCGGCGAGAGCCGCGGTAAGCACCGGGCAGGCATCGCTCGCAAAGTCTCAGGCCGATCTGGCAAGTGCGGTTGCCAATGTGGCGAGCCAGAAAGCCAATTTGATAAAGGCTCAGAGCGCGGTGGATCTGGCCAAGGTGGAGACCGATAGAAGGCTCACTTTACTCCGGCAAGATGCGACCTCCCAGGAGGACTACGACACCTCGAAGGCGAACTATGATCAGGCATTGGCCAGCGCGGATGCAGCCAAAGCGGCATTAAATGCGGCGGAGGCTGCCGCCGAGTCCGCCAAGAAGGGCGTGGACGTTGCCCGGACACAGTTGCAACAGGCGGAGGCCACGGCCCAGGAAGACGAAGCGGCCCTGGCGCAAGCGCAATTAAACCTGGACCACACCCGAATTGTCGCGCCAGTAGACGGCACGATTGAATCGCGGAACATGGACGTCGGGCAGACCGTGGCGGCATCGTTTCAGGCACCCGTCATTTTCCTAATTGCTCAGGACCTCACCAAAATGCAAGTGGACACCAATGTCGGCGAGGCCGACGTATCGGCGATCCGGTTGGACCAGCAGGCCAACTTCACGGTGGATGCTTATCCAGGGCAAGTTTTCTCCGGAAAGGTCTGGCAAGTTCGCCAAGCACCCATTAACGTGCAGAATGTCATCACGTATGATGTCGTGATCGCCGTATCGAACCCGGACTTGAAGCTGTTTCCAGGAATGACTGCCAACGTGACGATCTTCACTGGGCATGCGTCGAACGCGCTGAGGATTCCCAAAGCCGCCCTAAGATTTCATCTCCGGGCTGCGAGCGAGAGCGCAACCGTTCCGGTAGCCAGCGCACCCAGCCGCGCGGGGCAGCAGATGCAGACCATCTACGTTCTCGATGCGCATGGCCAGCTGAAGCCAGCCCGCATAGCGCTCGGGATGAGCGACCCCAATTATGTGCAGGTGCTAGCCGGATTGCGCGAAGGGCAGAAAGTCGTTATCGGGATGAAAGGATCTACCGCTTCTGCGACGCCGCAAACGGGGGGTGGCAGCACGCGGCGGTTTGGATCTGGGAGGCCGTGACAACCGATCTGATCCGTGTTGAAAACCTCACCAAGACTTACCTACTGGGCGAGATCGAGGTGAATGCACTGTGCGGGGTATCCATCAGCATTGACCGAGGCAGCTTCGTCGCCATCATGGGACCGTCGGGATCGGGGAAATCGACCTTTATGAATATCCTCGGCTGCCTGGACCGGCCGACTTCCGGCACGTACTATCTGGATGGCATGAGCGTCGGCGAGCTCGATCGCGACGAGTTGGCGGAGATCCGCAACAAGAAGATCGGATTCGTTTTCCAACAGTTCAATCTGCTGGCGCGGACCACCGCAATCAAGAACGTCCAACTGCCGTTGCTCTACAGCGACGAGGACCCGGGCGACGCGCAAGAACGCGCCATGAAAGCACTATCCATCGTTGGCTTGGCCGAGCGAGCCTAGCATCATCCCAGCCAGCTCTCCGGCGGGCAGCAACAGCGCGTGGCGATTGCTCGCAGCCTGATCAACGATCCGCAGATCATCCTGGCCGACGAACCAACCGGCGCGCTCGACTCCCGGACCAGCGTCGAGATCATGGCTATTTTTCAGCGGCTGAACCGGGAACAAGGAATCACCGTGGTGGTGGTGACGCATGAGCCGGATATCTCGTGCTTTGCGGAGCGCATTATTAGCTTTAAAGACGGACTGCTGGTGAACGACGAGCGCGTGAAGGAACAGCGTCAGGCTGCGCGCGAGCTTCGCGCCGCCGGAGGAGACGTGGCGTTCATGAAAAAGCTCATCCACAGCATGAGCATCGCTTTCGACGCACTGCGAATCAATAAGCTGCGCTCCGCGCTGACGATGCTGGGAATCATCATCGGCGTCGCGGCCGTGATCGCCATGGTGGCCGTTGGCTCCGGCGCGGAAGAGCGTATCCGGCAGCAGATCGCCTCCATCGGCAGCAATGTGATCATCGTGCTTTCCGGCAGCCTGACCAGCTCCGGGATTCGCATGGGCACGGGCAATGCGCAAACGCTCACCGAAGACGATGCCAGGGCGATCGTCCGGGAATGCGATGGCGTCGCAGCTTGCCACACCCGCGGTGCGCGGCGGAATACAAGCGGTTTACGGCAACAGCAACTGGGGCACGCAGGTGTTCGGCACCACGCCCGATTATCTCCCCATTCGCGACATCGAAATCGAAGAGGGCCAGCCCTTCACCACCGCGGACGTCGACTCGACGGCTGGAGTCGCGCTGCTGGGCAAAACAGTGGTCGACAACCTGTTCTACGGCGAAGACCCGGTGGGCAAGGTCATTCGGATCAAGACCGTATCGTTTACCGTGATCGGGACGCTGGTGCCCAAGGGCCAGTCGCCAAGCGGCCAGGATCAGGACGACGTGATCCTCATGCCGATCAGCACCGCGAAGAAGAGGGTGATTGGCGTCAGCCAAGCCAATTACGCGGCCGTCGGCTCCATCATGGTGCAGGCCAAGGAGGGCCGGACCGAGGACGCGCAAGATCAGATGACCAGTCTGCTGAGACAGCGACACCATCTCCAGTGGAACGAAGATGACGACTTCACGATTCGCAACATGGAAGAGGTTTTTCGAGCGCAAGAGAACTCGGCGCGCGTCATGTCGATCCTGCTGGCCGCGATTGCCTCCGTCTCGCTGATTGTGGGCGCAATCGGCATCATGAACATCACCGCTCATCCGCCCGCCCGGCCCGCCAGCCGCCGCACGCCTTCGCGCGAGGCGGCCCGGACCGTCGCCAGCCAGCCGGCCGCCGACGCGCGGCGATGCCAGGTGCGGCGGTGGCGCGTGTCTTCGCGGGCAATCGTCGCCTGCCAGCGCGCGAAGAACAGCTGCGCGTTGCGGAGCGCCACGGCCTGTCGCCGGTCCGACGGCGTCCGGCTGAGCGTCGTGCTGAGCAGGTGGTGGTAGGCGCCGTCACGCTCGTAGCCGTGGGTGGCCACCTTCCATCCCGCGCCGCGGATCCGGTAGCAGAGATCCGCCTCGTCCCATTCGGTGGGGCGGAACGCCTCGTCCAGCAGCCCCACCCGATCCAGGCACGCGCGGCGCACGACCCACGGACGCATGACCGCGTCGACCTCCGTCCATCGAACCCAATTGAACGGCGCGGCGCCGATCGTGCTCCGCAAACGGCGCCAGTCGATCGACTCCGCGAACGTGGCCACCGGCGCGTCCACCGGCCGGCACCGCAGGCCGCGGCTCAGGCTCGCCAGTCCCAGTTCCGGATACGCGTCGAACGTGCGCAACAGTTCCGGCACGAACCACGCCGCCTGCAGGAACATGTCGTCGTGCCAACTCATGATCAGCGGGGCGCGGGCTTCGCGAAACCCGCGGTTGGTGCACATCAGTTCGTGCACGTTGTCTTCGTGCAACACCCGCACCGCGATCGTGCCCCATCCGGCGGCTGCCGCGCTCTCGCGCAGGTATTCCCGCGTACCGTCCGTGCACCCGTCCTCGACTACCAGCAGCTCCACCGGCGCGTGCGACGCGAATTCCCGCCACCCGTCGAGGCAGCGCGCCAGCACCGGTTGGTTGTCGTGCGTGGCGATGATGACCGAGAGCCGTGGGGGCGTCGTCACGGGGCCCGCGCGTAGGCCTGCAGGTGGAGCGCCAGCGGCGTGCGCACGCCGCCCGGCACGAAGCGCGACACCGCGTACGCCATCCGCCGGAACCCGTTCATCGCGCCGCGGCGCAGCACTCCGGCGTCGCCCGGCTGCACGATCTCGGGAGCCGCCGGCACCACCTCGGCGTCGGCGAATCCCGCCCGGGTCAACGCCAGCGCGAGCGTCCGAGGAGAAAAGTGGTTCACGTGCACCAGATTGTCCGCCACCGTCGCCCGATACCCGGCCACGATGCGCGCCCGGACCGTCTCCTTCCGGAGTTGCACGGGCCCGTTCGGCACCTTGACCGCGATCCAGCCTCCGGGGGCGATCACCTGCCGCGCCGTGATCAGCGCCGCCACGGGGTCGGGAATGTGCTCGAGCACGTCGATGAACGTCACCGCGTCGTACCGGCGTCCCGCGCTCGCCAGCGCCCGCGCATCGGCCTGGTGCACGGGGAGTCCCGTGGCCGCCGCCGCGAAGGCCGCCGTCTGCGGGTTCAATTCCACGCCCTCCGCCGTCCATCCGTCCGCGCGCGCCAAGTGCAACAGGCGGCCGACGTGCGCCCCCAGATCGAGCAGCGTCCGCCGCGAAGGCGGCAGCCGGCGTTCCAGATGGCGCAGCACGGTGAGAAAGATCAGATCCTTGTACGCACTCCCGTACTCGTGAGCCATCCACTCGTCGGACCAGCGCTGGTCGTACATGCGCGAGAAATATCCCGTGAGCGTGGGCAGCGCGGCCGGCTGCGCGAAGCCGCATGACGCACAACGCACCAGCGCCACGCGCTGCCCCGAATAGGCGGCGAGTTCGGCGTCCTGTTCGGCGTACGTCGAGAACTCGAAAATCGCATCGTGCACGGGGCGCAACGTCCGGCCCCCGCAGATCCAGCACGCCTCCAGCGGCGCGAACGCCGGCGCGGCACCGGCCGTCATGCCGCCGCCATGAGTCGCGCGATCCGAGCCGCCATGTCGTCCCAACTCCAGGCGCGCAACGCCGCCGACAGCGGGGCGGTTCGCCGCGCCCACGACGGCAGATCGGCGCGCCACGTGCGCAACGCGGCCGCCAAGGCCGCCGGGTCCTCCTCGCGCACGGGCTGCAGCGGCTCCAGCCCGTGCAGACGCTCCGCCACCCCGGCGTGCCGGTGCACGATGGCCGGCAGGCCGCAGCACACGGCTTCGTGCACCGCCAGCCCATACGCTTCGTACCGGGCGGGCGCCGCAATCGCGTCGCAGGCCCACAACACGCCGCGCACGTCGCGCGTGAAGCCGAGAATCTGGATGCGGTCGCCCAGCGCGGCCGCGGCCACTCGCGCGCGCCACACCGGCACCTCCCGCCCCGCTCCGACCACCGCCAACCGGGCATCCCATGCGGGATCCCGGCACAGTTCCACCCACGATGCGAACAGCACGTCGAACCCCTTTCGCCGATCGCCGAGCGCACCCACGAACGCGACCCCCGGACGGTCGTCGTGCCAGCCGAGCGCCGCCCGCGCGGCGGCGCGCTCCCCTGCGTCGGGCGGCCGATGATAGGCCGCGTCGGTTCCGTAGTACACCGTCCGCACCCGTTCGCGGGCCACGCCCACCCGCACCACCACGTCCGCGGCCGTGCGATCGGAATTCGCGATCACGAGGCGTGCCCGGCTGAGGGCGCGGCGCTCCGCCGCCAGATGGCGCCGGTGGGCCCACGCGCCGATCAGCCGGCGGCCGGCCGAAGCCGCCACCTGCGGCTCGTGCGCCGCGTGCACGTAGTGCACCCAGTTCGTGTCGTCGCCCATGCAGTTGCCGCCGTTCACGATCAGCCGGCCGCCCATCGCCGCGCCGATACGCCCCCACCGGAGGCCCGCGCGCGCCAACGCCGGCTCCCCCAGCAGGTACGAATGCCACGGCTTGGCCACCCGGTGCCATACGACGCCGGGAATCGCCAGCAGACTGGGGTCCACGCGATGGGCCACCAGATGCACCGGCTCGCCGGCCGCCGCGAGATGCCGCGCCAGGTGGAAGTTCGCCACGTCCATGCCGCCCGTTTGGACGAAGTCCCCCGTCACGATCGTGTAGCGCGTCACGCCGGCAACCGCCCTCGCCAGTAGTCGCGCCACGCTTGGGTTCGGGCCGCCGCGAACACCACGCCGTTGAGGAACCAGAATTCCATGCCGGTCTGCGACAGAAACACCGGATACGAAAAGGTCAGCGCGCACGACCCGATCGAATACCCGAGGATCACGGCGCCCCAGAGCGACAGCGTGGGATCGTCGCGCGATCGCCATCGCGCCACCCGGAGCGTCGTCCACAGCGTCACGAGGAGCGCCGCCACATACGCCAGAATCAGCGGAGCGCCGCCATCGAAGACCCATCCGGTCCACTGGATCTCGGCCCACAACCCGGGATTGGGATCGTGCGGGTCTCCGAAATACGAGTTCATCATGCCCCAGCGCCCAATCCCCGCGCCCAGCGGATACTCCGGCAGCAGTTCGTTGAACGCTTGGCTCAGAAACTGCCCGCGGTTCCGGTCGTAGACCTGCCCCGGCGTTCCCTGCCCCAGGGACCCCACCCGCGTCTCCACGCTCTGTCGGGCCAGCGACACCGCGCTCCGGAAGCTCACCACGACCACCACCAGCAGCACGACGCCGAATCCGCTCAGCCGCTTGTAGTCGCGGCGCAGCGCCAGAATTCCGGTCACGGCCACGATGCTGACGCCCGTGATCACCATCAACGCCCGGACCTGCGCCAAATACAGGCACATCATCCCCAGCAGCACGGTCCCGATCGCGGCGATCGACAGCCACCGGCGCTTGACCGTCAGAAACATCCCGATCCCCAGCACCACGGCGTAGAAGCCCGAACTTCCGGCGCCCCCGGGCACGTCCGTCAGGCCCATCGGGCGGAACACCCGCACGCCGCCCGACGTCGTGATCATGAGACTTTCGGCATAGCCCTTGCCCAGCGATAGGATGACCGGCGACAGGTTCGGTTGAAACCGGCCGGGGAAATACACCTGCAGCACGCCGACCACCGATCCCACGCTGTGGAAGACCCAGAGAATCACGAGCACGGTGCGCAGCGTCCGGCCGGCCACGGTCAGGCGCGGCACCCAGAACAGCGGCGCCAACACCGCCAGGTAGAGCCCCATCTGGGCCAATGCCGCTGGCGGCGCCGCCGCCGTCGGATGGAACACCGCCAGGCCCAGGATCACGAACACCACGAGCGCCGCCGTCCGCGCCGGGTGCGCGGTCGATTTCCCCCGCACCATGACCAGGAACACCAGACTGCACCCGAACGCCGCCATCCGGATCAACGTGCGCGCCGACCCCAGCGGGCTGATGATCGCCAGCTGCGTGACCACCTGGATGATGATGAACCATCGGATCCAGAAGTCGGCCTCGCGTTCGGCCGGCGTCAGCGCCTCGGGCAGGACGTACCCCGCCGCCGGCGGGGCCGCCGCGGCGACGTCCGTCATCGAGCGGCCGCCGGCTTGCGGGCCACGATCGCCACGTTGTCCGAACACCCACGCGGCCACCACCGGCCGGCCATTCGCGGATAGTGCGCCCCGCTCAACGGCCAGCGCCCTTCGCCGCTGTAGCGCACGACGGGCTGCTCCAGCCCCGCCTCGGCCATCACTCGCCGCAGATCCACTTCCAGCAACGCCGTGCGGTGCGCGGGATACGACGGCGCCTGGAACGCGTTGAACGCGTGCTTCAACACCAGCGTCGTCTTGCTGAGCACGCTCAATTGATTGGGCGTCGTCACCACCACCCACCCCCCGGGCGCCGCCAGCCGAGCCAGTTCGCGCCCGAACGCCCACGGATTCTCCAGGTGTTCGATCGTTTCCACCGCCGTCACGACGTCCGCGCACCCGTCCGCCAACGGAATCGTCGGTTCGTCCAGATCGTGCGCCACGAATTCCAGATCGGCCTCGATCCCATCGTATCGCACCGCGTCCACGCCGATGCCGCGCGCGAAGCGGCCGCGCAGCCGGCGCCACAGCGCGCCCGTGCCGCACCCCACGTCCACGAGCACGCCGCCGTGCCCGCGGCGTTCGGCGATCAGCGCCTCCACCATCGCGTAGATCGCGTCGCCGCTCGCGCCGCGGGATTGCCGCGCCCGCGCGATCAGCGCCGTCGAGACACCCGTCATCGGCCGCCCCGGCCGGCCGCCGCACGCGCGAGCACGTCGTGCAGCTGCGTCAGGCGCACCGCCGGATCGCAGAGCGCCCGGGCCCTCGCCGGACCGGAGGCGCCCATGGCGCGTCGGCGATCCGGATCCGTCACCAACGCCCGCAGCGCATCGGCCAGGGCGTGCGGCTGCCGCGGCGGCACCAGAAGTCCGCACGCCTGATGCCCGAGAATGTCGGTCGGGCCGCCCATGTCGGTGGCCACCACGGGCAGCCCGGCGTACAGCGCCTCGATGATCGCCACCCCGAACGGTTCCGCCTGCGCGTTCGGTTGGCAGAAGATGTCGGCCGCCGCCAGCACACGCTCCACATCGTCGCGCTCGCCAAGAAAGCGCACGCGCGTGCGGACCCCTCGCGACACCACGAGCGTGCGCAGTTGCGCCTCGTACGCCCGCTCCGATGCCCGCTGCGCCCCCCCCACGATCCAACACTCCCAGCCCGGCAGGTCTCCCAGAAACCCCAGCGCGTGCAACAGCAGCGCGTGCCCCTTCCAGCGTTCGAGGCGCCCCACCTGCACGATCACCGCCGTATCCAGAGCCGTGCCGAGTTCCTGCCGGATGATGTCCCGCGCCCCGGGCTCGGTGGCCCGCGGCGCCGACACCGGACAGTGCACCAGCTCGGCCGGCGCGCGCGGAAACACGGCATGCACCGTCCGCCCCGTGAACGCGCTGTTGTAGATCACGATGTCCGGCTGATGCAAGCGCGCCCACCGCTCCGTCCAATGACTGCCCCGTACCGCATCGTGCAGCCAGAATCCCACCGGATACCCGGCCCGGCGTGCCGTCGCGGAAAAGATCGAGTACGACCATGACGAGTGGCACATCACGAAATCGGGCCTCGTTTCGCGCAGCAGCGCCCGCAGTGCACGCCGGGCGCGCACCACCGAGGCCGGCCGGCTCGCGCGGACCGGCCCCAGCAGATGGACGGTGGCGCCGCACGCGCGGAGCTCGCGCGCCAACCGGCCGTCGAAGCACAGCGCGAACGCCGGCTCCAGGGACGGACACGACCCCCGCTCCCGGGCGAGCACGCCCAGCATCGCCTCGACCCCGCCGTACAGGTTCCCGCTGTATACGTGAAGCAGCTTCATGCGCGCCCACCCCCCGATGATCCATGACCGGCCACGGCGCGGTAGAGGGGCGCGAGTTCGTCCCCCAATCGCACGCGGTTGAAGCGCCGCTCCACCGTCCGACGGCCCGCCGCGCCCAGGCGAGCCCGGAGCGCCGCGTCTCGTGCCAGCCGTTCGATCGCCGCCGCCAACCCCCGCACATCCCCCGGTTCGTGCGTCAGCGCGTCGACGTTCGGTGACACGATCTCCGCCGCGCCACCGGCGGCGCTCGCGATCACGGCCCGTCCGCAGGCCATGCCTTCCGCGATCACCAGCCCGAACGGCTCCGGCACGGTCGTGGCATGCACCACCACATCCAACGCCCGCATCGCCGTGGCCGGCTTCGCCACGAAGCCGGGGAACGACACCCGATCGGCAATGCCCAGATCGCGGGCCAGCGCCCGCAACGCGTCCAATGAGAATTCGCTGTTCCGCGTTTCGTACAACGACCCGCTCACCACGTACGCCCGCACCGGCAGCGTGCTCGGCAATTGCGCGATGGCGCGAAGGAACACGTCGTGTCCCTTGAATCGGCCCAGGGTCGCCACCAGCCCCACCCGCACCGTTCCCGCCGGTGCGGGCGGCAGACCGCCGAGCGCATCGAGATCGGCCGCCGGTCCATCCGGAGAGAACGCCCGCACGTCGACCCCGTTGAGCACCACCACAATCGGTAAACGACCGCACCACACGGGCGTCACGTCCCGCGCCACGCTCGCCGAGACGGCGACACCGGCATCGCAACGGCGCGAGTACCACTTCATCGTTCGCGCCATCAGGGGACGGGACGAGACATAGTCATGAAGATGCCACACCAGGGCGGCGGACGAGGGACGGCTCCACGCGCCCATAATGTGCATCTTGTACCCGTTCGTGTGCACCACGTCGGGACGCCACGCGGCAATCGCCGCGCGCAATCGCCGCCGGTACCGGGCCAGCTCCGGAGCCGCCAGAACCGCTCGTACGCCCACGCCCGCCAGCCGCGACCGGTGTCCCCGGGCGGTGGAATCGCCCAGCATGGCGATCCGGTCGGGAATCGGCACGACTTCCGCGGAGCAGCCGAGCGCTCGTGCGGCCTCGAGCATTGGCCCCTCGCGCGCCGCGATCACCGCCAGCGTCCACGAAGGTTCCGCCTGCCCGACGCTCTGTATCACATCGAGCAGACACCGTTCGGCGCCGCCGATCTGGCCCGTTCCACTGAGATAGAGGATGCGCACGCGCCCCGGTCGACAGATCACGAGGTGTTGCGGCCCGACGAAGTCCGGCACGAATGGCCGAAAAACAAACGTTTCAGCTTCGCCGCCCGCTGGTTGCTGTGCGCCCGGCCCGAACGATCTCCGGCTGGGCGGAGGGATTAGAGATATAATGTCCGCTGCCGTCCAGGGCCAATACACATCTCCGCGTTACGGACCTACCCGGGGACCCTTATCTTCGAGTAGATGCCCTACTTGCGCGTTCCACGAAGGCACCCCCTCCGCATGCCGTTCGCGGCCCTCCTCGGCGCGCTGTCCCTGGCGGGACACGCCGCGCCGCTTTACGCGCAGGTCCCAGTCTCCCCACCGCCGGCGAACCGGCGCCTCGACTCGCTCCGCAAGCTCCTGAGCCTGCCCCCGGCTCCCGTACGCCAGGTCGCGGTCGCCACCTTCCTCGGGGCGCCCGGGAGCAGTCTCGGATCGCCCGCCGCGACCGGAGCCGCCGCCGGCGACTACTTCTTCGGCGTGGGATACCAGGAACGGACCCGCTATACCAGCCGTCCCGATGGCGGGTTTGCCGGCGGCTTCGGACTCGGCAATCCCGACGATGCCGTTGCGCTCGAGACGGTGGTCTCGTCGTTCTCCAGCGTCACCCGCGGACCGATGCGGATTGGCGGCGTGAGCTTCAAGCTGCACCACCGCGACTCGGAACGGATGATGCTCTATGCCATCGGGATCGAGAACGCCGTGACCTGGGGTCGCGTCGATGGCGGCACGAGCGCCTTCGCGATGCTCGGAAAGGTGTTCGTGCTGCGCCCCGGCGACGACACCCCATTCGGCGTGCTTAGCTCGTCGTTGGGCGTCGGCAACGGACGGTTCCGCTCCGAGGCCGACGTGGACGCCGACCGCCGGACCCTCGGCGTCTTCGGGGGACTCGGGCTTCGCCTCGTGTCGACCGTCTCCGCTTCCGCCGACTGGACCGGCCAGGACCTCGACGCCGGACTCACGTTCACTCCCTTTCCGAACCGAGGAATCGTCGGCACGATCGGCGGCGCCGATCTCACCCGGCGCGCCGGTAACGGCCCGCGGCTCATCATGAGCATCGGCTACGGATTCAATGCGCGCCGAGACAATCGGCAACTCTCTCCGGAGGATCTCAATGCCGTATTCAGAACTCCGTAGGCCCACCCGGCTGGCGTTCGCCACGATCGGGATCCTGGCGCTGGCGGCGTCGACCGCGGCCGCCCAGGTCGCCAATCAGTCCGACGTGTCGGGAATCTCGATCACCTCGAGCAGCATCGTGAGCCCGGTGTTCAGCATGTCGCTCGGGGGAACGACCCGCCTCATCACCTTCATCACGCCGCAGATCGCCGCGGCGTTCCAGCAATCCGCCGGACGCATCAACGCGCAATTGAGCAGCCAGACGTTCGCCACGAGCGACGGGGTTCGCCCGTCGGCGGCCACGCAGAACCTGCTCTACGAGGTGCTCTCGGGGGGGGCCGCCAGCGGCCCGGCTTCCACGCAGTTGCTCAACACGCTCACCACGGGGAACGGCTCGCCGCAGGCCGTGGCGAACGCCGAGGCGTTCGTGGACGCGGTGCGCGGGCTGCTCGCCAAGGGCATCGTCATGAACCCGCAGTTCTTCAATTCGGTCACCGCGACGCAGTTCGCGAACGCCGTGGCGGCCTACAACGCGTTCGTGAACAGCAGCGGCGAGGCGTTCCTTGGCGCGCCGCCGGCGGAGGTCACGGCGCTCCGCGCCATTCTGTTGCAACTCACGCCACGCTGATCGCGGGCCGCCCGCGGCGCGGCGCCCGCGCCTACGGGTGCCGCGCCAGCGCGACGATCAACCCGACGGTCTGCAGCACCATCAGGCCGTTGGTCCAGTTGAGCCAGGTCGTGTTCTGCTGCGGCACCACGATCCGATCGCCCGACTGGAGCAGCACGCTGAGCATCGGGGCGCCCGTCGCGAACGCCTCCGCCGCGTTCAGCACGACCACGCGATTGTTGCGCAGGAGACGCACGTGCTCCAGATCGGCATTGGTCGTCGCGCCCCCGGCCACGCTCAACGCATCGAACACGGTCTGCGTGGCATCCACCGGGTAGAGTCCCGGCCGCGCAACCTGCCCGATCACGCTCACCCGGAATTGCAGCGACACGATCGCCACGCCGTTCGTCGTCAGCGCCCGGTACTGGTCGCGCACCTCGGCCCGCACCACGCTCAGCGTCTTGCCCGCCACGTGCAACTCGCCAAGCAGCGGCATCGCGACGATGCCCGTCGTCTCCACCTGGTAGTCCCCCGAGTACTGCTGCTCTGGCCAGAACTTGACGCGCATGATGTCGCCCGGCTGGACGATCACGTCGGTCACGGCGTGAGGCTCGGGCGGTACGGCCTGGGCGTGGCCGGTCCCGACCGGCAGGACGAGGGCCAGGAGGACGGCGAGAAGGCGGAGTGGTCGGCGCATGAGCGATCCGGTACGGGAGGTCGGTTCAACAGTATAGCACGTCATCCCCGTCTCTCGCGACGTCGCGTTTCGCCGTGCGCCAGCAGCCACAGGGCATCGCGGGGCAGGCCGGCATCGGTCCATCGCGCCAACGTGCGGGCCGGCGGCTCGGCCACCGGCTCGTCGGTCAGGGAAAACGTGCCCCAGTGGATCGGCAGGAAGCAGGGGGCTTGCGCGGCGGGGTGCGCCGCGCGCAGGTCGTGGTACGCCGCCAGCGCATCCTCCGGATTCATGTGCACGCTGCCCATGAACCACCGCGGCTCGTACGCGCCCACCGGAAGCAAGACGAGGTCGAACGGCCCGGCAGTGGCGGCGATCTGCCCGAACGCGGGATGGTACGCCGTGTCACCGGCGAAATAGACCCGCCAGCCGTTGGCGGCGATGGTCCAGCCCGCCCACAACGTTCGGTTGCGATCCCACGGCGTGCGCGAGCTGAAGTGCCGAGCGGGAACGCACGATACCGTCGCCTGACCGATTGCCGTCCGGTCCCACCAGTCTAGCTCCCGTGGATTCCGCACTCCCCAACGTCGAAGAATGCCTGTCAGTCCCACCGGAGCCAGCCACTCGGCCTGCGGCTCCTGTCTGGCCAATCGCTGCACGGTTCTTCGGTCCAGATGGTCGTAGTGATTGTGGGAAATCAGCACGAGGTCGATCGGCGGGAGTGCGTCGAGCGCGACAGGCGGCGGCACGAGGCGCGCCGGGCCGGCCCACGGAACCGGACTCGCCCGCCGGCTCCACATCGGGTCGGTGAGGACGTTCATGCCCCCGAGTTGCAGCAACGCGGTCGAATGGCCGATCCATGTGGCCGTGAGCACCGTGGGCGCCGCGCGTGGCCGGTCGTACCCGCTTTCCACTACGGGCAACGCCGGGGCCGCATCGCGCGCCGGCTCGTGCCTCGTGCGCGCGCGGCGCTCCCGACGCCATCGCAGCAAGTCTCGAAATCCACGTTCTTCGCTGCCGGGCCATGGATTTTCAAATCCGCCGCCGGCGCGATGATGGGGTGTAGGAGGCATGGACCTAAGATACCGGTTCGTCGCGGCCCTCCCATCGCGCCCCATGTTGCGTCGCAAGTTGTTTCGGAGGCGAGTCTTGCCTGCCGCCGGCCCCGTGACCCACGACGCATGGCCGGCGTCATGGTGCAGCATTACATTCCAAGTGTTGTGCTCGGAGTCTCCCGCTCCGGGCCCGGGTCCGGACCTTCTCCGTGCCCCCCATCCCGATTGAACGCGTCACCTTTCCGCATTACTCGGAGTTCGGAATGCCAGGTTTCGGCATGCTGGCCAGCCGCTGGTGGCTCCCTCTGCTGTTCATCGTCGTGGTGGGCCACCTCACGAACGTGTGCGTCACGCTATTCCTCCATCGCGCGCAGACGCACCGCGGCGTTCGGTTCCACTACCTCGCGGCGCTGCCCATGCGCCTCTGGCTCTGGCTCACCACGGCGATCGTCACCAAGGAGTGGGTGGCTTGCCACCGCAAGCACCATGCCTTTGCCGACCGCGAGGGCGATCCGCACAGCCCGCTGCTCGAAGGCCTCCGCAACATCGTGCTCAAGGGCGCTTTCTACTATCGCCGGGCGGTGCGCCAGCCTGGAATGCTCGAAAAATACGGCAAGGGCACGCCGAACGATTGGATCGAGCGCCATCTCCTCTCCCGCCTCAACTGGCTGGGCATTCTCGTCATGCTCGCCATCGACATCTATCTGTTCGGCTTCCTGGTTGGGCCGCTGGTGTGGGCCGTGCAGATGATGTGGATCCCGTTCTGGGCCGCCGGCGTGATCAACGGCATCGGACATGCCCTGGGATATCGGAACTTCGACGTCAAGGACGAGAGCCGGAACATCGTGCCCATCGCCTTCTGGCTCGGCGGCGAGGAGCTGCACAACAACCACCATGCCGACCCGAAGTCCGCCAAGTTCAACGCCCGGTGGTACGAGGTCGACATCGGGTGGACGTACATCCGGCTGCTCCAGCTGCTCGGCCTCGCCAAGGTCGAATACGCGCGCGGCCAATAGCCGCCGCCGGTCGTAGGCGCCCCGGCGATGGCCGACATCACGTGTACCCGGTGCGGGCTGGCCAGACCCGCCCTGGATCGAGCGCCCTTTCCCGGCGCGATCGGCGCGCGCGCCGTCGCCGAGATCTGCCAGGACTGTTGGGGCCTCTGGCTCAAGCAACAGACCATGCTCATCAACCACTACGGCCTGAACGTCATGGACCCGCAGGCGCGCGCCTTCCTCACCAAGAACATGCAAGCGTTTCTGTTCAAGGCCGGCCTGGAAGCAGACGTCGACACGAGCAAGAAGGGCTCCGTTACCTGGTAGCGCCTTAACCGGCATGCCTGCCGATTGACGGTCGGCCGCGCGCGTCGTATATACCATCCCACGCACGCGTCGCGACCTCGGGGCCCCGTTTGAACGGGGCCCTTGACTTTAGTGTCGAGTTGCTACTAATTCGCGCGTGATGCGTGAACGCCCTTCGTCCAATCCTCGCCCCGCGGCGCGCCAGACGACGTTGTCTGTGGACATCGTGGCGATCAGCCCGCAAGCCGGCAGCCTGGCGATCCTCCTCGTGAAATCACCCGATCCGCGCTCGCGCGAGCGCTGGATCCTGCCCTGGGACGCTCCCCACGGCGAGGAGTCGCTGGCGGATGCCGCCACCCGCATCACGCGCGCCACGATCGGATCGGCGGCCGGGGCCATCGAACAGATTCGTGCCTTCGGCGACGACCGGCGCCACCCCGGTGATGCGGACGTGTCGGTCGGCTTCTTCGCGCTCGTCCCCGATGCCGGCCACCCGTTGCCGGATCCCAATCTCAGCTGGTTCGGGCTCGGAAACTTTCCCACACTCGCTCCACGGCATCGCGCCATCATCGATGCCGCATTGGAGGCCGTTCGCGACCGGCTCGACCAATCGCCGCTGGCCTTCCGCCTGCTCCCCCCGACGTTCACGCTCAGCGAGCTGCAGTCCATCTACGAGCTGCTGCTCGGGCGTCGGTTGCACAAGGCGAGCTTTCGGCGCGCCTTGCAGGCCTCGTATCTCGTCGAACCCACCGACGAATGGCGGAGCGAGGGCCGCGGCCGACCCGCCCAACTCTTCCGGTACGCCCCCAAGAAGCGTCGCGACGCCCACCGCGGCGTTCGGTTCGATCTGCGTTCCGGCTGACGCCCTCTCGCCCTGCCGCCTCGCCTCATCCCCGGCGGTCGCGGATCGGTTACGCAATCTTTGCTTGACCGGCAGTCAAATTAGTAGCAAGTTGGACTTAAGGTACAAAATCACCCCATGCTCGCCTTTCTCGACGCCTTCTGCCGGACCCTTGCCGCCCGGGATCGCGAAGCCATTCACCGGTGGCTCCGCCACCCCCTCGCCCGCGCACTCCCCCGTGGGGTGCGTGCCGAGGCGCTCGCCATCGCCCGGGGCGCCGGGGGCGGACATCTGCCGCCGACCCGAACCCTCCATTTCTACTACCAGACGCTGCAGCTGCTCGCGGCCGGGGATGACGACCTTCGCGCCATGGCCCTCCTCGCGCGCCCCCGGATGGAGCCGGCCGCGGGCCCCTCGCTCGCCTCGGTTCGCTGATCCGGCGTGCACGAAAACAGCGCCCCGGCTTGGAGCCGGGGCGCTGTTGCACGACCACGGGGCACTCGGTCAGACCTTGGTGACGTCCGCCGCCTGCGGCCCTTTCTGGCCCTGCACGATTTCAAACTCGACCTTGTCCCCCTCCGCCAGCGACTTGAACCCGCTTCCCTGAATCGCGCTGAAGTGCACGAACACGTCCGGCCCCCCTTCATGCGAGATGAAGCCGAACCCCTTCGCGTCGTTGAACCATTTCACCGTGCCTGTGATCCGCGCCATGGATCCACGCTCCAGAAGTGATTGCCGCGTGCCACTCTCCGGTGATACCCCTCACGGCTCAGGCTGCTCCAACCGCACCGCTGGCGACGTAGCGCGCCAGACGGCCGCAGTCCCGGCAGCGTAGGGTCACCTGCGAACGGGGCGGCGCCGGGTGCGTATTCGGAGTGCGCTCGATCCTACCGGAGCAGGACGGGCAGCTCAGGGGTTCATCGTTCCGGTCGCACGCCACGAGATGCAGGGCTTGCGCGGGGTTGAAGGTCGCCGGTCGCGGCTTGCGCATGAATCCTCCGTTCGCACTGCAAGTCCCGGGTGCGGACGCGAACCCCACCCCGGCCTTTGAAAAAGAATCAGCGGTGACGTAACCCAAAAGGAGCCAACGGTTTTGGGCGTCCGATCGGCGGCAGCCGGTTCAGCGGATCCGGCGCCCCGCCCTATCGTACCCCTTGGGCATACGCACCCCCTCCGGGAACCGCTGAACCGGGCCGCTCGACGGCCGGCCTATGGCCAGTCGTGGGGCCGGCGCCAGACCCGGTGCCCAACCCGCCACGGCCGGCGGTCCGAGAACGGGCCCTCGCCCGCGAATTCCGTGTCGTCGCCGATCGATTCCAGCATGTCGTTCCCCTTGGCCGATAGCTCATCGGCCCAGTGGATCAACTCGGCTTCGGCGCTCATCGGCTGCACGGGGCTTCCGAATTCCAGCGCTCCGTGATGCGAGAGGATCATGTGCTGCAGTTCCACCAGCTGGTCCGCCGTGCAGACCGGGGCCGGAGCCGCCGCGGCGCGCTCGGTCAGCATCAGGCACCCCAGCACGACGTGCCCGATCAGGTTCCCGCGCGAGGTGTACGCGAAGGCGCCCCGGTCGATGGTGTACGCGTCCACCTTCCCCACGTCGTGCAGCAGCGCCCCGGTCACCACCAAGTCGACATTGGCCTGCAGGGCACGGGCCGCCGACTTGGCGATCGCCGTCACCTCGACGACGTGCTTGAGCAGTCCGCCCCGCTGCGCATGATGACCCACGACGGACCCCGGCGTGCGTTCGAATCGCTCGCGGAAAACGTCGTCGCGGAAGAATAAGTCGAGCACGCGCTGCAGCGTGGTCGACGTCATCTCTCCCCGGGTCCGGTCGACCCAGTCCCAGAGCCGCTGCGGATCCTCTTGGATCCGCGGCACGAAGTCGTCGAGTTCGACCTGATCGGCGGGAATGAGCCGCAGCGGACTCGTCAGCTGAATCTGGCGCCTGCCCCGGAACGCGCCCACGTCGCCGATCGCCTGCACGACCCGGCCCCGTTCGGCGCCCTCGGCCCACGACAGCTTATCCGACCAGATGGGCGCGGACTCGATCCGCCCCGTGGCGTTCCCCAGCGTCAGCACCACGTACGGGTCGCCGCTCGCCTGCTTTCGCTCCACGCGATCCAGCACCATCAGTTCGTGCTGCACCCGCTGCCCCACCGTCAACTGCGTCAGATCGAGAATCGGCATGTGATCAGGATAGGCCGGGGAGCCGCAGGAGCCCAATCATTTCGCCGCTACGATACATAAACGATGTCGCCCTCGTCGTTGATGCCCAGTTCCTGCATGGCGTCGCACACCCCGCAGGTCTTGGTGGCCAACCAGGCCACGCCAAGGCTCTTTCGCGTCTCCGCGTTCGCCGGTTTGACGGCCAGTTTCTTATAGTTGTACTCGCCGCAGACTTCGCACGCATGGGACCGCGCGATCCGTTCCGCCCGTTCCTTGGTGATCTTCGGCACTCATTTCTCCGGCGATGGCGACGGCTTCTGCAGCATCTGCCGCAGGCCCCCCAATGCGCTGAGCACCCCCGACGCTTCCGATGGCAGGAACAGCGTGGTGCCCTTGCCCTCGCTCAGCTTTGGCAACGCTTCAAGGTACTTGAGGCCCAGCAGATACGCCGCGGCCTGGTTGTCGGGCAGCGCGGCCGTGATGCGCCGGATGGCCTCGCCCTCCGCGTCCGCCATCGCGAGGCGCGCCTCGGCCAACCCCTGGGCGCGGAGCACGGCCGCTTCCTTCTCGCCCTCGGCCCGCCGCACCTGCGATTCCCGCGCGCCCTCGGCCTCCAGGATCTGCGCCCGTTTGCTCGCCTCCGCGTTGGTCACCGCCGCGCGCCGTTCGCGTTCGGCGCGCATCTGCAGCTCCATCGACTGTTGGATGTCCCGCGGCGGCTCGATCGCCTGCAGTTCCACGCGCGTCACGTCCACGCCCCAGCCGATCGAGGCCTCCTCGATCACTTCGCGCATGCGCCGGTTGATCTGGTCGCGGCTCGCCAGTGTCTGGTCGAGTTCCATCTCGCCCACGATGTTGCGAAGCGTCGTCCGCGTGAGCGTTTCCAGGGCGTAGGGCAGGTTCTGCACCGCGTAGGTCGCCTTCTGGGGATCGGCGATCCGGTAATAGAGCACCGCGTCGATGTCGATCGTCACGTTGTCTTTCGTGATCACCGGCTGGCTTGGAAAGTTCAGCACCTGCTCGCGGAGATCGATTCGCGGCGTCGACCGCGACGCGATCCGCTTCTGCCCGCCGACGTCCGACTCGAGAAACCGCACGTCGATCGCGCGCGGCCGCTCGATGAACGGGATCAGGATGTTGAACCCGGACCGGGCCAGCCGGTGAAAGCGGCCCAGGCGCTCCACCACCATCACTTCGGCCTGGCCGATGATCTTGAACGACTTCGACGCCACGAAGACCGCGAGAATGGCGATGATGACGAGGGGGACGAGCGCTTGTTGCATGGGGACTCCAGGGCGAAGGGTGCTGCAGGGATTGTACGCGACCTCTACGGCCGGAGCAACGCAGCTGCCCCGTGCGCCGCCAACCAATCGCCCGTGAGGGCGAACACGCGCGCCTTTCCGTAGTCCACCGTGATCACGTGCCCCCCGTCCGACACCCATTCCAGACGCCGGTCGGATGCGCCCAGGCGCGCGTACGCCCGTTCGGCCGTTCCCGGCGCCACCCGGTTGTCCTGCCGGGATTGCACGATCAGCGTGGGGGTGCGGACCAACGAGAGCGCCGCGGCGCCGGCGTCCGCCGTTTGCCTCAGCGCCCGCGCGGCAGCCGGCGTGAACACCCCGTACGCCAGCCCGCGCCCCGCGGCCTCCGGATCCCGGATCGATCGCGTATCCTCCGAGGAGAAGTATGGCGTGAACAGATTGGCCACCCAGGACAGTGCCGCCGCCACCCGCAACGCGCGCGGCACACCGAGGTAGGGGGCGAGCAACACCAACGCGCCGGCCTCCGGCCGTTCCACGGCGATCACGGCCGCGAGGGCGCCCCCCATCGACAGCCCCACGATTCCCGTCCACGGCCGGTCCACGCGAAGCGCGTCATACGCGTTCAGCGCGGCGGATGTCCACGCCGCCGCGGTCACGTGCCGGAAATCTCGCACGGAACGCCCATGGCCCGGCAGGAGCGGAGCCACCACGGAGAATCCGCGTGCGTGCAGGTGTTCTCCGAGTTCCCGAAGCGTCTGCGGCGTGTCCCCGGCCCCATGCAGCAGGAGCACGGCCGGAGCGCCCGGATGGTCGAGCACGAATCCTTCGCCGCCCACCAGTTCGCCCTTCGCATCTCTGAGGCGAGCCGCATCCTGCCCTTCCACGCGACGCACCACCGCGGCACGCACGATGGCCACGCCGATCGCCGCCGCCGCCGCCGCCGCGAGTAGGAGCAGGGGGGTCATGCGCCCCCGCCCCCCCGCTTGCGCATGCCCACGCCCCCTTGGCGCAACGCCGCTTCTCCGCTCGGTCCGATCAGTGTCCGGCGGCGTTCTGGCGGGCCGCGTCCAGCGCCGCCGTGGCGGCGTCGAAGTGCGCGGAGAGATCGGCGATTTCCCGCGCCGTACGCTCGGCGTTGTTCGCCCGGATGGCCTCGTTCACCGACGGAAATACCATGTTGGCGTACCCGTTGTCCTCGTCCGCCACGTAGATCAGGTTCCGGAACCATTCGCGATGGTCGAGCCCCTGCGGACGCGTCAGTGCGCGTTCCACCTGCAGCAACGACGCGTTGGTGCGCGCCAGCACGTCGGCCGACACCGTACCGGCGGCGAGCAGCGCGTCGCGCGCCGCGTTGAACGCCTGCGCCGCGGCGGCGAATCGGCCCAGCGCCGTCGCCACCGGAGCCGTCGTGCTGGCCCAGTGCTTGGCCGCCATCGCCTTGTCCATGGCGGGCAGATACGACTTCATGGTGCGCGCGAATTCCACATAGTCGTAGGGCAGCACGTCGGCATTGGCCAGCCGGAGCACCATGGCCGCGCCGATCCGCCCGGCCGCGGCATGATACCTGAACCCCGGATCGCCGAATTTCGACATCCACGCAAAATCGTCATACTGAGAATGATATACTCCGCCGGGGCCCCCGAATCCCCAATCCGCGATCGGGATGCCGAGGTGGTTGTAGAACCCGGCGAAGTCCGACCCGCCGCCGGGATCGCCCATCGCCGGCTCGCTGTCGGCCGGCGTGTGCGACATCGCGCGCCACTGGGCGTAGACACTCCCCTTCCCGTTCGGGTCGGGCACCTCGTCGGCCACGCTGCGCAGCGTCGGACGCAGCGACGGGGAGCCGCCCCCGCCAAACTGCACCCCCTGCGCCGCCACGTCCTGATTGAGATACGCCGCCGCGCCGCGCAACAGGCGCAGCGAATCGTCCTCCACGTACTCCGTGGATCCGATCAACCCCCACTCTTCGGCGTCCCAGCTCGCGAAGACGATCGTCCGCTTCGGCCGATGGCCGGCCTTCACCTGTTCCGCCACCGCCCGCGCCGCCTCGAGCACGCTCACGGTGCCGCTCACGTTGTCCGCCGTGCCCGGGCCCCAGGCGTCGCGATGCCCCCCCACGATTACCAGTTCGTCGGGGAATTCGCTGCCCCGCACGATCCCGAATGCGTCGTAGATCTTCTTGTAGCCCGCCGTCGCGCGGTCGTCGCGCACCACGATCCGCGCGCGCACCGGGCCCGGCCCCACGTGATAGCGGAACGGCAGTCCACCCTGCCACGACTGCGGAATCTCCGTGCCGCGCAGATCGCGCAGCAACTCCGACGCGTTCCCGTACCCGATCGCGATCACGGGAATGTGCGGCACGTCCATCTGATCCAATGGCAGCCGTTTGGCGCCTTCGGTGCTGGGGTAGCCCGGCGTCGACGGATCGCCGTCCACGTTCAACACGCTGCCCCGCTGCACTCCGCCCGGCGGCCGCATCGGACCGGCCGGATAGACGTCGCCCCGCGCGTACCCGTCGTCCTCGGGGTCGCTGTAGATGATCAGCGCGGCCGCGCCATGCTTCTCGGCCTCGCGCGCCTTGATCCCTCGGAAGCTCCTTCCGTACCGGGCCACGACGATCTTGCCCTTGACCGACACGCCGAGTGAGTCGAGCGACGCATAGTCCTCGATCAACCCATAGTTGGCATACACCACGTCGCCGCTGACGTCGCCCGCGCCGCTGTACCCGTTCACGGTCGGGTACTGCGGCATTCGCGACGTGGCATCGCCCGGCACCGGCGGTTCCGCGAGCGACAGCTCCGTCGGCCCGCGGTCCATGCGCCAGAGATGCACCGCCGTGGGAATCGGCATCCACACGTCATAGGTCCGGACGTCGGTGTCGAGCCCCCAGGCCTTCATCTGCGCGATGACGTAGTCGCGCGTGCGTGCCTGGGCCGGCGTGCCGGCCACGTGGATCTCCTTGGACAGCGCTTTGGAATGCGCTTCGGCGCTCGTCGGCGATGGCACCGCGATCACTCCGGTCTCCAGAGCCCGTTCGGCCCGGCTCCCGGCCGCCGTGTAGCCGGGCAGTTGTTGGGCGGCGAGCGGGGCGGCGGCGAGCGTGAGCAGAGCGGCGAGGCGACGCATCATGATGGGAGCATTCCGGAAGAAGGGTAACCGGAATTAAACCGGCGAACGCCCGGGGGCAATCGCCGCTGTCACGCCACGCGCCGCTCCCGCGCGAACACCATCGCCACCCCCAATCCGGCCGCCACCACGAGCAGCCCCGCCCAGCGTGCCCAGACCGGCAGCCATGGGCCCAGTTGGTCGCGTCCGTACTCACGCCACGCCCACCGTTGCAACCATGCCCCGAACGGTTCGCCGGTCGCCCGCGCGAATGCCGAGTCGGCCGGCGCGGCGGACGTCCAGAACGTCTGGAAGCGTTCCCGCCCCAGATCGCGGACCATGTCGGACAGCAACCAGCTCTCCGCCGGGCCGAGGCTTCCGTCCCGGTTCCACACCCAATACCAGTACCACCGCCCGTAACCGTGCAGGTTCTCCGCGTCGATCACGTTCGTATTCCACGCACGGGTGTCCTTGCTCAACGCGATCGGCGCCTGCACGGCCGCGGCGCATCGGCTCGCATTCCCCGCCACGCACCCCACCCCGCCAACGGTCAGGATATCGCGCGCTTCCCATGTCGGCCCGTCGCCACCGGCCAGTCTCGCCAGCAGTCCTCCCTGGGTCACATCGGTCCACGACAGGCTGTTCTTCACGATGGGCGACGGCCGCGACCAGTCGACGTCGCCTGCCGCCAGCCACTGCGTATTCGCCAGCCATCGGGCGACCTGTGGGCCCGGCTGCCCGAACGTCGCGTACAGAGCGCACGGGCCGAGTACCTCGCGCCCCGTGGATTGCAGCGTCAGAATCCGCGCGACCTGGTTGCGCCACGAATGCGGCCGCGCGCTGTCGGCGCGCCACAGCGGGTAGCCCACGCGCACCAGCACCCGGCACGCGGGAGCGGCCGAATCCGGGAGGAACGTGTACGCCTCATTCACGTTGGTGTTCGCCATTGGGATGCCGCCCATCGTCTTCACCGTATCGACGACCACGGCAACGAGTACCGGATATTTCGTGCCCGCGGCGTACCGCGCCCAGGTGCCGGTCATTGCCGCCTGCACCGACTGACGGATCGGGTCGGGAATCCGGCGGTCGAACGCAAGGGTAAGCCCCGGTCGTGCCGCTCGCACGGCGGCCGGCCCCAGCGCCGAATCGCGGAGTTCGAGCAGGCGCAGGCGCAGGTTGGCCGCGCCCAGGCGCGCAGCCGCACTCGGCCAACCGAACTGACGACCGAAGCCGTACTGGTTCGCGTATTGCTCGATCGGCGCGCCCCCGGATCGCACCGGCGCCTGCCAGACGACGATGGCGGCGCACGCCAGCACGAAGATCGTCAGCCACCGCCGGAAGGTCAGCGCCATGGCGAGCTCCGCAGCGAGAGCGCCCCGCAGGTGGCTACCCAGACGAGAGAGGCCAGCGCCATTCCCCAACTCATGCTCGGGTTCGAGGTCCGCGCGTCCAGCGCTCGGCTCCGCCAGACCGCGACCAGGGAGTCCAACGGCATCCCCGCCGCCGCCTCGAGTTGGGCCCGGCGGTCGTTCGGCGCCGAGCGCATGCGCGCGAACGCGTCGGGCCCTCCCACGTCCAGCGCGAGCGTGACCAGGCTCTGCCGGGCGAACGTGCCGAGCGGCGGTTGAAGCTCGTCCACCGCCAACAGGTGGATCAGCGCCGTGCAGGCGGAATCGGCATTCGAGTTCACACACTGGTCGTACTGGCGTTCGTTGTCCGACCGGAGTTGAAAGCCCAGATGACGGATCCGGTCCCGGCGCTCTGCGGCGTCGAACCAGTGCGTTCCGGGGTCGTCCGTTCCCGCGACGCCAAGGGCCAGCGCGCACGCCGTGTCCGCCCCCGCATAGCACGCCTGCGCCACCGCGAACGACGAGGTCACCAGATCGATGCGAACCCCCGTCCACATTCCCGACGTTTCCGAATCCGCCGGAAAGACGGCGCCCAACCACCGCCGGAACTGCGGACCGAGCGCGCCACCGAGAACTTCGGCGCCGTTGCGCGCCAGAACGTTCGTCACCGTCGCTGCGTTGCGCACTTCGCCCTGGCGAAAGTGCGCCACGCCGGTGCTGTCCACGTCGGCGAGATTCACGACGCCGGCAATCGAGTCTCCGGAAGATGAGCTGAGCAGGTAGGGGTGGGCGCGAAGGGCATTCGCGGCGGAGCCGAACCGGCGCTCCAGACGAGCCGCCGCCGGCACCACGACCGCCCTCGCGAACGGCATCAGTGCCGAATCGGCCAACACCACCAGCGGACCCTCCCGCAGCGTGTCCCCCGGCAGGGCGCGTGCCGCGATCGAATCCTCGCGGTGCTTGAGGGCGATCGTCTCCCGCCAGACCGGAATGAGCGCCTGCACGCGAGCCCGGTACTCGGCCTGCGTCTGCCCCCGCGCGGTGCGAGCGCCGGTGCCGACCGCCACGACGGCCACCAGCAGCACGAGCCGGAGCTGCCTACACATCGATCAGCGCCCACCGGCCGCTGAACACCGCCAGGATTCCCGGATACGCCATCACGAGATCCACGGCGTGCGAGGCCACCTGCCAGTGGAGCCCGGCGGCATCGGTCAGGAATTGCGCCACGAATACGGCGCCGATGAGCCCCAAGATGTACCCCGCCGTGCGCGCGGTCGCCGAGGAGATCGCGAAGAAGATCGCGAAGGCCACCAACGCGGCGAATCCGAAGCGCGCCGTCAGCGCCCAGGGATAGGCGTGCAGCCCCTGCGGAATGGGAAACAGCGACACGGCGATCACGGCGCCAAGCGCGAGCGCCACGACGATCGGCAGGAGGAACACCACGCCGGCGCCGAACCGCATGAGCACGTAGCGCCATCGCGCCACCGGCAGCGAGAGGGCGTACACGTGATGCCCACGGTGATCCGACGACCACGCCAGGATCGCCACCGCCAGCCCCGCGGCCGCTGCCAACGCCACGTAGCCCACCCCCCACGTCTGCATGTTCGAGATGAGATTGCGCGGTTGGTCCAGTGGAATGCGCGACGTCATCGACAGCAGTGGCATCGCGAACGCCGCGATGGCCGCGAGCAACACGGCCAGCCGGGTCCACTGCCACTGCGTCTTGAGGATTGCCCTGAACATGGTCGTCGTCTCCTCAGCGCCGGTCACGGAACGATCGCAACAGTTCCACGAATCCCTCTTCGAGATCGAGATCGATCACGTCGGTCACCGTGGCGCCGAGCGCCGCGACATGATCCTGCATGTCGGGCGCCCAGCCCTGCACCAGCCACTGCTCCACCGCGCCCTTCGCCGGTCCCCGGCTCAGCACCGTGAACGGCGTACGCTCGTCGAGCAGCTCCGGCGCGCCCGTCACGTAGAGGCGCTTGATTCCGCTCTTGAAGTCCCGCATCGGCAGTTCGGCCACCAGCGCCCCCTGATCCATCACGCCGATCCAGTCGCAGATCCGCTCCAACTCGTGCACGAGATGGCTCGAGATGAGCACCGAGGCCTGATGGTCCGACACGTACGCCAGCAACGCCTCCAGCACGTCCCGCCGCACCACGGGGTCCAACCCGTCGGTCGGTTCGTCGAGCACCAGGAGGTCGGGCCGCTGGGCCAGCGCCAACAGCATCAGCAGCTTTCCCGTCTCGCCCTTGGACAACGATCCCACGCGCCGGTCGCCCGGCAGGCGGAACTGCTGCTGCAACTCGGCCGCCCATGCCGCGTCCCATCGGGCATGGAACGCCGCATGGAGGTTTATCGACTGCGCCACGGTCAGCGCCGGGTGCACGTGCGGCCGGTCGGGCACGTACCCCACGCGCGCCAACACCGACACCCGCGACCGCGGCATCGGCTCGCCCAGCACGGTGATGCGTCCGCTGTCGGCTCGCAGCAACCCCAACACCAGCCGGATCGTCGTGGTTTTCCCGGCGCCGTTGGGGCCCAGGAATCCGTAGATCGCGCCCGTCGGTACGCGGAGATTGACCCCGCGCAGCGCGAAGGTCTTGCCCGCGCGGTATTCCAGCCCTTCCGTCTCAACGGCAAACGTCATCGGCCGCCCCCGTTCAACTCGTGATCCAGCGCCTCTCGGAGATCGTCGGGCGAAACGCCCAACCGGCGGGCGTCGCGGACCAGATCGCGCACGAGCCGCCGCGCCGCATTGCGGCGCTCCCGCGCCCGCAGGTCCTTGCCCACCGCCTGCACGAAGGTGCCCGCTCCCTGCCGCGTGGACACGAACCCGTCGCCCTCCAGCCCGCGATACGCCTGCACCACCGTGGCCGGGTTCACCCGCAGCTCCGCCGCCAGTTGGCGCACCGAGGGCAGCAGGTTGCCCTCGGTCAACTCGCCCGCCGCGATCGCCAGCCGCACGGCGTCGGCGATCTGGGCGTAGAGCGGAACGGGACTTCGGGGATCGAGACGTTCGAACATGCGGCGCTCGGTGGCTGTGTCGTTGTTGCAATACACTACGACTGCCGGGGCCCGCGGTCAACCCCCCCTGCCCCGCGTGTGGGCGACCCGCCCTCGTTCCTGGACGCGAAAAGGCCGGCCCTCTATAGAGAGCCGGCCGCACCGTCGGGGCCGAATCGCCCGCCCGGCTCACGCCGCGATGTGCAGCGCCTCCACCCGCAGGTTCTTCGCGAAGCAGTACTCGTCGCAGGCAAAGCGGCGCGCGCACCCCAGGCAATCGCGCCGGATCTTCTCCGGATACCGCGCCCGGTCCACCTGCCCGTACCCGCACGACGTGAAGAACTCCGGCTGCAGCGTGAGCGCGAACACGTCGTAGATGTCGCGCTTCATGGCCAGTCGTTCCACCGCCTCCACGAGCCGCCGCCCGAGGCCCTGGCCGTGCGCCTCGCGCGCCACGGCGATCGCCGCCACCTCGGCCACCGACGGCGAGTATTCCTTCAACGCGCCGCATCCGACCACGCCGCCGGCGACGTTCACCGCCACGACGAAATCGTCGATCGTCAACGCCACCGTCTCCGGGGTACGGCGCAACATCAGCATCTCGTCGGCAAATTGGTTGTTCAGCCGGACGATGGCGTCCACGTCTTCGGGACCGGCCGGGCGAATGCCGACGTCGGAATTCATCAGAGAACGCTTTCGAGCACCGCCAGGCCTTCCGCGAGTTCGTCACGCGTGGCAACGAGCGGGGGCAGCAGTCGCACCGTGTAGTCGCCCGCGGTGCACGCGAGGAGTCCGGCGGCCAGCGCCTCGCTCACCACGTGCGACGCCGTCCCCATCACGTCCACGCCCCACATGAACCCCACCCCGCGCACGCCGCGAATGCGCCCCGTGCGGTGCGCGATTTCGTGGAGCTGCGCGCCCATCCAGGCGCCCGTTTCCCGCACATGATCCAGGAGCTCCGGCGCCGACAGGCGGTCGAGCACGTACGACGCCACCGACGCCACGAACGGCCCCCCGCCGAACGTCGTACCGTGATCGCCCGGCCGGATGGCCGCCGCGATCGCCTCCGTCATCAGCACCGCCCCCATCGGCAGGCCCCCGGCCAGCGGCTTCGCGACCGTGAGCAGATCCGGCTCGACCCCCGTCTGCTCGTACGCGAACAGCGTTCCGGTCCGGCCCAGTCCGCACTGGATCTCGTCGAAGATCAGCGCCGCCTGCCGTTCCCTGGTCAGCGCCCGCAGCTCGCGCAGAAACCCGGCATCGAGCACGCGCACCCCGCCCTCTCCCTGCACCGGCTCCACGATCACCGCGGCCCCGCTCGTCGCGTCCAGCGCCGCCGCCACGTCGTTCAGGTCGCGTTCCACGATCGAGATCCCGCCCGCCAACGGCTGGAACGGCAGGCGGTACGCGGCACGGTCCGTCGCCGCCAGCGTGCCGAACAGACGGCCATGGAAGGCGCCGCGCAGGGCGACGATCTGATGCTTGTTCTCTCCCACCGAACGGGCCCACCGGCGCGCGAACTTCATCGCGCCTTCGTTCGCCTCGCCGCCCGAGTTGCAGAAGAACACGCGCGACGCGAACGAACGGTCCACCAGCTTCCGCGCCAGATCCTCGCCGGCCGCCGTCCGGTACAGATTCGAGGTGTGGATCAGCCCGTCGGCGGCCGCGTGCAGCGCCCCGCGCAGACCCGGATCGCCGTACCCGAGCGCGTTCACCGCGATGCCGCTCACGAAGTCCAGGTACCGGTTGCCGTCGCGATCGAACAGGTAGACGCCCTCGCCCCGGACCAGTTCCATCGGACCGCGCTTGTACGTGCCGAGAATCGCCTCGGGCGCGGTCGCCGTCCCATCGGTCGTCGTCGGCTCGTTCGTCGCCACTGGCGTGCTGGAATTCACGTCCCCTCCCCCGTCATCGTGATGGTCGTTCCGCGCTCCCCGTTCCCCAGCGCCCCGAGGTCGCCGATGCGCACGCTCGCCACCCCGCCGCGCACCGCCGCCACCGCGGCGTGCAACTTCGCCGCCATGCCGGCGATCGCCGTGCCCGCGGACATCAAGCCATTGGCGCTCTCCACGCTCAGTACGCGCAGCGGCACCCCCGCCGAGAGCACGCCGGGCACGTCGGAGATCAGCAACAGCTCGCGGGCCTCCAGGGCCACCGCGATCGCCGCCGCGGCGTCGTCCGCGTTCACGTTCAACGCCGGCCCCAGCTCGAGCCCGATGTTCCGGCTCACCGGCGAAATCACCGGCAGATAGCCGCCGTCCAGCAGATGCCGGAGGAAGGAGGCATTCACCCGCTGCACCTCGCCCACGTGCCCCAACGTGTCGGCGCTCACCGGCGTGGCCGCCAACAGCGACGCATCCTCCCCCGAAACACCCACCGCGCGCACCCCTTCGTGCACCAGGGCCGCCACCAGCCGCTTGTTGGCGCTCCCCGACAGCGCCATGCGCACCAGCTCCATGTCACGGGCGGTCGTCACCCGCCGCCCCTGCACGAATTCCGGCGTCAGCCCGAACGCGTGCTGCAGCGCCGTGACCTCGTCGCCGCCGCCGTGCACCACGACCAGCGATCGGGCCATCGCGTCCCACACGTCCGCCAGGCCCGCGGCCAGCGCCGGATCGTGCTGTACCCGCCCCCCCACCTTGACCACGCGCGTCATACCAGCCCCGCCGTTTCGTCGAGTTCCAGCATCAGATTTGCGTTCTGCACCGCCTGGCCCGCCGCGCCCTTCACGAGGTTGTCGATGGCCGACAGGATCAGCAGCATCGGACGGGCGGTCCCGGCAATCGGCTGCGCGAAGATCTGGACCGCGTTCCGGTAGGCGACGTCGCGCAGACGGGGAGGAGCGCCGACGAGTTCGATGAAGGCCTCGCCGCCGAAGCGGCGGCGCCACGGCTCCATCGGGTCGTCCAGCGGCTCCTGTAGTTCGACCGTGATCGACGACAGGATCCCGCGCGTCACCGGCAGCAGATGCGGCGTAAAGACGAGGTCCGCCCGGCTGTCCATCTGGGCCAGCGTCGCCCGCATCTCGTGCAGATGGCGGTGCGCGTTCCCCACGCCATACGCCCGATAGTCCTCGGCCACCTCGCCGAACAGGTACTCGCGTTTAGCCGAGTTGCCGGCGCCGGTCACCCCGCTCGCCGAATTCGCGATCATCGCGCTCCCCTCGGCCACCAGGTGCCGTTCCACCAACGGCGCCAGCGCGAGCAGGATGGACGTCGGATAGCACCCCGGGTTGGCCACGATCTGCGCCCCGCGCACCCGTTCGCGCGCCAGTTCCGTCAGCCCGTAGGGCACGTCGTCGTGCCCGTTCCCCGGACGCAGGTCGGCCGAGAGATCGACCACCCGCGCGCCCGCCGCCTGCGCCGCCTCGACCCAGGCCCGCGAGGCGCCATGCGGCAGCGCGCTGAACACCAGCTCCGCCCTCTGGAGCGGCGCGTCTTCCGTGGCGATGAACGTCACGTCCCCCCCGGCGATGTGCACGGCCTGCCCCCGCTGGTCGTTGGCCGTGGCGAACGACAGCGCGAGCGCAGGGTGGCGGGTGACGAGTGCGCACAGCTCGCGGCCGGCGTATCCGCTGGCCCCGAGCACGCCGACAGGGATCCTATTCACACGGAATGCATAATCATGCATATTGATGGCGTCAACTCCCACCTCTTTCTCGCGTTCCAATGGAGCCCCATGGCCAAGAAAGCGGCTCGACACGCGGCCATTCTCGAGATCACCGGCGCTCACGTCGTCGCCAGCCAGGAAGAGTTGCGTCAGCGGCTCGCCCGCCGGGGCGTCGTCATCACACAGGCCACTCTGTCGCGCGACCTGCGCGAGCTCGGCCTCGTGCGCGTTCCCACCGAGACCGGCGCCCGGTACCTCCGCCAGGAGGCAATCAGCGACGAGGCGAAACCCTCGCTCGAGGCGCTGCTCCCGCAGCTGTTCTCCAGCATCTCGGCGGTCGGCGAACTGGTCGTGCTGCACACCGTCGCCTCGGGCGCCCAGCCCATCTCCGAGGCCATCGACGCCGAGGAATGGCCGGAACTGCTCGGCACGATCGCCGGCGAGAACACGATTCTCGTCATCTGCCGCTCGGCCGCCGCGCGGCGGGCCGTCGTCACCCGGCTCACCGGCCTCGCCCAGCGCGGCTGAGCGGTCGCGCCCGGTGCCGATTGACGCGCGGCGCCGGGGTGATTAAATATGCAGTCGGACTGCATAAACATGTTGCCTGAGGAGTCGTTATGCCACGCACTATCGCCCTCGCCTATTCGGGCGGACTCGATACCTCGATCATCGTCCCCTGGCTGCGCGAGCATTACGACGCGCGCGTGATCTGCGTCGCCGCCAATATCGGACAGGACGCCGACGAACTGCGCGGCGTGCGGGAAAAGGCGCTCGCCTCGGGCGCCGAAGAGTGCTACGTCGAAGACCTGCGCCAGGAGTTCGTGGAAGACTTCATCTTCCCCACCCTCCGGGCCGGCGCCGTCTACAATCGCAAGTACCTGCTCGGCACCTCCATGGCCCGGCCGTTGATCGCCCGGCGCCAGGTCGAGGTCGCCCGCGCCGTGGGCGCCGACGCGCTCGCCCACGGCTGCACCGGCAAGGGCAACGACCAGGTGCGGTTCGAACTCACCTACGCCACCTTCGCGCCCGACCTTCCCGTCATCGCCCCGTGGCGCGAGTGGGACATCCGCAGCCGCGAGGACGCGATCGCCTACGCCCGGGCCCGCGGCATTCCGGTCGCGGCCACCAAGGAGAAGATTTATTCGCGAGATGCGAATATTTGGCACCTGTCGCACGAGGGGGGCATCCTCGAAGACCCGAATGCGGCCCCGCCCGACGACCTGTTCATGCTCACCACCAATCCCGCCCAGGCCCCCGACGCTCCCGAGGACGTGGTGATCGGCTTCGACCAAGGAACGCCGGTCGTCCGTCAATGGACGGGCGCTCGGCGCCGTCGATCTGCTCACCGCGCTCAATCGGATCGCCGGCCGCCACGGCGTCGGACGGATCGACCTCGTGGAGGACCGCCTCGTCGGCATGAAGTCGCGCGGCGTGTACGAGACCCCGGGCGGCACCCTGCTCTACTCGGCGCACAGCGAACTCGAGCAGCTCGTCCTCGATCGGCGCACGCTCGCCGCCAAGGACGTGATCGCGCCCCGATACGCCGATCTGGTATACGAGGGACGGTGGTGGAGCACCGAGCGCGAAGCCTACGACGCCTTCGTCGTCGCGACGCAAAAGCGCATCACCGGCACCGTGACGCTCCGCCTGTACAAAGGCTCGCTGACCGTCGTTGGCCGCCAGAGCATCCATGCCCTGTACGACGAACGGTTCGTCACGTTCGGCGAGGACGACGTGTACCAGCAGAGCGACGCCGGCGGCTTCATCCGCCTGTTCGCCCTGCCGGCGCGCGTGCGGGCCCTCAGGGACCAGGAGCTGGAGGCGGCCGCCGCCGACCGCGAGCCGAAACCGTCGTTGGCCATCGCGTGACCGCGGAGGGATCCGCCAGGGCGCACAAGCTGTGGGGCGGCCGCTTCGGCAGAGGGCCCGCCCCGGCCTTCGACGCGCTGAACAACTCCATCGGCGTCGATCTCCGCCTGTGGCCGTTCGACGTCACGCTGTCCAAAGCATGGGCCGTGGCCCTGTGGAACGCCGGCGTGTTGACACTCGACGAGAGCCGGGCGCTCGAACGCGGGCTCGAAGCGGTGGCCGCGCAGCTCGAGGCCGGGGCCGTCCCGATTCCGTCGGACGAAGACGTGCACACCATGATCGACCGCCTGCTGCACGACGCCGTGGGCGACGTCGCGTCGAAACTGCATACCGGACGGAGCCGCAACGATCAGGTCGCCACGGCAACCCGTCTCTGGACCATGGACGCGGTGCCGCGGCTCGATCACGCGGTCCGTGAATTCCAACGCGTGATCGTGACGCGGGCCGCCGAGGTCGAGACGGTCCTCATGCCCGCCTACACCCACCTGCAGCGCGCCCAACCGGTGGCGGCCGCCCATTGGCTGCTCGCCCACTTCTGGCCGCTCGAGCGCGATCGCGTTCGGCTGCGCGCGGCGGCCCGTGCCGCCGCCGTGCTGCCCCTCGGTTCCGGCGCCGTCGCCGGGTCGGCGTATCCCGTGTCCCGCACGCTCCTGCAGGGAACGCTGGGCTTCGACGCGGTGGCCCAGAACTCCATGGACGCCGTGAGCGATCGCGATTTCGTGGCCGACATGCTGTTCGCCTGTGCCATGATGGCCACCCACCTCTCGCGGTTTGCCGAAGACCTGATCATCTACGGCACCAGTGAATTCGGGTTCGTCCGGTTCGGCGAACGGTTTTCGTCGGGCTCGAGTATGATGCCCCAGAAGCGCAATCCCGACGCGCTCGAGATCGCCCGCGGCAGCGCGGCGCGCCTGCTCGGCGATCTCACCGCCTTGCTCGCCACGATCAAGGGGCTCCCCAGCAGCTACAACAAGGATCTGCAGGACGACAAGCGCGCGCTGTTCGATGCGGTCGACACCATGCAACTCGTGCTGCCCGCATTCGCGGGATCGCTCGCCGAGGTGACGTTCCGCTCGGAACGCATGCGCGCCGCTCTTTCCAGCGGCCTCATGGCCACGGACCTCGCCGACTATCTCGTGCGACGTGGGGCGACCTTCCGGGAGTCCCACGCCGCCGTGGGCCAACTGGTTCGCCAAGCCGAAGAAGGCGGTGTCGAGCTCGACGCCTTGCCGTTGGCGTCATTCAGCGCTGCCCACCCCCTCTTCGGAGCCGATTGCAAGGCGGCCCTCTCCGCGGAACGATCCGTGGAGCACCGCGAAGTGGTCGGTGGCACGGGCCCTGCAGCGCTTCGGGCACAGTTGGAAGCCGCACGCGCCGCACTCGGCTAGGCCCCGACGACTCGGCTGCAGATACTTCGTACAGGACTGCCGTCGATCCAATAAATATCCTTAGAATTTAGCAACTGACCAGTGAATGGCATGTGTTGCATAATTATCCTGCCGTATTAGGATAATTCATGCCAAACTACGACACCGCCACGACTGCGTTCGCCGTAGACGCTCCAAGAAAATGGGTGGACAACCTCGTTTCACACCATCAGCTACCCGGAATTGTCTCCCATGCACGTGGTGCGACGCGAGAAGTCTCGTTCGAAGGAGTCATCCTGGTGAGAGTCATCCGAGCCCTCTGTCAGACTCTCGACGTTCCCGTACGGCGCGCCGTTGAAATCGCGATCAGCATGGCAGATCCCGAAGCTCGCCGCGCCCTTTCTCTTCCCGGCGGTGTCGTGCTGACCGTCGACCATGAGGCCCTCGTTGCCGACGTCCGCCAGCGACTGCTCCAGGCGGCGGAATCGGTACCCAGGATTCCTCGCGGGCGTCCCCCGTCGGCCCCGCCACACACCAACACCGCGCCTTGACCGTTCACCGATGACAAAGAGCCGAGAGAACCCGTGGGTACGGGCCTCCCGGCTCTTCTGCCACGGGGTGGCGCGCTTACTGGGCCAGACGGGAAACGTTTTCCGCCGCCGGCCCCTTTGCGCCCTGGACGACATCAAACTCCACGGCCTCGCCTTCGGCCAGCGTCTTGAACCCCGTGCCCTGGATCGAGCTATAGTGGACGAAGCAATCCTTCTCGCCGCTGTCCGGGGTGATGAAGCCGAAGCCCTTCGCGTCGTTGAACCACTTCACCTTGCCTGTCGTGCGCATGTCCCACTCCTGAAAGTACCCGTTGTCTAGGGAGCGGAACGGACCGTACCCCGACAATCATCAGATGCCGCAGACCGCCGGAGCGCTGCGGGGCCTATACGCGCGGAGCCAAGACCCGAGGCCTTGGCTCAGCGGGGGCTAAGGTAGTACCACCGGAATAGGGGGTCAATACCGGAATCCCAGGGGGTCGCCGGCGCCTCTCCCGCCTGCTCTCGCCGCCGCGCCACTTCCGTGCTCCCTGTCCGATCGAGTGTATTTTCCCTGGCATACCGGAGGGGGCATTCGTGAGCGCTGTCAGCCGTAGACAGACCGTGACGGCCTGGGTCGGCCAGGTTCCGGTGGGATCCGAGTACCCGGTGGTCGTCCAGTCCATGACCAACACCGACACCGCCGACCCCACGGCCACGGCGGCGCAGGTGGTGGCGCTGGCGCAGGCCGGGTCCCAGCTGGTGCGCGTGACCGTCAACAACGACGAAGCGGCCCGAGCCGTGCCCGAAATGGCACGACGCGTCCGAGACGCCGGTGTCGACGTTCCGATCGTCGGCGATTTCCACTACAACGGCCACCTTCTGCTGGCCAGGTACCCCGACTGCGCCGCGGCGCTCGCCAAGTATCGGATCAACCCCGGCAACGTCGGCGGTAAACGCCGCGACGAGAACTTCCGCACGATCGTCCAGATCGCCGTCGAGCACGACCGCCCGGTTCGCATCGGCGTGAACTGGGGGTCGCTCGATCAGGACCTGCTCACGCAGATGATGGACGAGAACGCACGCCAACGCATCCCGGCAGACGCCAAGCTCGTGTACATCGAAGCGATGCTCGCCAGCGCTCTGCGGTCCGCGGAGTTGGCGGAAGACGTCGGGCTCGGCCACGATCGCATCATTATCTCCGCCAAGGTGTCGGGGGTCCAGGACCTCGTGACGGTCTACCGCCTGCTCGCCGCACGGTGTGATTATCCGCTCCACCTCGGCCTCACCGAGGCCGGTATGGGAAGCAAGGGGATCGTCGCCAGCACGGCCGGACTCTCCATTCTCCTGGCCGACGGCATCGGTGACACGATTCGCGTATCGCTCACGCCGAAACCGAACGGCGACCGTACCGAGGAGGTGTTGGTCGCGCAGCAGATTCTCCAGTCGCTCGGACTCCGCAGCTTCGCCCCACAGGTCACGGCGTGTCCGGGATGCGGTCGCACGACGTCTACGTTCTTCCAGCACATGGCGGAAGACATCCAGGCCTATCTGCGCGATCAGATGCCCGGCTGGCGCACGCGGCATCCCGGAGTCGAGGAAATGAAGGTGGCCGTCATGGGCTGCGTCGTGAACGGACCCGGCGAATCCAAGCACGCCAACATCGGCATCTCCCTTCCCGGAACGTTCGAAGAGCCCAAAGCCCCCGTGTACATCGACGGACAGCTCGAGTGCACGCTCCGCGGTGACCGCATCGTGCCGGAGTTTCTGGCCATGCTCGACGCCTACGTCCAACGCAGCTACCCGGAACCGGCAACGCATTCGAGCTAGGGCGAGCGGGGGGCGGGGGGCGGGGGGCGGGGAAGCAGGCAGCGCGAGAACGACCGGCGGGGCGGGGGGCCTCGCGGCTGGCGTCAGATCGTCGTGGCCGACGCGTGCGGCTGTTCGTGGCGCTCGAGCGTTGCCACGACATGCGCGAACTCCTGCATGATCGGCGCCGAGAATCCCGCGTCCTGCAACCGCTCGTACAACCGGCGGTACCAGCGGATCGTCCCGCTCTTCCCCCAGTGGAACCGTCCCCATACCGAATCGGGATCGATCGTACGCTTGAGGTCGGCGAGAATCGTACTGGCCGAATGAATGGCATCGGCCGCGCATATCCACTGCGCGCCTTCCGGCGCGCTCGCCAGACGATCCAGGAGATCGTCTTTGCACTCGTCGTGCGATAGCTCCACGCCGTCGTCATCCATCCGGCGCACCGCTGCGGTAAGCGCGGCATCGAGCGCCGCCGCGCCGAACTTGTCCCCGATGCGCTGCTCCAACATATCCCGGGTGTATCGGTCGCGGAGACAATCCTCCACGACATCCTGGAGGATGCCGGCAACGATCGTATTCTCGTCCCGCCCGTATTTCGTGAGGATCAACGCCACATTCGCGCCGTGGGTCCCGTACGGGAGCCGCGTTCCCTTGCGCACCTCGCGGTCGTTGTGCTTCGCCGCGAACGCCAGCGCATGGTTGATGCGATCGGAGTACCCTTGAACCGTCATGGCGTCGGAAATCTGGGGATGCGTGTCCGCCCTGCGCTCTAACCTAGCGGCGGGCGCCGCACGGAGCGAGGCGCCGCGAACCAACCGGCAATCCGCGTCAGCCCCCGTACATCGTCTTCGTCGAACGCTCCCACACGTTCCGCGTCGACGTCGAACACCGCGCGCAATATCCCGGCCGCATCCAGCACCGGAACTACGACTTCCGAGCGCGCGCGCGCGTCGCACGCGATGTGCCCGGGAAACTGCATGACGTCAGCGACGAGCACGGGCGCCCGGGATGCCGCCGCGGTTCCGCACACCCCTCGACCAAACGCGATTTCCAGGCACCCCAGCGAGCCCTGGTACGGCCCCACCCGCAGTAACCGGCCTGGAATCACCACGCGATAGAACCCGGTCCACAGGAATCCAAACGCGTGATGCGTCAGCGAACTGATGGTCGCCATGGCCGCAACTTCGTCGTCCACCCCCGCCAGCACATGGACCACATGGTCGGCAAGCGTCGCGTACGCCGCCGGCTTGGCCATTCCTCGAAGATCCAGCGTCGTTTCGGCCATAATTACCGTGAAATAACTGCCACAAGCCCTGCATTGATCAGAAACAGGGCAGCCCCTTGAAGCATTACGCCAATTCCGGCTCCGACCAAGCCTAACCGCCGGCCCATTTGCCATCCGGCGATGGAGAACGCGATCCCGATGATGACCATCCCGACATCTAGCCCGAGGTTGAACCAGAGCAGCCGGTCCAGGGTCGTGGCGCCGGAAACATCGCGTAGCCCGAGCCCGTTCCAGGCGATGGCGGCGTAGGCCAGTTCGAGCCCTCCCCAGGCCGTCATCTGCACCCCGAACTGGCGGAGCAGGGTGGTCGCCGGGCGCTGCCAGGCCACCGCCACGAACACGATGGTGCCGGCAATGACGCTCGCACCGCCCCAGACCAGCAGGCGAAACAGGTGCATTTGTTCGGCGCGGAGCAGCGTGTCTGCAAACATGGTGCCTGTGGCTCGTCGGGTGTGGTTCCTGCATCCTAGCGCAGCGGCGGGGTGTGACGGTAGCGCCGGCCGCTTCGGCGTGTGGCAGGGGCCCCCTCCAGTTGACGGCGCCGGTCCGCGCCCGCTAGCTTCTCCGATCATGATCACGGTTCGCGCGCAGCACCACACGCATCACCACCACGGCATCATGGGCCGGGGCGGGGCGGGCGTGCGCGGATAGTCGTCGGGATCATCCCTCGCTTGTTCATGCTGGCCCGTCGCGCACCGACGGGCCTTTTCTTTTGTCCCCACAGGGGTTTGCATGTTGAAGATTGCTCTGCCGAACAAGGGCCGCCTTGCCGATGAGGCGCGCGAATTGTTTCGCGACGCCGGCCTCGAAATTCGAGCCCACAGCGACCGGGCGCTCACGGCCGCGATGGGCGGAGATTTCCAGGCGTTGTTCGTTCGTGCACAGGACATTCCCGAATTCGTGGCCGACGGCGCGGCGGATGCGGGCGTGACCGGATGGGATCTGGTGCGCGAGTCCGGCCGCCCGGTGCGCGAAGTGGCCGATCTCGGCTTCGGTCGCTGCCGTCTGGCGGTCGCCGCCAAGGACGACGGCGGGATCCGGTGCGTGCGGGACGTGCCGGCCGGCGCGCGAGTGGCGACCACGTTTCCACGCATCGCCGCTCGCTACTTCGCCGAGAACGGCTGCCGTGTGGAGATCGTCCCGGTCTCGGGAGCGGCGGAGATCGCGCCCCACATCGGCATTGCCGACGTGATCGTGGATCTGGTCTCGACGGGATCCACGCTTCGCGTGAACGGACTTCGCGAAATCGAAACGGTGCTCGAGTCCACCGCGCGGCTGATCGTGGCCGACCCTCCGGATCGTCTCATCGCGGCCGCGCAACACGCGGTCGACGAGCTCGCGGCCGCGCTGCTCTCCGTGCTTCGGGCCCGCACGCAGCGGTATCTGATGGCCAACGTTCCGCGCGATCAGATGTCCCGGGTGCGCGACATCGTCCCCGGTCTCAATGGCCCGACGGTCATCGACATTCTGAACGGCGGCAAGATGGTCGCCGTGCACGCCGTCGTGCCGGCGCTCAGCGTCTACCGCACGATCGCCCAACTGAAGGCGCTGGGAGCCGAGGGAATTCTCATCACCCGGATCGAGAGGCTGATGGCATGACGTCGCACGCCGCGGCCTCCCTCGAACTGTGCGCCTTCGGCGCCCTGCGCTCGCTCGGCGCCTCCCGCGAGCGGCGGTTACTCGATCGCACGACTTCCTTCGATCCCGAAATTCGCGAGGCGACCGCGGCCATCCTTTCCGACGTGCGCGAACGCGGTGACGTCGCGCTCCGCGAACTGGCGCGCCGGTTCGATGGCGTGGACCTCGCGGAGCTCGAGGTCCCCCGCCTGCGCTGGAAGGCCGCGCTCGACGGATTGGATTCCGCGCTGCGCCGCGCCATGGAGCGGGCGCTTCACAATATCTCCACGGTGCATCGGGCCTTCATGCCCGCGCCCGCGGAGTGCTCACCGGAGCCGGGCATCGTCGTGGGCCGCCGCCCCGATCCGCTGTCGCGTGTCGGCGTATACGCTCCGGGTGGACGGGCGGCTTACCCGAGCAGCGTGCTCATGGGTGCCGTGCCGGCGCGCGTGGCCGGCGTGGCCGAAGTCGTGCTCGCCTCGCCGCCGGATGCGCGGGGCCTGCCGAGCCCCGTTGTGCTCGCCGCGGCCGAACTCGCCCAGGTCGATCGCGTGTTCGCGCTCGGCGGAGCGGGGGCCGTCGGGGCCATGGCGTACGGCACGGCGTCGGTGCCGCGCGTCGATCGGATCGTCGGGCCCGGGAATGCATTCGTCGCCGAAGCCAAACTCCAGGTGGCTGGCGTCGTCGGCATCGACTCGCCCGCCGGCCCCAGCGAGCTGCTGGTCGTCGCCGACGACTCGGCATCCGTCGACGTCGTGGCCCGCGAGATGTTGGCGCAGGCAGAGCACGACCCGCGCGCCTGCGTGGTGGCTGTCGTCGTCGGCCAACCCTTTGCTGTCCGGCTGCGGGATGCGCTCCGCCGGATGCTGCCGTCGCAGCGGCGCCGCGACATCATCGACCGGGCGCTGGCGGGGCAGGGGGCCATTCTCTGGGGCGATTCGGTGGACGAGGCGGCCCGGTGGGCCGCGGTCTACGCACCCGAGCACCTGCTGCTCTGCGTTGCCGAATCGGATCGCGTGCTGGCCGGCATTCGACATGCGGGCACGGTGTTCGTCGGCGAGACGGCATCGGTCAGCTTTGGCGATTACATGACCGGCGCCAATCACGTACTGCCCACCGGCGGGCTCGCTCGTTCGTATTCCGGATTGTCGACGCTCGATTTCTTCCGTTGGACCACGTATCAGCGCGTGGATCGCGGCGGCGCCGAGCGTCTTGCGGGTGACGTGGGCGCGTTTGCGGAATCCGAAGGGCTGTTCGGCCATGCCGACGCCGCGCGGGCCTGGAACGGGGGACGATGAATGTACGCCTCCATGCGTCCCGCCCTGCGCGACCTGGCCCCGTACGCCGCATCCGATGCCGGTGCCGCCGTGAATCTCAGCGACAACACCAACCTCTGGGGCCCGCCGCCCGCGGCTGTGAGCGCGATGCGCGCCCTCACCGGCGGCGCGCTTGCCGCCTACCCGGTCATTTCGCCGACGGCGCTCTACGACCAACTGGCGGCCTATGCCGGCGTGACACCGGACATGATCGTGGCCGGATGCGGCTCGGACGACCTCATCGACTGCGCCATGCGCGCGTTCGCCGAGCCGGGAGACACGATCGCCTTCCCCACGCCGACCTTCTCCATGGTGCCGGCGTTCGCGTCGATCAATCAGCTTCTGGTGCATGCCGTGCCGTATCGCGCCGATCTCGACGTCGACGTGGACGCACTGCTCGCGCCGCGTCCGCGCCTGGTCTACGTATGCGCCCCGAACAACCCTACGGGGTCCGCCCTTCCGCTGCGCACGATCGAGCGCATCGTCTCGGAGGCGCCGGGCGTCGTCGTGCTCGACGAGGCCTACGGCGAGTTCACGTCGGCCCCCGGGTTCGCTCTCGCCCGCCGCAACGAACGACTGGTCGTCACGCGAACGCTCTCCAAGGCGTTCGGCCTGGCGGGGCTCCGCATCGGATACGCCGTGCTCGCGCCGTCGCTCGCCCGCGCGCTGGAAACGGTGCGCGGACCGTACAAGCTCAACGCCGCTGCCGTGGCCGCGGCTACCGCCGTCTTCACCGACGCACTCCCCTGGGTCCGCGAGCAGGCGGGGGCGGCCGCTGCCAACCGCGCACGGCTGGCGGACGCACTCGCCACACGGGGTACGCCGGCGCTCCCGTCGGACGCCAACTTTCTCTGCGTCCCCTGCCGTCGCGCCCGCCGCTTGGCCGCCCGTCTCCTCACCCACGGCGTTGCCGTTCGCGTGTTGACCGATCTCCCGGCCATCACCCCGGCGCTCGCGGCTTCGGAAGGCACGGCGCTCCGCGTGACCGTCGGCCCGTGGCCGCTGATGGAGCGGTTGCTCGCCGCGTGGAACGCCGAGGACGGTGCATGCGCATAACGGTGTTCGACTACGGCGCCGGGAATCTCCACTCGCTCGTCAAGGCGCTCGCGCATCCGGGCGCCGACGTGCGCGTGGAGCCCGATCCGGCTGCCGCCGTTCAGACCGACGTCCTGGTGCTGCCCGGCGTTGGTGCGTTCGCCAGTGCGGTGGCACGACTCGTTCCCGGCGCCGAGGCGATGCGCCACGCGCTGGCCGGCGGCCTTCCCTGTCTGGGCATCTGTCTCGGCATGCAGCTCATGTTCGAGGAGAGCGAGGAGGGCGCCGGCCGAGGACTCGGCGTGTTCCACGGCCGGGTGCGGCGGTTGGTGGCGAGCCGCATTCCGCAGATCGGGTGGAATTCCATCACCGATCTTGCCGACCCCGTGTTTGGCGCCAGTGGCCTGCGTGAGGTCTACTACGCGAACAGTTACGTGTGCGCACCGGATGACGAACGCTGCGTCGTCGCCTGGAGTACGCACGGGACCGATCGATTTCCCGCCGCGGTGCGCCGGGGAAGTGTATTGGGCGTACAATTCCACCCCGAGAAGAGTTCGCGGCCCGGCGTGCGCATGGTGCACGAATTCCTGCGGGAGGTGCGTTGATGCTCGCTATTCCTGCCCTCGATTTGCGCGGCGGGGCCTGTGTGCAACTCGTCGGCGGGTCGTACGCCAAGGAGCGCGTCCGGCTGGACGACCCGATCGCCGTGGCGCGCCAGTGGGCTTGTGCCGGATTTCGTCACCTGCACGTGGTCGATCTCGACGCCGCCACCGGCGCGGGCAGCAACGCGGCGGTTGTGGCGGCGCTGCTCGATAATGCCGATGCCGCCGTGCGGGTCGGTGGCGGGGTACGCTCGCGTGACCGCGTGGACGATCTGCTGGCGGCCGGAGCGGCACGCGTCATCGTCGGCACCCGGGCCATCGAGGATCTCGACTGGCTGGCCGACCTCGCCACGTCCCACGCCGGCCTGCTCATCGTGGCCGCCGACGTGCGCGAACGGCGCGTCGTCACACACGGGTGGAGCCGAGCCCAACAGCTCGACGTCTTCGACGTGCTCGCCGAACTCGAGCACCTTCCGATCGCCGGCGTTCTCGTCACGGCGGTGCACCGCGAGGGGCTCATGACCGGGCCCGACCTGGCACTGGTCCAGGACCTCACGGACGCCACCGACCTTCCCATCATCGCGTCCGGGGGCATCGCCAGCCACGACGACCTCCGCGCCCTGGAACATCGCGGGTCCGCTGCCGCCGTTATCGGCATGGCCCTCTACACCGGCGCGCTCGATCCCATCGCCGTCGCTCAGGAGTTCTCGACATGAAACCGATCCACCGCAAGACCAACGAGACGGACGTCGAAGTGCGCCTCGATCTCCGGGCCGGCGCCTCTCACATCGAGACCGGAGTGCCGTTCCTGGATCACATGCTCGGCACCCTTGCCCGGTACGCCGGGCTCCGGGTGTCCGTCGTGGCGCGCGGCGATCTCGCCCACCACCTCATCGAGGACGTGGCGATCACGCTCGGCGCCGCGCTCGCCGCGGCGATTCCGCCCACCGCCGCGCGATACGGCGACCGGACGATTCCTATGGACGACGCCCTCGTGCAGTGCGCCGTCGATCTCGGCGGGCGCTCCTTCTACCGCGGGCCGATTCCCAGTTCGCTCTACGACCACTGGATGCGGTCGTTCAGCGACAACGCCGGCGCAACCATTCACCTGCGCGTGCTGCGCGGCACCGACCGCCACCACGTCGTCGAGGCCGCGTTCAAGGCGCTCGGCCTCGCCCTCCGCGATGCACTCCAGGAGTCGGGGGCCGTCTTCAGCACCAAGGGCCGGGTTTCGCTCCATGGCGGTGGCGCATGAGCGGGTTCAACCCCTGGCGCGCCGGGTGGGCGGGCGCGTGCTGACCCATCGCCTGATCGTGTGCCTCGACGTCAAGGGCGGGCGCGTCGTCAAGGGCGTGCGATTCGAGGGCCTGCGCGACGTCGGCGATCCTGTGCTTCTGGCACAGGCGTACGAGCGCGCCGGCGCCGATGAGATCGTGTTCCTCGACATCTCGGCCAGTCTCGAGGATCGCCGCACGCTGCTCGACGTCGTCCGGCGCACCGCCGAGGCGCTGTTCATCCCGCTCACGGTCGGCGGCGGCGTCCGCTCCGTGGACGACATCGCGGCCGTGCTGCGCGCGGGCGCGGACAAGGTGAGCATGAACAGCGCGGCCGTCGAGCGAGTCGACCTCCTCACCGACGCGGCGGAGCGGTTCGGCGCCCAGTGTGTCGTGGCGAGTATCGACGCGAAGCGCGACGGCCGGACGTGGCGGGTGTACACGCACGGCGGATCGCGGCCCACGACCCTCGACGCACTGGCCTGGGCGGAATTCTGCGCCACGCACGGCGCCGGCGAGGTCCTGCTCACCAGTATCGACCGGGACGGATCCGGCGAGGGCTACGACCTCGATCTCACCCGATCGGTGGCCGAGCGCGTGTCCGTCCCCGTCGTCGCGTCCGGCGGCGCCGGCAACGCGCAACACGTGGTCGATGTGCTCCGAACCGGCCGTGCCGATGCTGCGCTCGTGGCCGGCATCGTCCACGACGGCCGCTGTACCGTGGCTGATCTCAAAGCCGCCATGGCGGCCGCGGCCCTTCCCGTGAGGGCCGCATGACGGCCGCTCGAATCCCGGAACTTCTTCAGGCGGCGGCCGAGCTCGCGCGACTCACGGGAGCCACCGCACTCGAGTATGCCCACCAACCACTCCACGCCGAAACGAAGGCCGACGGTTCGCCCGTGACCGTGGCCGACCGCGCGGCGGAGCGGATTGCCCGGGATTGGATCGCGCGCCGGTTTCCGGACGACGGCATCCTCGGCGAGGAATTCGGGGAATCGCGCCCCGGGGCGCTTCGGCGGTGGATCATCGATCCGATCGACGGCACTAAGTCGTTCGTTCGCGGCATTCCACTCTGGGGCTCGCTCGTCGCAGTGTGCGAGGGACCGGTGGTGCTCGCCGGTGCCGCGTGCTTTCCCGCCCTCAATGAGATGCTCGCCGCCGCGCCCGGCGAAGGATGTTGGTGGAACGACGCTCCGTGCCGGGTGTCGGCCGTATCCGACATCGCCGCTGCGACGTTGGTCACCACCGACGAACGCTTCGCGGGATTCGAGGACCGCGGCCGTCGCTGGCGCGATCTCTGCGCACGCGCGGCCATCGCGCGGAGTTGGGGCGATTGCGCCGGATATCTGCTGGTGGCCACCGGCCGCGCCGAAGCCATGGTCGACCCCATTCTTTCCGCGTGGGACGCCGCACCGTTTCTCCCGATCATCACCGAGGCCGGCGGGGTTTTCACCGACTGGGCGGAGCAGGGCACGATTCACGGCGGCAGCGCGATCGCCTCCAACCGGGTTCTGGCCGCTGAAATCCGTGCGGCTCTTGGCTGCCCAGAAAAACCAGCTGCTCAGGAGGCTCGCTAGATGCTCGACCTCGACCGTCTGAACTTCGAAAAGGGCGCCGGCCTCGTCACCGTCGTGGCACAGGATGCTCGAAACGGCTGCGTCCTCATGGTGGCACATGCCGATCGCGAAGCCCTCGAGCGCACCGTGTCCACGGGCGAAATGCACTACCGCTCGCGCTCGCGCGGGCTCTGGCATAAGGGAGCGACCAGCGGCAACACGCAGCGTGTCGTTTCCCTCTCCCCCGATTGCGATGGCGATGCGGTACTCGCCCTCGTCGATCCGAGCGGCCCCGCCTGTCATTCCGGACAGCAGTCCTGCTTCAACGGGCCCGACTTTCCTACCGACACATTGCATGCGCTCGACCAGACAATCGACTCCCGCGTGCATGCTCCTGCCGGTGGTCCCGGTTATACCCGCCGGCTGCTCGAAGACCGCAACCTGCGGCTGAAGAAGATCGGCGAGGAAGCCGCCGAAGTCGTGCTCGCCTGCGCCGACGGGGACGCCGACCGCGCCGCCAACGAAACCGCCGATCTCTGGTACCACACGCTCGTGGCGCTGCGGGCGCTCGGCGGTTCACTCGCCGACGTGCTCGCGGTGCTCGCGCAGCGAGCCACGTCTCGACTCTAGAACGATGTTCCCAGCCACCCCGGTACTTTCGCCGTGTCGCCGACGAAACCGAACTTCGTTCCGCGCATGTACGTACGCGCCGCGCGCTGCACGTCCTCCGGCGTGACGGCCCGGAGCCTGGCAACGAAGGCCCCCGCCGTCCGGTAATCGCCGTCATACAACTGGGCGCGCGCCAGGAAGGACGCTTGGTCTGCGTCGGTCTCGTTCTTCAGGAAGTACTCGGTGATGAACCCACCCACGAGCGTATGCAATCCCGCCGGATCGACGAGCGTCGACTGAAGGCGCTGGACCTCCCGGCTCATCGCTTCCAGTGCGGCCGCCGGGTCCGTTGTCGTCACATACAGCCCACCCGCCGAAATCGCCCGTTCCAGAAATGGCGCGTCCACGGCGTAGGCCAGGTGTTCGCGCGAACGCACTTCGCTGAATAGCCGCCCGCCGAGAACCGCGGTGGCAATGCGTAGCGCATCGTAGTCCGCGGTTCCTGCCCGCGGTCCGGGATAATATCCGAGGATGTAGTTCGTGGGCAGGTCGCGCCGCAGAACGGCCACCGCCTCTGCCGCGGGCGTTGGCTCCGGCGGCGGAGTCCATCGGTACGAACCCGCCGGGAGCGTGGCCAGCGTGGTGCCGATGGCCCGCTCTACCTGCTCTCGACTCACATTGCCCACCACCACCACGAGCAACCTCGTCTGCACCACCTGCGTGTCGTGGTAACGCCGCACGGCGGCGGCGGTGAGCGCCCCCAACGAAGCCGCCGTACCCTCGGGATCCAGTGCATACGCGTGCCCGGCATAGAGCAGCCTTTCGGCCAGGTGCTCCACGGCCGCATCCGGATCGGCGTCCGCCTGGAGGGCGCTCGTCAGCATCTGCGCGCGTGCGCGATCGACGCTCACGGAATCCAAGCGCGGCGCCACCAGCCGGTCGGCGAACACGGCCCAACTCGCATCGAACGACTGACGGAGCGTGCGGAGGCCGAACTCCGTCCAGTCGACCCCGGGATCGATGACCACCGTCGCCCCCGTCTGCCCCGTGATGCGGCGCAGCGTCTGTCTGGGGAACCGGCGGGTGCCGCCCTCCGACGCGGCGAGCATCAGCACTTCCACGCCCGCGGTCTGGGCCGTGAGCTGCCGCGTACCACCGAGCAAATACACGTTCGCCGCGACCACGTCGTTCGCCGTATTGCGCCGGAGAATCACGTGCACGTGCGCCACGTCGAACGCCGCCGTGCTCGTGTCCGGCCGCGCGGTCTGCGCGCCCGCATGCGCCGCCAGGAGCAGTGACGCCGCATACGGGATCGCCCGTCGGATCCGGAAGGGGCTCACGGCGTGGTCCCCCAGTGCGTGAGTTCGGCGGCCGTGAGATGAATGCTCCGGTTTGCCTGCTCGTCGATCAACACACCGCGCACGTGCGGCCTTCCCACAATGTATCGGCGCGCATACCGCTGCAGATCGGGCACGGTTTCTTTCGCCATGGCGTCCACGTACCCCAGGTAGTAATCGAGGCCCGTCACCGCCCACCAGAACCCCAGTTGATGTGCGAACCCGGATGCTCGTTCCAGTCCGAACATCGTCCCCGCGATCCGTTGCCGCTTCACCGGCTCCAGATCGGCCGCCGAGAAGTATCCCGATTCCCCGAACGCTTGGACCTCCCGCTCCAACGCCCGAATCGCCTCCCGCACGTGGACCGGCGAGGTGACGCCGCTGATCGTGATCGGGCCAACGTGATCCTGGGTGTAGTAATTGACCCCGATCGACTCGAACAGCCCGCTGTCCACCAAGCGGCGCTGCAATCGGGAGTCCGGCTGGTTCAAGACGTCGGAAAACACGTCCGCGGCATACGTGGACGAAGGATCCTCCGACACGCTGGGTCCCTGCCATTGCAGCATCACCACGGCGGTGGCGATGGGCGCTTCCGACAGCACGCCGGTGTCGGCGCGCAACGGCGGGATGGGCGGAATCGGCCATCGGGTGAACGGGTCCGCGCCTCGTGCCCAATCACCGAAGATGCTCCGTGCTGCCGTGAACACCTGCGCCGGATCCACATCACCCGTCACGATCAGTGCGGAGTTGTTCGGCACGTAGTACCGATGCTGGATCTCGTGCATCTGCTCGGGAGTCGTGGTCAGAATCGTGGCGCGCCGGCCGAGCGGATCCTTTCGCGGCCACGCCGAGCCCCACAAGGCATGCCCCATCGCGCGCTCGAACGCGAACCCCGGCTGCGATTGGTCGCGATCGTACTCCCCGATCACCACGGCCCGTTCGCGATCCAGTTCGTCGGCACGAAAGAGCGGCTTCTCCACCGCCGACGCCATCAGACGGAGTCCGGCATTCAGACTGTCCGATGGGAACGTCAGATAGTAGTTCACCTGTTCTTCCTGGGTCGATCCATTGAATACCGCGCCAAGCGCCGCCGCCCGGGCTTCGAAGGCATCGGGTTCGGGATAGTCCGAGTCGGCGCGAAAGAACATGTGCTCGTAAAGGTGGGAAAGCCCCTCGTAGCCCGAATCCTGCGTGAAGGAGCCGTTCCGAACATCGATCTCCACCGTGGCCAGTGGAACGCCGTGATTTTCCACCACGATGACCTCGAGTCCGTTGCCCAGCACCGTGCGGTGGATGCTCCGATCGAGCTCGGCCCGTTGGGCCCTGGCGGCGCCCGCGCTCAGACCCACCAGCAGAATCCCGGCCATCCACGTCGCCCAGGACGGTAGCGTGCGCCCGCTAATCGATGTTTCTTTTCTCTTCACCATGACTCCCACGGATGCAGTGGTCGATCGGCTGACGGCCCGTCTCGGGACGGCGCGCGTCAAACGAGATGTCCCCCTCGCTCCCTTGACCACGTTCAGGATCGGCGGGCCCGCGGACCTCCTCGTGGAAGCGACCAGCGCGGCTGAGCTCGTGGCCGCGGTGCAGGCCGCCCGCGAACTTCAACTGCCGTACTTCCTGCTCGGCCTCGGCGCGAACATCCTCGTCGGGGATCGCGGATTTCGCGGACTCGTCATTCGTAATCTCGCCACCCACTGGACGCTCTCCGAAACCGGGCTCCTGTGGTCCGAAACCGGAACCGAGGTCGCGACGATTCTCCGCCAGACCGCCCGCCGCGGCTGGAGCGGCCTCGAGCACTTTGTCGGCATCCCGAGCACCGTGGGCGGGGCGCTCTGGCAGAATCTACACTTCCTCTCCCCCGCGCCGGCCCGGGAACGCACGGTCTTCATTGCCGAATTCTTCCGATCGGCGGATCTGCTCGATACCAGGGGCGACCGACGGACCGTGGGCCCCGACGACATGCGGTTCGGATACGACACGAGCCGCCTCCACGGTAGTGGCGAGATCGCAATCAGCGCGACATTCCAGCTCACCGCGGGCGATCCCGATCTCTTGCAACGCGTCATGCAGGAAAACCTCAGTTGGCGCGGTGCACGCCACCCATGGCTCGATTGGTACCCCAGCGCGGGATCGATCTTCCAGAAGGTCGAAGGCCAGGGCGCTGGACGGCTCGTCGATCAGGCCGGGCTCAAGGGGTTCCGTCTCGGCGGGGCCCAGATCTCTCCGCTCCACGCCAATATCATCGTGAACCTGGGGTGGGCTACCGCTGCCGATGTTCGAGAGCTCATCAACCTCGCGCAGACCTCCGTGAATCAAAAATTCGGAGTCCGGCTGGATCCTGAAATCGGGTTCGTTGGCGACTTCTGACCAACAAGAGCCGTCAGGCGAATGTGCCGCATTTATGCGGTCAAGTGACCATATAATGGCTCTATTGTGGCGCGTAAGTGTGTTTAAATGCTGTCACTTTGAGCACGCGATCCATTCCCTCCAGTCCCCCTCGGCCAGGCCTATCGACAGCCATTTGCCGCAACGCACCAGGGGAGTTCGGAGCAACAGCGGCTCGTCGGCTAACAGATCGAGCCACCTGGCGTCACCGTACATCGCCTGGGCAAGGCCCAGTTCCGCGTATCGGCGGCCTGCCACATCGATCAGTGCTCGTGCGCCGAATTTCTGCGCAAATCGGTTCAGTTCCCCCCGCGATGCCGCACGTTCGTTCAAATCAGCGAAATGCGTCTTAATCCGCCGTTCCGCGAAGAAGCGCAGAGCTTTCCGCGTATCGGCGCTCTTCTTCACTCCAAAGATCTGGACTTCCACTGGCGATTCCTCGTGTTGTACGTGCGACACCGACGTGCGCGCTTGGACCGACCGCGGATCGGAATGATGAACAATAATCCCGCATATTCGTCCTTCTCTCCTGCCTGGTGGCTTCCCGGCGCCCATCTTCAGACCCTCTGGGGCAAGCTGATCCGCCATTCCGCCCTCCCGGCCGGTCATCTCGATCGGTGGGAAACGCCCGATGGCGATTTCATCGACGTCTATCGCACGCCGGCGCCGCCCACTGCCCCCCGACTCATCGTACTTCACGGGCTCGAGGGTACGCTCCGATCCCATTATGCTCGCGGCATTCTCGTGCGCGCCGCGGCAGCCGGGTGGGCCGGCAACCTGCTCGTGTTCCGTGGCTGTGGCCATGAGCCCAACCGGACCCCGCGCTTCTACCACTCGGGCGAGACCGGCGATCTCGCGCAAGTCGTGCAACGCATCGCGGCGGAATATCCGGCCGCTCCCCTCTTGTTCGCCGGGTTTTCGCTCGGCGGCAACGTGCTGCTCAAGTGGCTCGGGGAGTCGGCCGCCGACCTTCCGGGCAATGTGCGCGCCGCGGTCGCCATCTCGGTTCCCTTCGATCTCGAAGCGGGCGCCCGATTCATCGACCACGGCTTTTCGCGCGTCTACGAGCGGCACTTCCTCCGCTCATTGCGGGCCAAAGCGGCTGCCAAGCTCCGACGGTTTCCTGGGTTGTTCGACCCCCACGCATTGGCTCGCGCGACCACGATCGTCGAGTTCGACGATGCCGTGACGGCCCCGGTCCATGGGTTCGAGTCCGCTTCGGATTACTACGAGAAGTCCAGTTCCCTCCGGTTCCTCCTCCGAATTCGTGTCCCGACCCTGCTCATCAGCGCATACGACGATCCATTTCTCCCCGCTCAGGTCCTCCGTTCCGTCGCCGACATCGCAGGGCGCAATCCCGCACTGCACACCGCGTTCTCCCCCAGCGGAGGGCATGTAGGCTTCGTCGCCGGCCGCTTGCCCGGCCGTCCACGGTACCACGCCGAAGACCGCCTCATGGCGTTCCTGGCCGGTCACATTGCACACCCGGTGCTGCGCTGAGTCGCGCCGGACCTTTGCCGACGCCGTACCGCGCGGGCCTATGGAGTCCCGGACGTTCCGGCGTTACGATGTGAGCGGGTATCCGCATGGTCGATTCCTGCCTTCGTCCAGGGAGTCTTGCTGCTTATGTCGATCCTGTGGTCCGCGCTGGTCGTCGGGGGATTGCTCGTTCTCGTGTACGTGATGATCGCCGGCGTTCCGGGCCCACGGCAGAGCGATGATCAGCGGCGACGGCCACGTTTGTTCCTTCCCGTGGCCGGCGCGTTCTGCGCCGTGGCCGGCGTCGCCGGGTACGCACTCGATGATTTGGCCCGTCTGTCCGGTATGGCGCGTATAGCGGTCGTTCTCGCCGCCGGGCTGGCCGCGGCGCTGCTTGCCGCCTGGATTGTGCTCCGGATCTTCGCCACGCCGTCCACCGACCCCGAGGATGATCCACGCTTTCGCTTTCAGGGTCAGGTGGCCACGATCACGGAAGCGATTCGGGCCGATCATCCGGGCCGCGTGGTGTTTCGAATCGACGAGCAGCAGTACGATCTGCGCGCGCGATCCGTGGACGGCGCCCCCATGGCAACGAACACGGAGGTTGTGATTGAACAGATCGACGGTGACGTTGCCACGGTCGAGCTGTGGGCCTCCGTCGAACGGCGCCTGTAGCCCACCATCCGGGAGAGGAGCGAGTTCGCCTCGATGTCCGACGCACTGTGGTTCGGGGTGGTGTTCGTGGCGTTTTTCGTCCTGCGAGCGATCGCGGCGACGTGGGTGTTTCTATTCCTGCTCCCCGACGGCGACCGCTGCCCCAACTGCGGGGAAGTCACCCTGCGGGTCGAGGGCGGCCTGTGGAATCGCCTCCTCCCGTGGTTCCGTACCAGCTGGTGTTACAGTTGTAACTGGGAAGGCCTGTTGCGGTACGGCCCGGCCCGTCGGCAACGGAAGGCACGCGCGTAGGGCAAGCCGGGCCTTAGTCGGCCGAAACGAAGAGGCGCAACCACTCGGGCCAGTTGCCACTCAATTCGAAGTAGTCGTCGTAGTAGCGCAGTCCAATGGAATCCAGGTCCTGAAAAACCTCGTCGAGCCTCGCACCATGGACGGGACCGATTACCACCAGGTCCCGCTCGACGCGAAACTCGTCGGCCATCAGTCCCAATTGCGCATCGATCGTCGCCCGTGTCAGGCCGCTCCGTTCGTAGGCTTCTCGGCGAATACAGAGACTTGGGGCCTGACCGGCTATGGGAAGTGGCATGGACGCTCCTCTAGATTGAACGGACGCCGGAAGCTAATTCACCACCCGCCACGTGGTACCGACAGTCGGGGCCTGGAATGACCGCGTTCGAGGCAGTATTCGATGTGATCGTCATCGGGGCCGGCCATGCCGGCGCCGAGGCCGCCGTGGCGGCTGCCAGGGTCGGCGCACGCGTCGGCCTCGTCACGACTGCGATCGAGACGATCGGCCAGATGTCGTGCAACCCGGCGATCGGCGGCGTGGCCAAGGGTACGGTCGTGCGCGAGGTCGACGCGATGGGCGGCGTGATGGCCCGCGCCACGGACCTCGCCTGCCTGCAATTCCGGATGCTGAACCGCAGCAAGGGACCGGCGGTGTGGGCGCCCCGCGCGCAGTGCGATCGTGGGCTTTATCGCCGCGCCATTCGCTCGCTGCTCGAAGAACACGATCGCCTGGCGATCGTCCAGGCCACCGTAGGCCGGCTGCTGCTCGACGACGATGGCCCGTCGGTGGTCGGCGTGGAGACCCTCGAAGGACGCCGGTTCGGCGCGAGCGCCGTGGTCATCACCACCGGAACGTTCCTCCGTGGACGCATCCATATCGGGACTACTACCCGGATTTCCGCGGGGCGCGCGGGGGAACGCGCCACGATCTCCCTCGCCGAGCAGATCGAGCAGTTGGGCCTGGCCGTGGCGCGCTTCAAGACCGGCACCCCACCACGCATCGATGGCCGCACCGTTGACTTCTCCACCCTTGCCCGCCAGGACACCGAGATCGAGACATTCGATTTCTCCTGGTCGCACTTCTGGCCCACGCCACGCCGCAATGGAGAGCAAACGCGTCACCCCCGGCAGTTGCCGTGTTGGATCACGTATACGGCGCCCGAGTCGCATGCCATCATCCAACGGAATCTCCACACGTCCGCTATGTACGGCGGGGCGATCGGCACGAAGGGGCCTCGTTACTGCCCATCTGTCGAAGACAAGATCGTGCGGTTTCCCGATGCTGTTCGACACCAGATCTTTCTCGAACCCGAAGGACTGGATACCGCCGAACTGTACGTGAACGGGCTGTCCACGTCGCTTCCCGCGGACGTGCAGCTTCCGTTGCTGCGCAGCGTGCCGGGGCTCCAACGAGCGAGCATGACCCGACCGGGGTACGCCATCGAGTACGACTACTGCATTCCCACGCAGCTTGATGCCACGCTGCGCGTGCGATCCGTCCAGGGGCTCTATCTCGCCGGCCAGATCAACGGGACCACCGGGTACGAGGAGGCCGCCGCTCAGGGGCTCGTGGCGGGGCTGAACGCCGGCCGTGCCGCGACGGGGTGTGCCCCGGTTATCTTCGGCCGCGAGACGTCGTACATCGGAGTCCTCGTCGAGGACCTGGTCACTCGGGGCGTCGATGAGCCATATCGACTATTTACGTCCCGCTCCGAATTTCGTCTCACCGTCAGACAGGACAATGCGATCCGCCGACTCGGTCCACTGGCGCGCGATTTGGGAATGCTTCGGCGACACGAAGCCGCGCTCCTCGAGGCCCGGCTAGGCGCCGAGGATGCGGCCATGCTCGCGGCCCAGGGCACCGGAATATCTCCCGCCCAGGCGCGGGACATCCTGACCGCGGCGGGAAGCGCCGAACTCACCCACCCCGTGCGAATTGCCGAGGTGGCCAAGCGGCAGGGGGTGGGGCTGGCCGCGCTGTTCGAGGCCGCCGGGGTACCGGCGGAGTGGAATGCGGAAGTGGTGACTGCCGTGGAACTCGAGCTGAAGTACGCCGGCTATTTCGACCGGGAGCGCGCCCAGGCCCAGCAGCTCCGCCGGTTGGCCGATTTCGCGCTGGACGAGCGGCTGCCGTACGAGCAGATGGCCACGCTATCCATTGAGGCGCGGCAAAAGTTCTCCGCGCTGCGGCCGTCGAGTATTGCCCAGGCGTCTCGCATCCCCGGGATCAGCCCCGCGGATCTCCAGAATCTGGTGATCGAGGCCAGCAGGCGCCGGCTGCGCCGTGCGGAGTAGGTCCCAGGCGACGTGCCACGGAACCGACGCGGGTGGGACAACGGTGTGGTATAAATGAATACAAATAAACTCACTTGGATAATAATAGAGATACCAGCACATTTACCAGCGGTTCAATCCCGGGAGGAATGATGCGAACCTCGTTCTCGGCCGCGGCGCTCGTTGTCACGCTGGCCTGCCCTGTCCGGCAGGCCGCGGCGCAGAATACCGCGCCCGTTCCCGTCATCTCGACCGCGGCACAGGGAGAGGTACGGGTGAATCCGGATAGGGCCAGAGTCTGGCTGAGCGTCCAGACGCGGGCGCAGTCGGCGGGCGACGCGGCCGCCGAGAACGCGAGGAGGCAGACTGCTGTCATTTCCGCCTTGCGTAGCCTGAGTTTGCCCGATTCTCAGATTTCCACCCGCACCTACACCATTGTACCCGAGACACGGTATGACAACGAGACGAGAACCCCGCGGGTGGTGAGTTACCTGGTTACGAATAGTCTGGCCGTGGAGCTCGTAGATGTTTCGTCGGTGGGTCGAATCATCGATACGGCGTTGGCGAGCGGAGCTAACGAGGTGGCGTCGATCGAGTTCTATTCTTCGAGATCTGCGGAGTCGTACCGTGCCGCCCTTGCCGATGCCGTCGCACACGCCCAAGCAGAGGCGACAGTCATGGCGCGAGCAGCCGGGGGCCGACTTGGACCGCTACTCGAGATTGCCAACAGCGATGGAGGGTGGGCTCAACCAGAAGCTAAAGCCATGCAATCAATGAGTTTGTCTGCTGCTGCGGTCACTCCGATCATGAGTGGACCGCAGACAATCACTGCAGCCGTAACAGGAAGATGGATCTTCTTGCCTGACCACTAGGGCGTCTGGCTATGGTGTTCCACGTGGAACATCCATGGCTTTTGACGATGTCCTTCTGGGCGTTTGGCCTTAGTCAGCCAGCGCCCTTTATATTGCGCTTCTCCATTTAGCCATGAATCAAGTGACGAGAATTATTGCAGTTGCCAATCAGAAGGGCGGTGTCGGGAAGACGACGACGGCGGTGAACCTCGCTTCGAGTCTGGCGGCAGCTGAGCAACATACGCTCCTCGTCGACGGCGATCCCCAGGGGAACGCCACCAGTGGAATCGGGCTCTTGGCGACCGAATTTTCGGCATCCACTTACGACATTCTTCTAGGCGATGCCACTGCGCAGGACGCTATCGTCCAGCGGGTGCTCTTCGACAAGTTGGACGTACTTCCGGCGACTCCGGATCTGGCAGCGGCTGAGATCGAGCTTGCCGGAGCGACTGGGCGAGAGCGGGTAATGCGTTTGGCTCTCGAGAAGGTGCGCAACGCTTACGATTTCATTCTCATCGATTGCCCGCCATCGTTGGGGCTGATCACCCTCAATATGCTGGTCGCCGCGGACTCGTTGCTCATCCCGTTGCAATGCGAGTATTACGCACTCGAAGGCCTTTCGCAGCTGCTGAACACGTTTCATCTCGTGCAGCGCGGATTAAATGAGAATCTCGTAATCGACGGTGTACTCCTTACGATGTACGACGCGAGGTTGAATCTGTCTCGCCAGGTTGCAGCTGATGCCCGGGAATACTTTGGGGACAAGGTCTTCGATACCATCGTCCCAAGAAACATACGTTTAGCAGAGGCCCCCAGCTTCGGCAAGCCTATCATTCTGTACGACGTAGCATCGGCAGGCGCACAGGCCTATCTCCACGTCGCCACGGAACTGCTGCAACGCCTCAAATTCCCCGCTGCGCCCGGTACTTCGTAGTCTCACCTCGTTTGCTTCCAACTCACTATGCCTCCAGAACGGCCACGACGGCTGGGCCGAGGACTCGAAGCGCTCATCGGCAACGCCCATGGAGCAACGTCGCCCTCACCGCTCCTCTCGGGCGAACAGAGCGATCTGCGGCGAATCCCCCTGGCACGAATCCGTCCGAATCCGCTTCAACCCCGCCGAGAGTTCCCAGAGTCGGAATTGGCCGAGCTTCGCGCGTCGCTTCAAGCTTCTGGCCTGTTGCAACCGATCGTCGTACGGCAAAATGGGAGTGAATTCGAGATCGTCTCGGGGGAACGGCGATTCCGCGCCGCCAGCCAACTGGGATGGCCGGATATCCAGGCGCTCGTGCGCGTGGTGGATTCTCGCGCGATGCTCACCCTGGCGCTCATCGAAAACCTCCAACGCGCAGACCTCAACGCAATTGAAGAGGCCCGCGGCTTTGAAAGGCTGCACGAGGAGTTCACACTCACCCATCAGCAAATCGCCGATGCGGTCAGCAAGGAACGGTCCACGGTCACCAATCTGCTGCGCCTCCTGGCGCTGCCCGCCGACGTTCAGCACCTCCTCGAGCGCGAGGCGATTTCCATGGGGCACGCAAAGGCGTTACTCGGCCTGCCCGACCAGAAGGCCACCAGCCAGCTCGCCTCGATGATCGTCGCACAGCAGCTCAGCGTGCGAGAGACGGAACGGCGCGTACGAGCACTCTCAACGCCAGCGAAACGTCCTCCCATAGCCAGGCCAACCACTCAGACCAATGCAGCGGGCGACCAGTCAGCGATCAGCCCGACGGTGCGTCAGATCGAAGACCGCCTTCGCAAGCACTTACAGACCGACGTACGGCTTCAAGCCAACCAAGATGGCAAGGGTACGATTCAGATCTCGTTCTACTCCAACGACGACATGGCTCGCATCCTGGAGCTATTACTCGGGCAGGCACAGATTGGTGACTAGGTAGAAACAAATGTAGCTTACTGACTTATCTACAAATGAATCAACATAAGTAACAGCAATATGGACAATTAGTTAGAACATAATGCACTTGACTAGACTAAGGTTTATCACAGTTATCAACATGGTCGCCACGGCAATGGTCGCCGCGTGTACCGCAGGATCTCCAGCTCACCAAGCTGGGGCCACGCCGTTTCGCGTGGCACTCCTTACACCAGGCCCAATATCCGACCAGTCCTGGAACGCCGGTGCCTACCAGGGCCTCCTGCGCATCCGCGACAGTCTCGATGCACAGATCAGCAACATCGAAACCAAGACGCCCGCCGAGTTCGAGGACAACTTTCGCCAGTACGGCGCCCAGGGCTACAACCTCGTCATCGGGCACGGCTTTGAATTCCAGGATGCTGCCCGTCGCGTAGCCCCAGACTTTCCCCACACGGTCTTCCTCACGACCTCACAAAGCGCCGCCAGCCCCAATCTCGCCGGCCTGGCTTTTGACTTCGCCAACCCATCCTATCTCGCTGGCATGATCGCCGGCGCGATCACCCATACGAACACCGTCGGAGTCGTCGGCGGCACGGAGCTGCCCCCGGTCCGCGAGAGCTTCGCTGCCTTCGCCCGAGGGGCCCTGCACACGAATCCGCACGTCAAGATCATCACGTCTTATATCGGCAACTGGGACGACGTGAGTGCGGGACGCGAACAGGCGCTCGCCCAGATCGCGCGCGGAGTGGACGTCATCTTCCAGAATGCGGACGCCGCCGGGCTGGGCGTATTCCAAGCGGCCAGACAGAGCCCCCACGTGTACGTGTTCGGATCGAACTCGAACCAGAACGGTGTCGCACCCGATGTCACTGTCGGAAGCGTGGTCATCAACCTCCCGCACGCCTTCCTGGCCGTCGCTCGTGAAGTGAAGGCGGGAACATTCCGCGCCCGCGTCTTTTCGATGGGTATGCGCGAAGACGTCGTGACCCTGGTGTTGAACCCTCGTTTCGAGCCGCGCCTTCCGCCCGGCCTCCTGGCTCGCGTCGATTCGGTCCGCGCACAGATGCTCCAGGGTGCGTATTCAGCCGTCGATACGGCTCGCCCGTCGTTGCCATGACGACCCTTGCTCTGGTCTCTAGCTTTCTCGACGAGACCCTGCGCCACTCCGAAATTCCCGACTACGACCGGGCACTCAATGGACTCCAACTCGGCAATGCCGGCGACCTGCATCGGGTGGCAGCCGCGGTGGATTGCTCGCTCGAAACGGTCCGACAGGCGATCGCGGCCCGGGCAGACTTGCTGATCGTCCACCACGGGATGTTCTGGAGTGGCCTGCAGCCTCTGGTCGACGTTTCCTATGAACGTCTGCGGCTGGCCATGGCCAACGACCTGGCCGTCTATTCCTCGCATCTCCCCCTGGACTACCACCAGGAGCTGGGCAACAACGTGCTGCTCGCTCGGCGTCTGGATCTCGCCTTGGACAGCCGCTTTGGTCGATATCAGTCCCTTGAACTTGGAGTCTCAGGTCCGGCCGATTTGCCGACGGCCGAGCTGGAGGCGCGGATCCGGGCATTTGCGGAGCCGCTTGGAACCCGCGTCGTGGGCACGCCACACACTACCGATCGCCGCACGCGCCGCTGGGCAATCCTCACCGGCGCCGGCGCGTCCACCGAAACGCTCCGCGAGGCTGCCACCCGGAACGTCGATACGCTCATCGTCGGAGAAGGCCCCCATCATACCGCTGTCGATGCGCAGGAGCGCGGCATGGTCGTCATCTATGCCGGCCATTACGCCACCGAAACGCTCGGCGTCCAAGCCGTGGCTGCCGAACTCGAGCGCACTTTCGGCCTCCCATGGACCTTTCTCCACGCGCCGACCGGCCTGTGAGATCGGCTCCGGAGGTCTTCCTCTCCGGCATCACCAAGCGCTTCGGTCCGGTCACGGCATTGCGCAGCGTGGACCTGCGTCTCACGCCAGGACACGTGCATGCGTTGCTCGGGGAGAACGGCGCGGGGAAATCGACGCTGGTGAGTGTGCTGTTCGGGCTCGTGCGCGCCGATCACGGCTCCGTGTTCTTTGACGGCGTCGAGACGCCGCTGCTCGGCCCACGCCATGCCATGACCATGGGCCTCGGCATCGTACAGCAACACTTTTCCAACGTCTCGGCCTTCACCGTGGCCGAAAACGTCGCCATGGGAGGCCGCGGCCAGTTTCATCCGGCGGCGGCCGCCGATCGCGTCTTCGCCGCCGCCGGCCTGGCGGGTCTCACGTTGGACCCCTCGGCCCGCGTCGGCGATCTGTCCGTCGAGGCGCAGCAGCGCGTCGAGATCGTGCGGGCGCTGGCCCGTGATGCAAGGATTCTCATTCTCGACGAGCCGACCGCCGTTCTGGCGCCAGACGAGGCGGCCGCGTTGCTCGCCTGGTTGCGACGGTTCGCCGACACGGGCGGCAGCGTGTTGCTCGTCACGCACAAGGTGCGCGAGGCTCTCGAGGTGGCGGATGACATCACGGTGCTGCGCGCCGGCGAGCGGATCGTCACTGGACCGGTCGATACATTCTCCGTGAAGGCACTTGCGGCGGCGATGTTTCCCGATGCGCCAGCGGAAGATGCCGCTCCTGTGCTTCCGGCGCCGCTTTTGGGATCTGTGGTGGTTCGCGCACGCGGACTGTCCCTCGTCGGGTCTCGAGGAGAACAGCAGATCTCCCATGCAACGTTCACACTCCGCGAGGGCGAGATTGTCGGCATCGCCGCGGTCGAGGGGGCAGGGCACGCCGCCTTGTTGCGCGCCCTGGCCGGAGTTCGGAGTCCCGACGCCGGCGAATTGGAGCTTCCGCCAGAGGTCTCGTTCATACCTGCTGACCGGCAACGCGATGCGCTCGTGATGGATTTCCCCTTGTTCGAAAACCTCGCGCTCCGGCATGCCGGGGATCTTCGGGGGAGGCTCCATTGGGCTTCCATCCGACGCCGGACGCGCGCTGTGATCGAAGCCTTCGACGTTCGAGCCGCCTCCGAATCGAGCTCGGCTCGAGCCCTCTCTGGGGGGAACCAACAACGGTTCGTGCTCGGGCGCGAACTGGAGTTTCGTCCGCGGCTGCTGGTGGCCGAGAACCCCACGCGCGGCTTGGACCTGCGTGCGACAGCGGCCGTCCAGGACCGTCTGCGCCGCGCGGCGCGGAACGGTACCGCCATCGTCATGTACTCCACGGAGCTCGACGAAGTGTTCGCAATGGCAGACCGGATTTTCGTCGTCCATCGCGGCGAGATTCGGGACGTTCCGAAAGACCGCGGCTTGGTGGCTCGCGCTATGGTGGGAGATTGGTGAGCAAGCCTGCGTTCCTGACCCACGGTCTCGCACGAGCCACCCGTCGAGTCGGCGGTTCAGCATGGGCCGGCTGGATCGGCGTGCTCGCCGTGCTCGGCGTGGGCGCAACATTGGTGGCCTGGACGTACGGCGTCGGCGTGATCGGCGCCTTCTGGATGGGATCGGTGGGCACGTCATACGCGTTGACGTCGGGGACTCTGGTGCGCGCGGTCCCGCTCATCCTGACCGGGCTCGGTGTTGCCGTTGCCTTCCGCGCGGGTGTGTTCAATATCGGTGCCGAGGGGCAGTTCCTGGCCGGGGCAACGGTCGCAACGTACGTGGGGCTCGCCTGGTCCGGCGCGCTCGGAGCTTTGACCCTGCCGGTGGCGCTGGTGCTCGGCGCGACGGGAGGCGCGCTCTGGGCGGCCATTGCGGCGGTTCTTCGCGCACGGTTCGGCATTCTCGAGGTCATCAGCACGCTGATGCTGAATTTCGTCGCCGCGGATTGCGTGGCGTACTTCGTGCGCGGCCCGCTGCAGGAACCTCTTCATATCTACCCGCAGTCGGCGTCGCTCCCCACGGCAGCTCGGCTCTCCCATTTCGGACCAGCCACCCGATTGCATTGGGGGCTCGTGCTGGCCGTTATGCTGGGACTCATCGCGTGGTGGGTTACTGCCCGCACGGCGGCCGGCTTTCGGCTTCGCGTCGTGGGCGCAAATCCGTTCGCGGCTGCTACAACGGGCCGGATTCGGGTTTCTCGTGTGGCGACCCGGGCGTTCCTGGTGAGCGGTGCATTCGCCGGCCTCGCCGGTGCCATCGAGGTCACCGCCGTTACGTACGCCCTGTACGACAACCTCTCGCCAGGATACGGCTTCACCGCCATTGCCGTGGCTATTCTCGCGGGCCTTCACCCGATGGGCGTCGTCGCAACCGGATTCCTCTTTGCCGTACTCGAAACCGGGGCGACGGCCATGCAGCGCGACGCCGGTGTGCCCGCGGCCTGGGCATCGGTCATCGAAGCTTGCCTCATCCTCGTCATCATCGCGGGCGTGGCCATGCAATCGCGCGGCAGCGTGGCCGGCGATCGAGGCTCCGAAGTATGACATTCGCTGATCCACTGTTCGATGCCACCGTTCGCACCACCACGCCGCTCCTCTTCGCTGCCCTGGGGGAATTGGTCACGGAGCGCGCGGGTGTCATCAACATCGGTCTCGAGGGAGCGATCATCGCCGGGGCGTTCGCCGCCACGGTCGGTGCCACACATGCCGGACTCGCCGGGGGCTACGGCAGTGCGCTCGCCGCCGGTGGCGCCGTTGGCCTCTTGATGGCGGCCTTCGTGGTCATCATCCGGGCCGACCAGATCATCGCCGGCACTGCGGTCACGCTGCTCGCGCTCGGCTTGACGGGAGCGCTGTACCGCGCGGTGTACGGAGCGGCTGGTGTTGCGCTCTCTCTCCCGACTTCGACGCCAATGCGCATTCCGGGGCTAGCCGCGATACCGGTCATCGGCGGCGCGCTATTCGACCAGCCCGCGCCCACGTACGTCGGATATTTCCTGATCGGAATTGTCTGGTGGTTCCTGTTCCGTACACACGCCGGGCTCCATCTGCGAGCCGTTGGAGAATCTCCCGCCGCGGCCCGGGCGGCGGGGGTCTCGATCGCACGTCAGCGTGCAGCGGCGATTGTCGTTGGATCGACCCTTGGGGGACTGGCGGGAGCCATTCTCGTCCTCGCTCAAGCCGGCACCTTCGCCGAGGGCATGTCGGCAGGCCGCGGGTTCATTGCCATTGCCATCGTGGCGCTGGGTCGTTGGCACCCGGCATGGGTTGCTGTTGCCGCGCTGGTGTTCGGGGCGGCTACGGCCATGCAATACGTAGTGCAGGCGCTTGGCTGGCCCGTTCGCTACGAACTCGTGCTCATGTTGCCCTATATCCTGACCCTGATTGCTCTCGTGTTGGCCCCACGCAGTGCGGCCCCGGCGATGTTGGGCCGGTCAGAGTCCTGAACAGGCGCAAGTGGCCGGCGTTCGATATGAGGATCCCGTGCGGCGCCTCCCCATGGACCACCCGAAATGCGAGTCGTCAGCTGCGCCGGGAAGGGAGAAAGGGACCACCCAGATCCCAATGCCAGGCATCGCGCCGTTCATTCGTACGCGGGTCTCGGAGCGGCTTGAATTGCAGCCGCTCTTCCGTCAGCCCAACGAGGGCGCCGTACCGCAACAGGCGCTCCCTGTCGGTGGACACCAGGTGTGCCATCGGTCGACCCTGCCACGTGTGACGATGGAGCCACAGCCCCCCGTCCATCGCGTGCACGATGCCCGCGCGCCGGGACGAGAATTCCTGATAGTCCGGGGCGGCCATCCTCTCTACTTGCACCGCCGGCCCACCGTCCTCGCTATTGGCAGGCGATTTCGCCTTCGTTGACGGCCGGCGCCACTGGCGTCACGGATCCGTAGAAGACCGAACAGAGGCTTGGCGACGCGATTGGATTCGTCGTCGTCGCGGCCCATCCCGTCGTATCGCCCTGCACGATGGTCAGCGTCACGCCCGGGGACGGATTGAATTGCAGCGAGTCCAGGAGCGTCGTGTAGCTGCGGTGGTCGTAATAGTACCCCTCTTCCGCAACCGAGAGATTGCGCAGGTCGCTCTTCATCGCCGCAACGTAAGCTTTCCCCTTGGTGTTCGAGAACCTTGGAACCGCGATCGCCGCGAGAATTCCAATGATCACGACCACAATCAAGAGTTCGATGAGCGTAAAACCACGCCGTCGCTGGCCCATGGGCCCCGCACCTGAGGGGGTAAGTGCTGCCACCACACGATTACCTGTATCGACTTAGTGGGCAAGGGGGGTGCCGGTCTGCAGTATAAGCCCTAAGGTGATATTTGATCAATACTTATCACGCGCCTTGCGGGGGTGTTAAGGCGCCCGTAGGGGCCCGAAGTGCCCTGTTTCTGGCAAAATGCGAGGAAAATCGGCCCCCTCAGGCCTTTGCCTCAACCCAATTTGCCCCCGTTCCAACGTCCACCACCAGTGGCACGTCCAGCGTGGCCGCCCCCTCCATTTCCTCGCGGACGAGCCGTACCGTCCGCGCCAGTTCCTCTGGCGGGGCTTCGAACACCAGTTCGTCGTGCACTTGCAAGAGCATGGCCGCAGCCAGTCCTTCGGACCCCAGCCTCGCCGCCACACGAACCATCGCGATCTTGATCAGATCGGCGGCGGAACCCTGAATCGGCGTGTTCTGCGCCGTTCGCTCTCCGAATGCCCGAATGTTGAAATTCCGATCGCGAAGCTCCGGAATGTAGCGACGCCGTCCAAAGATCGTTTCGGCATAGCCCAGCGTTCGCGCGGATTCCACCACCGCATCGAGATATGCGCGTACCCCGGTGAACCGCGTAAAGTACTGGTCGATGAACTCCTTGGCCTCGGCATGCGTAATGCGCAGCTGTTGGGACAGCGCGTGCGCTCCCTGTCCATACAGCGTCGCGAAATTGATCGTCTTCGCTTGCCCACGCATCTCGCTCGTCACCTCCTCGACCGCTACTCCAAAGATCACGGCTGCGGTTTCGCGGTGAATGTCCCCTCCTCGATTGAAGCTGGCCACGAACGCCGGATCGTGGGAGAGATGAGCCAGTAATCGTAATTCGACCTGCGAATAGTCCGCGCTGACCATCGTCCATCCGTCCCGTGGGATGAACGCCCGCCGAATCTCCCGCCCTAATTCACGCCGCACCGGAATGTTCTGAAGGTTCGGATCGCTCGACGATAGCCGGCCGGTTGCCGCGACCGTCTGATTGAACGACGTGTGCAGACGTCCCGTGTGCGGATTGACCAGCGTGGGCAATGCATCGATATACGTATTCTGCAGCTTCACCAGTTCCCGGTACTCCATGAGTAGGGAGGGGAGCTCGTGTCCCTCTTCCGCCAATCGCTCCAGCACGCTCGCGTCGGTTGACGCTCCGGTAGCCGTTCGTTTCAGCACGGGCAACTGCAGTTTCTCGAACAAGACCTGCCGCAATTGCGCGTTGGAGTTGATGTTGAACTCCTCTCCCGCGACCATGTAGATGCGCGCTTCAACGCGCTCTTGTTCTTCGGCGAGTTGTCGTTTCAACTTCGTGAACGTGCTCAGGTCAATCCTGATGCCGCAGGCTTCCATTCCTGCGAGTACGGGAACGAGCGGCATTTCAATTTCCCGAAACAGGCGCATCAGCCCGAGTTGATCCAGTTGGTCCCGGAACAGCGATGCCAGGCGGAGCGTCACGTCGGCATCCTCACAGGAATATTCCGTCGCCGCTTGAATGGGAACGGCGTCGAATCCGATTGCCGTTTTCCCCTTTCCACAAACTGCCTCATACGGGATCATCGAGTGCCCGAGAAACTCGAGCGCCAGCGTGTCGAGCCCATGTGACCGTCGACCAGGATCGAGCACGTAGCTTGCCACCATGGTGTCGAAACCAAGGGGGGCGAGTGTGATTCCCTCGCGTTGGAGCACGAGCAGATCGTACTTGCCGTTCTGTGCCACCTTCTCGACGGTCGGATCTTCCAGAAGGTCCCGCAGGGGGCGCATGTCCGGGGCCGACAGCGACGGAAGGTTTTGGTACCGGTCGTCGTCCACCGCCGGATCGGGCGCAACCCCAGAGCCCTCACGGCGCTCTCCCAGATCGAACCCGCCCTGTGCTTCCCCCGGCGGCCGGTGCCGAAAGGGCAGGTAGTACGCCTCGCCCGCGCGAAGGCCGATCGTCAGTCCAACCAGAATCGCTCGAAGCGGGTCGACCACCGCGGGAGCGCCTGATTCCAGCACCGTTTCCGTGTCCACGGCAATCCGTCCAAGTCCCCGGGCATCCGCGACGATTTCGTTCACCTCGCGCGTCGTTCGCAGGGCACGGTACCGCGCTTCCACCGACACCGTGGACGATGCAACCGTCTCGCTTGCGGGTGCTTCGATTGCCTTTGCGAGTCCGTGGAATTCAAGTTCCAGAAACAGTTCGCGCAGCCGCGTCGTGTCCGGTTCAGAGACGAGCATGGTCTGCAGGTTGAGCCCGATGTTCACATCCCGGCGGATCGTTACCAATTCCTTTGACAGACGTGCGTTCGCCGCCTGTTCGAGCAGCGCCTCGCGGGCGCGTTTCTTCTTGACGTCACCTGCATGCGTCAGGATGTCCTCGAGGGACGCATATGCTCCGATCAACTCGATCGCGGTCTTCTCCCCGATGCCGTTCACTCCGGGCACGTTGTCCGAGGCGTCGCCGACGAGCGCCAGGTAATCGGTTACCCGATCCGCCGGCACTCCCAGACGCACCGTTTCGTTTGCCATCCCCACCCATTGCTCGTCGACGGCCGCCGGGCCGCCCCGCCCAGGATTCAGGAGCCACACGTGGGGGCCAATCAGCTGGTGAAAGTCCTTATCACCTGAAACGATGACTACGTTCAGGCCCTGGTCCACGGCCTGTCGGGCGAGCGTGCCGATGACATCGTCGGCCTCGTAGCCCTCGACCTTGAGTACCGGAATCCGGTATGCCGCCAGCAGTTCTTCGATCCGGTCGACCCCGCGGTCAAAGTCCGCCTGCAGCTCCTCCGACAACTTCTCGCGCGTCGCCTTGTACGCCGGATACTGCTCGTGCCGAAACGAGAGTCCCGAATCGTGCACCCAGCCGAGGTATCGAGGCCGGTGCTTGCTCAGCAGCCGTTGCAGGAAGTTTGCCACTCCCCATGCGGCCGACGTATTCTCGCCGCGGCCTGTCGTCAGTGGACGGGAAATGAGCGCAAAGAAAGCCCGATAGATGATGGCGTAGCCATCGATCAGGAAGAGTCGGTTCTCACTCGGCGGAGTCAGGATGTCATCCATGGATCATCGTGCGGTGTTGGCGGTGCTCGGTGCAGTGCACGCGTGGGCGGACCGGCTCGGCATGCGGCACGATCGCCTTGCCGCACGGTCTCATTACCGTTAGGTTCGCCGCGTGGCCCGGGAATCCATGTTGGGGCGAAACCTCGCCGGCTATATACTGGACAGCGAAGTCGGCGAAGGGGGAACCTCCGCCGTCTTTCGCGCGCACCATTCCCGGCATGGCGAGGTTGCGGTCAAGATCCTCCGAGAAAAGCTCCGCTCCGACAAGACGGCCGTCGCACGGTTCCTCCGCGAGGCCCGGTACGGTGAGCGCGTCCAACATCCTAATGTAGTACGCACGATCGAAATCGGCGAAGCGGAACCCGGTCTCCATTTTCTGGCCATCGAATGGGCCCGCGGTGAGTTACTCGAGAAGTATGCACGTCGTCACGGCCCGTTGCCGCCTTCCGTCGTGGCCAACATCGTGTCCCAGATCGCGGCGGCCGTCTATGCCGCACATCAGGTCGGGATCGTCCACCGCGATTTGAAGCCGGAAAACGTGATGTACGATCCCGACTCCGGGCAGGTCAAACTCCTCGATTTCGGCATCGCCACCGATACCGACATCGCCCCGGAGGAGCGGCTGACCCGAGCCGGGTTTTTCGTAGGCACGCTGATGTACGTCGCGCCCGAGGCGCTTTCCGGTGAACTCGTCTCGCCTGCCGCCGATCAATTCAGCTTGGCGACCATTGCCTATTTTCTCCTGACCGGATGCCTGCCGTACATCGCGAAGTCACCGCGCGAGATGTTCACGCAACTGTTGACCCAGCCGCCGTTGCCCCTGAATATGGCCCGACAAGGTCTTCGCTTCCCGCCGGCCGTCGAAGCCGTGATCATGCGAGGCCTGGAGCGCGATCCTACTCGGCGATTCCCCGATGCGCTCGCTTTTGCCATGGCCCTTTCCAGTACAATCGCGGACCCTGGACCTCAAGAGGCCGATGGTTTCGTGGCTCGTCTCAGGTCCGTTTTCACGAAGAAGTCCTGAGGCGCGGTACTGCTTACGCCTCTCAGCCGGCGGCGCTCGATTCCCGAACTGCCAACCAGACGGTGAATGTCGATCCCCGTCCCAGTTCGCTCACCACGGTGATGTCCCCTCCCAGTAGCGCTGCTAGCCGCCGGGAGATCGGGAGACCCAGACCGGTTCCCTGATCTTTTTCCCTTGCACCCACCATGGCTCGAACCTGCTCGAATTCTTCGAAAATGCGCTCCTGATCCGACCGCGCGATCCCGATGCCGCTGTCCTGAACGTCAATGGCTATCCACTCTTCGCCCTTGCCCATGCGGGGGATTCGATGGTGAGCCGTCACCGCCAGATTCTGTCGCTCCGGGCCGTTCTCGTCCTGTCGGGCTTCGACGTGAATCGTGCCCTCGCTTGTGTATTTCACCGCATTCCCTAGCAGGTTCACGAGGATCTGTCTGAGGTGCGTCGGATCCGTGCTGAGCGTCGCCAGTTCAGGCGGTACGTCGATCGAAACCGTCAGTTCACGTTCCCGGATCAGGGGTTCCAATTCGCTCACCACGTTCGCCAGTAGCGGACGAAGTGAGATGTTTTCCATGCGTACATCGAGCCGCCCAGCGGCAATCTTGGCGATATCCAACACCTGGTCCACCAGAATTCGCAGGCGGCTGGCTGACGTCGCGATTCGCTCTACCGGAGATATCTGCTTCGCCGACAGCTCTCCATAACCCCCATCTCGCAAGAGATCCACGAATCCTACGATTGCATTCAGGGGCGTTCTGAGCTCATGCGACGCACTTGCCAAGAATTCGCTTTTCATCCTGTTGGCCCGCAGTAATTCGGCAGATAACCGCTCCAGTTCCGCCGATCGTTCCGAAATTCGCTTCCGCTGGCGTCGCTCCCGCACGAGCCCAACGACCACAACCGTCAGCGCCGCGATTCCAACAGTCCAGATGACTGCACGAGCGCCCTGGCTTCTCGCCGTTTGAGCGGAAATCACGAACCATTGAGACCTGCCCGGCACTGGAATCGGCACCGGCTCGCTCCATCGTGCCAAACGCCCCTGATGCGGCGTTTCCGCCACGGTGTCTCCATCCACCAACAACGCCAGAAATGAACGGCCGCTTATTTCTGCCCAGCCCGCAGGAGCGAGGAGTGCCACTCCATCGACCACGGCAACTGCCACGCCTTCCGATGATGTGCCAATCGGCACCGGTTCAGCCAGAAGTGTTTTCCCTTTTTCTTGAGGTCGCGTCTCGTGTAACCCGATCAGATGGAGCGTTCGGCTGACACCGACATGCCGTGCGGCGTCAGCAATGGCAACACGCGATGCGCTCGTGACCACCAGGCTGTCCCAGACAATGGAGTCCAGTGGTTCGAGCCCCGTTGAGTCGAAGAGCCAAACTGCCCGTAAAGTCAATCTTCCGCTCTTCCCATATCCTGCTTCCACCGTGGGTAGAATCGCCAGCCTACGGATTCCTCGAGTCCCAACTTCATAGAGATGCTCACTCGCTAATTCCACCTCCTGTGCAATGATCGTCGCCGATGCAGTAGCGTCCAGCATTGCCCGGTCCGTTTCTCCTTGCCGCAGGGACCGATCCATCAGAATCAGCCCAGTGAGCAGCAAGGCCAACAGGAGTACCAGTCCAACGAGAAAGAGTCCGACTTGATCGGTTTCTTTCCGCGGTCTCTTTCCTTCGCTCATCACTCCTCCACTTGTCTCCTCTCGACGCTACGCTCAGCTGCTTCTGCCTCGCGTCCACTACCCGCCAGATCTCCCCAGGCTTTGCTGAAGAGGATGAAAGTCACGCAGCTTTCTCACATATGGAAGGATTAAGTCCTTTTCAAACACGGCCATCATCTGTGCACCTGTGTATCTGCGTCGAAATCCCACGGCCGTCATCCCAATCATCGACCGAATATGGCGACCAAAGCTCTGTGGCGATGAATATTCGAGATGATCTGCGACATTCCCAACCGAAAATCCCCAATTCTCAAACAGAAACGCCGCACGAACCAGACGTGCAATAGCCAGGTATCGTTTCGGCGCCGGCAATCCCGCTCGATAGAACCGACTCATCAGCGTGCTTGGGAAAAGACTGAAGCCCTCTGCTAGCGTCCGCACAGATGCGATCTCTCGTGATGTTCGGAACAGCGTACTGAAGAAGACCCAGGAATCCGTTCCAGGTACCAGCCCATCACGCTGCAGGCACACCATGGCATAGCGTTCGACGGGGTCTGGAAATTTCCGCGCCAAGTATTCTCGAAGCTTGTCCCAACCTCCCGGCAACCGAACATCAATGACTCGACGAATACCTTCGTTTCCCAACCGCAGCAATGCGTGGGGTGTGTCCGCCGTCATCGTTGAGAGAAGAGCAACTGTTGGGATTTGCGGAATTCCGGAAATTACCCTGTGTAGATTTACATCATTTTCTTGTTCATATCGCCGAACCGAAACTACAATTGCTCTTGCATGGTGCCGACAGACATCGGTGAGCACTTCTCGTACTCGATTCCGATGACAGGTACGATAGAAGCCTGTGCCGGCTGCGTCGACGCGTAGGCGCTCGTCTGGCGTCAAGATCGTCGATACCAAGTAGTTCTCCGATATCTTCTTTCGCTTCCTCATTTCCATGGCTCCTGTGACAGGAAGATTCAGACCAAGATCTGCCTGCCTGTCACCCGAGCGTCACCTTCTTTGCCACCATTTATCCGAACTCCCAAACATCTGTCAAATCAACACTTAGGTGTTGCTTCCCCACAATTCACGCATCGCTCTTCCCTCTTCAGCCAAAATGTCTACCTTTCATCCATGGTCAGCCTTGGCAAGACGATCGCGGATATGCATCCGAGGAAAGTCCGGACACTCTGAGGAAGCTGCCAGGTAACCCCTGGGCGCATGTTTCAATGCGACGGAAAGTGCCACAGAAAACACACCGCCGATGGTCCATTGACTCAGGCAAGGGTGAAAAGGCGAGGTAAGAGCTCACCGCGAGAATGGCAACATTCTCGGCAAGGCAAACCCCAGCTGGTGCAAGACCAAATAAGCAGTGAGGGGCCCTCAGCCCGATCAAGACACTGCGGGTAGGTCGCTAGAGGACTCGAGCAATCGTGTCTCAAGAGGAATGATCGTCGAGCAGTGATGCTTACAGAATCCGGCTTATTCGCTCAGGCGCCTGGCTACATGAAGAAAGGGCATCTCAATGATCGAGATGCCCTTTCTTCATTGACGCTGTCAAAACACCTTATGTTCAATCAACGAGACGAAGTGGCATGACTAGACATAGATACTTCCCATCTTCTTTCCAATTCTCTGGTTCTACTGTAGCTGCCCGTTCCGGAGCTTTGAAAGTCATTTTCACTTCTTCCGTCGGCATGTATCGAAGGATCTCCAGCAAATAGTTCGCGTTGAACCCAATGTCCAGAGGATCTCCTGTATACCGCACCGCCAATTCATCCTGCGCCTCACCTAAGTCTGGCGTTTGGACGCTAAAGCGCAGAATCCCTGCATTGAATGTCATACGAATCCGGTGTGTTTGATCCGATGCAATGACCGACATTCGCCGGAGCGCACTTGCCAGAGCACTCTTATCAATCACTGCAATTTTATCATTATCTCGCGGTATGACTTGGTCGTATGGGGGATAAGGTCCTTCAATCAATCTGGTATAGACCGTTGTAAACGGCGACTGGAAGGCCAGATGGTTCTCTCCTTTCCCAACTTCCAATTCTTCGTCAGCAGGAAAGAGTCGCCGAATTTGCTCCAATGCCTTCGGTGGAATGATCAGATCTCCCACCGCTGATTTTGGCGCCCGAAGACCAATTTCAAGCCGTGCAAGCCTGTGCCCATTCGTTGCAACCATTGCCATAGAGTCCCCTTTCACTTCCCAAAGAACTCCATTGAGAATCGGGCGGCTTTCCTCGGTTGAAACAGCGAACGCGCTATGTCCAATCAATAGTTGCAATTGCATCGACGGAACACGCCAGTTCTGCGAGAACTTAATTGACGGAAATGCCGGAAACTCTTCTTTGGGAAGTCCCAAAATCTTGAAGTGTGCCCGACCACAATCGAGCACCAAACGCTGCTCCCCAAGTGAACTCATTCGGACAGGTGCTGGTGGCAGTTCCCTCGCAATCTCAATCAACTTCTTCGCCGGAACTGTCATCCCACCTTTTTCCTCAACCTCTGCAGAGACTTGCGTTCGAACACCAATATCCAAATCAGTTGCAGAGAAGGCAGCTCCTTTATCAGTTGCCTCCACTAAGAGGTTCCCAAGTACAGGCAGAGTACTTTTAGAAGGCACCGTAGCTCCAACGGCAGCGAGACCTTCCTGAAGTTTCTCACGAGAGATAGTTAGACGCATTGATTAAACTCAGGTGTGAGAATATGGGAGCTAGGTGGAGGTGTATAAGGGAGAAAAATAGTAGTAGCAGTAGAGCGTTCACAGTTGTAGAGAAAGCTGTTAGGTGGTGGGAGGAATGAAGTTAGTTAGGTTTGTTTGATGTGGAATGGTGTGGGATATTGTGGAGAATTTTAGGAAAGGCCTAGTTGAATACGTGCGTTGTGATATTTGGCTGCGATCTCATGGTTAGCATGGAGAAGCTCTGTTGCGCGGGCAAGGCTGTGAATAACGGTGGAGTGATCACGTCCACCAAAGGCCTGTCCAATTTCGACGAGTTGCATGTTCAAGGTTTCGCGTGCGAGGTACATGGCGATCTGGCGTGGTACTGTTAGTGTTTGAACTCGAGCTTTGGATTGAAGGCCCTCGACAGTAACGTCCCAAATTCGGGCAATGGTGTCTTGTATGGCTGTAATGGAGGGGGAGACCGTGATAGCATTTGCCTGGGAGCGACTTGCTTGAGTCGTTCGAAGTGCCTCTTGAGCGAGAGAAAGATCGATCTGTCGATGCTTTAGAGAGGCATAGGCAAGGATCTTGATGATCGATCCTTCAAGCTCACGAATACTGGACTGCACAGTGTCGGCGATATAACGAAGGACATCGTTTGGGAAGGTTAATTCTAGATGATCAAGTTCGGTTTTATGTTGAAGAATCGCAATTCGGTGCTCGACATCGGGCGGCTCGATGTCTGCTACCATTCCCCATTGAAAACGGCTGACTAAACGTGCCTCAAGGCCTCCAATCTCAGCAGGTGGGCGATCACTCGTGAGGACAATTTGTCGTCCCGCTTCATAAAGGGCGTTGAAGGTGTGGAAGAACTCTTCCTGTGTACCTTCCTTGCCCTTGAGAAAGTGAATATCATCGATGAGAAGTAAATCTGTTTCGCGAAAACGACGACGAAACTCCTGACTTCGACGATTCTGAATCGACGCGACCATTTCGTTTGTAAACTGTTCAGTACTGAGGTAGGTAATGCGAAGGCCAGGTTTCGTGCTTAGAAGTTCATGAGCGATCGCCTGCATGAGGTGTGTCTTGCCAAGCCCTGTTCGACCGTAGATGAAAAAGGGGTTGTAGACACGACCTGGTGCCTGAGCAACGGCATGAGCGGCTGCAGCAGCGAGTTCATTGGACTTGCCGACTACAAAGTGCTCAAAAGTGTATCGATCGGTGAGTAGCGGCGCGTTGGTGGCGCTGCCATGTGCCAATGCTGGCTCTGGCTTCGCGATAGAGAAAAGATCCATCTGCTGTCGTTGCTGCCGCTCTGGATCTACTCGAAAAGTTAGAGAGACCGGGTAGCCAACAGCTATAGGCGCGAGCGAGGTAAGCAACTCGGAGTACTTGGACTCCGTCCACTCGAGGGAAAATTGGTCTGGCACCGCCAAAACCAATATTGGATCGTCCCAACTCACTGGCGTGATCGGTTCCAGCCATGTGCGGAGGATATCCTCTCCCACGTGGGATCTCGCTTGGCCGAGAAGTCGCTCCCAGATTTCAGACGCGCTGGATGGCATGCTAGTGTGGATAACTCGGTAGGCTGCCAAGCTATGCCGTAGGTTCGATAAAGGCAACGGGACCAGAACTGCTAATTTTCACGTGAGAGAAAGCAAGGCCCGCCTTGATGTATCTATAGAATTGAGTTAGCCTTACAGGTCTATAGAAGGGCATTCACGATGAATTACTTTGGGGTAAGAGATGGGTAAGCCAACCTACCGTCCGCGCAACAAGCGTCGGATCAAGACACACGGTTTTCGCACCCGCATGGAAACGAAATGGGGGCGGGAAGTTCTCAGCCAGCGACGAAAGAAAGGACGGAAGCGCTTGACGGTGAAGCTTCCGAGCAAATACGCTGGCGTCTAGATGAGTGAGGAGTTTCCGCGAAGCATGCGGATAACTCAGCGGTCCGAGTTCCAGAGACTGATGACGGAGGGGAAGCGAGTTCGTACGGGAGATCTTGACGTACGATATCTCGCCTCCCCTCTTGGATATGTCCGTGTGGGAATCATCGTTCCTCTGTACGGACACACGGCAGTTCAGCGGAACAAGTTGAAGCGAAGACTGCGAGAGCTTGTACGTCGGACAATCCAATCCACGACCACGTCGGTCGATGTGGTAATTCAGTGTCGTCCAGACGCCTATGGATGTTCGTTTGCGGAACTGCGGTCTGCAATCGAATCCATGGAGGTGATGGTCACAGAGCCCGGAGATCGCAGGGACCGAGTGTGATGAAGGGAATTCTCATCGTGCTTGTGCGTGGGTATCAACTGTGGGTTGGGCCACTCCTGCCGCCGTCGTGTCGCTATTATCCGACGTGTTCAGTCTATGCGGTGGAAGCTCTTGAAAAACACGGAGCTGCCAAAGGAAGCTGGCTTGCCATTCGTCGCATTCTCCGGTGTCATCCGTTTCACTCGGGCGGCTATGATCCGGTTCCCTAACCTCCGGTGACTTAGTACATGGATCGGCGTGTCTTTCTTGCCGTTGTTCTGACGGCGATTGTGATCGTGGTGACACCAATGCTCTTTCCCGGTGCCACCAGACCAGTTGTGCGGGATACGCTTCAGGCCGACAGCACGCGGACGAGAATCGGCCTTGAACGTGCTGAGAGCATGGGCGTTGGGGGAAACACCTCCCCCGTGAACGCCGCCCGCAGCAAGACGGCGACGGCAATTGAGGTGGACCGAACGCCCAGCGCGAACGCCGTAGGAGATACGCTGGCGATCACGAGCCCAGACATGAACGTGTGGTACAGCGCCGGGCTCGGAACACCTCTTCGTGCTGTGCTGACGGACTATCTGTCGCGAAGCCCCGGTCAGACAGCGACTTCGGTGCGGTTGCAGGAATCGGACAGGCAGCCGCTGCTTCGGTATCGTGCGACCTTCGGAGATACCACGCTCTTCTTGGATCAAGGGGGCCTATCCGGCGGCGTGACGAGCACGAACAACCCATCGGGGGTGACGTTTGAGGGTACGATCCACGGTCATGGAGTATCGATCGAGTATGGAAACCCCACCAAGCAGGAAGATCGATATCTGATCCATGTGTTGGTGAAGATCGACCATGTACCCCCTATGGGCCAGCTGGTGGTGGATCTTCCGAACAGCCTGCAGTCGGCTGAGGCTGATACGCTGGATGATATTCGGCACCTGGCGTCGGGGTACAAGATGGCGGGTGGGGATGTGGTGAGTGTCCCGTTCGCCAAACTGGACTCCGGACAGGTGAGAGCCATTGCCGGACCACTCGAGTGGGTGGCCGTGCGCGACAAGTACTTCTTGTTCGCCCTGATTTCGCCTGACAGCTCGATTACGAGTGCGAGCTTTACCGGCGGTGCGCGAATGGGAAAACTCGCGCCGGAAATGGCAAGCAAGGCGGTACTTCCGGTGCGGGACGGACGTGTTGCCTTCGATATCTACACAGGGCCGCAGGAGTTCGAACGTCTTCGGTCGCTTGGACACGACCTGGACCGCGTCAATCCGTACGCAGGATGGTTTCAGGGAGTCGTGCAACCATTTGCGACGGTCGTTACGCGGGTGCTGCTGTGGATGAAACATGCGTCCGGCCTAGGGTATGGCTGGGTGATCATCATCTTCGGCATCACCGTGCGCCTGCTCCTGTGGCCGTTGAACCAGAGCGCGATGCGCACGAGCATCCGAATGCAACGCCTGCAGCCCGAACTGTCGGAGGTGCAACGGAAGTATAAGAATGACCCGGAAAAGCAGCGGGACGCGCTGGTGAAACTCTACCAGGCCCACGGGATGACACCGTTCAGCCCGATGATGGGCTGTCTGCCGATGATGCTCCCGATGCCGATCCTGTTCGCGCTGTATTTCGTGTTTCTGAATACGATCGAATTCCGCGGCGTGTCCTTCCTGTGGATGCATGATATCTCGACCGCCGATCCGTATTACATCACACCCTTGGTGATGGGGCTGTCGATGTTCGCACTGTCGTGGATCGGGATGCGTGGCACGCCGCCTACTCCGCAGACGCGAATGATGAGCTACATGATGCCGGTGGTGCTCACGGTCATGTTCCTGCGGTTCGCATCCGGATTGAACCTCTACTACGCGGTTCAGAACCTGGCGGCACTTCCACAGCAGTGGCTCTTGGCGCGTGAGCGGGCGGGCCGAGCGGGAGCACCCAGAAACGGGCCTGGGAATGGGGGTGGCGGCAGTGGAGGTCCATCCACGGGAGCAACGCGAGCGGGCAAGACCTGACCACGAGCGAGTAAGGGACGTGTCACGCGAATTGGCCCGGATTAACGCCGGTGACACCATCGTAGCCATCGCCTCAGCGCCGGGCATCGGTGCGCTTGCCGTGGTGCGGTTGTCGGGGGCCGGCGCATACACGATAGCAGGCCGACTGGTGCCCGAAGGGCTACCAGCGACTCGACAGGCCGGACTGCGACGAGTTCAAGACGCGACAGGCGAAGCGGTGGACGAAGCCATCGTGATCTGCTACTCGGCGCCGAGATCGTACACCGGGGAAAACTGTGTGGAAATGATCTGCCATGGGGGGTGGATCACACCGGCGCGGATCGTTCGCGCGGCAGTGGACGCCGGCGCCCGCCCCGCGGATCCGGGTGAGTTCACCCGGCGCGCGGTGCTGAATGGACGGCTCGACCTGTTGCAGGCGGAAGCCGTCAACGACCTGATTCGCGCCAAATCGGGAGCTGGTGCCGTCCAAGCGCTACGGCAGCTCGACGGCGGGCTCTCCGACCGGATCGTGACCGTGCGGGATCAGATTCTGGAACTCGAAGCGCTGGTGGCGTACGAGATCGATTTTCCGGAGGAAGACGATGGCCCCGTAGCCCCTGAACGAATCGAGGGTACGTGTGGGATCGTCATCGAGTCGATTGAGCGACTGATCGCGACGAGCCCAACTGGCGAATTGGTGCGGGAGGGAGCTCTCGTGGCGATCGTCGGGGCTCCCAACGTCGGGAAGTCATCACTGTTCAATGCCCTATTAGGACATCGGCGGGCCCTGGTGACGGACATACCGGGGACGACTCGTGATGCTATTGAAGCCGTATTGGATGTGATGCCGGTGGCACTGCGGCTCGCGGATACGGCGGGATTGCGCGAGACGACCGATGTGGTGGAACGACTGGGGGTAGGCGTGAGCCGCGAATACATCGCGAACGCTCACGTTGTGGTAGCTTGCGGCGATTCTACGGAAACCCTGGCCGCAGTGGCAGCCGATGCGCGCGGTGTGGGGAGAGGCGCCGTGGTGTTGGTGCGCACGAAGATCGATCTCATGGCGCAAGGTGGAGAGGCGCCAGACGAGGACGCGATCCGTGTGAGCGCCAAAACCGGCGAGGGACTCGAGAACCTGATCCAATGTGTGTCGGCAATGGTGGCACGGGAGTTCGCGGGCCCGCCCGGTGATTCTTCAGTAGTGACACATGCGCGGCACCGCCAAGTATTGATTCGAGCACGGGACGAACTGGCGGCCTTTCTAACTGCGCGAACGGGTGGATCGATACCGGCTACCGTGAGCGCGGTGCATCTGCGGGAAGGCGTGCGGGTGTTGGAAGAGCTGATCGGCGCGGTGAGCGTCGATGAGATCCTAGGGAAGCTGTTCGGCGCATTTTGCGTGGGAAAATAGCGTCAGGGCGAAGCGGCGTCTCGCGTGGCATGCGCCCAGATCTCATCGGCCAGCCACTCCAAACGCTCGTGTGCGTAATCGAGTTCAGAGGGCGAGAGATCGGCGGCGTTGTTGGCGAGATGGCGCGCCAGCTCGATCATCTCGTCGAGAAGTTCTCGAAGCGTGCGGTTCCGGCGCCGGTCGCGCGGATCGCTGGTGGGCATGGGGGAGTCAAGATGCGCTGGCCGCGCTTTCGCCGGCACGCATGGCGAGTTCGGTCGCGGAAGCGCGGAGCGCCCATGGCAAACCACGAGCCGCAATGGCGCCATCGGCCATCCGAGCGCCGATGTAATATCCGCTTCGCTCGGGGAGCACGTGGCGGCCGGCCATTCTGGCGTCGTCGCTCAGCCCATCGGAGAGGTACCGGAGACGCAACCCGAGCGCGGCACGGTCGAGATCGGGCTCGATGGTCTTCCAGAGAAGCGGTTCGAGTTCGCGGATTCGCGCGTATTGCCGGCGGACGTAGCCGAAATACTCCCACACGGCGTGCCCGGGGCTGACCAACTGCGAGGCATGCACGGCCAGGCCCTCGTTCAGGAGGAGCTCGCGCAACGATGCCACCCGTCCGGTGTCCCAGTATGAGTACTCGCCTGTCTCGTCCACCACGGAGCGCAGGCCGGCCCGGCTGGTGGGAGACGTGTAGCGCACGACATGGGCAACCTCGTGAGCCAGCCACATCGGGATGAGCTCGGGATCGAGACCAAGTCCAAAGGTGTCAGGGTTGGCTACCCCGGTAAAATGCTCGAGGCACACGAAGGCGATCCCGCGGCGGTCAACCACCAATTCACCGGCGTTGGCGCCTCCGACGCCGACCATGAGCACGACGTCGAAGTCCACGTCGATCGCGAACACACGCGCGCAGACCTCCTCCACTCGGCGGGCCAATGTCACGACGTCCGTGCGCTCGATCATCGAGCGCAGATCGCGCCGGTCCGCGGTCACGGCCCCGCGCAGGATCTCCAAGAAGTGGGGACCCTCGGGCGGAATGACGTAGTTGTTCCAGTAGCTGTGCAGAATGCGGTGGTGGGCGGCGAGGTAACGCTGATAGGCGGCAAGAGGGTCGGTGCTGTCGAGAATCGCGAAGAAGTCTGGCAGCAGGTTGATGAGCATTCAGCCGATCTGGAGAGGGCGGCGGCGGGACCCCGCGGACGCGGAATCATACAGACCGAGCGGGGCGCGAACAAGAGCGGAATGCGCGACAGACGGACAGGCGAGAATCAGCGCGTGCCGAACAGCCGATCGCCGGCATCGCCGAGCCCGGGCAGAATGTAGCCGTGCTCGTTGAGTTCACGGTCGAGCGAGGCGCAGAACACCTGCACGTCGGGATGCGCCTCGGCAAGCCGGCGTACACCCTGCGGAGCCGCGACAAGGCAGAGAAAACGAATGCGCGAGGCGCCCGCCCGCTTGAGCGACGTGACGGCGGCAACGGCGCTTCCGCCGGTGGCCAGCATGGGGTCGAGGAGAAAGAAATCGCGCTCGGCCGCATCCCCGGGGACCTTGAAGTAGTAATCGACAGGCTGGAGCGTCTCGTGGTCACGGTACAGCCCGATATGGCCGACGCGGGCCGACGGCACGAGGCGGCAGATGCCCTCGACCATGCCAAGGCCGGCGCGCAAAATCGGGACGAGCGTCAACTTCTTGCCCATGACGCGATGGCCCGTGGTCATCTCCAGGGGCGTCTGGACGGGTGCGGTCTCAAGCGCGAGATCGCTGGTGGCTTCGTACGCCATCAGGGTGGCGATCTCGTCGACCAACTCCTTGAAAATCTTGGTGGGCGTGGTCTGATCGCGGAGCAGCGTCAGCTTGTGCTGGACCAGGGGATGGTCCACGACCCGCAGCGCAGGGAACCCGGGGGTGGTGTGCATGGCGCGGAAGGTACTATCTTCGCCCGCATGAAAGAATACCAGGCGGTCATCGTGCGCCTGACGCGGCACGTGCGCGAAGACGAGGATACGCTGACCGATCTGCTCAACGAGCGAAGCCGGTCCGGATGGGAGTTGGCGATGATGGCGCAGGATGGTGAACGGGTGACCGTGGTATTCCAGCGCCCGAGCGACCGGGATCCATAGACGGCCTGGGCAACACCGGCAACACCGGCAACACGCGATCCGCGAGCGCTCATGCTGGCGGATTCAGCGCACGTGCAAGTGAAGGGCGCGGAAGATCTCGCCTGCCAACATGAGACCTTCATTGAGCCACCATACACGCAGGCACACACAGGCGGCGTCATCGACCTGATCGATACTGAGCCAGGCGATCGACGCAACGGGAGTCTTCACAGCGCCCTCTTTGGGCGGGAGCGTCGCCATCTGATGCCACGCGGGAGCGAACACACGGGCAGGAGCGCCTGGCCCGACGCACGATCGACGATCATACGCGCGACGCGCCAGCAGATCCTGGAGGGCGGGGAGGCCCTGGCGGGATCGGCCCGAGTAGCGCGAACGGCTGGCGTGAGCAAGGCGCTGGTGCACTACCATTTCCGTGACAAGAGGCAGCTGCTCGAGGCAGTAGTATCGGATTGTGTGAACCGGATTCAGCGGCGGGGGGAGACGGGAACGGACAGCCCGAGCGACCTGAACCCGGTGGAAGGGTTTCAGAGATGGGTGAGAGGAGAATTCAAGGCCGGGGATCTCCAGGTCCTGGTCCACCTGACCCATGCGGAAGACGGCGAAGTTCGGCATGCGTCGGCAACTGCGCTCGGTGCCGTGCGGATAGCGGTGGCGGAGCGGATAGGGCAGGTGTTTGAACAGCTCGAAGCCCCGGCGCCACTTCCCGCCGGGCTCATGGGGAGACTGATGACGGCGGTGATGATCGGGGAGGCAAGCATCGGTCCGGCCGAGTTCGGCGACGATCGGCGGCAGTTGCTGGACGTGTTGTGGTTGGCGCTGCTTCGGCTCGGAGACTAGAGGGGGCCTGGTCACTTCCAATGATCAGCGGCGGGCGGCTAGGTTCCCGCACATGCAGCAGCGGCGTCCGTCTCTCTGGAAACGTATCCTCGGCGTCGGCGCCGCCCTTGTCGGCATGTTGTGGGCGGGATCGCTGCTCCTGGTGGTCGTGTGGGGAACGCGCGAGACGGCCCGGCGAGCGGGCGCAATCGTCGTCCTTGGGGCGGCGCAATACGTAGGGCGCCCCTCACCCGTATTTCGGGCGCGCCTGGATCACGCCGTGGGATTATGGCGCCAGGGAATGGCCCCGCGCATGGTCTTGACCGGCGGCACCGGCGAGGGCGATACGACGAGCGAGGCCGCCGTGGGCCGGCGATACGTGGTGCAGTTGGGAGTCCCCGACTCAGCGGTGACGCTCGAAGCCGAAGGACGGACGACCAGCCAGTCACTTCACGCGGTGGCGGCCATGATGGCCGCCCAGGGATCGGATACAGTGATCCTGGTGAGCGATCCCTTTCACATGCTGCGGCTGTGGGTGCTGGCCCGCCGACTGGGCCTGGTACCGCTCCTCTCGCCGACGCGGACCAGCCCGATCTCGGCCAACTGGCGGGAACGGTGGGCGTATCGCTTGAGCGAGTCGATCAAGACGCCGCTGGCCCTGATGGCCGGTTGGCCGGACGAGAATTAGTACCGTCTAGATACTAATCAGCGGCTGTCGGCGATCGCAGCGGCCAGCCACCGCCAATAGCGGTCCTGACCGCGCTCGGCTACGTCGTTGTGTCCGGCATCCGGCACCAGGAGGAGCTGGCCGTGAACCCGAGCAGCGCCATGCACCTGTCGCCCCATCGAATCCGGGATCACGAGATCGCGCTCCCCGTGGGCGACGTGAACCGGAATCGCGAGGCGAGCCACCCGCGCGGCCGTATCGAAGTGGACCCGAGACACCCGGCCCCAAAGGGCTGGAATGGAGGGCATCAAGAGGCGTGCGGCCATCGCGCGCGCGGAGCTGAACGGCGACTGGAGCACGAGTGCCCGGGGCCGAGCTACCGCGGCCAGTTCCACGGCGATCGCGCTCCCGAGGGAATGGCCGAACAGGACGAGCCTGGACTCAGAAATCCCCAGTTCGCCCCGTGCCATCTCCCATGCGGCGCACGCGTCGAGATGGCTGTTGGGATAGGTCGGACGGCCCGGAAGGCCGCCGTAGCCCCGATATTCGGGCAGGAACACCGATGCCCCGGTTCGGGCGCATAGCTTATGTGCCCAGGGAAGCAGCCATTCGGCGAGGTCGGCGTTGCCGTGAAAGGCGATGACGAACGGAGCGTCGGCTGATGGCATCCCGACGAGATAGCCAAAGAGGGGCTGGCCGTCGCGGGCCCGGTAGGTGCGACGGCCGGATTGCCGCTCCGTACCGGAAGCCACCACCCGCGGGGGCTGGAACACGATGCGCTCCTGGTTTCGCCAGACAAACACGAGGCTTGCCGCGAGGGCCACCGCTCCCACCACCAGCGCCGAGCCGAGTAATAGGAGAAATACGTTCACGTGGCGAAGGACCAGGGTTCCTGTCGTGCGGGTTGGGATGCAATTTAGACGAATGCAAATTCCAATCGAGACGTTCGAACTGCCCAACGGACTCCGAGTGGCGCTCTCCGAGGATCACACGGCCCCGATCGTGGGGGTGAATCTGTGGTACCACGTGGGTTCGGCGAACGAACGCCAGGGCCGAACCGGTTTTGCCCACCTGTTCGAACACATGCTCTTTCAGGGCTCGGCGGATGTGGGCGCAAACGAGCACTTCGAACTGATCCAGCGGGCCGGCGGCACGCTGAACGGGTCAACGTGGCTGGATCGCACCAACTATTTCGAAGTGGTTCCGTCGAACCAGTGCGAGTTGGTGTTGTGGCTGGAAGCAAACCGCATGGGAAAGCTGCGGCCGGCGATGACGCAACAGAAGCTGGATACGCAACGCGACGTAGTGAAGAACGAGCGCCGATGGTCGGTGGACAATCAGCCGTATGGAACCTGGTGGGAGCGTCTCCCGGCGCTGTGTTTTCCGCCCGGGCACCCCTTCCACCATTCGCTGATCGGCTCGATGGATGACCTGTCGCACGCGAGCCTGGATGACATCGCGGTATTCTTCAGCACATACTACACGCCGGACAACGCCGTGTTATCGATTGCCGGCGATTTCGACAGGCCGGTCGTGCGGGCATGGGTGGAGAAGTACTTCGGGGATATTCCGCGGGGCGCGCGGAAGCCGAACCGGCCGGCGATGGACGTTCCGCCGGTGTTCGAGGGGTGGTTGCGAGAGGAGGTGGCCGACGACGTGGCGTTGCCACGGCTGTTTCTGGCATTCCGGTCGCCGGTGTTCGGGACCGAGGCGTATTACGCCGCCAGCGTGTGCGGAGCGGTCATGGGCCAACGGAACGGCAGCCGGCTTTACCGCCGCCTGGTGCGGGAACAAGAAGTGGCCGCGGAGGCCACGGCCTTCACGTTCGATCTGCCGGTGGGGAGCGATCTGCTGATCCTGGACGTGATGGCGCGGCCCGGAGTACCGGTCGAAGCACTGCATGAGGCGGTCGTGGCGGAGGTGGACAACGTGGTGCGCAATGGGGTGACGGCGAGCGAGGTTTCGCGCGCAGCGGCGCTCATCGAAACCGATCTCGTGAGCGCGCTGCAGTCTGCCGGCGAACGGGCCGACCGGCTCTCGATGTTCGCCACCTATCTAGGCGATCCCCGCCGGGTGAACGAGCAGTTGTCCCGCTATCAGGCGGTAACGGCCGAGGCCGTGAACGCATTCGTGGACGAACGGCTGGGCGAGAACAACCGGGCCAGCCTGATCTACATTCCGCGCGGCACCGACCGCGCCACCGAGGCCGCCGCATGACGGCCCCTGCCGCCGGCCGTCCGGCTCCGGGCGCGCCGCGCCCCTACCACTTTCCCCGGTTCGATCGATGGCACACGAGCAGCGGCGTGGAAGTCGTGACGGCTCCGGTGGGAAAGCTTCCCATGGTTTCGATCACGGCCGTGGTCGATGCCGGCGCGGCACGCGATCCTGAGGGGCGTGAAGGACTGGCCGTCCTGACGTCAAAGCTGCTCATGGAAGGTACCGCGCTCCGCGAGGGCGCCGCGCTCGTGGAGGCGTTCGAACAACTCGGGGCGAGCGTGGACGCCGGCGCCGGATGGGATTCGGCAATGGTGCGCCTGACCGTGCTGAGGAGCCAGGTGGAGCCGGCGATGGCCCTGCTGGCCGAAGTGCTGCGCCAACCGGGATTTCGCGAACGTGACGTGGCGCGTCTGAAATCCGAACGCGCGGCGGAGCTGATGCAAGTACGCGCCGACCCGCGCGCGCTGGCCGACGAGTCGTTCGAGCGATTTCTCTATGCTCCGTCGTCGCGCTATTCGAATGCCGAAGGGGGGAATGCCGATTCCGTGCAGGCCATCACGCGCGCCGACGTGGACGTGTTCTATCGCGCGGAATACGTACCACGGCGATTGACCGTGGTCTTGGCCGGGGACCTGGACCCATCAGGGGCGACGCGGCTGGTAGAGCGCGCGTTTTCGGGGTGGGCGGGAACCCCACCAATCGAGCGCCCGGTGCACGACGACGTCGCCGAGCGCAACCGCCGGATCCGGATTGTTCCCAAAGCCGACGCGCCGCAGTCGGAACTCCGCATCGGCCACCGCGGCGTGCCGCGCAGCCATCCTGACCACTTTCCACTGGTCGTGATGAACGCCGTGCTCGGTGGACTGTTTTCATCACGCATCAACCTCAACCTGCGCGAGGAGCATGGCTACACCTATGGGGCGCACTCGGGGTTCGATTGGCGGCGAGGATGTGGGCCCTTCGTCGTTTCCACGGCGGCCGAGAGCGGTGTGACGGCGGACGCGACCCGCGAGGTGATCGGCGAGATCGAGCGCCTACGGGGGGCGCCGGTGAGCGCGGAGGAGTTGAGCCTGGCCACGAGCTATCTGGAAGGGGTGTTCCCGATTCACTACGAGACCACTTCGGCGATCGCGAATGCGCTGGCGGCGCTGGTGACGTATGAATTCGCCCCCGACTATTTCGATACGTATCGCCCCCACATTCATGCCGTGACCTCGGCAGACGTGCTGCGCATGGCGCAACAGCACCTGCATCCGGACGAATTATTGATCGTGGCGGTGGGAGATGCCAGCGTGGTGGAACGGCCGCTCGCCGCGCTGCAGCTGGGGCCGGTCATCGTGTCGGAGGTTGACGCGTCATGAAATCCGCCCGCGATGCCTGAACGCCGGAACGAAGACCAGACTCGGCGCGTGTACACGGGCCGGATCATCGACCTCGACGTCGATCGCGTTCGGTTGCCGAATGGCACGGACGCGGAGTTCGAGATCATCAGGCATCCCGGCGCCAGCGCGATCGTGCCCATTCTCGGAGATGCCACGACCGCCGATCCGACGCTCGTTCTCCTGCGGCAATTCCGGCATGCGGCCGGCGGATATCTGTACGAGATTCCGGCCGGCCGCCTGAACGACGGCGAGGCCCCCGCTGCCTGTGCCGCTCGTGAATTGGCCGAGGAAACCGGATATCGGGCGGCGCATGTCGAGCCGCTGTTCAGCATGTTCACGACCCCCGGTTTCACGGACGAGCGCATTTACGTGTACCGGGCGTCGGGACTCACCGCCGGCGACTCGGCACAGGAACCGGACGAGGTGATGAGCATCGAGGAGATGCCACTCTCGCGGGCCCTGTCGCTCATCGAATCGGGTGAGATTCAGGATGCGAAGACCGCACTCGGGATCCTGTTCTTCTCGAAGTTCGGCCAACGATCTCATGAAATAACCCCTTAAAATACGTATTTACGGTTACGTTGGCGCACCAATAAAGTGCCCACAGAAGCGGTCAGTTGGTGCGTTGATGTCCGGAAACAAGGACACAATGCGGCGCCACAAGAATCGATGTGCTACATGTAAGACATTCTCTGTCAACGCCTTACTCATAATACTGCGAACTGGCACATGACGGCATGAGACGTGCACTTCCATGGTCTGCGACGGCAAGGCAGGCGCAATCTGGCGCCTGCCAGGCTGAACGAAACACCAGCGGAACCACTGGAGCACGACCATGGCTGAACTCGCACGCAAGCGCGCTGCCCTCGAGACGCCCACTCCTCGAGAAGTTCTCCGCGCCGCCACCGACACCGTCCTGGTCGACGGGTTCCTGGCGGGTGAAGAGCGGGCGTTTCAGGAACTCGTCGAGCGCTACCAAACTCGCCTGCTGAACTTCATCTACCGGACGATCGGCGACCGGGAGCGGGCGGAAGATCTGGTCCAGGAAGTGTTCATTCGCGTCTACCGGCACATCCACCGGTTTGACAAGACCAAGAAATTCTCGACGTGGATCTACACGATCGCGTCCAACCTGGCGAAGAACGAGCTGCGCAACCGCTCGCGGAACCCGCTGGTGCTGTTCCAGACGCTCACGAACACGCGCGACGAGGACGAGCGCCCTCTGCAATTCGAGGACTCAACCACACGTCCGGACGATCTGTTCCAGAAGCGGCACCTGCAGGCCTTGGTGGAGCAGACGGTGGATCAGCTGCCGGAACACCACCGTCAGGTGTTCGTCTTGCGGGAGATCGAAGGCAAGTCGTACGAGGAGATCGCCGAGATCACGGACTGCAACCTCGGGACCGTGAAGTCGCGGTTGAACAGGGCGCGGAACGCCTTTGCCGCCATCATCGAGCCCTGGGTGAACTAGACCCGAGCCCCACGGGGGCCCTGGGCGTACAGGGACAGAACGACCGAATTCGTACCGCCGACGATATCCGTCGTAAGCACTTGCACGACAATAGTTTTCGGCACTTGCACCGCCGATCGCCGAGCAAGTTCTCCGAGTTGGGCACAAAGGCTGGGAACCGCATGGACGGCCGTGTGTAGGGAAGCGAGAAACACTTCCCGCGCCGCCGTGTCCATGATTTGTCGTGAGTTCCGCCAACAACACCAGGCCTTCGTTGATCGCATGATGAACGATTGGCAGCTGGGCGCGATGTACGGTCATCTCGGTGAGTGCAACCGCTGCAGCCGGTTGGACACGGCGGTTCGGCGGGGGTTGTTGGTGGCGCGGAATCTGCCAACGATCGAACCCTCGCGCGAGTTCATGCCTCGCCTCGAGGCACGGTTGCGCGAACAAGACCGTTCGGCGCCACGAAACAGCCCGGCCGGAATGACCGCGCGGTTCGGAGTAGCGGCGGTGGCCATCGCCGTCGTCGGCTTGGTCGTCATCGGGCGCACTCCGTGGGGCAATGCGTCTCCGGCACCCGGTGAGCCGGCCGCCGTGGTCGTGCCGCATGCGCGCGAATACCCGGCGAGCGGGAGTTGGGGGTTCGAGCTGAGCGCCGGCTCGGAGTACACCGGACGGGCATCCGCGCCCGAGGTCGATCGTGGGCCTTTCGTTTCGGGCCCCGTGGTGTTCCAGACCGCCAGCACCTGGCGATAGCGCACCGCGCTTCACGAAGCGGCCGGAGACAACCGGAACGCATATATTCCCCGCATGACGAAAGCGGCGGACCAACAAGCGTTCCGGGGCGCACTCGCCTCCGGGCAGTTCGCCCCCGTCTACTATTTCCACGGCAGCGACGACTTCCTGAAGGAAGAGGCGGTCCGTCAACTGATCGCTACCGGCGTGGATCCGACGACTCAGGCGTTCAACCTGGACCAGCGACGGGGGGGAGACCTGCAGGCAGAGGCCCTGGGAACGCTCCTCGCGACGCCGCCGATGATGGCGTCGCGTCGGGTGGTGGTGGTGCGAGACGTGGATGCGCTGCGCAAGGATGCGCGGGCAATGCTGGACCGCTACCTGAAGCACCCGTCGACCGATACGGTATTGGCGCTCGTGTCCAAGAGTGGCGCGAAGCCGGACAAACAGCTGAGCGCTGCCGCGACCGCGGTGGAATACGTGCCGCTGAGCGGAGATCAACTTCCAAAGTGGATTGCCCAGCGCGTGGAACGATCGGACGGCACGATCACCGATGGCGCCGTTTCACTGCTGCAGGGCGTCGTGGGAAGCGACCTGACGCAGTTGGCGCTGGAGATCGACAAACTGGCCAGCTATGCGCGCGGCGGCACGATCGACGAAGCCGCGGTGACCGCGGTGGTGGGCATTCGCCGCGACGAAACGCTCGGGCATCTGCTCGACGCGGTGGCCCAGCGGGAACCGGCCACCGCCCTGGCCGTGCTGCCGACGGTGTTGCAGCAGCCCAAGACTTCCGCGGTGATGGTCGTGATGGCACTGACGGTGCAGACCATGGCCCTGGCCTGGGCCGACGCGCGCGGGTTGCATCCCGCCCGGGCGACGCAGGAATTCTTCGGGCTGCTCAAGGAGACCGGGTCGGCGTACACGGGCCGCGCGTGGGGTGAAGCGGTGTCGGCATGGGGCCGGGCGAGAGCGCGATGGACGGCGGCCGATCTGGATCGCGCCTTGATCGCGCTGGCGCGCGCCGACGAGGCGCTGAAGGAAACTCGGATCTCCACCGAGGAGCAGCTCCTGGCCACTCTCATTCTGACGCTGTGCCGGACTTCGGCGTCGCGGCGCGCGGCGTAACGCCCATGATGAGACATTCTTCGGCCTGCGCGGCAGCTGCCGCGGTGCTGATCTGCCTCGGCCCGGGAGCGGCACGAGGGCAGGCCGACACCACCGTGGCCCGGCCGGTGGCGGCGGACAGCACGAGCACGGCCCGGCGAGTGGCCATGGACTCGGCCTTTGCCCGCGCGCGGCGGCTGGTAATGTCGGGGCAGACGGCGGCCGGCCAGCGGATTGGGGACTCCATTCTGACAGCGACCCGTGAAGGAACGGACGCATACGGCGAAGCCCTGTATGGACTGGCGATGCTGGCGCCCACGGCGGGGGACGCGGAGATCGACTACCAACGGATCATCGTCGAGTATCCCCTGTCGGCGCATGCCGGCGACGCCCTGTTGCAGCTGGCGCAGATGGAGCGCTCCGAGGGCGACCGCGCATCGGCGATCGCGCACTTGCAGCGATTCCTCCGGGAGAACCCGGCGAGTGCGGCGCGAGCCCGCACGGGGCTCTGGCTGGCCCAGCTGCTCTTCGAGCAGAACGACGATGGCCAGGCCTGCGGCGTGCTGCACGACGCGCGCTCGGCGGCGAACCCGGGCGACGTGGAGTTGCGAAATCAGATGGACTTCTATTCGGCGCGATGCGCGGCGACCGCGGCACAGGCGGCGGCCGATTCGGCGGCGCGGGCCGACAGCATCAGAACCGACTCGACCGCACGCGCGGACGCGTCGAAACGCGCGGCGCGACAAGCGGCCACGGCCACGGGAGCCCGTCCGCCGGTGAAGGCAGGGGCGCGGCCGGCCGGTAGCGGACCGTACACGGTGCAGCTCGCCGCGTACGGCACGAAGGCCGACGCGGACAAGCTCGTCCAGACCCTCCGGGCGCGGGGCCTCGAGGCCCGGGTGGACGGGGACCGCAAACCGTTCCGGGTGCGGGTGGGTGAGTACCAGACCCGTGCCGAGGCGGACCGAGCGGCCGCGGAGTTCAAGAAACTCGGGTATGCCGGCTTCGTCACCAGGACCGACGGACGTTGAGCATGACGGCCCAGACCCCCCTGATGCAGCAGTATCGCGACATCAAAGCCCGCCATCAACATGCGATCGTGTTCTTTCGCATGGGCGAGTTTTATGAAATGTTCTATGATGACGCGGAACTGGCGGCGCGGCTCCTGGGGCTCACGCTCACGTCGCGCAACAACGGCGGCGCGGCCGACGTGCCGTTGGCCGGCGTGCCGGTCAAGGCGGCCGGGGAGTACGTGCGGCGCCTGGTGGAGCAGGGCTATCGGGTGGCGATCTGCGAGCAGGTCGAAGATCCGAAGGTGGCCAAGGGGGTCGTGCGGCGCGAAGTGATCGAGACGATCTCGCCCGGCGTGGCGCTGTCGGACGATCTGCTGCACGGAGGGCGGCACAACTTCGTTTGCGCCATCTACATCCGAACACGGGGTGGCTGGTGTGGCTGCGGCGGACATCTCCACAGGCGCGCTGCGGCTGCATTGCTGCGCGCGGTGGACAATCTGGAAGCGCTGATGGGACGCCTGGATCCCCGCGAGATCCTGGTGGCGCGCGGCGCCGGTGCCGTGGAACGGCGCCGACGGCGCCTGGGGCCGAGGGCGCGCTGGTGACGGAACGCGACGCGTGGGAGTTCGACGAAGCGATGGCGCGCGACGATCTGGCGCAGCAGTTCGGGGTGCTCGTCGTTGGAAGGACTTGGGGCTGGCGGCCGGGGACGGGCCGGCGATCCGCGCCGCGGGCGCGCTGTTGCGGTATCTGCGCGAGTTGCAGCCGGCCGGCGTCCGGCTGGCGCACCCGGTGGTGGAACGCGCGGGCGGCGCGATGCCGCTGGACGAGATGACGCGCCGCAACCTCGAGCTGGTGGAATCGTTGCGGGGCGGGGAGGGCGAGGGCACGCTGGCGAGCGTGCTCGACCGGACGAAAACCCCGATGGGGGCACGGTCTCCTGCGCCAGTGGATGCTCGCCCCGCTTACTGAGCGGGGGCCGATCGAGGCGCGGCACGAAGCCGTGGCGGCGCTGGCCGAGCACGCGCTCGCCCGCGCCGCGCTGCTGTCGGCGCTGGATGGGGTGCGCGACGTGGAGCGGCTGGCGACGAAAGCCGCGTTGGGGCGCAGCACGCCGCGCGAACTGGGTGCGCTCGGCGCCTCGCTTCGCCGGCTTCCCGATGTGCATGAAGCCTTGGTGCGCGTGGGGCCGGCGGGCGTGATCGGCCACGTGCTCGCTGGATGGGACGGGTGCGAGGCCCTGGCCGCCGGGATCGGCGCGACGCTGGTGGAGCGGCCGCCGATCGTGATCGGGGAGGACGCGACGATCGCCGCCGGGCGTGGATGCCGAACTGGACGAACTCCGCGCGCTGCGCGATGGCGGAAAGGACGCGATTGCGCGCATCCAGTCGGAGGAGCGGGCGCGCACCGGCATCGGTTCGCTCAAGGTGGGCTATAATCGGGTGTTCGGGTATTTCATCGAGGTGACGACGATCGAACCTGCATCTCGTACCCGAGGACTATCAGCGGCGGCAGACGCTGACGAACGGCGAACGGTTCGTGACCCCGGCGCTGAAGGAATACGAGGAGCGGGTGCTGACGGCGGCGGAGCAGATCGAGGTGCGGGAGCGCGCGCTGTTCGAGGCACTTCGCGCACGGGCTGGGCGCGGAATCACGCGCCTGCAGCACGCGGCGCAGGCGGTGGCCGTCCTGGACGTGCTGACGGCGCTGGCCGAGACCGCCGTGCGCGAGAACTACGTGCGCCCCACGATGCACGACGGGTACGAAATCGCGATCACGGGAGGACGGCATCCCGTGGTGGAGCGCATGATGCCGCGCGACAAGTTCATTCCGAACGACGTCGTGCTGCCGGAAGACGCGCGGATGATCATTCTCACCGGTCCCAACATGGCGGGCAAATCCACCATCCTGCGGCAGGTGGGGCTGATCGTGTTGATGGCGCAGATGGGGAGCTTCGTCCCCGCATCGGCGGCCCGCATCGGCGTGACAGACCGCGTGTTCACGCGCGTGGGAGCGAGCGACAATCTGGTGCGCGGCCAATCGACGTTCATGATGGAGATGGCCGAGACCAGCGCGATCCTGCACGGCGCGAGCCGGCGGAGCTTGGTACTGCTCGATGAAATCGGCCGCGGCACCTCGACGTACGACGGCGTCTCGATTGCCTGGGCGGTGAGCGAGCACCTGCACAACCAGGTGGGGTGCAAGACGATCTTCGCCACGCACTACCACGAATTGACGCAGCTCGCCGACGAATTAGTAGCAGTGCGCAACTATAATGTGAGCGTGCGGGAAGTCGGCGACCAGGTGTTGTTCCTTCACCGGCTGCAGCCGGGAGGCGCCGACCGGAGCTACGGCATCGACGTCGGCCGGCTGGCGGGCCTGCCCGCCGAGGTGATCGAGCGCGCGCGCGAAGTGCTGCGGCTGCTCGAAGGGGAACAGTTGGTGCCGGCGCTGCGGCGCAAGGGCGGGGGGCAACCCGCGGGGCCACCGGTGCGCGCCGAGCCGCAGTTGGGCCTGTGGACGGCGAGCGAACATCCGGTGGCGGCGCAATTGGCGGCGCTGGACGTCAACGCGCTCACGCCGCTCGAGGCCCTGACGATCCTGCACGATCTGGCCCGCGACGCCAGGGGCGAATCGTGACACGCGCTCGGTACCCGGGGCCCGAACGCGCTACCTTTCCCTCGTCGCGGCGGCTCCCGCCGCGCTCCCTCCCACCGGATCTCCGGCCCCGTCATGACGGTCACGCGCAACCGAACATCGTACGACGACGTCCTGCAGACGATCGGCTGGACGCCGCTCATCCGTCTCCACCGGATCACGCGCGGCGTTCGAACTCCAGTCTTCGGCAAGGCGGAGTTCTTCAATCCCGGCGGTTCGGTGAAGGATCGGATCGGCGTGCCGATCATCGAGCAGGCGGAGCGCGAGGGGCGGCTCAAGCCGGGCGGGACGATCGTGGAGGGGACAAGCGGCAACACGGGCGTCGGGCTGGCGATCGCGGCCGCCCTCAAAGGGTATCGCTGCATCTTCACGCTGCCGGACAAGATGTCGCAGGAGAAAGTCCGGTTGCTCAAGGCATTCGGGGCGGAGGTGATCATCACGCCGACGGCCGTGCCGCCGGACCATCCGGACAACTACGTGATGATGGCCAGACGAATCGCCGCCGAGACGCCGAACGCGGTACTCGCGAACCAGTTCTACAATGACGCAAATCCGCAGGCGCACTACGACACGACGGGCCCGGAACTCTGGGAACAAACCGAAGGGCGGATCACGCACTTCGTGGCGGCCGCGGGCACGGGTGGCACGCTGACGGGCGTGGGCCGCTATCTGAAGGAGCGGAACGCCAAGGTGAAGATCATCGCCGGGGATCCGGTGGGATCGATTCTCGCGGACCTGTGGCGTTCGAAGGGCAAGCGCCACGGCGAAGGGGCGCCGTATAAGGTGGAAGGCATCGGACAGGACAAGCTGCCGGGCACGCTGGACCTGTCGTTGATCGACGACTACGTGCCGGTGAGCGACCGGGACGCGTTCGCGATGGCCCGGCGGCTGACGCGGGAAGAAGGACTGTTCGTGGGCGGATCGTCGGGGCTGATCGCGCACGTGGCCGTGGAGTTGGCGCGAACGCTCGACGACCCGCATGCGTGCGTGGTGACCTTTCTGTGCGACACCGGCGAGCGATATCTGTCCAAGCTGTACAACGACGAATGGATGCGGGAGAACCAACTACTCGACGCCGATCGTGCCACGCTGGCCCAGGTCGTGGGGGGAAAGCCGACCACCGCGCAGCCGATCGTGAGCGTCGGCACGGGAACGTCGGTGCGGCAGGCGCTGCGATTGATGTCGCAGCACGATGTTTCGCAACTGCCGGTGATGGACGGCACCAACTGCGTGGGCTCGGTGAGCGACTGGGCGCTCTCGGCCAAGGCACTCGAGAACACCAAACTCCTGGATATGACGGTCAGCGAAGTGATGGAGCCGCCGTTCCCCGTGGTGGAGGCGAACCAGCCCGTGGACGCGGTGGCGACGTTGCTCTCCAAAGCGAACCCGGCGGTGCTCGTGCGATCGACCGGCACGCTGATGGGAATCGTCACGCGGTCGGACATGCTGGCATACCTCATGGCGCGGTAGCGCAAGTCGCGCGCCGCACGTCTTCACCGAGCCCCTCGTGCGCATTACGGTCTTGCTGGGCGGTACGTCGATGGAGCGCGACGTGTCCATGGCCTCGGGGCTGCGGATCGCGGCGGCGTTGCGCGCGCGCGGACACCACGTGACGGCCGTGGACGCGGCGCGCGGGCCGCTGGAGCGCGCCGAGGAAGCGGCGCTGCTGGGCGCGCGCGTGGTGAAGACGGCGCCTCCCACGCCAGCCGAACTGGCGGCCATAGGGGGCGACGCGCTGACCCGGCTGGCGGAATTTCTGCCAAGCCCCGCGGATACCGATGTGGTCTTCCTGGCGCTCCACGGCGGGACCGGCGAGGACGGAACGATCCAGGCGATGCTCGACCTCGCCGGGCTGGCCTACACGGGGAGCGGGCATCTCGCCAGCGGACTGGCCATGGACAAGGACCTCTCCAAGCGGCTGTTCCGGACGGCGGGCGTGCGCACGCCGGACTGGGTGATGGCGCCGGCGTCGGCGGAGCGGGTGCGAGCGGAGGTGGGGTTCCCGGCGATCGTGAAGCCGTCCAAGCAGGGCTCGACCGTGGGCCTCACGCTGGTGCGCGAGGAGCAGGCATTGGCCGGCGCGATCGCCGACGCGCAGCGCTACGACGACGAAGTGCTGATCGAGCAGTACATTCCGGGACGAGAGTTGACGGTGGGCATTCTCGGCGAGGATTCGCTTCCGGTTGGCGAAATCATTCCGAAGCACGAGATTTACGACTATGAGTGCAAGTACACGGAAGGGATGGTGGAGGAGATCTTTCCCGCCGACATCTCCACCGAGTTGGCGCGGGACGCCCAGCGCCTTGCCCTCGCCGCGTTTCACGCCCTGAAACTGCGGGGGTACGCGCGAGTCGACTTCCGTCTCACCGAGCGCGGCGAGCTGTACTGCCTGGAGGCCAACACCCTTCCGGGAATGACCGAGATGAGCCTGATTCCACAAGGAGCGGCTGCCGTGGGCATTCCGTTTCCCGAGTTGTGTGAGCGGATCGCGATGCTGGCCCTGGACGGGGGGAGGTGAGGGAAGTGGCGATTCCAACTGCGGCGCTGGCCGGCGTGCCGGCGGGGATCCAGGCCAACGGGCTGTGGATCGGACGGCGGCAACTGTTCATTCGATTTGCCGCGGAAGCCGAGACGGCCACGATGTACACGGCGGACGCCCTGGTCAACGAACTGGGGCGACTGGTGGCGCGGTCGACGTACCACTCGATCAGCGTGAGCGGCCGGGATCCGCTGTCGAACACGGCATTTCTGAGCGCGGCGTTTCGGGCCGGCACGGTGCCGCTTCCGATGATGGTGGACTGCGACGGCCAGCGCCCCGATGCCGTGGCCAGCGTGAGCGCGTTCGTGAAGCTCGTGCAGGTGACGCTGGATGGCTCCCCGCCGAATGCGACGGCGGAGCGGGCCGTGGAGTCGCTTCGGCAGGCCGCGGCGGCCGGCGTGGCGCACGCGCTGGTATTGGCCCCGGACGATTCGACCACCGATGGCCAGCTCCTGCGGGTTCTCTCGCAGGCCCACTTGGCGGCTCCGCAGGTTCGGGTGGTGGTGCATCCGCCAAGCGACGCGGTGGAGAAAGACCGCCGCTGGCTGACGTTCATGGAGCAAGCCGCTGCCCTCCATGTGGATACACGCCTCGTGCTTCAGCTGCCGCGTCCAAGCGGAATGCGCTAGGCCCACTCAGGGGCTGGCGTCTGCCCGCCGAACTCGGCATCCTCCATACGCAGGGCTCACCCGCCGAGCGTCATTCAGCCGAACAGGTTCGATGGCACCTTCCACGTCAGAAGCATCCGATCGTCCTCAGGTAACACGCGTCGTGCGTGCGATCGTGATCGTGGCGGGCGCGGCAGCGCTGCTGCAGGCGACGATCGTGACGCCGTCCGACATGGCGGCATGGCTCGGATTTCGGGCGTCAAACGTGGCCCATGCCTGGTGGACGCCGGTGACGTACGCGTTCGTCCAGGCCGGCATGTGGCCGCTGGTGGTGGCGTTGTTCTCGCTGCTCGTGTTTGGGCCACGGGTGGAACAGGCATGGGGGACGAAGCCGTTCGCGGCGTTCTTCCTGTGGTGCGTGCTGGGCGGCGCATTGGTGCACGCGGCATTCTCTCGGGGCGGAACCATGGAGGGCGCCGCGGCCGGCGTGTTCGGCGTGATGTTGGCCTACGGGTGGCTCTTTCCGAAGGACGAGATGTACCTGTTCGGCGTGCTTCCCGTGCGAGCGTGGACGCTGATCACGGTGCTGGCGATGGTGATGCTGGTGGTCGGGATGTCGAACACATCGGCGGGTGGTATCGGGTACCTGGCCCACTTGGGTGGCTTCGCCTTTGCCGGTCTGTATCTCAAGCGGCCGAACCCGGTGAGCATCGAGGAAATCCGGCAGCGCGTGGCGCCGGCGCCGGACATCAGCGACGAAGCGCCACGGGCAATCCCGCGAACGCTTCCCCGTTTGCGACGGGGCGACGAGGTGGACGAGGTCGTGGCGCAGAGCAAGGCGGCGGTGGCGAAGCGCCCGGCGCGGACGTCGCGGGGCAACGCCGCGCGCGACGCCAAGCGCGAAGCGCTGAACCGCGTGCTCGACAAGATCTCGGAGCAGGGGCTGGACAGCCTGACGCCCGAAGACCGCACGCTGCTGGAAGACATGTCGCGGCGGCTGAGAGGCCGGTAGAAAAAAGAGGTTCTTCAAGGAATTTAGGGAAACGCACGTGACAGTGGCGCGGATTCGTCGCATGCTATCGGCAGCGGAGGGGCCCCATGGCATACGAAGACATCACGGCGCTGCTGGGTGGCTGGGAGGGGTTTGAGTTGGTCCACGTCGAGCGTACGCCGGCGAGCCACACGCAGCCGACGCCGCAGATTCTGCTGACCCTCCGACCGGTCCCTACCCGGGCGAAGCGGTGTAGCGGCTGCGGCGAGCTCGTCGGCGAGGTGCACGATATCACGGAGCGGCGGGTGCGCGATCTCCCCATCCTGGAGGCGGAGACATGGCTCGTCCTACCGCGGGCGCGGCTCCGCTGTCCACGCTGCGGACCGACCGTCGAAGCGGTGCCGTGGCTCGATCGCTATCAGCGGATGACGACACGCTTGGCCGAGGCGATCGCCCGCCTCGCGCAGGTGCTGCCGATCAAGCACGTCGCGCGCTGGTTCGGCGTCGGCTGGGAGACGGTCAAGCAGATCGACCAGCGCGCCTTGGCCGCGCGCCTGGGTCCGGTGGACCTGCGCGACGTACGCGTGATCGCCATGGATGAGTTTGCGATCCAGCGGGGGCATCGGTATGCGACGATCGTCGTCGACGTGCCGAGTAAACGGGTCCTCTGGATCGGGCGCGGCCGCGGCCGAGAGGATGTGCGGCCGTTCTTCACGTTGCTCGGGCCCGAGGGCTGCGCGCGGCTCGAAGCGGTCGTCATGGATATGAGCCCGGCGTACCGCGAAGAGGTGCGCGCCCAGTGTCCGCAGGCCGCGCTCGTGTTTGATCTGTTTCACGTGGTCGCCAAGTACGGCCGGGAGGTGATCGACCGGGTGCGGGTGGATGAGACCAATCGCCTCGGCCACGCCAAGCCCCGGAGTCGGACGATGCTGGCGCGGCGGCGGGTCATCAAAGGCACCCGGTGGCTGCTGCTGCGCAATTGGGAGAACGTGTCATCAACGGCTGACCGTGTGCGGCTGCGCGAACTCCTCGCCGCCAATCGTGCCCTCTTCACGGTCTACGTGCTCAAAGATGACCTCAAGCAACTCTGGCGCTTCGCCTATCCGGCGGCGGCCCGGCGCTTTTGGCAGCACTGGTACCGGCGCGCCTGCAGCAGTCGCATTGGGCCGCTCCGGACCTTTGCGAAGCACCTCGCCGAATTGATCGACGGGGTAATCAATCACTGCCGCTATCCGCTCCACACCGGGCTGCTCGAAGGCATCAACAATAAGATTAAAGTCCTCAAGCGGATGGCCTACGGCTACCGCGACGACGCCTACTTCTTCCTCAAAATCCGTGCGGCGTTTCCCGGTATTCCGTGAAGAACCAAAAAAGAGCCCCCCGGACTTGCCGGGGGGCGATACCGTCACGCCGTTCTCGCGACGGACATGGTGGGCGGAGAGTTCGCCTACCGGAGCCAACCATACCACGATCCGGCGCGGCGCGCCAGAACCCATCATGCCCAAGCCAGAACTGCTGGAGACCTTTGCCAACCCGTACCCCCGGCGGGGGTACGAAGTCCGGATGGAGTGCGACGAATTCACCTCGCTCTGCCCGGTGGGCGGGATCGAGACCGATGCCGAGGAGTTGCAGTTGCTCCAGGGCGGGGCGCCGGATTTCGGGACGATCGTGATCACGTACGTCCCGGCGAAGCTCTGCCTGGAGCTGAAGAGCCTGAAGCACTATCTGTGGAGTTACCGCAACGACGGGATTTTCTACGAACGGGCGGTGAACCGCATTCTCGACGACCTCGCGCGGGCGTGCAAGCCGAAATCGATGACGGTGGTAGGGGATTTCAACGTGCGGGGGGGGATCAAGTCGGTGATCACGGCGGGCTATAAGAGTACGAGAGTACGAGAGTAAGAGAGTACGAGAGTGGGGATAAGGAAGAAGGCGGGGCAGCCGATCACGGCTGCCCCGCCTTCTCCGTCCTACGGTCCTAGCGTCCTACTCAGAAGGTGTACTTCACCTGCAGCTGCATGCGGTAGTTGGAAGTGGCGTTCTGCGTGCTGTTCACGGCGAAGCTGGTGTTGTAGGTGAACACGCCCTGCGCGCCGTTGGCCAGGCTGGTGCCGCTGAACGACTTCTGGGTGAGCAGGTATGGATCGTTGGTGCCGCTCAGGCCGAAGTCCTGCGAGCCCCACCGGGAGTTGAGCAGGTTGAGGAAGTTGAAGCAGTCCCATTCGAGCACGAGGTTCTGGCCGCTGGCGAACGTGTGGACGCTCTGGCGGAGCGAGAGGTCCAGTTCCTTCGTCCACGGGAAGCGGCAGCTATTGCGGGCCATGATCTCGCCGCGCTGGCTGTTGAGGCAGGGCGTGGAGTTGATGAGGTTCTGCAGCGCCTGCTGCTGCTGGGCCACAGTGACGGCGCCGTTGGTGGCGAACATGATCTCGCTGGTGCTCGTCGTGCTCTTCGGCACGTACACGGGGTCGTTGTTGGCCGAACCGTCGCCGTTCATGTCGCCGCTGTAGATGTAGGTGTACGGCGCGCCGGATTCCCCGGTGAAGATGAACGAGAGGTCGGTATGTGTGGGGAGGCTGTACGTCCCGGAGAACACGAGCCGGTGCGGAATGTCCCACTTGGAGGGCGCCAACTGCTCGGCGTCCTGGCGTCCCGAGTAGTCGCGGCCGTACTGCCAGTTGGAGTAGGCCACCGACGACGTCACGTCGTAGATGTCGTACGAGCGGCTGTACGTGTAGGAGAACGACCCGGCGAACGCGTCGGAGAAGCGCTTCTGCAACTGGGCCGTGAGCGCGTACGAGTAGTCCTTGTTCGGCCCGGTCTCGTTGGTGAGGTTGATGACGTCGGAGAGGCCGGTTTTGTACGTGGGTTTGACGGAGCCCCCGACGATGTCGCCGTACAGCGCGCGGCCGTGAAGGTCGGTGCCGATGGGGTTGTTCTGGAGGCCGATGTTCTCGTAGTAGAACTGCTCGACCGACTTGGTGTACTGGCCTTCGAGGGTTCCGATCACGCCCCAGGGGAGCTGGCGGTCGAAGCCGAGCGAGCTGCGCCACACCGACGGGAATTGCAGCTTGGGATCAACCGTGTTGATGGTGACCGGTTGCGAGGCCGAGCCGTTGGCGCAGGTCTGAGGCACCGCGCCGGTGGCGCCAGGGAAGGCGGGCGACGTGGCCGCGTTGCTGCAGGTGAAGTTCGCGAAGCCGTTGACGCCGGAGTTGCCGTAGGCGTCGCTGAGCCAGACGAACGCCGGATTGCCCATGAAGATGCCGGTTCCGCCGCGGAGCTGGTTCTTGTTGTCGGGCGTGACGTCCCAGTTGAAGCCGAGACGCGGCGACCACTGGGCGTTGTTCTTGGGCATGTCGGCCGTGTTGATGCCGAGCGTCGAAAGAATGGTCTGGTTGGTGCCGGGGTGGCTCAGGAATGACGGGACGTCCACCCGGATGCCGTAGTTGAGGCTGAGGCTGGGCAACGCCTGCCACTGGTCGCCGGCGTAGAGGCCAAGGATCTGGGCCCGCCACTCGGCGGCGCCGTCGGGCGTGTTGTCGGGGAACCGCTTGCCGATTACAACCTTGTCGGGCAGTCCGAGGGCGAGTGAGTCGAGCGATCCGAAGGTGTAGTTGCCCAGGGAGTTCTGTGCGAACAGGTTACGGACCTTATAGAAGTCGTTCTTGGTGCCGATCGTGAACACGTGATCCTGCCACGGGATGGACACGTTGTCGGAGAGTTCGAAAATGTCCTGGTCGGTCTGATTGCCCTGCGACGAGTTGTCCGTACCGGCCACGAGGGACGTGGTGCCCGTGCCATTGAGCAGCGGGATGTTCTTGACCGTGACGTAGGGCGCCCAGATCGGCACGTCGCGGTGGTCGCGGATGGTGGTATAGCCGCCGATGAACTCGTTGGACGCGCCGTTGGTGAAGTCCGAGAAGAGCTGGAGCAGCTCGTTGTTGGTCTTCGAGTTGAAGTTGTAGCCGTCGTTGGACAGGCCGAACGCGCTGTTGGAGCGGCTGAACACGTCGAGGTTTCCCTGCGCGTAGTTGTAGCGCAGCACGGCGCGGGAGTTCGCCGGGAGATTGGCGAAATCGAACCGGCCGAAGAAGTTGTGCAGGGGGTTGCCATCGGTGACCTGAGCGCCGTTGCCAGGATTCTTGTACCCGTACTGGTTCACGAGGGTGTTGATGAACTTGGTGATCGACGCCGTGTCGGCGACCAGACTGCTGGAACTCGACGGCTGGCCGACGTACGGGCCGGTCGCCGGCGTGCTCTCGTTCTGGACCTCGCCCGAGAAGAAGTACTGGATGCGGTCGCGAATGATGGGGCCGCCGAGCGAGAAGCCGTATTGGTCCTGCTTGAACGGCGCGCTGCGGAGGTACGGGATGTCGCGCTCGAAGTATTGATCGCGGTAGTTCCCGATGATCTCCCCGTGCACGTCGTTGGTGCCGCTCTTGGTGACGGCGTTGACGAGCACGCCGGTGAAGTTGCCCTGGCGCACGTCGTACGGCGCGAGCACCACCTGGTATTCCTTGACCGCGCCGAGCGGGATCTGCTTGGCGTTGGCCTGGCCGCCGGGCTGGCCGGTGCTGCCCAGGCCGAACAGGTCGGTGGCCACCGAGCCGTCGATCTGGATGGCGTTGAACCGGTTGTTCTGCCCGCCACCCGAGTTGCCGGGGCCCTTGGTGGTGACGTCGGGCGAGAGCCGGAGGTAGTCGGTGAAGTTGCGCGAGAGCGTAGGCAGCCGGCTGACCATGGAGTCGGTGACTGTCATCGCGATCCCGGTGTGCGAGGACGACATGATGGCGTCTTCGGACGAAGCGGCGGTGGTGACGGCGGCGAGCTGGGTAGCCGCGGTGATCAGGGTGAAGTCGACGCGGAGGTTCTGGCTGAGCGCGACGTCGAGACCGGTCTTGGTCTGAGGCGCGTACCCGAGCCGGCGGGCGGTGACGGAGTAGGGGCCGCCGACTTCCAAGCCGGGCACGTAGTAGCGGCCGTCGTTGTTGGTCTGCGCCGAGGTGCGGGAGCCGGTGGAGATGTTGAGGACCGAGATCTGGACGGCCGCCGCGGGCTGGCCGTGATCGTCGATGACCGTGCCGCTGATGGCGCCGGTGGTCACGCCCTGCGCCGACAGGAGGGTTGGCGTCGCGAACGCGAGCGCGATGGCCAACAATCCGCCGAGCGTCCAACGGGGAATTTTCATATATGAGTCCTGAGATTAATGGGGGGGCGCCGCTCCTGGCACCGGATCAACGAAGGCAATCAACGGCGATTGCGCGTCGGCACTGAATTTCACAGACCTCAGGCACGGGAAAACAGAGGGATGCTGTAACGACGCCGTAACCGGCGGAGCGGCGCGATCGAGGACTTCCGTGGAAAGTGCGGTGCAATGTATGAACGGCCATGAGCGAAGGCGAGCAAGGAACGGGGCAACAGCGGCCGTGTTAAGGAATCTTTGTATCGGCCCAGATCAATCCGGAAACTCGACGGGCCGCCCGTTGGGGCGGCCCGTCGAGTCCTGCGTTCCCGCGCGATCGATCAGAACGCGTATCGCATCTGGAACTGAATCTGGTAGTTCGATGCCAGGTTGTTGGGATTCCAGGTCAGGAAGTTGGGATTGAAGTTGAGCACCGGAACGCCGGTGGTGAGGTTGCCGCCGGCGAGGCTCTTGTAGGTGACGAGCGTCTGGGAGCCGGCGAAGCCGACGGTCTGCTGATGGCCCCACTTGCTGTTCAGCAGGTTCATGAAGTTGAACACCTGCAGCTCGAGCGAGATGTTCTGGAACCGGCCGGCGCCGAAGCTCTGCCGAATGGCGACGTTGGTGAGGTTGGTCCAGGGAGTGGTGCAACTGTTGCGGCTCATGATCCGGCCGCGCTGCTTGTTCAGGCACGGCTGCGACTGGATGAAGTTGTTCAGCGCCGCCGCCTGCTGCGCGGGGGTGTAGGTGACGCCGCCGGTGGTGAGGTTCGAGAACTGAACCTCCGCCGTGTTGGTGGCGTCCTTCGGGATGTAGATGGGGTCGTTGGAGTACCCGTCGCCGTTCAGATCGCCGTTGTAGACGTAATCGATCGGCTGACCCGACCCGCCCAGGTACGTGAAGGTGAGGTCCGTGCGGCTGGGGAAGCTGTACGTGCCCTGCGCGACGAGGTGATGCTTCTGCTCGAAGATCGAGCGCGTGGCCGTGGGATCCGACTCGTTGCCGGCCCAGTCGCGGCCAAAGGTGTACTGCGACGCGGCGGTGCTGGACGTGAGGCTCTGGGCGTCCATGACCTTCGAGAAGGTGTAGAACAGCGAGCCGGCAATGTGGTTGTAGAACTGGCGCTGCACGCCGGCCGTCAGGTTGTACGCGTAGTCGTTGGACTCGTTGGACACGTCGAGCACGACGTTGCGATCGGCATGCGCCAGCACGGGGTTGAGCGGCGTGAGGCCGTAGAGCACGCGGCCGTGCGGATCGACGCCCTGGGGGCCGGCGAGCGCGATGTTCTGATAGAAGGGGTTGTTGAGCCCACGGGTGTACATCGCTTCCAGCGTGCCGATCCAGTGGTCCCGCAGCTGGCGGTCGTAGCCGAGCGAGAAGCGGGCGTTCTGCGGGAAGTCGAGCTGCTTGCTGAGCAGGTCGATCTCACCGCCGGCCTTGGCGGTGAGCCCGTTGGAGCAGGTCTGCGGCGCGGACGCGACCGCGGCCGTCGAGAAGTGGGGCGCCGCCGAACCGTTGCAAGTGAGCAAGCCGATGCCGACGCTGCCGGAATTCTGGAAGGCGTTGCTGAGCCAGACGTAGGCGGGTCGGCCGGTGAACAGGCCGGCGCCGCCGCGCAGCTGGTTCTTGCGGTCGCCGGTGACGTCCCAGTTGAACCCCACGCGGGGCGACCACTGCATGTTGCCCGACGGCACGTCCGCCGTGTTGCGGCCGAACTCGCTGAGCACGGACTGGTTCGTGGGCGGCTTGGTGAAGAAGATCGGGACGTCCAGCCGGATGCCGTAGGTCATGGTGAGCCGATCGGTGGCCGTCCACTCGTCCTGCGCGTACGCGCCGTAGTTGCCGGCGCGGAACCGCACCGCCCCATCGCCGGACAGCGGCACGCCCACGATGTACTGGCGCGCGATGCCCTGGTTGAGCGAGTCGAGCGTGCCGAACGTCCACACGCCGTACGACGACTGCGTGAACAGGTTGCGGACCTTGTACCACTGACCGGTGGCGCCGAACGTGACACGGTGGCTGCCCATCGGCATGGTGTAGTTGTCCGTGATCTCGATCAGGTCCTGATCGAGCTGATTGCCCTGCGAGAACCGCTCGGCGCCGTCGATAATGCCGAAGCCGCCGTTGAACACGGTGACCATCGGCGAGATCACGCTGGGTGCGCGACGGTCGCGAATGGTCTCGTAGTTGAACAACAGCTCGTTGAACGAGCTGTTGTCGAACAGGGTCCGCACCTGGGCGACGGCGGCGTTCTTCTTGGACGTGAAGTGATAGCCGTTGTTGCTCAGAGAGTAGGCACTGGCCGAGCGGCTGAAAATGTCCTGCACGGCTCTTCCATAGTTGTCGCGAATGACGAGCTGCGTGTTGCCGGGCAGGTTGAAGTCGATTCGGGCGAACAGATTGGCGAGCGGGTTGCCATTGTTGATCAGCGCGCCGTTCCCCTGGGGCATGCCGTACACGGCGAGCGCGGAGTTGACCTGATCGATCATCGTCTGCGTCGGGCCGGACAGCGTGCTGCCCACGTACGGACCGCTGGCCGGCGTGGAGCGGGCCTGCCAGTCGCCCGCCACGAAGAACAACGCCTTGTCGCGCACGATCGGGCCGCCCAGCGAAAAGGCGCCCTGCGACTGGTTGAACTTCGTGATGTAGGCCTGATCGCGGGTGAGGCCCTGATTGCGGCTGTTGCCGACGATCGAGCCATGCCAGTCGTTGGTTCCGCTCTTGGTCACCGCGTTGACGAGGAGGCCGGAGAAGTTGGCCTGCCGCACGTCGTACGGAGAGAGCAGCACCTGATACTCGTTGACAGCCTCGAGACTGATCGACTTCCCGTTGGCCTGACCGCCGGGCTGGCCGGTGGAGCCGAGTCCGAACAGGTCGGCTTCGGTGGAGCCGTCGATCTGGATGTTGTTGAACCGGTTGTTGGTACCGCCGCCGGAGAGGCCGGGCCCCGTGGTGGACACCTGAGGCGTGAGGCTCACGAAATCGTAGAAGCTGCGATTGAGACTCGGCAGACGGCGGAGCGCCGTATCCGATATCATCGTGGTGAGGCCAGTGTGGGACGGGGACATCACCGGGTTCTGCGTGCCGACCACGCTGACAGCGGCGAGTTGCGCCGCCGCCGTGACCAGCTCGAAATCGACGCGGGTTATCTGGCTCAGCACGACGAGCACGTTGTCGCGCGTCTCTGGCTGGAAGCCGAGCCGGCGAACGGTAACCGAGTAGTTGCTGCCGACCTCGAGACCAGGCACGGTGTAGCGGCCGTCGGCCTTGGTGGTGACGCGGCTGGCGAAGCCGGTGCTGCGATTCGTGACCTGGACCTGCACGCCTTCGACGGGCTGGTGCTGGTCGTTCGTGACGATGCCGGCGACTGCGCCGGTGGTGACGCCCTGCGCCGAGACCGTGGCCGGCGCCGCAACGGCGAGCGCAATGGCCATCAGTCCGCCGAGCGTCCAACGGAGTACTTTCATGGGGGGATACCTGCCGAGTTGTGGGAGGGTCAACCGGAGAGACGCGAAACCCACCAAATGCGGGAACTAGTGGGCCCCCGAATTTAGAAACCTTTGTGCGAGAAGGCGAGGGAAAAACCGCCGACTTGGTAACAGCCCGGCATCAATGGACAAATGGGCCCCGGGTTGAACTCGGTGGCGGCTTGCGGTTACACTTGTAGGCTTCCGGCCAGGTAGCTCAGTTGGTAGAGCAGCGGACTGAAAATCCGCGTGTCGGCAGTTCGATTCTGCCCCTGGCCACTCCGGCAAGAGACTGGAAACAAATGCTTACGAACGGCAACGGCTCGGGTATCCCAGAGCGGTTGCCGTTTTGGCATTCGACCGGGCTTGCCGGGGGTTGGGCCGAACATCATTCTGCGTGGTTGCCAGCGCCCCCCACCCCCCCGCGCTGAATCCCATTCACTCTCCGCCCTCGGTGCTCACGTGACTCGGACCTCCTGGATTGCCGTACTCTGCGCGGCCGCCGCATGCGGCTGCGCCACCCATACCCAGCCGCCTTCGGCGGCGGCCGGCCGGCCGGTGGGATTTCCCGCGGGGTGGACGTTGGGGGCCACGGACTCCGCCGTGTCGGCGCCGCACGGGATGATCGCCAGCAACAGCGCGCTGGCCAGCGCGGCGGGCGTGGAGATTCTGAAGAAGGGGGGCAACGCGGTGGACGCCGCGGTGGCCACCGGGTTCGCGATGGAGGTGACCTTTCCCCAGGCCGGCAACATCGGCGGCGGCGGGTACATGGTGATCCACATGGCCGACGGGCGTTCGGCGGCGCTGGACTACCGTGAGGTGGCGCCACTCGCGGCCACGCGGAACATGTACGTGGACGCGACCGGCAAGCTGACCAACGCGAGTCTGGTGGGAGCGTTGGCGGTGGGGGTGCCGGGCGCGGTGGCGGGCATGGCGGCGATGCTCGAGAAGTACGGCACCATGTCACTGCACGACGTGATGCAGCCGGCCATCCGGCTGGCCGATTCTGGATTCACGGTTGACAGCGCGCTCTCGCGCGCCATCGGGGCCGGCAGCAGGCTGATCGCCCCATACGAGGGCGCGGCGCTGTTCCTGCCCGGCGGGCACGCGGTGCCGCCGGGCACGCTGTTCAAGCAGCCACAGCTGGCGCGCACGCTGAAGGCGATCGCCGATCAGGGCCCCGCGGTGTTCTACAAGGGCTGGATTGCCGACAGCCTGGTGGCCGAGATGCGCCGCGACCACGGAATCATCACCAAGGCCGACCTGGCGAAGTACCGGCCCGAATGGCGCGACCCGATCAAGGGCACGTATCGCGGCGACACGATCTACTCGATGCCGCCGTCGTCGAGCGGCGGGGTGATCGAGGTGGAGATCCTGAACATTCTCGAGACGTGGCCGACGCTGCCGCCCTTCGGCAGCGCGCCGTACGTGCACGACGTGGCGGAAGCCTTCCGACGCGCGTTCATCGACCGCAACACCACGCTGGGCGATCCAGCGTTCGTGAAGAATCCGGTGGACCGGCTGACGAGCAAGGCCTACGCCCGCACACTGCGCGACTCGATCCTGCCCGACCGGGCGTCGAAGACGCCGGCATTCACGCAGATGGCGGGGGAACCGACGCACACCACGCACTTCTCGGTGGTGGATTCGGCGGGCGACGCCGTGTCGACCACGACGACGCTGAACAGCCTGTTCGGGTCTGGCAACTTCGTGGGCGGAGCGGGGTTCTTTCTCAACAACGAGATGGACGACTTCGCGTCGCAGCCGGGCACGGCCAATCAGTTCGGGCTGGTGCAGGGCGAGGCGAACGCAATCGCGGCCGGCAAGCGGATGTTGAGCGCGATGTCACCCTCGATCGTGGTGGACGGCACGGGGAAGGTGCTGCTGGTGGTGGGCGCGGCGGGCGGACCCACGATCATCACGGCCACGACGCAGATCATCCTCAACGTGATCGACCATCATATGTCGCTGGCCGACGCGATGTCGGCGCCGCGCATTCACCAGCAGGCGTGGCCGGACAAGCTGGAGTACGAGGAAGGGGGAATTGCGCCGACGGTGGCCGACTCGCTCACCGCGATGGGGTACGCGTTGTCGGCGGTGCGGCACCTGGCCAATGCGAATTCCGTAATGCGCGTGGCGGGCGGGTGGCAGGGGATGGTGGAGCCGAGGTCGACGGGTGGGGCGGTGGGGTACTGAGACCAGAGTCGGGCAGGCGGAGCGTGGGGCAGCGCTCGACGGCCGACAATCAGTTCGGGATCCATCCTGGCGCGGCCCGCGGGATGGGTCCCGATTGTCATTATCGGATGACGAACGGTGTGGAAATGGTCACGAACAGTTCGCGCCATGTAAGGATTTCGTCTTGCCCGCACGATCTTAGCGGGGTGGGGTGCAACCAAAGCCGCGGTCGCGCCGTATGAGAACTACGGGCACCGCGGCCGAGCGACCGTTGCAACCAAGCGCCGGCAGTCGGTGTCTCACCAGAACAGCAAGGCGCTCATGGTTTCTTCGCTCATGGAACATCCCGAACTGCTCGCGGACGCCGATCCGAACGTGGAACGGGGTCAGTTGGAAGCCGGCGTGCACGGCCAGTACCAGGTCGTGCGCGAGCTGGGACGCGGCGGCATGGGCGTGGTGTTCCTGGCCCGCGACGTGGCCCTGCACCGCCTGGTGGCGGTGAAAGTGCTGCGGCACGAGTTCGTGGAGTCCGACGAACACCGCGAACGGTTCCGCCGCGAGGCCCGCCTGACGGCGCGGCTGAGCCACGCGGGCATCGTGCCGGTATACACGTTCGGTGAATCGGACGAGTTGGTATACATCGTCATGAAGTACGTGGACGGAGAGTCGCTCGCCGACCGCCTACGCTCGACGGAGCGGCTGCCGGTGCGCCAGGCGGCCGAAGTGTTGCACGACCTGGCCGGTGCGCTCGACTACGCGCACGGGCAGGGCATGGTGCATCGCGATCTCAAGGCCGAGAACGTGCTGATCGAGCGGAACGGGGGCCGCGCCTTCCTGACCGACTTCGGCGTGGCTCGGCTACGCGACGCGAGTCCGGACGAGTGGGAACGCTCGCACGCGATAGGGACACCGCACTACATGTCGCCCGAACAGGCGGCCGGCGAGCCGGATCTCGACGGCCGGACCGACCTGTACTCGCTGGGCGTGCTGGGCTACCAGATGCTGTCGGGCACGCTGCCGTTTGAGGGAACGAACTTCGCGTCGCTCGCCGCGCAGCACATCGTCCACGCGCCGCCGCCGCTCGCCGAGCGCGCCCCGGATGCCCCGAAAGCGCTGGTGCAGGCCGTGGAACGGTGCCTGGCCAAGGAGCGGCGCGACCGCTGGCAGACCGGCGCCGCGCTCTCCAGGGCGCTGGTCCAGCCACCGGCCAAGCAGGAGCCCCCGGCGAAGCTGGCGGCGCTCGGCTGGACGTGGGTCGTGGGGGGTCTGGCGATGGCGGCCGCAGTGCTCGCGGCGGTGGGGAGGTAGGGAGTCTGGCAGTCGGGCAGCGAAACCTACAAACAGCACGTAGCCGGTTACCATCATGGTGGCCGGCTCTTTCGTTGCCCATCCATGGGATTCAACCTCGGCAGCCAGGCCGCTAGTATACCCAGGTGGGGTATTAGAAGCACTCGCCGGTCGGCGACGCGGACGCGACATCATCAAAGAGAGGGGTACGTGACGGCCACCGCCCCGGAAAACCGGATCGTCATTCCCGTGACCGGAATGACCTGCGCGGCCTGCCAGGCCCGGGTGCAGCGCACGCTCGCTCGAACGCCCGGCGTGGCCGATGCCACGGTCAGCCTGATGCTCAACAACGCCACGGTATCGTACGACCCCCAGGCGACTTCGCCGGAGCAGTTGGTCCATGCGATTCGCGATACCGGCTACGGCGCGGAACTGCCGGTAACCACGCGCAGCGCATTTGAGGAGCAGGAGGCGGCCGAGCGGGCGCACGCCGACGAGGTGCGCACGCTCACCGGCAAGGTGGTGGCGAGCCTGCTGCTGGCCGCGCTCGCGATGATCCTGTCCATGCTCGAGACGGGCGCGAACGGCGCAGCTGCCGTCGCCCCGAGCGCACGCGATACTGCGGTCCGCTGGGCGCTGCTCGCGCTCACGACGTTCGTGATGGCCTGGGCGGGGCGGCATTTCTACATCCGCGCGTGGAGCGCGCTCCGCCACGGCGGCTCGGACATGAACACGCTGATCTCGGTGGGAACGGGCGCCGCGTACCTCTTCTCGGTGGCCGCCACGGTGGCGCCCGGCGCGTTCCTGTCCCACGGCGTCCCGCCGCACATCTACTTCGACGCGGTGGACGCGATCATCGCGCTCATCCTGCTGGGCAACCTGTTCGAAGCCCGGGCCAAGCAGCGCACATCGGACGCGCTGCGGGCGCTGGTGGACCTGCAGCCGAAGACGGCGCGTGTGATACGTGAGGCCAGGAATAGCGAACGCGAGCAAGACGTTCCTGTGGAACAGGTGCGCCATGGCGATCTGGTGCTCGTGCGCCCCGGCGAACGCGTGCCGGTGGACGGCACGGTGATGGGCGGGCACAGCGCGGTGGACGAATCGATGCTCACCGGCGAATCGATGCCGGTGGCGAAGGCCACGGGCGACCGCGTGTTCGGCGGCACGATGAACCGCACCGGCGCGCTCCGCCTTTCGGCCACGGCGCTCGGCGCCGACAGCGCGCTGGCCCGGATCGTGCAACTGATGCGCGCCGCGCAGGGCACGCGGGCGCCGATCCAGAACCTGGCCGACCGCGTGAGCTCGATCTTCGTGCCGAGCGTGGTGGGGATCGCGATCGTGACGTTCGGGCTCTGGATGCTGCTGCCGCAGCACACCCAGAACGGAACGCTCATCGTTCACGCGGTGACCGCGGCGGTTGCCGTGCTGATCATCGCGTGTCCCTGCGCCATGGGGCTGGCGGTGCCGACGGCGATGATGGTGGCATCGGGCAAGGGCGCGGAGCTGGGCGTGCTGTTCAAGGGCGGCGACGTGCTGCAACGCACGAACGACATCGACGTCGTGGTGCTCGACAAGACGGGCACGGTCACGGAAGGGCGGCCGAGGGTGACGGACGTGATGACGACAGTCGGGCAGTCGGGCAGTCAGGCAGTCGGAGCGCAAGACGACGAGCTGCTGGCGCTCGTGGCGAGCGTGGAGCGACAGAGCGAGCACCCGCTGGCCGACGCGGTGGTGCAGAGCGCCCGCGCACGCGGACTCACTCTGCGCGACGCCGAGGGCTTCTCGGCGCTGCCCGGACGGGGCATCACGGCGGTGGTGAACGGCAGGGCGATGGCGGTGGGGAACGCCGCGCTGATGGCGCAGTACGCGATCGACGTCGCCCCGTTGCGCGCGGCGGCGGAACGGCTGGCCGGCGCGGCCAAGACGCCGGTGTTCGTGGCGGCGGACGGCGCGCTGGCCGGGCTGATCGCGGTGGCCGATCCGATCAAGCCGAACGCGGTGCGAACCGTGGGAGCGCTGCGCGCGATGGGCATCGACGTGGTGCTGCTCACCGGCGACAACGCGCGAACCGCGGCGGCGGTGGCGGAACAGGCGGGGATCTCGCGCGTGATCTCGGGCGTGCTGCCCGAGGGCAAGGTACGGGCCATTCGCGAGCTGCAGGCGGAACGTCGCGTGGTGGCCATGGTGGGCGACGGGATCAACGACGCACCCGCACTGGCCCAGGCCGACGTGGGGTTCGCGATCGGAACGGGCACCGACGTGGCGATCGAGGCCGGGGGCGTGACGCTCATGCGCGGCGACCCATGGAGCGTGGTGCAGGCCATCGAACTGGCCCGCCGCACGATGCGCACCATGAAGCAGAACCTGTTCTGGGCGTTCATCTACAATCTGATCGGCATTCCGATCGCCGCCGGCGCGCTGTACCCGGCGTTCGGCATTCAACTGAGCCCGGTGATCGCCAGTGGGGCGATGGCGTTCAGCTCGGTGAGCGTGGTGTCCAACAGCCTGCGGTTGCGGAGGGCCAAGATCGCATGACGAATCTGGAACGAAAGGCGCGATGCGGATGCGGGGTGGAGCGCGAGCCAGCGGCCGAAGAGGGCGCTGAGCGGGACGCGGCGGCGGCGGCAGCGGGGGCAGCGACGGTACGGCACGCGGTGGGGGTGGACCCGGAGATCAAGGCGGGGAATCTGCGCCGGCTGCGTCGGATCGAGGGGCAGGTACGGGGGCTGCAGCGCATGGTGGAGGAGGAGCGGTACTGCGCGGATATCCTCACGCAGGTGTCGTCGGTGCAGGAGGCGCTGCGGGCAGTGGGGAGAGAGGTGATGCGGAACCATCTCAGATACTGCGCGGCGGCGGCGATCCGGGAGGAGGGGGAGGCAGCAGAGAAGATGTTTGAGGAGTTGGTGGGATTGATGGATCGGCACTGACCGAAAAAGCGAACAGCTCAACAGCGCAGACAAGAACTGCGCGGGCGAGAACGGCGCAGGCAAAAAAGGCGCAGGGCCAATACGGCGTGGAATTCGGAAGAAAGGAAACAGCGGATGGGTTGAAACGGCGGGCGCAATTCCCTAGATCGCGGCCATGCTTCCGCCGGACGGGATTTCGCCGTAGTGTCTCTCGTACCCTCGTACCCTCGTACCCTCTCGCCCTCCTGCCATGCACACCCGACGCGGCTTCGTCACCTCGCTTCTCCATGCGGGCATCGCGCTCCCCGTCATGAACTCACGCGCGTTCAGGCACCTCGAGCGTGCGACGACGATCGCCGGCAAGCGGCCGGCGGCGGCCGTGGCCACGGACGAGGACTATTGGGGCGAGGTGCGCCGGTCGTTCGACCTGGACGACACGATGATCAACCTCAACAACGGCGGGTGCAGCCCGGCGCCCACGCACGTGCTGGAGCAGATGATCCGCGACATCCGGTTCAGCAACGAGCTGCCGGTGGAGCACATGTGGGGCGTGCTGGAGCCGCGCATCGAGAGCGTGCGCCTGGACCTCGCGAAGCAGTTCGGGTGCGACCCCGAGGAGATGGCGATCACGCGCAACGCCAGCGAGTCGAACGAGAACGTGATCTTCGGGATCGACCTGCAGCCGGGCGACGAGATCGTGGCGACGACGCAGAACTACCCGCGCATGGTGAACGCGTGGATGCAGCGGGAGCGGCGCGACAAGATCGTGTTCAAGCAGATCAAGATGACCACGCCGCCGCCGAGCGACGACGAGGTGGTGGCGGCGTTCGAGGCGGCCATCACGCCGCGCACCAAGATGCTCGAGGTGATGCACGTGAGCTTCCAGACCGGATTCATCGCGCCGGTGCGGAAGATCGTGGACATGGCGCGGCGGCATAACGTGGAAGTGCTGGTAGACGGGGCCCACGCGTTCGCGCACTTCCCGTTCACGCGCGACGACCTCAACTGCGACTACTACGGCACGAGTCTCCACAAATGGTGCGCGGCGCCGATCGGCACGGGGTTCCTGTACGTGCGCAAGGATAAGATTCCGCACATCTGGGGGATGTACGCGGATTCGCCCGACGAGGACGCGAACATCCGCAAGTACGAGGAGATCGGCACGCACCCGGCGGCCAACCACAACGCGATCGCCGTGGCGCTGGCGTTTCACCGGAGCATCGGACCGGAGCGCAAATTCGCGCGGCTGGTGTATCTGCGCGACCGGTGGGCCAAGCGGCTCTTGGCCGAGAGCGACCGCGTGCACATGTTCACGCCGATGGAGCCGGGCCGGGGCGGCGCGATCGGCGTGGTGGGCGTCACGGGGCTGGACATGGGCAAGCTCGGCGGGTGGCTGCACGACCATCACCACATCGTGACAACGCCGATGGTGACGCCCGAGTTCGCGGGACTGCGGGTGACGCCGAACGTCTATACGTCGCTGGATGAGATCGATTACTTCGGGGATCGAATGGTGGAGGCGATACGGCACGGCGTAGCGTGAAACGGCGGAGCTTCCTCACGGCGCTGCTGGCGGCGGCGTGGACGTTGGGTGGGGGAACGGGAGTCCCCGTCGCGTCGGCGCAGGTGCCGGCGACGACGACGGTGATCATCGTGCGGCACGCGGAAAAGGCAACGCAACCGGCGGCCAACCCCCCGCTCACCGCGGCGGGAACGGAACGGGCCGCCGCGCTGGCGCTGGCGCTCAAGGACGCGGGGATCGCGGCGGTGATCACCTCGCAGTTCGAACGGACGAAAGAGACCGCGGCGCCCACGGCGGCGGAATTCCATGTCACGCCGCAAATCGTGGCGGCCGGCTTCGGGCCGGTGGCCGATCAGGGGCGCGCCGTGGCCACGGCGGTCATGCAGCACGCCGGCGAGACGGTGCTGGTGGTGGACCACAGCAACATCATCCCGGATATCATCCAGGCGCTCGGCGCGGGCCGCCCGGCGGATATCTGCGACGCCGAGTACGACGCGATGTACGTGGTGACGGTGGCGTGGGGCGGCGCGGCGCACGTGGTCAAGGCGCGGTACGGCCAGGCCGACGCCGGTGGGCCCGGGCTGCGCCGCGATGATGAAGTAGGGCGGGGGCACGACCGTGCGCTCGCCGCGCGGCGAGCACGCCCACTTGCCTTGACCGTTCGAGTGCTTGCGGCTAAACTTGTCGCGGCCCGACTATTACGTAGCAGGGTGCATTTCCATAGCACGGAACGTGGCGCGTTCGAGACGTTTCTGCGGCAGCAACATCCAACCGAGACGAAGATGGCAGTCGCATCAAGATGGGCTGGGCTCGTGAGATGGGGCATCGCCAGCGCAGTGGTGACGGGCCTTTTCGCGTGCGATCTGCACCACACCACCGCCCCGCTCACCGTCGCTACGTCCAACCTGACCGTATCGCTCAGCGCGGCGAACATTGCCGCGCTGGTGCCGGCGGCGAGCGCCGCGCCCACGACGTTCACGTTCAACAACGGGTTTTCCGGCGTGAATACGGCGGCCAGTTCGGCGCCGATCACCCTGACCGGCCCCACCACGGTGGCGATCACTGGGACCGGAAGCGCCCCCACCTTCACGATCACGAATGGCGGCGGCACGGCAACCGGCCCGCTTGCCTTCGGCTCGTGTGATTTCAATGTGTCGGGTCTGACGGGGACCGTACCGGGCATTACCATCGGCACCGTGATCAGCGAGAACCCCTGCCAAGTGACTCTTGAGCTCAGCGGTCAGCAAGTCGGGCAGGGGGTAACCGTCCAGGTGACCTTTACGCTGGGCACGGCCACATCCGGCGGCAACACGCAGGTCAACGTGACTATCAGCACCAACGGCACGGTCACCGTTAACGGCGTCCAGATTGGCACGGTGACGACGGGGGCTTCGTCGGGCAGCACGGGCAGCACGGGCACCACGGGCGGAAGCGGTTAGTGCCCCGGCGCCACGCACTCACAACATCCTGACAGCACGAGGTTGCGCAGAGTTCGGCGGCTCCGAACTCCGCCTCCGCGCTGTCCCCCGTCACCCAATTGAAGGCAATGCCCGGTTTCGTCCGCGCTCCCGCCAGAGGGCTGTTGCTCGCCCTGCTCCTCACGCGGGGTGCCGCGTTGGGGGCGCAAGACACGTCCGGCTCCTCGCTCTCCACCAACGGGCTCCCCGGAATTATCGTCACACCGGTAGCCGGATCCCTACCCGTGGGATGGTTCGCGGTGGGCGTCAACAACTTTCCGAACTTCAACGCGTTCTGGGGCGGCCCTTCGTTCTCCCTGGGCCGGCAGCACAACGGGTACCTCGCGTTCAATCTGTTTTCGTGGCTCAGCGTCAGTACGCGTGTCTCCGACCTGATCCCACTCCAGCCCCGGCGCATCATTACGGTGGGAGGGCCCGGCGGCGTGCTGACACTCGCCAGCCACGCCATCGATCTGTCGCCCAACGTCCAGGTGCTCCTCGCTCCCCAACAGGGGCTACGCCCCGGCCTGGCGGTGGGCGCGTACGACGTGACGGGTACCGGCCTCCTCCACGCCCATTACGCGGTAGCTTCGGAGGCGCTGGGATCGGTGGGTCAGATCTCGGCCGGGTATGGGGTTGGTCCCGCCATGTTGAACGGGCTCTTTGGCAGCGCGGAGGTCCACCCCACCCCATGGAGCACCGTCGAGGGCGAGTGGGACGGCAAGCGGATCAACGCCGGGATCGGGTTGAAACCCCCACTTCCCCCCGCCGTGACGCGGTACGTATTGGAACCACAGATCAACGCCCTGTGGGCCGACGGCAAGGGATGGTATCTGGACGCTTCGCTCGGCCTGCCCTGGGACGGGGCCGTGGTACAGCGCCCCGCGTCTCGCCCACGCGCGTCCGCGTCACCTGAACCCCGTCCTTCGTGGGGCACTCCATCGGATCTCGCGGATGAACTCGCGGCGCAGGGTTTCGAGAACGTGTCGGCCGAGGAATCCGACTCCGCGGTGCGTGTGCGGTACGAGGATCGCGTGGATCTCCGGAACGCCCTGGACGGGCTGACCCGCGTGCTGGGCCTCGTGGCCCGGCAGGATACCGCGCCGATACGACGCGCCGAGATCACGATTCTCTCTTCGGAACGCCCGGTGCTGTACGTGACCGCCACGGCAGCCTGGCTCCGGGCGTTCAGGAACGGAGAAGCGCGCGGCTTTGCGGGCACTGGACTCCAGTTCTCCTATCCCTCGGGAGACGATGCGGGACAGGGGGGTTGGGGGGCGACGCCGGACCGATCGTCGCGCGGCAAGGCAGATCTGGTGCTGCTGCCCACGTTGAGCACGCACGTGGCGTGGGAGAATGGGCTGGCGGACGGGCGGATAGGACTCGTGCCGACGCTCGAAGTTCCGCTCTACCCTGGGCTGTACGCGGCGCTCGGGTACGGCGTGCCGCTCTGGCAATCCCGGGGCATGATCGTCACCATGGGGCCGTTGCCCAATCCATCGCTCGATTTCGCCACGCTCGGCTACATCTGGAATCGCGCGTTATCGCCGCAGTCCGACCTGGCCGTGCACTGGAGCGGCGGTCGGTTCGACGGCGGCTGGGAGGGGGTACGCCAGCAAGCGGCGCTCTTGTTGGGCGGTGGGATACTCCGTCTGGACGCCGATGCCGCCGTCACGCGCGCGGTGGGGGAGGGGGGAGAGTCCGCGATGGGAGTGGTTGGGGCGCGCGTGCTCATTCCCGGCATCGAAACCCGTCTGTGGGTTAAAGCGGGTCGCTACCTGTACGGCGACCGGGGAATGTCCGGCGGCGTGAGTCGCTTCTTCGGGGATGCGCAGTTGACGCTCAGCGTCGAGTCCACGCAGAACGGAACCCAGGGCACGTTTGCCGTGGCCATCCCGCTTGCCGGGGCGCGCGGTCTTCGCCCCGCGCTCGTGCGGCCCCGTTTGCCGATGGACTGGAGCAACGGCGAGAGCGTCGGTCTCTACAGTTTAAGCGGAACGGGGGACGTTGCCCTCAACGTGGCCCAGGAACTCCAAAACGGCGCGGACATGTGGGACCGGTTCTTCGATCGGGACCGGCTGAATCCGGCCGCAGCCGCGGCCGCGATGGCCGGGCCGCGGTTTGGCGGCGGGCAGTGACGCCGGGTCGGATCGATGGCCACCGTGGTCCCCCCACAGCAGCCGGCGCCGCTTCCGGTGGAGCGGGAGAAGGTGGTGTTTCTGCACACGCCCAAAACGGGCGGCGCGGCCATGCACTTCTTTCTCCACACATGCCTCCGCAACGTCCGCCGGAACTACTTCCTGTCGTTCGCGGGGATTGACGAATCGCGGTTCATCCGGGACGAGCAATCGACGGCGCATGAGGACGGCAACCAGTGCGTCATCGAACGGCTGTTCGAGGATCCCGCCATCGCCCAGCGGTTCACATCCAGCCCGCACTTCCAGCAGGCGGCCCTGCTGTTCGGCCACGCGACCTACGCCTTTGGAGAGAAGTTCCCCGACTATCGATTTCGCTACCTCATGGTGCTGCGAGAGCCCATCGAGCGGACGATCTCGAACATCGTGCAATTCAGCGACGTGTACGACGATGGGGTCACCTTTGCCTCCCGGCGGACACGTGCGCCGCGATGCTCCACGGCGTACTGGGATTTCATCTATGACGTCCTGACCCAAGCGTATCCGGTGGCGGGCCTGCTGACGCACGAGAACCTCTACCTGCGGAACTGCATGACGCACATGCTGCAGGGCAGTCGGTACCTGGACGTGCACGAGGCGCCCAATCTGTACCTGGCGCTCTCCAACGCGATGCGGATGCAGATCTCGTTCTTCGAAGACTTCAACGCCGGCATCCAACGGTCGCTCCGGTCGCTGGGCATTGCCGTGGACATGTCGTGGAACGTGACCGCCGCGGGCGGCCCGCCCGGCGCCAACGCCGAGAAGACGCGTTACGGGCGCTACTACAACGCGCCGCAGCGCGTGATCGACTTCGTCGCCGAGCACAATGCGACCGACCTCAAACTCTACGAGGTGCTGAAAAAGCACCACGCCCAGGGCTAGGGCGCGCGTTCAGTTCTCGCGCCGAAGTTCCGCGGGATAGTGATGGAACCGGTTGTGCGTGACCGGCGAGGCGAGGAGCACCGCCGGCCGCAGGGCGCCCCTGATCGTGAGCTGGTACATGAACGACATCCACGTCTGCTCGTACGGGTGCGCGAACACGGTGTCGAGGAACATCTTCCGGTTGCCCTGGCGGCTCACGATGTGGGGCCAGTTGCAGTAGTAGACCTCGCCATCGATGTAGGAGACCCCATCGACGGTGCCGATCCGGTGGAAGGTGGTCTGGGGCGCGAACGGATCCTGCCCACGGGCGGGAAGGTGCGGCTTCTCGGGCCATTGCCGCGAGCGGACGTCCTGCGGCACGTTGTACCAGGCGAACTGCGTCTTGTTGTCGCCGAAGAACTCCGTGAACGACAGCTTGAGAAAGTCGTACTCCTCCAGGGTCATGATCTTGAGGAGCAGCTCGCGGAGGTTGGGGACGGAGCGTCGAAGCCCGTTCCGGCAGACCTCGCCGTCCGCCGCGGCGTCGAGCAGCATGTCGTCTTCGATATAGACGCAGTAATCGCACTCCGTGGCGTCGAAGTGTTCGGCGACGAACTGCCGCGCCCCGCACACGCCGGCGTTTCCCTTGGGATGGCTCAGCTCGAGGGCCCCGAACCGCTGCGTGATTTGCCGGTTGTCCTGCCGGGCGCACGCGTCGGTGCTGTTGTCGAGCACGTAGAGCTGGTCGAAGCGGAACTCGGCCGTCCAGCTGGCCAATACCGCCTCCAACTGATCTGGCGCGTTGAACGTCACGACGTAGCCGGCGACGGTTTTCGTGGCGATATCCGGCGGTTGGGCACGACGGCGGGGCTGGCCCGGAGCCCGCACCCCGGTGGCCGGGGCGGCGCGCGGCGCCACCGCCGGCGCCCCCTTCACGTGCTCGAAGAAGTGCGAGATTACCCCGGCGTGCTCGTCGCGCAACGCATACCGGTCGTAGAGGCCGGGTTCCTCGTACGCCATGATCGTGAAAACGCTCTCCTCGGTGCCCATCTGGCCGGCGTGCAACGTGCTGCTGAGCAGCTCGTAATAGTGGGCGTTCACCTCCGCCAGGCAATCGATGTGGCCGCCGAAGAAGCCGCCCCGACAGACGAACTGCGGGTCCACCCCACAGTACGTTTGCATGGCGCCCCGTCCGAATCCGTGAATCTCCGATGCGCCGGTGTACGGAAACGAGATGAAGAAGAATCGTTCGAGAAACTGCTCCACCTTGGACAGCACGCGGTCGTGAACGAAGTAACCCGGATGCACCGTATTGGTGATGCCGCCGTCGATCCAGGCCCAGTGCCGCGTGCCGAAGGGATTCCAGATGGAGGCGTCGTGCAGCATGAACATCTTGGACATCACCATCGGGTTGTACAGCGGCAAGGTCGCCTGCGTGGAGTGCGGGAGCCAGGCCGCCTGGGCGAGCCACGCCGGATCGCGCCTGATCTGCTGCACGAGATCGAAGAAGTCGAACCGATCCCTGAAGTGCGAGGCCGGCCGCACGCGAAAATCGGTGGGCCTCGTGCCGCGATGTTCGAGCACGAGCTCCCGCAGCGCGTCGTCGCCGAACACGACCATGGGGACATCGGCCTCGAGCAGTTCGGCAAATCTCTCCTTATAGAAGGCGAACGAGCGCTGGAATCCGTCCCCCGCCCCGTCCCGCCCGAGATCCCAGATCCCGGTGACGATCGTCAGGTCGGTCATGCGAACGATCCGATGATCGGGGCGCACCAGCCCTGGGCCCGGCTGTGCGGCCAGACCAGCCACATCCTGGGCTGGACCTCCGTGTTGAACTGGCGCCAGACCTTGCAGTATCCGTCCGGGTCCTGTCGCATCTGCGCGATCTCCGCCTCATCGGCGTTCTGCACGAACAGGTCGTCGCCCTTGGCGTCCTTGAACGCCACGCACCAGAAGTCGTAGTCGTCCAGGGGAACCCGGTCGTAGGACACGTCGATGCAGTGCTTGAAGCGGGGGACGCAGCGGCCGGCGAATTCGGCGTACGGCACACCGGTGTTGTCGTCCGGAGCGGGCTCCAGCCCATCGAGCACGCCTTGCGTCACGGCCCGCCGCTCGAAGCAGAGGCCGGCGTAGCGCTCGTAATCCTCCAGCGTCCGGCAGGTGCCGAAGCCGTACGCGCCGGTCCGTGCGGCGGCGACCACCTCGGGCTGGGCGGCGTATTCGTCCATGCCGAACAGCATCCGATTCTGGCTGTGCGAGGAAACGTTGGCACCGCCCCAGTCGGTGTGGTCGTCCCAGTGTTTGGCCCTGCCCCGGCGGGTGTACTCGTGCCAGGCCACGAGCCGGTGCGGGCTGAACAGATCGTAGCCGTGGGTGAACGCCCGCGCGGCGATGCTGATTTCCTCGCCGTGAAAGTAGTACTCGGGATTGTGCTGCACCTCGCGGGCGAACGCGCCGAGGGTGAACGCAAAGTGCGCCGAGTAGAATCGCGACCGCATTGGACGGGAGCGCTCCCGCCAGTTGGGAATCGACGTCGGCGTGAAGAACACCGCCCCCTCGGGAATGAAGCGGTCGAAGGCGAGGAACCAGGGGACGTCGACGCGCGACGCCGGGTCGTCGTCGGGATTGAACGAGGGCAGGTAGGCCGTGAGCAGCGGCTTGGCGACGCCGTCGGCGCGGAGGTCCTCGATCATGCCGATGCAGAGGTCATCCCACCCGTCCACGAACCGGTGGTGCGAATCGAGTTGCAGCGTGTACGCCTCGCCGGCGTAGTGCTGCTGAATCTGATGGCGTGCCCAACACGCGCCTCCGCTCTCACGGTGGTCGATGTCGAGCAGCGTGAGCTTGACGTTATCGGGGAGCCATTGAAACAGGGCGTCGCGGCACTCGTCGTCGCCGTGCTGCCAGGCCACGCAGAAATGCAGCCGCGACGCGTCGTGCGCCCGCTCCACGGCGTCTCGCATCGTCGGCATGAGCTGCGGGTCGCGATACGACGCCAGCTGGATGAATATGTCGCCGGTCATTCGGATGAATGCGAAGACGCGCCGGAAAACGGAGTTCGACGATCTTCAGCGGGGTGTTGGGATCATTGAACAGGAGGCCCGCCCCGGAGCCGTTGCTCGACGTTGGGCGGGCCGTCGAATGGGTGACGGGTCCCGGGGCGAGCGCCGTGCGGGACCTGGAGGTCAGAGGTGTGCTAGGGGTGGGACGCCGAGGGGGTGGGGGTGGGGGGCATGGCCGTCTGGCTGTTCGTGGGCGTGTGCGTCGGCGTCTGGCTCGCCGTCGACCTAGGCGCCGACGCCGTGGCACTCGGCGACGGAGACGTGGTCTGGCTACGGCTGGGTGCGGTGATCTGCAGGATCGCCGGGAACAGCGGGAGCATGGCCAGCGCCTTCACCAGCTCTCTCCGGCGGATGCCGGACGTCGCCTCTTCGACATCGCCGTCCGCGGGCATCGAGATCAGGCGATGCTCCTCCAACTCGTCGAGTACCCGCCAGACGGCATCTTCCGCCGTCACGCCGTCGGGGAACTGCATCTCGGCGGAGACCAGCGCCGCGATCTGCTCCACCGAGTGCGCGCCGTCGCACTGACGCCACACGAGTGTGGCGAAGGAATTCAGGCAACAGGCGGTGTCATCGTCGGGATCATAGACGAGGGTCTCCTGGTCTACGACTTGCTTGATCAAACGATCCGTACGCGCGACGGGCTTCATGGAGTTGTACTCTGAGGCGAATGGTGAATGCGGTCTGCGTAGTCGAGAATGGCGGCGGCGGCGGTTTCCGATTCCTCGCGATCGCCCTCGAGGGCGATCGCGTGCAACACCGTCCGGGAGAGGACAGATAACGCAAATGCCGGCCGCTCGCGCGCCGCGAGGGCGTTGGCAAACAGCGCCATTGCGGCTTGACCGGAAGATATGGTGTGGGGTACCCATCGCGCACCTGGCCGGTACGCGGTGTGGACAACAAGCGCTACCGGAAGCGGTTCGGTGGCCTCGCGTCCGCCCAGGTCCGTCACGGCAGACCGCCGGACTCGCCGGTGCTCGCCCTGCCGGAAGGACAGCCGGCGGTTATACGGATGCAGCATCCCACGGACGTCGAACACCGCGTAGTCGTCGGAATAGTAGATGGCTCCCGCCGAGACCAAGGCGGCTACGAGGCTGGTCTTGCCCACCCCGCTCCGGCCCGGAATGACGATGCCATGCCCCTTCCATCCCACGGCGCCCGCATGGACGAAGATCCGCTCGGGAGACCCGCGGCCCACCTGCAGCCGGATGGCCGTGTCCATGCAGTCGAGGAGTGGCGCGAGGCGAAACCCCTCTCCCAGCATTGCGTCGTTCTCGTACAGCCGATACACGACGCGCGCTCCCCCTTCGAGGGGTGCGCGGACGATGGAATACCACGCATCCACCGTCGCCGACGGCGACTCCCGCCACCCCGGCGGGAAGCAGTCCGGGATCCGCTCGAGCAAGGCCGGCTCGTTCGTGCGCACACCGATGGGGACGCCGTGGCTGACGAAGGCTCGCTCGGCGGTTACCCCCCCTCCCATCGGATACTGAACGTCGGCAATCACGGCGCGATTCGGGGTGCCTGGAGGAGTAGAGAGGGATTCGAACGGCCAGGAAAAATGACCCTGCCGGCATTCTTTGGCAACCCCGCCGCCGCCCAGCCGCTGCCCCCGCGCGCGTGCTCACTCAGGGTGTTGCGATCCGCGTCGCGAGGCGTGCAAAGATCTTGTAGAAACTCTCGCCCTCGGCCTGCAGCCTCGACGTCCGCTCCCCCGGCGCGTGGAAATACCAGGTGCCGAATCGGTGCAGCGAAAACAGCTCGGGATGGACCGCGTTCAGGCTGCTGAATACCTGCTCCTCGCGCGTATACGTTCTGGTCTCGATGAACTGTTCCAGCAGCTCCACGTACAGCCGGTGTACGGCACGCAGGTCTTCGCGATCGCCCCCGAACAGGCCGCCTCCCAGGTGGTCGTCAATCCGCACGCCGTCGCGGGGCACGTCGAATGTCGCCGCCGCTATGCGTTCGTAGGCGGTGCGTGTATCGTCGCCCCCCACGTACGGGAGCGCGCAGAAGAAGAGCCGGCCCGGCGTGAGCGCACGCCCCAAGGCCGCGCCGAGCTGAGGAGTGAAGATGTTGGCCGGATTCCGCGGGTAATAATGAGAGGCCGGCCGGTTGACGAGGAGTTCCACGCCGCCAATCCGCTCGGGAAAGATGCCGTGGTGCGTGAGCCCGGCGTCGATCCAGAAGTACCGGTCGTGACCAAAGGCATTGTCGGCCGCGGCCTGCTCAACCCAGTAGGACTTGAGAAAGCAGAGGACCTCGTTCCGGTCGTTGATCGGAAGGTCGTGAAGGTAGGTACGCTTCCACGCGAGGAACGCGTCGAAGTGCTCGAACGCCGAGAGTTCGTAGGCGACCACGCGGTGATCGCGGAAGTAGGGGGCTATTGCCGCCTCGATGGCCCCCACATCGGCGCGCGAACAGTGGACGACGATGGGGGCGCCCAAGTTCGCGATGTTGATGAGCGACGGCAGATAGTAGGAGATGTCGCGGCCCCGTCCGCCGAGCAGGGACGAGGGCCCGGAGTCGTAGATGGCCGTGACGAATGTGAGCGGCACGGCCTCATGCGCCTGCCACACGCGGGGCGTTGGGGCCGGCGGGCCGGGCTCGGCCGCCGGGGGGCCGCCGCGCTTCGCCGCCCGCCCGGCCCTCGCCAACAGGTCCATCGCGACCCGCATGGGACGCACCACGTAGTAGCCCGCGCGTAATCGGTTGGGGAGCGAGACGGAGGCCCAGTCGAGGGGGCCCGGCCTGGCGGCCGACGCCACGGCGGCCGCCGGCGATCGAAAGCGGCCCACCAGGTCCCACAGCATGCGCATCGGACGCCACGAGTCGTCGACGTTTTCCCAGTTCCGGTCGCGCTCCATCACGGCCTGGGCATGGCGGAGGGCCCCCGAATGGACGGCGCGCTCATATTGGGCGAAGTCCCCGCCGCGTGCGGGGAGGCGTCCCCACAGACTTTCGATCAGCCAAAGGGCGTTCGCCAGCGCCGACGGCGTGCCCAGCGCTTCGAGCTGGTGACGGGCGCGGTCGTACTCGACCGGCGATTGCTTTTCCATCCGCTCCGCGACGTCCACCAACCACCGAAGCCTGGCCCACGCTGACTTGTGGCCGTGGAGCAGGAGCAGGACGAAGGCCGCGTCGGCCGCTGGCACGAGCACGTCCTGATCGTCCACGCGAAGCCGCTCGGCGCCCCGCATGAGCTCGTCCGTGGGAGGCGCGGCTCTCCTCGGGATCGCTTCCCAATGAAGGTCCACCACGACCCCGCGGTCGGACGCGAGGCCGATTTCTCCCTTGTGCTCCAGGATGTGCGGCAGTCCGACGTTCCGAAGCGCGGCCTGCCACACGGGCCACAGGTGGTAGCCCCGCGCGCCGAGCAGGGCGAGGGCGCGCGACACGTCCTCCGGGCGCACGAGAAAGTCCAGGTCTTCCACCGGCCGCAGCCCCACCTGGCCGTACACGGACAGCACCACGGGGAATCCCTTGAGCGTGAGGGCGGGAATGGCCGCCGCCTCGAACGCGCCGCACAGCTCGCGCCAGCAATGGTACATGGCGAGGTCCGCGCGCACGGACGACAACCGCATCCCGTGCAGCTGCTCGCGAAAGCCCTGGGGAACCGACGCCACGGCGACGTGGGAAAGGGCCACATCGACCAGCGGGGCAACGCCGTGGTGGACGGCAAGGCGCAGGACGCGATCCCAATTTGGCGAACGCGCGGCCAGGGCACGAGCCCACGCCTCGTCATCGGGGGTGGGCTCGAGGCGCGCGAGCCGCGCGACCAATTCCAACTCCGGGCTCCACGCCTTCATGCCGATTCTTCCACTGGTCCGAAACTCGACTGTCGTTTGGCGCACGCCGCCGCCCACATGACCGGCGAATCCCGGCCGCACGTTGGTGAGGCGCCCGTATGTTAATGGTGGGCCGTACATGCAGCCAGGCGAACTCCACCACATCATAACGGAGCGCAGCCCAGACCGCGGTGCCGCGACGGATCAGGCAGGGGTAGGTCGTACCAGCCGGACACTAGGCACAAAGTGCCGTGGGACAGGGCCCTTTAGCCCGCGCGACCCAGATCACAACCGGCGACAATAGGCCGTTCGCGCCGAGAAAATGGGCGGCATTCCGCCCGCATGGGCGCCCGTTGGCGGCGGTGTTCAGTGGCACACGTCTTGCTCCTGTTCATCGGCCCGGCCCTCGACGGCACGATTCACACGCTCGCGGCCGGCGACGTACTCCACTCCACACCGCAGGCGGGACGCATGACGGCCGACCACTCGTCGCTCCGCGTACTGGTGATCGACGATCTCGAAGAGGTGCGCGAGCAGCACCGGTACATTCTTCGCGCCATGGGGATCACGAATACCGCGGACGCCGCCGATGGGCGCGAGGCGATCCGGATCCTCACCGACCCCGAGAACCAGTTCGACCTCATTCTCTGCGACTTGCAGATGCCGCACCTGGACGGCATCGAGACGATCCGCGCGCTCTCCTACCTGGGCGTGCAGGGCGCGGTGGCGGTGCTGAGCGTGGAGGAGGACCAGGTGATGGCGGGTGCCGGATTCCTGGCCGAAGCGCACGGACTGCACTTCATTGGCAGCATCGCCAAGCCGCTCACCAAGCAGGCGCTCGCCCAGGCGTTGCAGCGCATGGCCGAACCGGCGCCGCCCCACGTAAACGGCGTGCGCCCCCCGCCGCCCTCGGCGGCCGACGTATGGCGCGGACTGGATCTCGACGAGTTCACGTCGTTCTTCCAGCCGCAACTGTACATCGCCACCGGCGAACTGTACGGAGTGGAGTCGATGCTCAGCTGGCGGCACCCGACCCGCGGGTTGCTCACGGCCGACTCCTTCATGCACTCGGCGCTCGCGTCGCCCGAACTGCTCGACCGGGTGTCGGGCCTGGCGCTCGGCAATGCCCTGGGGTTCGCAAGCCGGTGGCGGACGTCGGGCCACACGGCGCCGGTGGCGGTGAACGTGCCGGGCGCCGTGCTCGAGTGCCTGGAATTTCCCGAACGACTGGAAGCGCTGGCCGCCGCGGCCGGCGTGCCGCACGAGATGGTGCGCGTGGAACTCAACGAGCAGGAGCTGGCCGGCGACCCGATGGCAACGGTGGACGTGGCCGCCCGCCTGCGGCTCAAACGATTCGGCGTGTCCCTCGACCAGTTCGGCGGCAGCGAGTTCGGACTGCAGCGGCTGCAGCACGCGCCGGTGACCGAGGTCAAACTCGCCCGCGAGATCGTGGCCGGCTGCTCCACGACCCCAACCAAGCAAGGAGTGGTGGAGGCCACCATCACCCTGGCCCAGCGCCGCGGCCTGACGGCGGTGGCCGAAGGCGTGCGCCACAAGAGCGACTGGGACCATCTGCGCGAGGCCGGCTGCGAAGCGGCGCAGGGGAACTACGTGGTGCGGCCGCTGGGCGAGGAGATGCTGGGGGTGTGGGGGGAACGGTGGTGAGAGGGTCGGGCAGTCGGGCAGACAGGCAGTCGGGCCGCTAATTACAAACGCCGTTTCTCCCCACTCTCGTACTCTCGTACTCCTTCCTGCCACGATTCTGGCAGTCTGCATGCCAGACCCCCCCACGCGCCGCCAACTGCGTCTCCGCACCCGCCGACCAGCCCCGCGATACCAGCGGCCAGATTGCCCGGGTAGGGCGGAAAATGCGCCCTCGCCGGCGCGCCAGGATCGGACGGAATGCCCCGGGTGGCGAGAGCGTTGACGGCGGCGCTCGAGCCGGTGCGCACCCATGACCGGACCGTGCGCCGGGGCGAGAAACCACTGTGATCTGTGGCACACGACTTGCTCCATAACGCGAGTGACGGCAGGGACCATTGCCGCCGATCGATGAAAAAGCAGTCGTCCTGAGCCGCAGCGATGCCGCCGGCACGGACGGGTTCGTCATTTCGGCCCCGGACGATGATCAGCCATCAAACGCGACCCCCCTCGACGGTGCTCGTCGTGGACGACGACAGCGCCATCCGCCACTCCCTGAAAGCGCTGCTGTCCACCCTCCCCGCGGACATCATCACGGCGTCGGACGTGCCGGCCGCGCTGGACGTGGTGCGCCACCACGCGGTAGACGCCATCGTGGCCGACTACCAGATGCCCGATCTCACGGGGCTGGACCTGTTCGCGCTGCTCCAGAAGGAGGGCAGCCGCACCCCGTTCATTCTGCTCACCGGGCACGCCACGGTGAACCGCGCCGTGCAGGCGGTGCGCGCCGGCGTCACGGAGTTTCTGGAAAAGCCGGTGGACGCCAACGTCATGCGCGGCACGGTGGCCCGGGCGCTGGAGCACGCGCGCATCGAGCGCGACGTGCGGCGCACGCACGACCGCGACGAGTTCGACGCCCCGGGCCACCTGCTGATCGGCGACGCGCCGGTGATGCGGCGTCTCGTAGGGCAAATCCACCGGGCGGCCGAGTCGACCTCCACCGTGCTCATCGAAGGTGAGTCGGGCACAGGCAAGGAGCTGGTGGCGCACGCGGTGCACGAACTCTCGGCGCGGCACCAGCGGCCGTTCGTGCAGGTGAACTGCGCCGCGCTCCCCGACGGGCTGATCGAGAGCATGCTGTTCGGCCACGAGCGCGGCGCGTTCACGGGCGCCCTCAGGCGCGTGGACGGCGCGTTCATGCGCGCCGACCGGGGGTCGCTGCTGCTCGATGAGATCTCGGAGTTGCGGCTGGACCTGCAGAGCAAGCTGATGCGCGTGCTGCAGGAGCGGCGGTTCGAGCGCGTGGGCGGGAGCGAGACGATCCGGGTGGACGTGCGGATCATCGCGACCAGCAACCGCGACCTGCTCGAGGCCGTGGGGGCGGGCACCTTCCGCGAGGACCTGTACTACCGGCTGCACGTGGTGCGGCTGCGCGTGCCGCCGCTGCGCGAGCCGGCGGAAGATATAGTACCACTTGCGAACTATTTCCTGATCCAGGCGTCGCTGGAGCAGGGCAAGAAGGCGCGGGAGTTGGCGCCGGCCGCCGAGGAGATGTTGCTGCGCGCGCCATGGCCGGGCAATGTGCGGCAGCTCAAGCACGCCGTGGAGCGGGCGGTGGTGCTCTCGGACGGCCCGGTGCTGGGGCCCGAGCACTTCGAGTTGGACCATGACGCCGCGCCGAGCGAAGAAGCGCCGGCGTCCGCCGTGTCGCCGTTCGACCTGAGCCGCGCCGAGTGGGAGCTGATCGACCGCGCGCTGGCGGCCACGATCGGCAACCGCACGCACGCCGCGCGGCTGCTGGGCATCCATCCGCGGACGTTGCGCAAGAAGCTGAATGGACCTGATGGGCACGATCGGCCCGGGCGTCCACCGCTGAGCGAGCCATGACCGCCCAGCACACCATTCTCATTGCGGACGACGACGCGGAGGCCCGCGACGCGATGGGCGCGGCGCTCACGCCCGAGGGGTACCATGTGATCTACGCGGCCACCGGCGACGCGGCGCTGGAGCTGGCGAACAGTCTGCGGCCGGACGTCATTCTGCTGGACATCATGATGCCCGGGCGGTCGGGGTTCGAGGTGTGCGCCGAGCTGCGGCGCCACCACGTGCTGCGCGACGTGCCGATCGTGATCGTGTCGGGGTTGGGCGATCACGACACCCGGCTGCAGGGGTTGGAAGCGGGGGCCGACGACTTCTTGACCAAACCGTTCGACGCGCTGGAGCTGCGGGCGCGGGTGCGGCACCTGTGCAAGCTCAACCGGTCGCAGCGGCTGCTGCAGGAGCGGGAGCGGTACGATCAGCTGTTGTATCTGTCGCCCGACGCCGTGCTGCTGGTGGACGAGGAGTTGCGCATCCAGGTGGCCAATCCGGCGGCCACCAAACTGCTGTCGGGTCCGGGGCGGCCGCTCAAGCAGGCGTCGTCCATTGCCGACTATGTGGAGCCGGCGTCGCGTCAGCCGTTGGAAGACCGGTTGCGCGCGCTGCTGCGGTCGGGTTCGGTGGGGGAGATGGTGGAGACCACCGTGGCGGGCGCCGAGGGGAGCGTGCGCGAGGTGGAGGGCATGGCGGGGGTGGTGGACTGGGAGAACGAGACGATGCTGCAGCTCTACCTGCGCGACGTGACTGCCAGCCGGCGGTTGGCGCGGGAGGCGGCGCACCGCAACCGGCTGGAGGCGTTGGGGCAGCTCTCGGCGCAGATCGCGCACGACTTTGCCAACGTGCTGAACTCGCTGGGCATCTATCTGGCGCTGATCACGGAGAACCAGGAGCTGCCCACGCAGAGCAAGGAGATCGAGGCGAGCGCCGAGAAGGTGTTGGCGCGGGGCAAGTCGCTGGTGCGCGATCTGCTGGCGTATGGGCGTCCGCGCACGCCGGCCACCACGATGGTGGACTTGAACGTGGTGGCCGAGCAGGCGGCGCGGATGTTGCGGCCGCTGTTGCCGGCGCGGATCACGCTGCGGATGCAGGTGCAGCCGGGCGTGCCGGCCGTGCTCACCGATCCGCACGACGTGCAGCAGGCGCTGGTGAATCTGGTGCTCAATGCGCGCGACGCGATCGAGGGCACGGGCGAGATCTCGATCGTCATGCGGCCGGCGGAGCTGCTGCCGGGGCAGCCGGGGGCGGAGATCGTGGTGCGCGACACCGGGACGGGGATTGCCGACGACGTGCGGGCGCGGATGTTCGAGCCGTTCTTCACGACCAAGCCGGAGGGCACGGGCACCGGGTTGGGGCTGTCGATCGTGGACGATCTGGTGAAGCGGGCGCAAGGGTCGATTGCGGTGGAGTCGAAGGCGGGCGAAGGGACGACGTTCACGCTGCGGCTGCCGGTGTTGCCGCGGCGGTTGTCGCCGGCGGAGGGGAGCAGGAGGGTGGGGCAGTAGGGCGGCCGGGCAGCGGACCAGGGGTTACGGTCGCTTGACGATAGTAACGCGGCGCGTTATTATACCGAGTGATCAAGGACTTCGCGAATCCCGAAACGGAGCGCCTATTCGCCCGCGATCGCGTGCGGCGGGTTCCTGCACAACTGCATCGAGTCATGTTGCGGAAACTCGTCGCGATAGACGCTGCGGAGCGGCTCGACGACTTGCGGGTCCCGCCCGGGAATCGCCTGGAGAAGCTGCACGGGGATCGAGCCGGCCAGCACAGTATCCGCGCTAACGATCAATGGCGGATCTGCTTTCGATGGCAAGAAGGCAATGCGTACGAAGTCGAGATCGTCGACTATCACTGAGGAGAGGGAATGACGACGCGCAAACTGGCTCCGATTCACCCCGGGGAAGTGCTCCTGCACGACTTCCTCGAGCCGTTCGGGCTGTCCCAGTATCGCTTGGCTCACGACATCAGCGTCCCGGCGCGCCGGGTGAACGAGATCGTGCATGGGAATCGCGCGGTGTCGGCCGATACGGCCTTGCGGTTGGCGCGCTATTTCGGGACGAGCGACCGTTTCTGGCTGAATCTTCAGGCGCGCTTCGATCTTGAAGTGCAACGCGATCTGCTGGGGAAGCGCTTGGAGCGGGAGGTCGCCGTTCTCGCTCCGGGCAGCTAGAGCGTCACGGCGTTTGGTGCGCTAGACGCCGCGGGAACGTGTCAAGCAAAGGAGCGCGATATGAACGTGCGCAAGGAGATCGACCAGTACATTGCCGCTCAACCAGAGCGCAAGCGCAATGACATGCAAGCGCTGCACGGCCTCATCCAAGGGTTGCTGCCCAACTGTCGGTTGTGGTTCCTGGACGGCAAGGACGAGAGCGGTCGAACGATCTCGAACCCGAACATCGGTTACGGAGTCCAGACAAAGAAGTACGCCGATGGAAGTGCCAGAGCGTTCTATCAGATTGGCATGAGTGCAAACACCACAGGCATTTCCGTCTACATCATGGGTCTCGAAGACAAGAAGTACTTAGCCGAGACGTACGGCAACGAACTCGGCAAAGCGAGCGTCACGGGGTACTGCATCAAGTTCAGGACGCTAAGCAACATCAACATCGACATTCTTGAAGCGGCGATTCGAGATGGGATTGAACAGTCAAGCAGCTGATGTCGCGAGCTACGGCCCGTCACCTTTGGTCCGCTTCTGGCCATGAGCCGCCCCGCGACCGCTTCCGCTCCCCCGTCGTACGTGACGTTGGCGCGTACTCCCCCGCGCCAACGTGCAGGCGAGGTACAGCCCCTCAACCGGTCGCCGGGGCCGAACGGGGCGTGGTGAAGCTGTCGATTCGAATCGAACGCAGGTGGCCAACAAGAGCGGAGGCTCGTGCTTGCTATGGAAATGGCGTATCGAGAGGGGTGGAAGGCGGAGATCGCGGCGATGCGGAGGGTGCTCGCCGGCTTCGCGATGACGGAGGAGCGTAAGTGGGCTAAGCCGACCTACACCGTGGATGGAAAGAACGTCGTCATCTTGCAGGGCTTCAAAGAGTACTTCGGCCTGGGCTTCTTTCAAGGCGCCCTGCTGAAGGATCCCAAGAAGCTGCTGGTGCAGCTCGGCCAGGTGCGCGCCGGGTGCGTGATGAAGTTCACCAGCACGAGGGAGATCGCGGCAAGCGCGGCGACGATCAAGGCCTACGTGCGCGAGGCCATCGCAGTCGAAAAGGCCGGGCTGCGGATGAAGCCGAAGAGGACCTCGGATTATCCGGTGCCCGAGGAGCTGAGCGAGCGGTTCCGAAAGGACCCGCGGTTCAAGCGCGCCTTCGAGGCGCTGACACCGGGGCGGCAGAGGGTTCATGGAGATGGCGCGATGAAGACGTCGGTGTTCGTCGGAGTGAGCATGGATGGCTATCTCGCTCGCGCAAACGGAGCGGTAGGCTTGGTGCCGCGCTGCGGCGTTACGCGGCATCAACCGATAAGGGGGGTCCCAACATGTCTCTGATCCGGATCATGATGGTTGGCGCTGGTGGCGGCGTCCTCTCGATCTTCACGAGTTGGCTCATCACCGGCTACCTGTTCCATGGATATCAGCGGCTCACGCCCGAGACGTGGCGCCCGGAGGGTGTCACGCAGTATGCGCTCAGCAGTGTGGTTCAGGTGTTCGGAGGCGCGGCGATTGGGCTGCTGTTCTTCGCCACCGGCGGGGTGTCACATATTGCCGTGCACGGCTGGTTGGGAACCGGTGTCCTGTTTGGGTTCCTGGCGTGGCTCGCGCTGGTCTGTCCGGTGGTGGTCACGAACGCGGTGTACGTACGGCTTCACCGGGGGGTCGTGGCCGGCTTGATTCTCGACTCGCTGGTGGGAGTGCTTCTGATTTCCACTGCGTGTGCCTGGGCCGCGTCGTGACACCATCCACCACCAACGTGAACGCCAGCCTGCAGGCGGTGCACCCGATGCTGATGGTGCGGGACGTCACCGCGTCCATCCGGTTCTATTCTCGTCTTGGGTTCGAGGTGGTCTTCACGGGCTCCCCGGCAACTCCGAAGTACGCCGGCGTTCGCCGCGATGTCGTTGAGCTTCACCTCCAGTGGCACGCCGCCGCCGAGTGGGCCTACCCGAACGACCGGCCGACGTACCGGTTCGTCGTGGATGACGTCGACAAGCTCTCCGCCGAGTTCATGGGCGTGCCGGACCTCGATCGCACCGAAGTCCGCGACACGCCCTGGGGCACCCGCGAGTTCCACGTGCGCGACCCGGACCGGAACGGGCTCCAGTTCTATCGCGCCCTGTGAACCGCAAGCGCCCGCGATGAACGCTGGCCCGGCCGGGTTCCCATCCCCGGCCGGTCTTGCGATTGCGCGCTCACTGGTCCACGGGCCCAACAGGATCGTCCGGCCGGAAGTGGGACAATAGCTCGATCCACTGCACCTGCGGATGCTCGGCCAGCGCGTCGAGCACGGCAAAGCCGGGCGCCGCCGTGAAGGTGAGATTGAGCTTGCTCTCGTCCCGGGCCACCACCGACGCGACGGACGCCCCACGAGAACCGGCGATCCGCCGCAACGCAAAGGCCACTTCCGTGAGCTGGGCCGGCGCCGCCACCGCCGCGTACCGCTGGCTGTCGTACAGACAGAACGGCGAGACGTACACCACGAACTCCTTGGCGGCCGCGATCAGCTCGTAGTCGCGCGGCGTCTTGGGCTGCACGCGCCGGTCGCGGGGCGGGATCTCCACAATGGCCGTCACGCCGGCCACGCGCGTCGCGGCCCGCGCCGCGTCCGGCGTGGTCCACACCAGGTAAGCTTGCGGCCCGCTCACGAAACGCTCCACCGGCGAGCCGATCGCGGCGGCCACGCGCCCGCGCATCTCGGCGGAGTCCGCGCCGTCGAACCGGATCGCCATCTCGCGAGCGTCGAGCACGGGTTGCGTCCAGCTCGGAATGTCGATCTCCGCCGGGAAGGGTCCGACCAGCTGCGCGGCCTGGAGCTGCAGCAGCCGAATCACACCGGCCCACGCCGGCATGCTGTTCGACGGCGTGAACACCATGCCGAACGTCTGCGAGTTCGCCGCGGCGCTGGGCTGATTGGGCCACGGCACGGCCATGCTGTCGCGCGAGACGGTACCCGACCACGACCACTCGAAGTAGCCGAGGGGCATCCACCGGCTCTCGGCGCGGTCGGAGAGGAAGGCGATGTACATTCGGAACGTTTCCTGCACCTGGACGCGCTTGCAGTTGTCACGCAGGCCGGCGGCGGGCGAATCGTTGACCTCGACCACCGCCTCCGAGTTTGCCGCCGCTTGGCGCTGTGTTCCGGGGCCTCCGTACGTGATCACGCCGTCGTCGGCGCTGCGGTCGAGCAGCCAGTTGCCGCCAGTGCTCAGCTCTTCCACGGTGTCGTTCTGCAACGTGAAGCGCCGCCACCCGTTCACGAACTGGATGGCGCCGAACCAGCCGCCGCCCACCGCCGGCATGCGGCAGCGGAAGGAAAAGCGAACCCCCGGGACGCGCTGTGCCTGCGGCAGTTGGCTCGACGACACGGTGCCGAACTGCAGCATCTTGCCGCCGCCGGCGGTCGTGATGACGCGGACGGCGGTGGAGGCGCGCGACGTATTGACCACCACAGGGGCCTGAACGCCGAAGATGCCCTCCATGAATTCCATGCCGGGGCGGCCATCCCGATGCACGCCCGAGATCTCGACCGTGAACGTGTAGACCCCGGGCCGGACCGGCCAGTAGTCGAACAGCCGCGGCACCACGATAGGACCCGGCGGGAACGGCACCGGGCCCCCGGCCAGTTGAGCCTGCGGGTACGCGCTCCACAGCGGCGCCACCGGGCCGAAGTTCCAGGCGGTGCTGGTGACGGCAAAGTCCGGGTCGTTGAGCGCTTCGGCGCGCTGGCGCATGCCCCACGGATACGACAGGTACGGTTCGTCCTGGAGCCGGTGCGTATCGGCGTGGGCGCCGTCGGGGAACGCGAGGCGCTCCGCACGGGCGCGCCCCGCGCTCGCCACGGCGTCGAGACGGAAGCGCATGGACATGGCGCCGTAGCCGGCGAGGTTGCCCGGTTGCAGGTTGGGCGACTCCAGGAACAGTGGCTCGATGTCGATGCCCGCAGCGGGCGTGACTTCGATGGCAATCCATTCGCCCGCTCGGACCGGCGCCGCATCGTCGAGTTCGAACACGGTGCCCCAGTCGCTCGTGCGCTGGCGCCGGTTGGCGTACGACTGATCCAGCAGCACCTCGGCGTCGCGCAGCAGCCGGATGCGGGCGCCGTAGGGGTTCTGGTTGATGCCCATGCGGATCACGAGCTGCGTGGACACGCCGGACGCGGCGGCGCGCAGCCGCTGCACGAAGGTGACGCCCGCGGCGAGGTGCCAGCTCAGGCCGCTGCTCGCCTTCATCGTGTCGGCGAGCACCACGTCGCGGGGAGGCAGCGGCTCGGGCACGGCCGTGTTGCTGGCCCAGATCAGTTCCCGTTTGTCGGCCGGGCCGGTGCCCGCGTACACGCACAGGTTGCCGTCGTCCTGCATGATCGCGAAGTAGCTGCCGGGTGTTCCCTTGTCGGCCCGGGCGCTCCAGAGCAGTCCGCAGTTGTCGTCCGGCCCCTTGCCGATGTAGACGCAGAGGTTGCCGTCGGGCTGAAGCAAGGTGAAGTAGTCGCCCACGATGGGCTCGGCGCCGGTGGGCGGCGGATAGCTGGCGAGCTCGATGGCGTCGACGCGGATGGTCAACGCGCCATCGGGATCCATGGTCGCGGTGAACCAGCCATTCGGCGACGCCAACGCCTGGCCGGACCTGAGGAATGCGTTGGTGGGCAACACGGCGCGGGATGCGGCGGAGACGACGGCAAGCTCGGGCATGAGCGGCCTCCAGGGACTGCCTGCTGGGTAGGCTTCCGGGGGTGCCCAGGCTGCGTCGCCGGGTGGTCAGGTGCGCACGCGAAAAACGCCGTCAACCATAGAGGTCCTTACGGCGCCCGG
>CAVSOM010000042.1:0-71361 GCA_963729495.1 uncultured Gemmatimonadaceae bacterium
GTGCTCCTGCTGCAACTTCTGCCCTATGCGCTCGCGGGAGGGGCTGGAGTGCGCCTCGGGTTGGCGTTTGTCCAACCGCACGGCGCGTTCGGATACCCGGAATCGGCCAAATGGCTCGGCCTTCCCACCGAAGGCGTGCGCGACGTTGTTCGCATCTACACGCTTGTCATTCCCCTCTTCCTCGTGGCGTCACTCGTGGAATTTCTGGCGCGGTGACGCGCACGCATCGCAATGCGAGGCGCTGGGACCGGCGGCGTGACGATGTTGGCTCCCTTTATTGTTTGTCCGGGCCGCTCCCCCAAGATCGGTCGCTGAGCTCGTCTCAGCTCAGCGAGCGGCACCGGTCGCGCAAGCGTTCCGCGAGAAGACGCAACGGCTGGCCGAGCGGCTGCGCCTCGCCGTGGATGCGATGCCCACCGAGAAGCATGCGGTTCGGCCGCCCGCTACCTTGTGCTGCCATCCTTCGGCTCGTATGACTTAGTGATCGTTCTCCTACCGGCAGATTCATGCGATCTCCACGCGTGCCACGGGCTGCTGTCATTGGTGTGATTCTGGTTGCACTTCTCGCCGCTGCGTGCCCCGGCCTCACCGGTCCCGACAATAATACGCCGACGTCGACGGTGGAGATCGCCGGCGTTATTTACGCCACTCAGGCGACACCCGGCGGTCAGCCGATCGATCCGGTAAGCGGCGTGGTGGTCTCGACGTCGCTCAGCGCGGTGACCGCGACGACCGACGCCACCGGCTACTTCGACCTCAAGACCAACGCCCCGCTCAGCAGCCCCTGCACGCCGTACACCGTGACGATCGCGGCGCCGGGCCACGCGGCCTGGTCCGGGACCGGAGACTGGGGACTAATGGCGGTAGGCCAGGTGTTCATCCTCTCTCAGCTCATGGGGGGACCTAGCGGCACCTGCCCCTTGACTGCCCCTTGAGCTTAGTGGAGCGTGTTGCACTTGCGGCCGGATCATGCTGTGGACGCCATTTCGACGAGGCACTTTGGGGGCGAAGTTTGACCCCTCGAAGAGGCATCCTTGGATGGAGAATCATCGATGGGCGGCGGATGGGGGGCCGCTCGCTCGCGACCTGCGACAGATCGTCTCTCAGCACACGGGCATCAGGGATTCATCAGCCCGTTCGACCACGTCGGACTCCGATCCTTGGAAGGGGCTTCATATGCGGAAAGTCAGGCTCGCTGCGGCGCTTGTGATTACGGCGATGGCACGCCTGCTGAACGCACAGAACGTCCCAGCGACCATCCGAGAGGCCGAAGCTGAAGGGGCTGGCCGCCCCCACGAGTCTGCCGAGGTACCCAGCCAGTCCTATTTCAAGGATTCGCGGTTCGCTGGAACTGCTGAGAGGCGTTGCGTATCGGACGCGGCGTATCCCGTGTTTCCGGATGGCTCGTTGCGCTCGGGTGACTTTATCCTTCGCGGTGGGGTGGGAGGGCCGCTGGGATTTCTGGCTGGCAAAGGGAAGAAGGTCCTCTGGGCTCCACTTCACGGGTCTCCGTCCCGGAAACCTCCGCTCGTGCTTCGTGCGGTTCGCATTGGAAACCCAGATGATTCCGTCCGCTTCCGCATTGAGGGTTTGGTGCACGGTGGCCGAGGGCCTCAGGCGTTGTACGGCTACGTGAGCGAAGCGTCGTTACCGACCGCGGGCCAATGGCTCGTCGTCGCGACGGCAGGAAACGACTGGGGATGCTTTGTGCTCAAGGTCGAGCCGCCCAGAGGTAGCAACTAGCCGATCCGACCGCGCTTCAGCCTGACCTTTGGCTGGCCGGGACATTATAACTGGATCAGCTTTCCGGGGTCACGTCAAGATGATTGACACTATACCGAAGCCTGATGCGAATCTGGCAGAGTTCCTCACCGCGCGCGCGAGACATTCCTCCGACAATCGTCTCGCGGCCTATGGAATTGGAGGGCTGGTGGCCGCGACTGCGTCAGCCGCGTGGGGCGGACCCGCATGGCTCGTCTTCTTCTGTGCCTGCACCTGTTTCTTCGCGTTCGGCGTCTGGGGCATAGTTGATCGGGAACTCGGTGAGCGTGCCGGAGGCAAACGATCAGCGCGGTTCACCCTCCGCGTAGTCCGTGCACTCGCCACCGTCCTCGGGTTCGCCGCGGCCGTGTTCACCATGTTTGCAGCGCTCGGCGTCGCGCTTGGAACGATCATTAGTTGATGCGCTGTGACCACGCCCCGCTGCCGTCGGCGACGCACGACACGGTACAGTCAGAAGCGGGGGCACGGGGTCGGATCAGTATCGGGCGCCGCACCAGAGCGCCCGTCGCTGGTGGTACCGTAAGCGCGACTGGAGGCACATGTTCGGGAACCGGCCCTTCGTAATTCTCATTCGAATGCTCCCAGCAATCGCACTCATGGCGGGATGCGACGGCCATGCGCCGATCGCTGCCCCTATCGCCGCTGCCGTTCCGCCCGCGTCCGTGCTGGTCGGCGCCTGGGAGTTTGCGCACGCCAGAAACGATACCTGCGCCGGCGCCAACGGCTCAGATATCTATTCGTTTCACATCGACTCGACGGGGATCCGCCCCGATGGGCTCATGGAAATCTCGACTACCTGGAGCGACGTCATCCTGCCCGGCGAGAACTGGCCGGTCGACGGCTACATGGACCTTGCCACGCGGAGAGTTGAGTTGAATTTCTGGCTCGTCGTCAACCTCGCCGGGCAGGAATTCGACGGCACGCTCGACGCGGACGACAATATCGCTGGAACGCTGAGCGATCCCAAACCGGGCTACTACCCGCAGTTCGTGATCACTCCCTGCCAGTACGTCATGTCCGGCGTCCGAACCGGTCCATGAGAACGAAGCGCGACGGTGGCAAACGATCAGCGATTCTCACCCTCCGCATCGCCCGTGCACGCGCCGCCATGCTCGGGTTCGGCGCGACGGCGTTCACCATGCTGGCGGCGCTCGGCCCACTTGGCACCCATGTCGACGCTCTCCGTTACGGGAGCCCGGGGCCTGCCGTCGGACTTCGAGGACTTCAAGCGACCCCGGCGCTCACAGATCCCGCCGCTGGAAATGGTGGATCGCGATGCCGAGTGCGATCGCGAGATAGACCCCGGCGTATGCGACGGCGACCAGGCTCGGAATCGAGACGTTCGCAAACGGCGAGAAGGAGAGCGACCCGGCGAGGGGGGTCTGCATTTCGTAGGCGGCTCGGCGCCACAACGATTCGCCGGGCATGATGAGGCTCGACGCGATGCCGAGGGTCACGATGTGTACGCTCTGCGAGAACCCGCTCACCTGTTCCAGCCACCCGCCCATGAACGCCGCTCCCTGAAGGCCGAGCACGAGCACGCCGTTGGTGAGTGTCGAGAACCAAGTGCCGAACATGAACGAGAGGCCCAGGGCCACCACGCACTCGAAGATGACGAGCAGCAGGCCCACCAGCGGGCGTTGAGGCAGCACGCCGGTGGTGGCGTACGCCACCCAGATCGTGGCGCCGAACGTGACGGCCGCGAAGGCGCTGATCATCGCCACGAATCCAACGAATTTGCCGACGAGGATCTGCCACCGGGCGATCGGTTTGGTCGCGATGGCGTGGATCGTGCCCGAGCTGATCTCGCCGGCCAGCGTGTCGATGGACGTGAGGATCGTGAGCACGACGGCCAGGAGGTCGCAGGTGTAGAGGCCGATCATCAGCATGCCGGCCTCGACCTGGTAGCGCACGAAGGGCGACATCGCGCGACCCTGGAACTCCATCACCTGCAGACGCATGGCCAGCGCAAATACGGCGAGCAAGAGCGCGCCGGCGGCGAGGGCGGTCCACAGGATCTTCCGGCGCAGCGCCTCGCGCAGCGTGACGCCCGCCATGATCCAGATTCCGGTCACAGGCCGCGGTCCTCGCCGACGATGGACATGAACACCTCCTCGAGGGATACCCGCTCCGGCGTCACCCGGAACACGTCGACCCCGGCGCCGACCAGGTGGCGCATGACGTCCGGAAGCACGTCCTCGGACTGCACGCTGAACGACAGCTGATCGCCGTCGAGATGCGGGGCGGTGGCCCACGCGGCCAGCCCGGCGACCGCCACATCCGCGACGTTGCCGACGTGCATGACCACCCGCATCGCGTCCTGAGGCGTGGCGGTGAGATCCCGGCTCGCCACCACCTCGCCGTCCTTGATGAATGCCACGCGGTCACAGGTGACTTCGATTTCGCTCAACAGGTGCGAGTTGAGGAACACGGTGGCCCCGCGATCCCGCTCAGCCCGCAGGATGTCGCGCACCATTCGCCGCCCCATGGGGTCGAGGCCGGACGTTGGCTCGTCGAGGAAGATCAACTCGGGTTCGTGCACCAGCGCTTGGGCCAGGCCGATCCGCTGCAACATGCCCTTCGAGAACCCCCGAAGCGGCCGATCACGGTGCGGCGCCAGCCCGACCTTCTCGAGGACTTCGGGCACTCGCGTACGGAGCTGGGCCTGGCTCATGCCGCTCAGCCGGCCGTGGAGGCCCACGAGTTCGGTGGCCGTGAGCCACTCGTAGAACCGAAAGTCCTCCGGCAGGAACCCGATCCGCCGCCGGACCTCCACGTCGCCAAGTGGCGCTCCGAGGACGGTCGCCCGGCCGCCCGTGGGATGCACGAGCCCGAGCAGCATCTTGACGGACGTACTCTTCCCCGCGCCGTTGGGCCCGAGGAACCCGAAGATCTCTCCGCGCGGCACGGTGAGCGAGAGGTTGCGCACGGCGACCTGCGGCCCGAACACCTTGCGGAGTTCGTGCGTCTCGATGGCGAAATCAGCGGTTGGATTCAACGACGACGCCCTCGTATCAGCGGATGGAATTGGCGAGGCCGACGGCATCACCCGAGCTGCCGTAGCCGGTCATCGCGTACACGCGTCCGTCGCGGGCCCACAGCAACTCGTATGTCGGGCCGCGGCGGCCTGCGACGTTCAGCAGCATGCCCGGCACGCCATTGACACGCACGGTGTCATACGAGCGCACGAAGCGCGGCATGGTGAGCGCGACGGCGGCCGCCCATGGAATCGCCGCCTGGAAGTCCCGGGTCGCGTTGGGGCTCATGCCGGCGACTTCGAGCGCGATGCCGGTGAGCTGACCCATGTCGAGCCCAAGCGGCGCCTGGACGACGGCGACCGGTTGCTGCTCCAGGATCACGCAATCGGCGTTATCAGCGGATGGCGGGGGGCGCTGGGCGATCTGGTTGGTGAGCGTCTGGCCCTCGTCCACCGGACAGTGCCCGTACCGCGCGCGGATGCCGGCCGGCGTCGTGATCGTCAGCGTCGCGCGGTCCACGGCGGCGGGAGGCACGGGCCCCATCTGGCCGGCTTCAGTGAAGATCGTCCGTAGTTGCGCCCCGTTGATCGTCATCGCCATGCTGCGCGTCGTCGAGATCGCAAAGGTCGGCGCGCCGTTTCGCGCGGCCGGCAGCGCCGGCGCAAACCCGGCGAGTTTGGTGGCAGCGGTCGCGTCGGCAACCGTGGTATCGTTCGACTCCTGAGTCACGCGCACGCTGTCGGCCAGCATCGCCGCGATCGCATCCTGGAGGCGGCGCGAACCCGCAGGCCCGCTGAACGCGGGAACGTTGACGCTCACGTTCTCCGGTCGCGCGATCCGCAGCGCCGCAAACACCTGGCGGCGCGCGGTACGACCGGAGTCCGTGACGCCCGACCAGAGCACGAGTGCAACGAGAACCACTGCGAGCCACCGCCCCACGTGCGGCGGCGTCAAATTGTCCATCACGGGTGTCTCGATGAGGCGAGCCGGGGGGCGCGCGGGAACGCACGACCTTGCGATGATAGTGGCCGCGCATTGCGCAGGGAAGTGATCGGTCGCAGCTCGTCGAATTTGTCAGCGCACTGACAGCTTGAGGAGCACCGCCGTTCCGGCGGTGCTGCTCACGAGGGGGATGAGAGAACGACTACGGCCGCGCCGGCCGCGAGTGGCCGGTGCGCCCCATCGACGGGCTTGTGGACGCCCTCGTTGCCGTCCGAACCCGCATACTCGAAGCCCACGCGGCGCGAGGGGGTGCCGCTCGCCCTTCAGTCGTAGCGCCCCCGCCAGTCGCTCCGCTTCACCCGAGCGAGGTCGCCGGCCATCGTGAACGCCGTCTTGACGAACCGCACCGTGGTCGGTTCGTCGTCGTACCGAAAGTGCACCGCCGTCTGGCGCACCGACAGGCCCTGTTTCTGGGCCACATACAGCGCTTCGACGTCGAACCCGAATCGCGGGATCGTGAGACGTGAAAACACGACCTGGGCGGCGTTGGCGGTGAAGCCCTTGAGGCCCGCTTGCGAGTCCAACACGCCATCCAGCAAGACGGCCCGCACCATCACATTGAACGCGCGGCTCATGACGTGGCGCGTATAGAGGTAGTGAAAGAAGGTCGGGCTCATCAGGTAGCGAGAATCCCGGAGCACGCGGCAGGCGATGGCCACGTCGGCTCCGGCCTCGAGATCACGCAGAATTTTATTGATCTCCGTAGGCGGATACGCCACGTCCGCGTCCATGAACACGCGATAGCGGCCGCGCGCTGCGAGCATGCCCCGGCGGACGCTCGCACCCTTGCCCTCGTTGGAATCGTTGCGCAGCAGCGTCACCCCCGGGTGGCTCGCCGCGAACTCCCGCATGACCCCCGCGGCGGGCTCGGCACTGCCGTCGTCGACGAGACAGAGTTCCGAGTCGTACGGCTGCGCGCACAAGAACGCCGTGACCTCCACGAGGCTGGCGCGCAGACGATCGGTCGCGTTATAGCTCGGAACGACGAGGGTCATGTGCGGGGCAGCGCCGCGGGCGGCATTCATTGGAGGAACGCTGGCCGCGCCCGGGCCGGTTGGCAACTGGTCGTGCCGCGAGGCACCGCGGAGTGCGCGGGCCGCGTAGGGGATCCGCTCGGCTCGGCCGCCCGACCGCGCCCCCCTTGATCTTGCGTCCCGGGCGCTTCAGACTATGCAACCTTTATCGCGTGGACGGGGCAGCTTACGGATGATGTCTGGTAACGGGAGGCGCCACGGCGGCGTGATCGCCCTGGCGCTGATCACGACGATGCTTGGCGCCACGCCGCATGGGGCGATCGCGCAAGCCGATACGGCGCTCCGCAGCCCGAGCGCCGTCGCACCACCGCGTGCGCCGGTCGTGGCGCCGCTGTTTACGGCGCGCGACCTGTGGCTAGCCCTGGCGTTCACGGGCGCCACGGCCGCGGCGCTGCCGCTCGACCAGTTGGTGGCCCATAACCTGCAACTGCCGGCCAACCAGAACGAGCCAGGATTGCGGCGCGAGGCCACTGTATTTCGCGATCTCGCCGACCCGGGCACGTTGTATTTCAGTACCGGGATGTACGCGCTGGGCGCGTTGGCGCGGCAGGGCGCCCTCGCGACCGTTGGACTCCACACCACCGAAGCCCTCGTGATCGCCTCGGCCGCCGGGTTCCTCATCAAAGGCGCCGCCGGGCGCCCCTTGCCCCGCCAGCACAATGCCGACGCAGACAGTTTCGTCTTCGGCCGCGGCATCCGTACCGACGGCAACTGGCAGTCGTTCCCCTCCGGTCACACGCTCGCGGCGTTCGCCGTAGCCTCGGCCGTGACCGCGGAAACGGCCGACCGCTGGCCGTCCCACGCGATGCTGATCGGCGTACTCACATATGGCACGGCGACAGCGGCCGGCGTCTCGCGTCTGTACAACAACGCACATTGGGTGAGCGACATCGTCTTCGGCGCCGGAATCGGCATCTTCTCCGGCCTCAAGGCGGTGCAGTACGCGCGCACCCATCCGGACAGCTGGCTCGATCGCCTATTGCTTCACGCTTCGGTGGCGCCAACCGGGCGCGGTGGCACCGCCGTGGCGCTGCGCTTCGCTACGCCTTAACGAAACGACCGAGGCCTGGCAAATGGAGGGCCGCGGCCGCTGACTGACCTTCCCCCCTTCGAGGAGCAAGAAGAACGGGCCCTCGGGCGTTCCTCCCGATGCAGTGAAGCAGACCTAGCCCGTGCTCATTCCGCGAGTCAACCTGGCCCGGCCTCCCGGGAGGGGGGCCGATCGCCGCAATCATCCTGACGAATCGCCGCTAAGTCCCCAGACACATCACGCGGACATGGGTGCCCAACCGCGCGTCGTACGCCAGACACCAGCCCACGTGATGGGGAACGGCGTAGAGGACGATATCGTCGCCAGTCCAGAGCCAGTCGATGACATATCCGTACTCCAACGGCGCGACTTCGAAGAAGAAGCCCCCGACGTCGAGGCGATCGCGGTCACCGCCGGCGGTGGATGCGAGAGCCGGCCACTACCTACCTCGCATCAAAACTTTCAGAAACCGACGCTCTGGAGCGGATCAGTCTTGGGGACCCAGGCCCACTTTCAGAAACTGACGCTCCGGGTCGGATCAGTTTTCGGGACCCAGGCCAGTCGCACCCCTGCGGCGCCGCCCCGTGCCAACTCACCGATCGAGCCAGTACGAGATCTTCACGAGCAGCGTGTTCTGCGGGTGCAGCTCAAACAGGTCGCGCACGTTACCGGTGAAATTGGCAATGCCTTCAACCGGCAGGTCGCCTTGCCGCCCCTCGTTCCACACGACAAACAGCGTCGAGCCGGGCCGATATTCCCATCGGAACACCAGATTCGACTGGAACTCCTTGAAGTTGAACCCGCCCGGATCGGCGGTCACGGCCGGATCGTCGAACGGCGCGTACCGGGCTTCGTACTGGGCCGCGCGAGGCGTGGCCGAGAGCTGTCGTACGTCGCTGTACGCTCCCCGTGAGATGAATGGCTGCACGTACGCCTGAAGCGACACGTTCGGCGTAAAGGTGTAGTTGAGCCGCACTGTCGCCGATGTCGTCGTTTGGTTCAGATGCGCGAAGGTGTACTGAGTGCCCGCCGAGTCCGTGTAGTTGCCGTACCACTGATTGTCGGCGACATTGCGTTGCCAATTGACGCTGAACGCCGAACTGAACCGGCCGGCGGTCTTGTAGTCCACCTCGGGACTGAATCCCCAGTCCGCATTCCGCCACGCGTCGCCGCGGAAGTAGTTGAAGTTCAGGTACGGAACGAGCGCCCGTCGGTCGTCGCCGCTGATCGAGAGCCACGGGGAGACATACGGATCCTGGCGGACGGCGGGACCGCCCCGCGCACCCCGGTCATCGTAGGTCGCGCCAAGCTGGCCGACCGTCGTCCCCATGTTCCACGACCAGTTGTTGCGGAATGTAACGTGGACGTTCGTGTTGTATGCCGCTTCGAGCGCGAGGCCGGACGTGGTCCAGTACTGCCACCAGTTGTTGTTCCACTGCAAGTGGCTATACCACGAGCGCTGGTGCAAGTCGAAGAAGCCGACCCACGTACTCCACGACTGCTCGTCGGCGCGCTGCAGATAGCCGAGGTCGTTCACCTCGAATCCGGCGGACCGTCTCTGGTACGCGCTCTCGAACTTCAGGTGCTCGCCACCCACCTTGTCAAACTTGAATTCCTCGGCATCGCCGCCAAGTGCCGTACGGTTGGAATCCAGGGGCAGGGCGACGTCCGGCCGCTGGTAGTAGTGTACGGCGTCGGTCTGCACCGCGAGCATCGCCGTGGGGGTCCCCTGGACGCGGCTCTGATCGAAGGACCCAGAAATCTCATAGCGATTGTCAAGGAACCTGTGACGGAAATCCACGGCGGCGGCGTACGCCGCCAAGGCGAGGTATGGCGACGACCATCGATCCAGCCCCCGGTTCACGGCTGTCACGACCGCCCCGATCGTGCTGTTCCCGTTCCGAAGATCCTGGACGGCGCGCGCGACCAGGTAATTGGTGGCCGGCTCGTACGTCGTGTCGGCCGGGCCCGAAGCCCGCTGCGTCGCCGCATCGAGCACGCCGATCGTCAACCCGCTGTGGAAGCGGCCGAGCAGCTTCGCCGCCCCCAGGATGGTGGTCGGCTGCAGGGGCACCGTATCGCCATAAGTTCCGGCAAGCTGCGGCGTCCGTCCGATGCGCCGGCTGTAGTACAACCCCTCATTATTGCAATTCACCTGATTGCAGTTGACGGGGACCTGAAACAGGCCCCGGCCGGCGACGAAGAATGGGCGGTGTTCGTCGAAGAACGACTCGTACGCGGTCAGGTTGAGGACCGCGGGATCTGCCTCCACCTGGCCGAAGTCAGGATTGATGGTGCCGTCAAGCGTCAGGTTCGATGCGAGGCGGTACTTGAAATCGCCGCCGACGGTGAACGCGGAACGGTCGCCGAATTGATTGTTCGAGATCTCGGTCGCGTTCTTGGTGACCGCGTACGGCAATGCCTCGAGGCGCCGCGGCGCGTCGAGGTCGTCGAGACCGCTCAGCGTGCCGAACTGCGACACCATCCCGGCTTTCGACTGGCGGAAGAGCGGCCAACTGAGGCGTTCCGAGTACCGGTAGATGTCGCGGTCGATCGCGATGCCGAACGTGTGGTCGCGCGCCGTGCCATACCGGAGTTGCGAGAGCGGGATTCGAAACTCGGCGGTCCACCCGAGCGAATCGATCCGCGTTGCGACGTCCCAGACGCCATCCCACGCCAGATCCTCCGTTCCATCGTCGTAGATTGCCTGATCCAACTTCACGCCGGCGGCGTTGACGGCGAATTCATAGCCTGTTCGACGGTCATGGTACGAATCCACGAACAGCCAGATCATGTCTGACGGTGTTGGCGTGTCGCGCCGCTCGAGGATCCGGATGATGCTATCGGGATGCGGGTCGTAGGCGCGGACGAACACGTAAATGTTGGCCGCGTCGTAGGCGACCTTCGCTTCCGTGCGGAAGCGGGGGGCCGTCCCCTCGGTGGGGCTCCATTCCTGGAATGCCGTAATGGGCGGTGCCACGCGCCAGACGGCGTCGTCGTCCCGGCCGTCGATTACTGGAGGAACCGTGGCGCGAACCGCCACAGCGCTCGTATCGCTCGGCATCGGTACGGGATAGCGCGCCGCCGGGCGGGGCCGTGGAATTGGGACCGGCGCCTGTGGTCCTTGTATGCCGAACGAGAGAGTGAGGAGCGCCGCCACTGCGAACATGCCACTGCTCAACCGGTGAGGGGGGCCGAACCCGCGCGTTGCGCGAGCTTGGACACCCTACGCGAACGCAGGGTTGAAAGGTTTCGCTGCTCCTTCGCCGTCAGCGCCCGCTTCGCGTGCTCACAGGGCCAGCCTCACGCGGGTCATCCGTCCAACCCCAATCCGTCCCGTCGTCGAGAAGGACAAGGCGAGTGGAATTGCGCTCCATGGGACTCGGACGCCTCGTGCTGTCCCTCTGCGAGGCGGGCGCGCCTCTGGAGAGCTTCACCGCGGAAGAACTCACATTGACCCCGTCCGAGGCGCGTTGCCACACCGACAGGCTCGGGGGTCGGTTACTGACCGCGGTCCACGGGAATCTCGAAGGCGAAGACGCTGCCACGCGGGGTGTCGTCGGTCACCCCGATGGTCCCGTTGTGGGCCTCGACGGCGAACTTGCAGAAGGCCAATCCCAGGCCAACGGAGTGGTACGCGCCATTGGCGGCCACCGTGCCGAACTTCTCGAAGATCTGCTTCCGCAGATGCTCGGGCACACCCGGACCTTCGTCGTGCACCTCGACCCGCGCCCAGCCCAGGGACGCGGTGACCGCAATCCGGACGGTCCCCCCTTCGGCCGTGTGTTTGATGGCGTTGCTGAGAAGGTTCTCGATCACACGGCGAATCAACTCTGGGTCGCACTCCGCCATCACGGGCGGTCGGCCGCTTACGCGGACCGTGTGGGCGGCCGCCATGCCGGCGAGGTTAGTCTGCGCGGCGGCGACGAGTTGACAAAGCTCCGTCCGCCTGAGCGCCACGGGCATCCTGCCTTCCTCGAAGCGCACCACGTCCACGAGGGAGGTCGCCAGGCGATTGAGTGATTTCGCGCTGTCGAGGGCGCCGTCGATGACCGCATGCAACTGGACCGCGGCATCGAGGCGCATGAGCTCCAGGCTTGCCGAGAGGCCCGTCAGCGGTGACCGCATGTCGTGCACGATCATCGCGACCAGGTCGTCGCGCATCTGCAGCTCGCGTCGGCGCTCCTCCACGAGCTGCGTACGAGCCCGGTCCAGACGTGCCCGCAGACTGCGGAAGTACAAGCTCTCGACCACGACGGCCAACCCCAGGGACACGACGACGAAGAGCAGCGCGGCAGCGGGCGGCGACGACGCGGCGGGCGGGAGCTCGCCGCCCCGGTGCGCGAACAGCAACACAGCCGCGCCGCCAGTACAGAGGACGGTCACCGTGACGCTCGCCATCGTGCCCAGGAGTCCACCGGCCATGAGCACAAAGAGCACGTAAAAGACGCTGACCGGCGCGTAGATGCCGCCGGTGCCCCAGGCCCGCTGCGTGACGACGACCACGAGCCCGACCACGAACATCCAACTGGCAAGCCTCGTGCGGCCCCGGCGATTCACCTCGTGGAGCAAGGCGACCAGCGCGGCCACCGCCGCCGTGGTGACTGCATGCCGCTTCAGCGAGGTCGGATCGAGCGCCGACATGGCCCCCAGCATGACCACGACGACGACCAAGAATCCCCACGCCGTGATCCAAAAATTGCGGGCCTCGATCGTGTCGTCCGGGCTGCGGAGGCGCGGAGGGCGGAAGTAGCGCATCCACGGTTGAGCGGCGCCTCGCCACGGCGTCTCCGGCGTCGCCGGTGCCACTTCAGTCATGGCGCACCACCGAGAAGCCGGTGAATACCGGAATCGGCCTACGGAGCCCGCGTGCACGGCCCTGCGGCAAAACCCCCACTGCTTCCTCCGACATCGTTCCTACCCCGGATGTAGCCGCCTGAACCTACCGCGCCGACGCGCAGGATGCAGCCCCACGATTCGGCCACGCCGTTCACGCTTAGAGGCCGGCCGCTGGCCTGCCACCTGCTGCGAGCTGTACCTGTGCCAACGATACCCTCGCCTTGGGTGTCACACGCCAGTAGGCCGTGGCGCCGCGCCATTCGGCGTCCCGCTGTCCCTTCCTTCAGCCCGTCGAACGATGACCGACTCTTCGGGGCTCCGCCTTGCCGCCGCCGACTTCGCCCTGGATGTGCGCCACGCCGCTCGCCAGCTCCTGCGCCGGCCGTCGTTCTCGATCATGGTCGTCGTCACGCTCGGACTCGGGATCGGCGCGACCGTCGCGATGTACTCGGTGGTGAACGACCTTCTCGTCCGGCACCTGCCCTACGCAGGCGAGTCCCGGATCCGGGTGTTCTGGGACGACTACGACTGGCGCGGCGAAGAATACGATTTCGTGCGCGACCGGTTGCACGCGTTCGAGTCCGTGGCGGAGTTCTCGACCAATGGCGCGCCGTACCACCCCACCACGAACGCCGCCGGAGTGGCGACCGTCCTGCCGTACGTGGTGAGCTCGCCCACGCTCTTCGACGTGCTCGGCGTGCATCCCGTGATCGGCCGTGCCTTCGACGACGCCGACAACAGGCCCGGCGCCCCGCCGGTCGTGGTCATCAGCTACGGGATGTGGCGGGACGATCTCGCGGGTGCGCGCGACGTACCGGGCCACCAGATCCTCCTCGACGGCACGGCGGTGACGGTCATCGGCGTCATGCCCGAGGGCTTCTTTTTCCCCAATCCAGAGTTTCGCGCGTGGCGGCCGCTGCAGCTCGATCCGACGAGCGACTTCTATCACAATGTCGGGTTCCTGGTGCTCATCGGACGCGCGCGCGCCGGTGCGCCGGCCGCCGCCATCCAGGGCGACATCCATGACGTCGCGACCGCGCTCGGCCAGCGTTTCGACTATCCGGCGGCATGGGACAAGACCAAGAACGCCGCCTCGACGCCCATTCACCAGTATCTGCTGGGTGACGTGCGCGACCCGCTGCTATTGTTGCTCGGCGCTGTTGGCTCGTTGCTGCTGATCGCCTGCGCCAATGGCGCGGCGCTCGTGCTCGTTCGCACGACCGATCGCTCGGCGGAACTCTCGCTTCGCGCTGCGCTGGGCGCGGAACCCGGGCGGCTCGTACGCCAACTGGTCGCCGAAGCGCTCGTACTCGCGACATGCGCCGCGGCGTTCGGCGCGGGAATCGCCATCGGCGGATTTCGGGTGTTGGTCGTGCGGCTCCCGCTGAGCGACGGCTTCGGTCAGACGGTGAACGCGAGTTGGGTGACGCTCGCCACCGCATTCGGTCTCGCCCTGATGACCGGCGGTCTCATCTCGATTGCGCCGGTGCGCCACCTCCTGCACGGCCGGTTCGAGGGCTCGTTCGGGCGTGAGCGCGGCGATCGTGGGCTCGGCCGGGGCACCAAGCGCCTGCACCGCCTGATCATCGCGGCGCAGGCGGCGTTCGCCGTACTCCTCGTGGTGGGCGCCACGCTCCTCATTCGGTCGGTTGGAGTCCTTCGATCGCTCGACCTCGGCTTCGATCCGCGGGGCGTGGTCACGATGAACCTCGTCGCCGCGACGAAAGACGTCGACGAGCAAGGCCGTCAGTTCCTGCGAGATGTGGTGACGCGGGTGTCTGCGCTGCCCGGCGTACAAGCCGTGGGCCTCACCAACCGGCTTCCCCTCCGGGACGGTGGCTATCAGGGTCCGGTGACGATCGACGATCGGCCGGACCTCGCGGGCAAGGCGAGGCCGAACGCGCTCTACCGCACGGCCACGCCGCAGTACTTCAAGACGATGGGCATTCGCCTGCTCCAAGGGCGCGGCATCGCGGCCACCGATCAGGCCGGCACCCTTCAGGTCACGGTCATCAACGAATCGTTCGCGAAGCAGATGTGGCCCGGCCGGAGCGCGATCGGGAGGCACATCACCACGGCGTACAGCGGTACCGCCGTTTCGCGCACGGTGGTCGGTGTGATTCGCGAGACGAAACTCACGCGCGTGACCGGGGCTTCGCCGTTCGCGATGTTCGTTCCGCTCGAGCAGCATGCGTCGGCGAGCTCGGATGCCGTTCTCGCCGTGCGGGTCGCGCAGAACCCCGCGAGCGTCGTGCCTGAGGTGCGCCGCGTTGTTGGCGAATTGAATCCGCAGGTCGCGATTGCCCAGGTGGAGATGATGCAGCAGGTGGTGGATGGCTCGCTCGCCGAGCCGATTCGCCTCCGCTTCTTTCTCACGCTTTTCGCCGGGCTCGCGCTGGTGCTCGGCGCGGTCGGCGTGTACGGCGTGGCGTCGTACGCCGTCGATCGACGGCGCGCCGAGTTCGGTGTGCGTCTTGCGCTTGGCGCGTCGCCGCGGCGCGTGCGGCGCGATGTGCTCTGGGGCGGGCTCGTGCCCGTGCTTTGCGGGGTCGGCGCCGGCCTCGTGATGGCGGCGGGGCTGGCGCGGGCGCTCAATCGCTTTCTGTACGGCGTGAGCCCGATGGATCCAACGAGCTTCGCGGTGGCGGCAGGCGCGCTCATTGCAGCTGGACTTCTCGCGGCCGTCGTTCCGGCCGCGCGTGCGGCTCGCACGAATCCGATCGACGCGATCCGGGCTGAGTAGCGGGAGGGCGAAGCCAACCCTACGCGGAACTCATGAGACAATTCTTCTCTCGCATTGTCGGCGTGGCGACGGGCGGGTGCGCGTGGCAGCCGGCGTGCACGGAAGCAGCGCGCCTTCTCCCGATGCCGGACGGAGGGGCTTCGCCGCAATGCCGGGCATGGCCGCGGCCGTCGGCCTTCTGCGACGCCGAGAACGACCGGATGGAGATCGTCACCACCGCTTGGGGCGGCACGGCCGCTGTGTTGAAGGCGCCCTACGGCGCCCCGGCGCCGGCCGGGAAGAACTGCTCGACGATGATGAAGTGGCGGCAGACCAGCCATATCGGGGGTTAAGGAGGCATCGGCCGGTCATTTCGGCCGGCCTCGTACCGCCGGGCACCGTCTCCCCGGCCGCCGGCTTGATCGAATCACGCCGCCGGTCTGGCCCCGGCCGCCGGCGCACGCTTTATTCATGAACGTGCACCGATGGGCCGGATTATGAGTACTCCTATGACGCCCGACGACGGCGGGCGGGACCTCCCCGAGACACTGTCCGAGCAGGCCCTGTTGCGCATTGTCACGGAGAACGCACGCGTCGGCCTGGTCGTCTTGGGACCGGACCGGCGCTACGTGTACGCCAACCGCACGTACGGCGAGATCCTCGATCTGTCCACGTCGGGCCTGGCCGGCCGGCCGCTCCAGGAAGTCCTGGCCGGCGTGTACGAAGACCAGGTCCGGCCGCGGCTGGACCGCGCCTTTGCCGGAGAGCGGGTTGCCTACGAGCTGCGAAAGCCCACGGCCGACGGCGACCGCTTCTACGCGGTTCGATACGAACCCACCACGGCGGGCGATTCGGTCGCGCTGGTCGTCGTGGTCATCACCGACATCACCGACACCCGCCGGCGACAGATCGACCTGGGTCGATACGCGGCGATCGTCGAATCGTCGGACGACGCCATCGTGAGCAAGGACCTGAACGGCATCGTCACGAGCTGGAACCAGGGCGCCGAGCGCCTGTTCGGCTACTCGGCCGCCGAGATGGTGGGCACGCCCATCCTGCGGATCATTCCCGAACATCTCGAGGCCGAGGAACGGGAGATTCTCGAGAGGATCCGGCGCAACGAGCGCATCCAACATCTGGAAACGTTGCGACGCACGAAAGACGGCCGCACGATCGCGGTGTCGATCAGCACGTCGCCGATCCTGCACGCGTCGGGCAAAGTCATCGGCGCCTCGAAGGTCGCGCGCGACATCACCGCCCGGAAGCAGGCCGACGACGAGCTGCGCTTTCAACGCGCCATGCTGCTCACCGAACGCGAGCTGACGCTGGACGGCATCCTCGCGGTGGACGCGCATTCCTCCGTCCTCTCCTACAACGGCCGCTTCGCGGAGATGTGGGGCGTTCCTCCCGATCTCCTCGCGGCCCGAGCGGACGCGGCCTTGCTCGAATCGGCCAAGCGGAAGGTCCTCAACCCGGAAGCATTCATGCGGCGGGTGCAGGAGCTGTACGACCGCCACGACGAAACGTCGGAGGACGAGGTCGAGCTGCTGGACGGCCGCATCTTCGACCGGTATTCGGCGCCCATGCGGGACGCCGACGGGAGATATTACGGACGGGTGTGGTACTTCCGCGACGTCACCGAGCAGAAGCGGGCCGAGGAGGCATTGCGCCAGGCGCTGGACCGGGCGCAACGGTATCTGGACACGGCCGAAGTGATGCTGCTCTCGCTGGACGCCGAGGGGCGGATCACGTCGATCAACCGCAAGGGCTGCGAGATTCTGGGATACACCGAACGTGAGCTCTTGGGTTGCAACTGGATCGAAACCTGCCTGCCGGCGCGGGCCCGCGCGACCCTCGCCGAGACGTTCGACGACCTGCTCGCCGGCAACACATCGTTCGTCGAGAATCCGGTGTTGACGAAGACCAGCGAAGAGCGCCTCATTGAATGGCGCAACCGGGTGCTGCACGACGAGATGGGCAACGTGATCGGGACCTTCAGCTCCGGCGCCGACATCACCGAACGCCGGTCCCTGGAAGAGCGGTACCACCAGGCTCAGAAGATGGAGGCCGTCGGCCGACTGGCCGGCGGTGTGGCCCACGACTTCAACAACCTGCTTTCCGTGATCTTGGGGTACAGCCAGCTGCTGCTGGAACAACTCGATCCGCTCGACCCACGCCGGCCGGACATCACGGAAATTCACCGGGCCGGCGAGAGCGCCGCGGGGCTCACCCGCCAGCTCCTGACGTTCAGCCGCAAGCAGATGATCGCGCCGAAGGTGCTGGACCTGAACACCGTCGTCTCCGGCGTGCAGAAAATGCTCGGTCGCCTGATGGGGGAAGACGTCAGGGTGATGCTGGATCTGCGGCCGGGGCTGGATCTCGTAATGGCCGATCCGGGCCAGGTGGAGCAGATCGTCATGAACTTGGCGGTGAACGCCCGCGATGCGATGCCCGACGGCGGCACGCTCACCATCGAGACGGCCAACGTCGAGCTCGACGAGCACTACGCCAGGACCCACATCGCCGTGAAACCGGGACGCTACGTGCAGTTGATCGTGAGCGACACCGGTACCGGCATGTCGCCCGAAATCCAGTCGCGGCTGTTCGAGCCCTTCTTCACCACAAAGGAGCCGGGAAAGGGCACCGGCCTGGGCCTGGCCACGGTGCACGGCATCGTGACGCGCAGCGGCGGCACCGTGGGGGTGTACAGCGAGCCGGGCAAGGGCACCACGTTCATCGTGTACTTTCCGCGCGTGCCAGCCGGGGCGACGGCGCCCGAGGAACCGCGGCTGGGGGTCGAAACGCACGCGGGCGGACAAACCGTGCTCGTGGTGGAGGACGCCGCGCCGCTGCGCGAGCTGGCCAGGCGGCTGCTCCAACGGGAAGGGTATTCCGTGCTCGTTGCGGCCAACGCGGCGGAGGCGCTACAAACGGTCGAGGAGCACCCGTCGATCGACGTCGTCCTGACCGATGTCGTCATGCCGGGTGGCAGCGGTCCTGAGTTGACCAGGCAGCTCGTGCAGCAGCGCACCGGACTCAAGGTCGTCTACATGTCCGGCTACACGGAAGACGCCATCTCGCACCACGGGGTGCTCGATCCCGGCATCGCGTTCCTCCATAAGCCGTTCTCCAGGGAGTCGCTGGCCGCCAAGCTGCGGGAAGTGCTGGCAGGTTAGCGGGATCCGGAGCGCGGCTCCCGGAGTGCGCGGGCGAAGAGCGCCGGCAGGTCCAGCGGAAGCGACTCCGCCGGGCCCACGGGCTCCCACGCGAGGACGCCGCTCCCCGTCCCAGCCGCCGCCGACTACTGCTTGAGCAGAATGAGGAACTTCGACGGCGCCCAGAACGCCCGTGGATTCGTGATGTACAGGCCACCGCTGATCCTGCCGTCCTTCACCGCGAACGGCTGCGTGTACGCGGGGTCCTGCCGCGAGAAGATCGTATACCGGCCATCCGGCAGCGTGATGCTCGTATCTTTGGTGATGTCGATGCGCGTGAACGCCGCGGCGTCGAGGGCGCGCGACGGTTCCGCGCGGCGGTTTCCGACCAGCCAGAACTGCCGGTGCCCCTCCTCCACGAGCACGCCGGCGCGCTCGAGGTCGTCCCGCGTCCCCACCACGTAGTACGCGGTGTTGCGCTGCTCGGTGAGCTGCCCCACCGTGTCGGTCAGGGCGGCGTTCGCGCCGTTGAGCGTGTCCACCGTGCCGTTGAGCGACGCGATGTGCGCGGTCTGCGAATCGATGACCGCCTGGAATTGCTGCTTCTGCGTCTCGATCGTCGTGCGGAAGTCCGCGATCGTCTGTTCGTACTGGGCGATCTGCTGCATCAGCGTGGAATCGTGCTGGGACAGCCGGGCCGCCTCGCGGCGAAGCACGGCGATGCGGGCGTCGGTGGCATCGAGGCGCTGGACGACCATTCGAATCCTGTTCAGGACGTCCGCGCGATCGTCCTGCATCTTCGTGCCTTCGGCCGGTGTGGCGAGCGCGGTGGCATTCGTCGCTCTGGGCAGGCTCCGCGCCTTGGCGATCTCGGTGTTGATGTCGTTGATGAACTGCGTGGACACCAGCATGTCGTTGAGCAGCTGGTTCTTCACGGCCAACAACGAATCCTGGCGCAGCGAATCGGCCGCGGCCAACGCGACGAGCTGCTGCTTCGCCTTGGTGTCGCAGGCGAAGAGCATCGGGAGGAGCAACAACAAGAGAGAGGTCTTCTTCACGGTACGGTCCTCCTGTTGGGGTGATCGGAGTTGCCAGCGCCCCGTTCACCGTCCACTGCGACGACCGAGAGCATCCGGTCGGGCGCACGCCGCCGGCTCGGGCCGCCCGCATTCGGAGCGGCGTCGGATCCGCGTTCGGCGATCGCGCCGGTCGTGACGTCGTGCTCCGCGACCGACGGCCGGATGTCTCCGGCAGCGTGCTGGTGCACTTCCTGTTACGCAGGTTCCGCCTGCGGCTTCACGGCGTCGTGAGGCGCGGTCAGGCGGGGCCCTTCCTCTGCTTCTACCACGAGAGGCGGAAAACGTTCATCGGAATCGTGTAAGGGACGGCGGCCCAGGCGGTTGCGCTTTCCGGCCCGCTGGAACTCGCGGCGCACCCATCGCGGTTCCGTCATCCGCGAGCGGGGGCGGCGCGGCTGATGGATCAAGGCCGCGAACTCCAACCTCGACGCCCGACCGCCCGTCGCAGGTCTGAACATGCCGTCGGACTTGCCGGCCGCACATGCTCGCATTGCGCCGGCCATCCGGTTGCTCTATCGTCGTGGCACGGTGTCGCGACCGCATCACCATCGAGGCAAGGAAACGCGGATCGGCAGCACCACGATACCATGAGCCATCGCGGGATCTGACTTTCGACGTCTTGTTTGAGGTTCACGTGGCCGAGCACCATCAAGAGTCGACGGACATCAAGCGGCGATTGAAAACGGGTGCCTTCTGGCTCGTGGTGATCATCCTTCCGGTCCTCATGCTCGAAGCGTGGGACTTCGCGATCGCGCGGTTCGTGGTCGCGCTCATCATGTTCGTGGTGTTGTTGCGTGTCGTGGAATTCCGGCTCCGGGATTTCGGCTGGAAGCCACCGCTGGTGATCGTGCACGCGGCGACCTATGCCCTGGCCGTTGGCGTATGGGGCCTGCTGACGTACGCCGGGCCGCGCACCGGGCATCCTGTGGATTTTCTCTCGCCCGCACGAATGTTCGCGGTACCGGCTCTGTGCTGGTTGGGTTACAATCTTCTGAGAGAGCGCCGAATGCGCCCGCCGGCTACGCCGTCCTAGGCAAGGGTGGCTCCGCTCGGGCTCCCCGCGCGACGAAATTCGGCCCTCGCTGAACCGGGGAATCATATACCTCATGACGAAGAGCGCCTGACCATGAATTGGCTTCACGAGGTATCCTACTTATTCGGCGGCGCCTTTCTCGCGAACGCCGTTCCGCATTTCGTCAGCGGCGTGATGGGGCGCCCCTTTCAGAGCCCGTTCGCCAAACCGCCGGGCCAAGGTCTGTCATCCTCGACGGTGAACGTGCTCTGGGGATTCGCGAACTTCGTCATCGCCTACCTGCTCATGGCGCGTGTGGGAAACTTCGATCTCCACGACACCGGCAACGTCATCGCCGCGGGGTTGGGCGGACTGGCCATGTGTGTGATGGCCGCGCGCACGTTCGGGCGGTTTCATGGCGGCAACTCGCCCGGTGGCTCGTAACGAGCGGTAGCGGGCGGTGCGGCTGGTGCTGGAGCACGTTCCCTCGGGAGGAACCATGCCGTTCACGGTCGTCGTGGATCACGCAAAGCACTGGGTCGTGGCCAGGGCCGAGGGCCCGGTTACGCTGGACGACGTCCGCGCTCGCATCCACGAGGAGCGACGGAAGGACGGTCTCGCCTACGGGGAGTTGATCGACGCCCAAGGGTACGTCCCAGCGTTCTCGGCCGAAGACGTCCGCACGATGATCCACCTGCTTCGGCAGGCCGGTGCGGAGTCGGCGTTGGGTCCGACCGCCATCGTGGTCGACACGGACTTCGGGTACGGTATGCTTCGAAAGCCGTGACCGCGGTCCTGCGGCTGCTGCGGCATCGCAGCGCACAGATCGCGCTCGCCGTCTGGGCCGCGAGCGTTGCCTTCGTCGCGGTCAGCGGACGGCGGGTGCCGTTCGACTGGCCGAACATGCCGGACATGTCGACGAAGTTTCAACTGATCAGCGCGCACCTTCAGATTCTGCTGGTCTTCCTGCTGATCGGCCTGACGCTTCTGGTCACCCGCCGGCGGGCCATCGTCGATCTCGCGAGCCGCGCACCCGCGGCGCCAGAGAACCGCGCCGAGTTGACCTTCCTCGTCGCGTACGCCGTCGTGGCCCAGGTGGCCGGCCTCGGACTTGGCCGCGCGCTCGGCAGCTATCCCATCAGCTTCCACCTGCCCGGGTCGGTCTTCGGGATCAGCACCCCCGTTTCGCCCCGGGACGTGTACCTGTGGGTGGGCTTCAATTTCCTCGCCTACGCGGCCATTCCATATGCCTTCTTTCGCCGGCGCGGGTACTCGAACGAAGCGCTGAGCCTGAAATCGGCCGATCGCCGCGCGGATTTTCGCCTCATCCTGACGATCCTGTTGGTGGAATCGGCGTTCGAGCTCGCGTTCGATCACAGCATCTTCAGGCTCAGCGGACGTCAGGCGCTGGTCGGGGGTTCCGCGACGTTGGTGATCTACCTCCTAGGCACGTCGCTTCCGACCATGGTCTTCATCTACGCCATTCTGCTGCCGCGATACCTGAAGGCGACGGGGTCGATCGTCACGACGGTGATTCTCGGAGGCGTGACCTACGCCGCCCTCCACCTGTTCGAGGCCTGGACCCTCTGGAACTCGCCAACAAACGTCACGCTCTCGCTGATCTTCCTCATGTTCCAATACTTCGGGCCCGGCATGGTGAAGTCCGTCCTCACGCTTCGCAGCGGGAACGCCTGGGTCCACGTCTGGTCGTATCATTCCCTCGCGCCGCACGTCTGGATGGACAGCCCGCTCATCGTCAGGATGTTCGGCGTCCGCTAGGAGCGCGATGCGAGTTATCGTATTGCTGGTGGGCGCGGCGCGCGCTCGGGGGTTCGTCGGCCGAAGTAATAGGTGCCCTCTCCGTCGGTCACAGGCTATACGCCAGCGGATGCTTGGGCTCGTAAAGCATGATGTCGTCCGCGCCGGGAACGGCCATCATGACCACGAGTCCGTACCCCTGATCCTGGACTTCGCCGTGGAATTCCGCCCCTTTGCCCTTCAGTTCGGCGACCGTGTGTGAGATGTCGTCGCACATCAGGGAGATCAGATGATGCTTCGGCGATTCATACGTCTTGCCATCGTAAACGGCGTGGGTCGGGTGCACGCCCATCTCGCTTCGCCCGGTCTTGAAGATCAGCCAACCCGCGCCTCCACCTTGCACATCCTCGACATAGGGCCAGCCGAGGACGTCGCGAAGGAATGCGCGTGTCGCGGGGGCATCGTCGGAATAGATCAGCGTGTGGATGCTGGTGATCATCGGACTGAACTCCTGGAATTGCCTGGGATCGTGCGATTTCCGGAACCGCCACCGCGGAATAGCCTGCGAAAACATCAACTCGTCAATGGCCGGAGTAGGAATAGATGCACCGGACGCGTCGGAGCACGCTCCCATGGTTCCCCGTAGTTTCGCCCTTGGCATTCCGCATGTCCAGGCCGCCGGCGGCACGCGCCCGGCGTCTCACGGCCCGACGGCGCGGCGACTCGTCGACCATGCATTTCCGGAGGTGACACAATGAGTGAAGTCGGCACGCTTCGCCTCTATCTGCTGCGGGCCATGTACGCGATCATCGCGGCCGGCCTCGGCATAACGGTCTGGCCGCACATCGTCGCACCGCCAAGCGTGGCGGCTGGCCCGGCTTCGGTCATCCGGGCGTTCCTGGGAGCGCTGGCCGCGCTGTCGCTGCTCGGACTCCGGTATCCGCTCCGGATGCTGCCACTCCTGTTGTTCGAACTGCTCTGGAAGGTCATCTGGGTGGCGGCCTCGGCGCTCCCGATGTGGTTGGGGCCGGGGCTGGACGCGTACGCTTCCGACACACTGTTCGCGTGCCTCATGGGCGTGGTCCTCGTGCCGATCGTCATTCCGTGGGGCTACGTCATCGCACGCTACGGGCGGTCGCCGGGCGAGCCTTGGAGCAGCCGCAGCCGGGCGCCGAAACCGGGCGCTCCATAAGGAGGTGCCGATGCGTGGACCTTTCCGCCGCGTCTGCATGGCGCGACTTGTGGCTGCTCTGTCGTACGTCGCCGTTCACGCTGCGCCGGCATGGGCGCAGGAAAGCGCCGCGCGAAACTACGGCACGATCAGCGGCCGAGTCGTCGATTCTCTCGCGGTGCCCGTGGCCGGCGCCTCTGTCACGCTCGACACGCTCGGCATCACGGCGCGGACGGATTCCACCGGGTTCTTCCGCATGGCCGGAGTGCCGCCCGGCCGGCGCACGCTGATCGTGCACGAACTCGGGTTTGCCGCCACGAGTGTCTCCGTCTCGCTGGCTCCCGGTGCGTCGGCCAAACAGACGATTACGATGGCTGCGGCAAGCGCCGAGGTGCTCCCTGCGGTCAAGTCGCAGGCCGTGGGCCAGTTCGGGAAGCCGGCGCGATTGGCCTATACGTTGAAGTACGACGAATTCTACCAGCGGCGCTCGCAATCAACTGGCAGCGGCCAGTTCTACACGCACGAGGACCTGGAGGCGATGAAGACGGCGGACTTCCCCGACATCCTGCGACGTGTACGCTACCTCCGAATTCGCGACGACCTCGACGGCACGCAACTGTCGTTCCCGGGATGTAGTACCAACCACATTCTGATCGAGCTGGACAACCGGCGAGTCTGGCCAACGGACAGTTTGCTGATGAACAGCTCCTCGGGGAAGGTTCCGATTCCACCCCCGAATCCCCTCCAGAACGGCTCACCCGGGCCACAAATGGGGGGACGGACGGAGGATCCCTTCGAGTTGATCGCCACCTTGCACTTGCAGAATGTGGAGGCGCTGGAGGTGTACAAGGACATGGCGTCGCTGCCGATGGACGCGGCGATCCCCGGAATCTGCGGCGCGATACTCATCTGGACGCGATGACGTCCGGGCCATTCCACGGCCCACCATTGCCCCATTCTCCAATCTCACGTACTATCGAAGCATGAGCCGATCCGCCGCGTGTGCCCTGCTGCTGGCGGGCGCCATGCTGGCCGCCTGCGAGGATCCCTACGCCGTGCAGATTCCCTCGCAATGCGTGTCGCAGAGCATCGCGACCATCGCCTTCATCAACCAATCGGCCACCGCCAGCGCGTACGACGTGCTGATCGACGGCAACATGCTGGCCGTCCTCAAGACGGGGGCGACGTCGCAGGCCTTCCCGGTGCTGGCCCTGGCGATCCACGGCGTCCGGTTCAACTATGCCGGAACGACGACCCTGGCCTGCCCGGTGCAGCTGATCGCGCCCGACCAGTGCCGGAACTACGACTACGTCTGCAAGGCATGATATGAACCCGTTCAAGACGTTCACACTCACGTGGTGGCAGGCCGCCGCCTGGAAGATCGGCATGGGCGCGCTCGGCATCGTGGTCGGCGCCTACTGGCACGAGCTGTTCGGCGGCTTCCTCGGCCCGATGCTCGCCCTGGCCGCGGTGTGCCTGGCCTACGTCACCTACGTGTGGTGGAAACAGTAGCCGCCGAGCTCCCCCGCCCGATCTTTACGCCCGCCCTCAGCGCCCGCGGCCCGAGACCCGGGGCGCCGCGTCACGCGCGGCAGACGTAGTTGGTGTTCGTGCACTGATCGGGGGTGACCACCATCAGCGGGCACCCCATCGTGCCCGTGTTGGCCGCGTCGAACGCAATCACGTGCAGAAACAGCGCCTTCACGGCCACGCTGTCGCTCGTCGCGCCCGGGGCGACCACCGCGACCTGCGCGCCGTCCACCAGCACGTCGTACGTGACGTTCGTGGCGGACTGGTTCGAGAACGTGAACTCCGCCGTGTTCTGCTTCACGCACGCCGGCAGCACCTGCACCGAGTAGGGGGATTCCTGCCGGCAGCCGGCGACAGCGGCAAGCAACAGCACCAAGAGTGGGCGCGCGAGTCGTTTCATGGCCCGACCTTACCGCCGGGCGCAGATCGGGTCAATCGACGCCCGCGGCCCCTGTCCGGGGCAATTTGGTACGACCGGCAGCGTTTCGGTGACGACATTCGGCCAATTCGCTGTCCTTATAGATAGGTGGGGCATCGATCTCGGCATTCGTCGGGGTCGATACGCCGCGGCGCCGGGTTCGGGCGCCCGGCCGTCGAGGTCCACCATCGCGACGCCGGCGTGCGCCATCGCTCCGCCCATGGCGGGCATGCCGCCCCCGACCGTGGGCGATGCTTCCCGGGCTCGGGCCGCCCATTTCCAAACCGCCGCCCGCCCGCCGCCCACCCGGGGCGGCTGGCCGTGGATGCACGGCCGCCGATTGCTCACCACCGGCGACAACGCGCGGAGCCACGGCCGCAATCACCACACCCAGGGCACCGCACCGCCGGCCTCGGGCCCCGCGCCGCCGGCCTCGGGCGTCGCACCGCCGGCCTCGGACGCCGCACCGCCGACCGCGGGCGCCGCACCGCCGGGGCCGGGCGACCCGCCCGCGGCAGCGGGCGTCGGGATGCGGAGCGCAGGCCAGGGTGCCCCGACCCCGGGCACCGCTCCGCCGGGCGCACACCACGCGGCGCGCACCCCGGCCGTCCGTTCGCCGGGCGGGCACGCCGCTCCCCCTGTCTCGGCGCGCACTCCGCGCACCCGAGGCGCTGTTCCCTTCACGGAGGACGACCAATGCGAAACACGCAGGCGAAAACCTTGCAGTCGCTGCGCGCGGTGCAGAATTTCCTCGCCGCGCACGCGCCGGCGCTCCCCGCCGTTTCCAGCAGCGGGCTGTGCATCAGGTTGGACGAGATCGTCGCCGTGGCCGACGGCCACGCCACGACGCAGAGTGGGAGCGCCCTCGCGGCGCAGCGCGCCACGCGCGGGTTCCACGCGCTCCGCCTGGCGGTCCTGCGCGACCACATGGCCCCCATCGCCAAGATCGCCGCGCTCGATCTGCCCGTCTCCCCCGAACTGGCGCCGCTCCGCGTGCCCAGGCGCGTGCCGAGCGCCGAGCGGCTGCGCGCGCTCGCGGCCGGCATGGCCGAGGCGGCGGCCCCCCTGGCGGGTACGTTCGTGGCCGCGGGATTGCCCCCCGACTTCGCCGAGCGGCTGGACCGGGCGGCCCACGCGATGCTCGACGCCGTGAACGAACGAAAACGGCACCGCGTGCTGCGCAGGGGAGCCACCGCAGGAATCAGGACGGCGCTCAGCAGAGGCCGGAAGATCGTGCACGCCCTTGACGCGATGATGACGAGCGCGCTCCAGGACGCTCCCGCGTCGCTCGCCGCATGGGACCTCGCCAAGCGCGTGGAATTGGTGTCGACCTGCCGCCGGCCCGGCTCTCCGGCGCTCGTTCTGCCCATGCCGTCCGCTCCGTCCGCGGCGGCCATTTGCGCCCCGTTGGCCCGGGCCGCAGCTTAGCCCGGTCCCATCGCGACCTTCCCGCTTTCGAGGAGCGGCTTTCATGCAACACCTGGCGATCGACACCGGCAACACCGGTTTCATGCTGCTGTGCTCCAGCCTCGTCATGCTGATGACCCCCGGCCTGGCGTTCTTCTACGGCGGGCCTGGTGGGCCGCAAGAACGTGCTGGCCATCATGATCCAGAGCTTCGTCTCCATGGGCTGGACGACGGTGCTCTGGTACGCGTTCGGCTTCTCGATGTGCTTCAGCGGGACCTCAAGACCGGCACCGACTTCGCCGGCATCATCGGCAACTTCCACTGGGCGTTCCTCAACGGGGTCTCGCTCGCCACGCCGTCGCCGGCGAACCCGACGATCCCCATGATCGTGTTCTTCGCCTACCAGATGATGTTCGCCATCATCACGCCGGCCCTGATCACCGGCGCCTTCGCCAACCGCGTCCGGTTCCCGGCCTACATGCTGTTCCTCACGGCGTGGCTGACGCTGCGTCTACTTCCCCTTCGTGCACATGGTCTGGGGCGGCGGCATCCTGGCCCAGTGGGGCGTGCTCGACTTCGCCGGCGGCATCGTGGTGCACAACATCGCCGGCATCGCGGCGCTGGCCTCGGTGCTCTACGTGGGCCGCCGCAAGGTCGTCGACCGCGGCCCGCACAGCATTCCCCTCGTGGCGCTGGGCACCGGCCTGCTCTGGTTCGGGTGGTACGGCTTCAACGCGGGCAGCGAATTTCAGCGTGGACAGCCGTGACAGCGGTGGCGTTCGTCAACACCGACCTCGCGGCCTGCTTCGCCGCCATCACCTGGCTGGGCATGGACTGGATGTCGGCCCGCAAGCCGAAATTCCTCGGCCTGCTCACCGGCGCCGTGGCCGGCCTGGCCACCATCACGCCGGCCGCCGGCTACGTGTCGCCCAAGTCCGCGGTGGTGATCGGCATGCTCGCCGGCGTGGTCTGCTACTACGCGGTGGCGCTGAAGAACAGGCTGCGCTGGGACGACGCGCTGGACGTCTGGGGCGTGCACGGCGTGGGCGGATTCCTCGGCATCCTGTGCTGCGGGGCGTTCGCCTCGCTCGCCATCAACCCCGCGGGCACCGACGGCCTGGTGCACGGCAACCCGCACTTCTTCTTCGTCCAGCTCGGCGCCGTGTGCCTGTCCACCGTGTGGGCATTCGTGTTCACATATGTCATGCTCTGGCTCATCGACCGGGTGACCACGGTCAAGGTGGACGAGGCGGGCGAGACCGAGGGGCTGGACAGCGCGCTGCACGGCGAGGTGGCGTACCTCGAAGCGGGATAGGCGGGTGCGGCGCCTGCACCCCGCGTCGCCGTCGTGGCGCGAACTCGGGCTGGTGTTCCTGCTGATCGTCTCGATCCTGTATGGGGGAACGTACGAGACGTGGGTCCGGGTCACGCCCGGGGACCGGATCACCGACGTCGCCGACTACGTCGCGATGTCGCATGGGCAGTTCGCCGAGGTCCCCATCCAGCGGCGGTACCGGCCGCTCGTCCCCGCGGCGGCGGAGTGGGTGCGGGATCACTCCGCGCTCGACGGGCAAGACACGGTCGTCGCCGCGACCCTGCCGTTCTACGTGGTCGACTTCGCGATCATGGCCGCCGCCGCCCTGCTCGTGCACCTGATGCTGCGCGAGCTCGGGTTCGACGCCGGCTATGCCCTGCTCGGGGTCGCGCTGTTCCTGGGAAGCCGCGTCATGCTGATCAGCGCGGCCGCGCCCTTGGCCGACGCGCCGTACTGGCTGGCGATCGCCGCCGTGGCGGTGCTCGTCGTCCGGAAGGAGCCGATCCTCTATGCCGCCCTCCTTCCCCTGCTCGCGCTGGCCAAGGAGCCGATTCTCCCCATCCTCCTGCTGCCCCTGCTGTGCGAACGCGAGTTCCGGCGGCCCGCGGTGTTCGCGGGGCTGGCCGCGGGCGCCTGCACCTTTCTCGGACAGCGCTGGATGGTCGATCACCTGCTCGGCACGGGGGCGGCGTCCGCCACGGATGCCACCGCCGCGAGCACCGCCGTGCTGGCGGCCCACAACGTGTGGCGGGTGGTCCTGAAGCTGTTCAGCAAGTGGGGATTCTACGACGTCAATTCGGCGTTCGCGGCGCTGCTGCCGATCGCCGCCGCCGGGTGGTGGATGGATCGCCGCAGCCGGGTGCTCGCGATGCCGCGCACGCTGTTCGCCCTGATCCCGCTCGTGATGGTCTACGCGCTCCTGAGCGGGACGCTCGGGCGCCAGCTGGCGGCGGCGTTCCCGGTCGTCATCCCCTACGTGGTGCTGGTGGTGTGGCGCCTCGGCGCGCCGGCCGCGACGTCGCCGCCGTGACCGCCGCCAGCACCACGCCGTTCACGGCCAGCGCCACGACGCCCACGTTGAGATCCTTCACCGCCTGCGGCGCCCACGGGGCGAGCGTGGCCACTGACGCGCCGCTCATCGTCAGATAGGCCACGGTCGCCTCGCCGGCCACGATCCCCGCCACCGCGCCCGCCGTGGTGGCCAGCGGCCGCGCGCCCAGACTGAGCACCAGCGCGGGAAAGAGCTGCGTCACCACGTTGTACCCCATGAGCAGCAGCGGCACGATCGCCTCGCCCCCGCGCAGCGTGAGCCACACCGCGGCGAGCGCGAGCACGGGCACGAGCGCGCGCGCCAGCACCGACACGGCGTGGTCGGTGGCCGCCGGTACGGCCACGCGATACACGTTCTGCGCCAGGATCGTCGCGGCCGTGACCAGGATCATGGACCCCGGCACGAGCGCGGTGAGCAGCCCCGCCGCGCCGATCGCGCCCACCCACCCCGGCGCAAAGGTCCGCTCCGAGAGGCGCAGCAGCGACAGGTCGCCGTCGGCGCCCCTGAGCCCCGGCACCTGCAGCACGGCGGCGAACCCGGCGAAGAACACGAACAGGATGATCAACTGGTAGAGCGGCAGGATCACGGCGTTCCGGCGGAACACGTCTTCGTGCCGGGCGGTGTACGACCCGGCGAAGAACTGCGGCCACATGTAGAACCCCACGGCGGTGAGCAGCACGGTGGAGATGAACCACGACGGGCTCATGCCGGCCCGGGGCAGCGTGAGGAACCCCGGCCGCGCCGCGTCGATGGCGGCGAACATGGCCCGGTACCCCCCGTAGTAGTGCACCGGCAGATAGACGCCGAGCCATACGGCCACGCTCAATATAAGTATATCCTTAAGCGCGGCGGTCCACGCCGAGCCGCGCACCCCCGACACCACCACGTAGAGCACGAGCGCCGCCGTGCCGGCCCACACGGCCGCCGCCGGCGAGACGCGCGCCGTACGACGCCTCCGACACGATGATCCCGAGGCCCTTGAGCTGCAGCACGAGATACGGCACGAGCGCCGCCACGCTCACCAGCCCGACCAGCGCGCCGAACGCCGGACTGCCGTACTTCGACGCGAAGAAATCGGCCTGCGACACCAGCCCCTCCGCCCGCGCGTACCGCCACACCACGGGCAGCAGGAAGTACGAAATGGTGTAGGCCGCCGCGCCGTAGCACAGGATGTACAGCGCCGGCGCCCCCTTGCCGTACGCCCACCCGCTGCCGCCGAGGAAGGTGAACGTGGTGTAGATCTCGCCGGCCATGAGCAGGAACACGAAGATCGTGCCGAACCCGCGGCCACCGACGCTCCACTCCTCCAGGCTCATGGTGTGGCCGCGCCGCGCCAGCAGCCCGAGCGCCACGGCGGCCGCGAACGTGGCGGCCAGCACGACGAGCGGCGCCGTCATCGCCCGCCGCGCGAACGGGCGCGGTCCAGCCGGTAGATCACGCCCATCACCACCGACGTGGCCACGACCCACCCCACGATCCACGCCACGAGCAGCGGCAGCCCGAACACGTATGGCTCCACCCGGTTCACGAACGGCAGCCCGCCGAGCAGGCCGAGCATGGGCACCGCGGCCAGCCAGTGATACCATCGGGTGCCTGGAAGCTTTTCGTGCACTGCATCCTCCCGAGGGCGCGAGGGCTTACCGATTCCATACGTCCGCCGACACGATTCCGCCAACCGCCGGCTGGCGCATCCGAACGGGCTACCATAGCATCGTGGCATGCGTTTGCCCAGTCGCGCCGGGAGCGATGCGGCGTGACCTCGCGCTTCATTTCGTCAGGAGGACAGGACATATGAAATCGTTTCGTGTGATGATTCCGGCGCTGGCCACACTGTTGGCGGCGTCTTCGGCGGCTGCGCAGACGGCGGGCCCGGCGGAGGTCGGCGCATTCGGCCAGTTCACCTCGATGGATACCCCGTGGGCGCTCAAGAACGGGTTCGGATTCGGCGCGCGGATCGGCTATTTCGTGACGCCGCGCTGGGAGTTGGAAGCGGACGCGGGCTGGTCCAGTCTCGACGTGCGACCGCCGCGGCTCGGGACGGGCACGAAGAGCTATCAGACGTACGCCGGCCGAGTGACGTACAACCTGCCGACGGGGGCCAACCAGTTCCTGATCGGCGTGGGCTTCGGCGGCGAGACGGTGGACGGCGGGCGCGACTTCTCGCTGTCGCCGGGCATCGGCTACCGCTGGAACCTGACCGGCACGGTAGCGCTGCGGTTCGACGCGCTGGTGCAGTACGTCGAGAACCCGAGCGATCAGCGGTTCGCGTTCCCCACCGCGCCCAACGACACGAACAAGAACGCCGCCCGTTCGGCGAACGTGGAGTACCGCCTGGGGCTGAACTTCCGCCTTGGTGGCGAGGAAGCGCCCGTCGCGGCGCCCAAGCCGATGGGGATCAACCAGGACAGCATCGACGCCGCGCGCCGTCGGGACTCGATCGCGGCGGCCGACGCGGCCCGCCTGCGGGCACGGCAGGATTCGATCAACGCCGCGAATCGCGCGCGGCAGGACAGCATCGATGCGGCGAATCGGGCGCGGCAGGACGCGATGGACGCGGCCAACCGGGTGAGGGCCGAGGCCGCGGCGCGGCTCAGGGCGTCGCTCGAGGCCAGGATCTATTTCGATTTCAACAAGTTCAACCTGCGCGACGACGCCACGAGCACGCTGGACGCCAAGATTCCCGTGATGCAGGCCAACCCCAACGTGCGCATCCGCGTCGAGGGCAACACCGACGAGCGCGGCTCCGACACGTACAATCTGGCGCTCGGCATGCGGCGGGCCGCCGAGGCGCGCCGCTACCTGATCGCGAAGGGCATCGATGCGGGCCGCATCGACATCGTGAGCAACGGCAAAGAGAGGCCGGTGTGCACCGAGCTCGACGAGTCGTGCTGGTCGCAGAACCGCCGCGACGAATTCGTGATCGTGGCCGGCGGCGACAACCTGATGCCGCCGCAGTAACTCATTGGTCCCAGGGCAGTTGACGCGCGGGGGCTCCGGCCCCCGCGCGTTTCCTTTGTGGGACCCCGAGTTGCCGCGCGCGGTATGCCAGGGTAGGGTTCAGGGAGAGGGACCGGATCCGGAGGCGCCATGCAGAGATTGACGAAGATGCTGATGGCCGCGACGGCGGCAGCCGGGCTTTTCGCGGCGCCGGTGTGGGCCCAGGGCAAGCCGCTGCCGCGGCAGCCCCAACCCACGCACGCCCAGCAGGGCGAGGCGGGTCCCGCCATTCCGCCGGCCGCGCCGGCAGCGGGCACGATCACCCCGCAGGCGTACTATCCATATGGTGGCGGACAGCCCGCGCTGTACACGGCGATTCCGGTTACCGTGGCGTCGGACGGCCGGGTATACGCCAACTTCGGCGCCGGCTACACGTGGGTGCCGCAGCAGTGTTCGGCGCAGCGGCTGGCGCAGTTGGGCGTGCGCACGGGGCCGGTACAGTATCAGGCCGTCCAGCCGCAGATCGCGCCGGTGCAGCCGGGGGTCGTCGCGCCGCCCACGATCAACGGCACGTCCTCCACGCAACAGGCGAACGCGCCCTGCTGGTCGCAGGCGAGCAACGGCGTGGTGGCGGTGTACCGGTAGGCGAACGGCGGGCCGCCGGACGATCGGCGAGCTGGGGCGGGGGCGGGGGCGGGGGGCGACGGCGATCAGCCGTCGCCCTTCTTCACGCTGTCTGCGGGCGCGGGCTCGAAGATGCGGCGCACACCGCGCCACACGCGCACGAGCGACGAATTGCGCCGGTCGAACGTGGTCTCGATCACCCGGCCGGCGGTGACGCTGGCGTGGACGTACCGGCCGTCGCCCACGTAGATGGCCACGTGGCTGGCGCCCTCTTTGGAACGGCCGAAGGTGAGCAGGTCGCCGGGTTCGAGTTCGCTGGTGTCGCGCTCCACGGCCTCGCCAATGCGCGCCTGAAGCCGCGCCGTGCGGGGCGCCGAGATGTCGAGCAGGCCGAGCACGTACTTCACCAGGCCGCTGCAATCGAACCCGCGCTCGGGCGACGCGCCGCCCCGGACGTACCGCTTGCCGATCTGGGCGCGGGCCAGGGCGACGATCGAATCGCGCATCACGTCCGCGTCGGCCGATTCGATGAACCGGGCGAAGGGGCCGGCCTTGGCGGTGGCCGCCGCGGCGTCGAGCAGGTTGCTCAGTTTCGAACCGGGCACGGCGATCGACGCGCGGGGCGCCGGCGCGGCACTGGTGTCCTGGGCCCGTGCCGCCGGCACGCCCAGCAGCGACGCCGCCAGCACGAGGCCGGCAGCGCGTAGCGCGCGGGTGCAGCGAGTGGACGGGGCGACGCCTGGGTGCATGCCGGGGAAACGGTGCGGTGAGCCGATCCGGGCGGCCGTGGCGGCACGGGCCCGAGAGGACCCGGTAAAGATCGCCCGTGGGCGGCCGCACCGTCAACGGGCCGGCCGGAATTCTTGTGCCGCCCTTATCGGAGCCCCAGCGCCTTGTGCGTCTGCAGACTCAGGCGCCACCGCGGGTGCGCCAGGCAGTACGCCACCGCCGCCTGCGTGTTGGCCTCCAGTTGCGGACCGTCCATCGGCTGCAGCGAAAAGTGCGAAAAGTCGAGCGCGGCGTAACGGTCCGGTGCGCCCCCGGCCTGCGGGTACACGAGTTTCAGTTCGTGCCCGTGGGTGAGCACCAGCGGGGCGTCGGCTTTGGGGCTCACGCAGATCCAGTCGATGCCCTCGGGCGCCGGCCGGGTGCCGTTGGTCTCCACCGCGACCTCGAAGCCGCGCGCGTGCAGCGCGTGCACGAGCGCGGCGTCGAGCTGCAGCAACGGTTCGCCGCCGGTGCACACGACGTACGGCCGGCCGCCGGGCTCGCCGCCGCGCGGCCACCGGTCGGCGATCGCGCCGGCCAGCGCGTCGGCCGTGCCGAACCGCCCCCCGTCGGGCCCCACGCCCACGAAGTCGGTATCACAGAACTTGCATACCGCGGCGGCGCGATCGGTCTCGCGGCCCGACCACAGGTTGCAGCCGCTGAACCGGCAGAACACGGCGGGGCGGCCGGCGTGGAAGCCCTCGCCCTGCAGGGTGTAGAAGATCTCGCGGACGGTGTACATGGGCGCGCGCTCAGCCGCCGGCGTACCGCGCCGGGTCCGCGAGCCCCGCCTCGGCGAAACCCCGGAGCCGCAGCAGGCAGGCGTCGCAGTGGCCGCACGCCGCGCCGGTGGGGTCGGGATCGTAGCAGCTCGTGGTGAGGCCGTAGTCCACCCCGAGCGACATGCCCAGCCGGATGATGTCGGCCTTGGAGAGCGCGATCAGCGGCGCGCGGATCTCGATCGGCGCCGTGCCCTCCACGCCGCCGCGCGTGGCCAGATTCGCCATGCGTTCGTACGCCGCGATGTACTCCGGGCGGCAGTCGGGATACCCCGAGTAGTCGAGCGCGTTGACGCCGATGAACACCTGGCGGGCGCCGAGCACGTCGGCCCACGCCAGGGCGAACGACAGGAAGATCGTGTTGCGCGCCGGCACGTACGTGATCGGAATGCCCGCGCCCATCTTGGCGGGCGCGCGGTCCTTGGGCACCGGCGCGCTGCCGGTGAGCGCCGATCCGCCGAACACGCGCAGGTCGATGTCGGCGATCACGTGCTCGGCCGCGCCGTACGCGGCCGCCACGCGGCGGCGCCGCGTCGAGTTCGTGGGCGTGGCGCTGGCCGTAGCGAAACGACAGCGCGTACACCGCGCGGCCCTCGGCCCGCGCCACGGCGAGCAGGGTGGTGGAATCGAGCCCGCCGCTGAGGAGCAGCACCGCCCTGGTGGGTCCGGTCATGCCGACGCCCTATCGCGTGCCGGCGGCCGCGAGCGCGGCGTCGAGGTCGGCGATCAGGTCGTCGGCGTGCTCGAGGCCCACCGACAGGCGGAGCAGGCCCGGCGGGGTCTTGCTGCCGGCCGGCTCCACCAGCACGCGATGCTCGATCAGCGATTCGGTGCCGCCGAGGCTCGTGGCGCGCGTGACGAGGCGCACGGCGCCGATGACCCGTGCCGCGGCGTCGCGCCCACCCTTGACCTCGAAGCTGAGCATGGCGCCCGGCGCGGCCATCTGCCGCGCGGCGAGCGCGTACGCCGGGTGCGACGCCAGCCCCGGGTAGTGCACGGCGCTCACCGCGGGGTGGTGCGACAGCCAGTCGGCGATGCGCCGGGCGTTGTCGGTCATGCCGCGCAGACGCCAGGGCAGCGTGCGGATGCCGCGCAGCGTCAGCCAGCAGTCGAAGGGCGAGGGCACGGCGCCCCCGGTGGCCTGCACGGTGCGCACGCGCTCCCACAGCCCGTCGACCTGCGCGGTCACGAGGGCGCCGCCGAGCACGTCGCTGTGGCCGCCGAGGTACTTGGTGGCCGAGTGGAGCGCCAGGTGGGCGCCGAGCGCGAGCGGATGCTGGAGAACGGGGGTGGCCCAGGTGTTGTCCACCACCACGTGGGCGCCGGCGGTCCGGCCGATGTCGGCCAGCGCCTGGATGTCCACCACGCGCACCAGCGGATTGGAGGGAGTCTCGATCCAGAGCAGCTGCGCGCGGCCGTCCACCGCGCGGCGCACGGCCGCGAGATCGGTCATGTCCACGAGCGCGAGTTCGAGCCCCCAACGGGCGAACAGTTCGCGCATGAGCTTGATCGTGCCGTAATAGGCGTCGTCGGGGGCCACCACGCGGGCGCCCGTTTCGAGCGCCTGGCACAGCGCCATCGCGGCCGCCGACCCCGAGGAGAAGCAGGCGGCGTCGGCTCCCCCCTCCAGCGCCGCGAGGCAGACCTCCAGGGCGTGGCGGTTGGGGTTGTCGTTGCGGGTGTAGAGGTACGCGTCGCGCAGGGTGCCGTCGGGGGCGCGCTCGAAGGTGGTGGAGAGCTGGATGGCGGGCGTGACGGCGCCGGTGGTGGGGTCCGGCGCGTGACCCGCGTGGACGGCGAGGGTTTCGAGGTGCATGGGGTGGTGGGACGGTGGGACGGTGGGACGGTGGGACGGTGGGACGGTGGGACGGTGGGACGGTGGGACGGTAGGACGGTAGGACGGTAGGCCGGTAGAATTGTAGGACGGTGACCTGCGTGACGATAACACGTTGGTGGTGCCGACGCAGTTGCCGCCCCACTGTCCTACTGTCCTACGGCCCTACGGTCTCCCAGTTCCCAGCGCCTACCGCCTCTCCCGCGTATCCATAGAGCAGTCCCCACCCCCACCAGGCTCCCCCCGTGACCCCCCTCTCCATGCTCCGGCGCGCCAGCGCCCTCTTGGTCCTGCCGGCGGCGCTGGCCGCCCAGGAATCGCAGCTTCCGCTCAAGCACACGCCGCAACCGACCACGGCCGCGATCACGGCCGGCGACCTGATGACGCGGCTGTACATCTTCTCCGACGACTCCATGCAGGGTCGCGAGACCGGCACGATCGGCCATGTCAAATCCACGGCCTACATCGCGGGCCAGGTCAGGGCGCTCGGTCTCAAGCCGGCCGGCGACCACGGGACGTACTTCCAGAACCTGCCCGTGTTCCAGCGGTCGCTCGACCCGGCGGCGACGATCGCCGTGGGCGCCGCGCGGCTCAAGGCGTTCACGGACTTCGTGGCCAGCCCCGGCCGCGGCGGCGATCCGCGTTCCATCGATGGCGCGCAGGTGATCTTCGGGGGCGAGCAGGGCGACACGGCGGCGCCGCTCACGGCCGATCAGGTGCGCGGCAAGCTGGTGGTCCTCACGGCGCGGGCCGGTGCCCGTGGCCGCGGCGGCCGGGGATTCGGCGGTGGCGGGCGCGGCCGCGGCGCGGCCAACCCGCTGGCCGATGCGGCGGGCGTCGCGACGGTCGAGACCGGCGAGGCGTGGGATGCCGCGGTCGCGGCGGCGCGTCCGCGAGCGGGCAACGTGATCTTCAAGAATCCCGACGCGGCGCCGCTGCCGGCACAGGCGGCCACCCTCACGATCGACGCGCACGCGGCCGAGGCGCTGCTCGGTGTGCCGCTGTCGCAGGCCGTCAAGGGCACGCTCGGCGGAACGGTGAAGGGCAATCCGAAGTTCGACGAGCGGCCGGCGCCGGCGCGGAACGTGGTGGCGATCCTGGTGGGCAGCGATCCCGCGCTGCGGGGCGAGTACGTGGCCATCGGCGCGCACAACGATCATCTGGGCATTCGCCAGGGTCCGCCCGTGGACCACGATTCGCTGCACCTCTACAACGCGGCCCGCTACGCGATCACCGGCATGCTGGCGCGCGGGGAGCGGCCCAGCGCCGAGCAGCAGCAGGCGCTCGACGCCATCCGCGTCAATCTCGACAGCGTGCGCCAGCTGCGCCCCGTTCGCCTCGATTCGATCGACAACGGGGCCGACGACGACGGGTCGGGTTCGGTGAGCGTGCTCGAACTCGCCGAGGCGTTCGCCCGGGGCAAGATCAAGCCGAAGCGGTCGATCATCTTCGTCTGGCACGTGGGCGAGGAGAAGGGGCTGTGGGGCTCGGAGTGGTTCACCGACCATCCCACCGTGCCGCGCGATTCGATCGTGGCGCAGCTGAACATCGACATGGACGGCCGCGGCGACGCCGCCGACCTGCCGGTGGGCGGGGCCACGTATCTCCAGCTCGTCGGGTCGCACCGCCTGTCCACCGAACTCGGCGATCTGGTGGAATCGGTGAACACGACCGAGCGGACGCCGTTCGCATTCGACTACCGGTATGACGCGCCGGGGCAGGCCGACAACATCTACTGCCGGAGCGACCATTACAACTACGCGCGCTACGGCATTCCGATCACGTTCTTCACCACCGGTCTGCACGGCGACTACCACCAGGTGACCGACGAGGCGCAGTACATCGACTACGATCACATGGCGCGCGTGACGCAGCTGGTGTTCGACGTGGCCGTGCGGGTGGCGGACCTCGATCATCGCGTCAAGGTGGACGGCCCGTGCCGGCCGATCCGCACGCGCGGTGCGTGAACAACGGGGCGCCGCTGGCGGGGAACTGAGGGTCTAACCGCCTACGTCTTCAATCCGCCGACCAGTTCCTTGAGCTGATTGCTCTCGCCGAGCAGCACGTTGCTCGACGACGTCATCTCCTGGCACGCCGCGCTCTGCTCCTCCGTGGACGCGTTGACCTCCTCGGCGGCGGCGGCATGGTTCTCGGCCGTCTTGCCGATCGCGTCGAGGCCGGCGATGGCGCTGGCCACGGCGCCGGCGTTCTGCTCGGCGGCGGCCGAGACGCCGGCGGCCGCCTCCCTGGTCCTGGCGGCCGCGGTGCCGATCACGAGCAGCGCCTGATCCATTTCCCGCGACAGGCGCTCGATCTCGCCCACCCGCGACGCGCCGGTTTCCATGGCGCGGGCGCTGGTCGACACGCGGGTGGTGACGATGCCGGTCATCTGCACCACGTCCTGCGCCGCCTTCTGCGACTGCTCGGCGAGCTTGCGGACCTCGTCGGCCACCACGGCGAACCCGCGGCCGGCGTCGCCGGCCCGCGCCGCTTCGATCGCCGCGTTGAGCGCCAGCAGATTGGTCTGCTCGGCGATCTGGCTCACCGAATGCACGAACCGCGTGATGTCGGCCGCCGCGGTGGTGAGCGCGGCCACCTCGCCCGCGGCCTGTTCCACGCTGGTCTTGACGTCGGCCAGGATGCCGAGGGCGCGTTCGATCTCGGCGCGCTTCTCGGTGGCCGACCGTTCGATCTCGGTGGACAGCGCCTGCACCTCGTCGGCCCGCGTCTTGACCGTGCCCGACGCGTCGCGCACGGCGGTCAGCGTCTCGTCCACCGTGCGAAGCTGATGCACCTGCGTCTCGGCGCCGTGGGACACCTCGGACATCGCATTCGCCATGTGGCTGGCGGACACCGCGATCTCCTCCGACACCGACGAGAGCTGGTGCGCCGAACTGGACACGTTCTCGGCCGTGCGGGCGGCGGCCGACACGACGCGCGACAGCGAATCGCCCGTGCGGTTCATGGCGTCGCCGAGGATCCGGAACTCGCCCGGCATGGCGGCCGTGATGCGCGCCGTCAGGTCGCCGCGGCTCAGCCGCTCGGCATGGCTCACCAGCGCGGCGAGCGGGCGGCTCACCGATCCCACGGTGGCCACGACCACCACGATCCCGATAATCACGGCCAGGCCGATGAGCCCGACCAGCAGGTTGGCGCGGCGCGTCGTGTCGGAGGCGAGGGCCGCCGAGGCGGCGCTGACCTTCTGCGACTTGAGTTGGGCCAGGTGGTTGATGTCGGTGAGCAGCGGCTCGACCACGGCCCGTGCCCGGGCCGCTTGCTGATGCGCGTCGCCCTCGCGGCCCAGATCGGCCAGCCGATGGGCCAGCGCGTACTTGACCTCGAGGTCCGACAGGCGCGCGTCGATCGACGCCAGCACGCCGATCTCCTCCGCGGTCTGGCCCGGGCGATCGTTCATCTGCCGCTGGATGGCGTGCGCCGCCCATCCCTCGTCCCGGAACTGCCGCTCCGACGTCGAGTCGCGGGCTTCCAGGTACTGGGTGCCGGCCTCCAGGGTCTGGGCCACGTCGGCCGAGAGCTGCGACGCCAACCGCGACTCCTCCTGCACGCCGGAGAGGGTGGCGGTCATGTTCAGGGCCAGCGTGGACATCGAACTGCGGGCCAGTGCGCCGGCCACGATGAGCAGCGCGACGAGCGAGCCGAAGCCCGCCCACAGGCGGCCGCGGATGGTGCGCAGTTCCCGGAGCGAGACCCTCATGGCGCGCCCTCCATCACCTTGAGCGCGCCGTCGTGGATCATGGTCATGACCACCGCCTTGCCCACCGGATCGCCGTTGGCGCCGAAGTAGGTGTTGCCGGTGACCCCCTTGAACGCCGTGCCTTCGGTGATGCCGGCGAGGAACTGGCGGATCTTGGCGCGGTCGGGGCCCACGCGGATGAGCGCCTCGTAGAGCAGCCTGGTCGCGTCGTAGCCGAGCGCCGCGTTGCCGTCGGGCGTGAGGCCGAACTTGGCGCGGAACTCCTGCACGAATTTCTGCACCGTCGGATCGGGGTTCTCGGCGCTGAACGGCGCCCCGACGTACACTCCTTCGGCGCTCGCCGTGTCCACGGTGAGGCCGGTCCATCCGTCGCCGCCCATGAGCGTCGCGCCGAGCTTCTGGCGCCGCACTTCCCGGACCAGTGCCCGCCCCGAGGCGTCGGTGCCGGCCACGAAGATGAGGTCCGGATTCTCGGCCTTGAGGTACGACACGTAGGGCTCGAAGCTCGTGGAGTCTTCGGCGATCGGGTCGAAGCTGAGCACGGTGCCGGTGAAGTTCCGGCGAAAGGCGTCGGCCAGACCGCGGCCGTAGGCGTTGTTCTCGTACAGGATGGCCACGCGCCGCTTGCCCAGGCGCGCGCTCGCGAACTGGGCCATGTGCAGGCCGTTCATCGAGTCGCTCGAGATCACGCGGAACACCCACGGCGAGATGCCGGTGAGCGCCGGCGACGTGGCCGTGGTGGCCATCGACACGAGGTGGCCGGCGTCGTAGATCCTGGCGGCGGCGACCTCGGTGCCCGAGTTCACGTGGCCGATCACCGCCATGACCGACGGGTCGGTCACGAAATGGCGCGCGATGGTGGTGGCCTTCTGGCCGTCGGCCTGATCGTTCTGCCAGTCGATCTCCAGCGGATGCTGGGCGTAATCGGAGCGCGCCTTGATCTGCTCGTAGGCCAGCTCCATTCCACGCCGGTTCATCGCGCCGTACGCTTCGTTCCACGGGCCGGCGGCGCCGAATCGCACGACCGTGCCGGAGCCGGACCCGCCGCAGGCGATCAGGATCAGACCGACAAAGGGGAGGAGCTTCTTCACGAGAGGTAGGGGGACGACGAAGAGGAAGGCGGTGCATGGCGTCGTCGCCATCCGAGGAGCGCGCGCGGCAGCGCGACGCCCACGCTCGCCCCAATGTAACCAACTGCAACGGGCGCGGCATCGGCTCCGAAGCCGGGCCGAGCCGCAAAGGCGGTCAACCTGACCGCGCGCGCCGCATCCATGGGCGCCGGCCCGGCGCCCGTCCGAGCTACCGCGCGCGGGGCTGTTGCTGGGTGAGGCAGTGCAGCGTGCCGAGGCCCCACACCAGGTCCACGGCATGGATGCCGACCACGCGGTGGTCGGGGAAGATCTCGGCGAGGATGTTCAGCGCCACTCGATCGTTGGGATCGTTGAACGTGGGGACGATCACGACGTCGTTGGCGATGTAGAAGTTGGCGTAGCTCGCCGGCAGTCGGACGCCGTCCATGATCACGGGGCGCGGGTACGGCACCTTGATCACGGTGAAGTCGCCCTTCTTGCCCCCGGCGGCCTGCAGGCGCTTGAAGTTGTCTTCGGAGCGCCGGTGGTTCTCGTCGGCCGGGTCCTCCTCGTGGGCGAGGAGCACGACGTCGTGGGCAGCGAACCGGGCGACGTCGTCCACGTGCCCGTGCGTGTCGTCGCCCACGCACCCCTCGCCCAGCCAGATGGTCTTGCGAATGCCGAGCCACTCGGCGAAGGCGCGCTCGTAGTCGGCGCGGGTGAGGCCGGGGTTGCGGGCCTGGACGTCGGAGAGCAGGCACTCCTCGGTCACGAGCAGCGCGCCGCGCCCGTCGGTGTCGATCGCTCCGCCCTCGAGCACCAGCGGCGTGCCGTCGGGGCGCGCGGCATCCGTGCGGGGCACACCCGAGAGGCGGGCGATGGCCGCTCCGACCTCGCGGTCGCAGGCAAAGTTGCCGTACTTCGCCCAGGCGTTGAACGACCAATTGATCCACTCCGTGCTGCCGTCGGAGCGGACGACGGCGGTGGGCGCGGAATCGCGCAGCCACACCCGGTCGGTGGGCACGAGGTGCAGGCGCACGTTGGCCGCCGCGCCGTGCGCCGCCAGATGCATCTCCGCCCGGGCGCGCACGGCGTCGTCGTGGCACAGGATCTCCACCGGTTCGTGGGCGGCGAGCACGCGGACGATCTCGGCGTACACCCAGTGCACGGCGTCGAGCTTGCCGGGCCAGTCGGGCTCGTGATGCGGCCACGCGATCCACGTGGCGGCGTGCGGCTCCCATTCGCCTGGGAACCGGCGCAGCGACGCGGGCGTGCTGCGCTTACGAGCCGAGGTAGCGCTGGAGGATCGGGGCGTAGGCATCGATGCGGCGGTCGCGGAGGAACGGCCAGTTGCGGCGCGTCTCCTCGATGAGTGTGGGGTCGCAGGTCGCGATCAGCACCGCAGGGTCCGTGCCGGCGTCGGCGACGAGGCGACCGAAGGGGTCGCAGATGAACGAATGTCCGAAGAACTCCAGGCCCGGCGTTCCGGGTTCGGCTTCGAACCCCACGCGGTTGGCGGCGGCGACGTAGACGCCGTTGGCGACGGCGTGCGCGCGTTGCGCCGTGCGCCACGCATCCACCTGCGCGGCGCCGAACTCGGCCTTCTCGGCGGGGTGCCAGCCGATGGCCGTGGGATAGACCAGCACGTCCGCTCCGAGCAGCGCGGTGATGCGCGCCGCCTCGGGGTACCACTGGTCCCAGCAGATGAGCACGCCAACGTTGGCGTAGCGCGTCTTCCAGACCTTGAACCCGGCGGCCTGCACGGCCACCCGCGCGTCGAGCGCGGCGTCGGGGGTGCCGTCACCGGGCGTGAAATAGTACTTCTCCAGGTACAGCGGATCGTCGGGAATGTGCATCTTGCGGTACGCCCCGAGCAGCGTGCCGTCGGCATCGATCACCGCGGCCGAATTGCGGTACACGCCCGGCGCCTGCTTCTCGAACAGCGGCACGACGATCGCGACCGCCAGTTCCCGGGCCAGCGTCTGCAGGGCGCCGGTGGTCGGCCCGGGAATCGGTTCGGCGAGGTCGAACCGCTCGGGCCGCTCCGCCTTGCAGAAGTACGGCGCGTGGAACAGCTCCTTCAGGCAGATGATCTGGGCGCCGCGGGCCGCCGCCTCGCGAATGCGCGCCGTGGCGCCGGCCAGCGCGGCGCGCGGATCGGCCGCCGCCGCGTCCTGGATGACGCCCACGGTGAAGGGTTGCTTGCTCATGCGGGAAAGTTGCAGTCGCGGCACACCGGCAGGAAGGGCGTTGGGCGAGATTGGGGCGAATGCCCACGGCCGGCGCCGGCGGCCACTGCACGCCGATTCGGCCCGGCGGCACGAGCACGCGCAGCACTCCCGGACGGCTCTCCACGCGTAGCTCGGCCGACGCCGTGCGCCGCAGCTCGCCGTCGGCCTCGTAGAGCGGCGGGGCGGGAAAGCGCAGGGTGAACGCGGCGGCGCGCCGCGCTGTGACCCGGGGATGGCCGAGGTGCGTGCCGTTGGCGGCGCGCGCCAGGAGCGCCGGCCGAGCCAGCGCTCCGACGTCGGCAATCGCGATCGCATCGAGCAACCCGTCGTCCACCCGCGCGCCGGGCGCCACGTGAAACGTGCCGCCGAAGTGGGCCCCGTTGGCGAAGGCCAGCAGCAGATAGCGCGACGGACGCGGCTCGCCGTCGATCGCCACGTCCAGCCCGCGGTAGGCGAACAGCTCCTGGATCGCGGCCACGGCGTAGAGCGCCGCGCCGCGCCGCGCATCCAGCGCATGCGCTCGGTGCGCGCCAGGACGGCCACGTCGAAGGCGAATCCCGCCACGTTCAGAAACAGCTCGCCGTCCACCGCCGCCATGTCGATCCGGCGCTCCTCGGCGTCGCCGGCGACGAGCCGGGCCATGGCGTCGGCGTCGCGCGACGGCTCCGGCAGATTCTTCACGAAGTCGTTGCCCGTGCCGGCGGCGATCAGCGCCAGCCGGGCCGGCGCGCCGTGGCGCGCCAACTCGGCCGCCGCCTTGCTCCACGTGCCGTCGCCCCCCAGCACGGCGATCGTGTCGCAGCCGTCGTCGAGCGCGGCGCGCACCTGGCGCGCCTCGTCGCCGGGCGCCACGGTGGGCCGCACGTCGGTGATGCCGCGCGCCGCGAATGCCCGCGCCACGCGCGGCAGCAGGCGGGCCGCGAGGCCCCGTCCGGCCACCGGATTCACGATGAGGCAGGCGCGCACGGTCATGCTGGGCGGCGGAAAGGCCGGAAGTGAGAGAGGGAGGGAGGGGGAGACGCGCCGTGGCCGCTACGCGCCGGCGGCGATCGAGCCGATCACGACGTCGGCAACGTTCGTGCCGGTGAGGCCGGTGCGCAACAGGGCGCCGGCGGCATCGAGGGCAGCGTACGATTCGTGGGCCGACAGCGCCACGGCGGGATCGCGGCCCGCGTCGCGGATCGCGTCCCAGGTGCGGGCATCGACGCACGCGCCCGCGGCGTCGGTGGGTCCGTCGCAGCCGTCGGTGCCGGCGGCGAGCAGCGTGATTCCCCGCGCCGCCTCGCCGGCTTCGGCGAGCACGCGGGCCGCGGCGAGCGCCAGTTCCTGGCAGCGTCCGCCCTGCGGCCGCGGCTCCGGCGGTAGCGCGCCCGACTCGCTGCGCGCGCGGAGCCCTGGCGTGAGCGAGGGGTGCGGAATGGTCACCGTGGTCTCGCCGCCGCAGATGAGGATCGAGGCACGGCCCGCGGCCTGGGCGCGGCGCGCGATGAGGGCCGCGGCCAGCGCCGCGCCGGCGTCGGCGGCGTTGCCCTCGAGCGTGGCGTCGGCCACCGTGACGTCGGCAATTCCCAGGCCGGCCGCGCGGACGCGCGCGGCCTCGAGCGCCGAGCGGTTGTTCACGATCACGCGCGCCGTCACGTGGGCGAACGCCGGGTGCGTCGGCTTGGGCGTCTCGGGCACCACGCCGCGCTGGGTGCCGGCAAGATGCTCGCGGAACGACGGCGCGAGGCGGTGGTACAGTTTGGCGCGCTGCAGGATCTCGATCACGTCCTTCACCGTGTACGGATCGCTCACGCACGGCCCCGAGCCGATGGACGAGGCGTCGTCGCCGATCACGTCGGAGACGGCCAGGCACTGGATGGTGGCCGGGGCCAGCGCCAGCGCCAGCCGGCCGCCGCCCCAGCGGGAGAACCGCTTGCGGACCGCGTTCATCTCGCGGATGTCGAGCCCGCTGTTGAGCAGCATTTCGTAGAGGTGCGCGTAGTCGGCCTCGCTCATGCCCCGCAGCGGCGCGCCGATGAGACTCGAGGCGCCCCCGGAGATGAGCACCACCGCGAGGTCGTTGCTCTTCATGCCGGCCGTCGTGTCGCCCAGGCGCGCGGCGGCCGCGAACGAGTGGCGGCCCGGCACCGGATGGTCGCCGCGCATGGCGGGCACCGTCGCCGCGGGCGGCGGGGCGTCGTCGGGCGCCACCACGAGGCCGCCCGCAATGCCGATCAGCGACCGCTGCAGCGTGGCGGCGGCCGCGCCCGCCATGGCGTGCGCCGCCTTGCCCACCGCGAACAGCCACAGCCGCTGGTGGCGCGCGGTGGAGAAGTTCTCCACCGCCTGCGCCGTGGCCGCGGCCGGGTCGGCGCCGGCCACGGCGGCCCGGAACAGGGCTTCCACCAGCTCTCGTGACGCGTCGGCCGTCACGTCGCCGCCCGCGCGGCCGGCCCGCGGTTCACGGCCGGCGGCGCGGCGCCGCTACGGCGAGCCAGACCCGCCCACCCCCGCCGCGCTGTCCACCGCGGTCTGCAGGTCCTTGTAGGCCGCCGCCGACAGCACGTTGAACCCGTTGCCCACCACGCGGTACGTGATGCGGCCGCCGGGATCGACCACGAACAGGTAGCGCTTGTCGTAGTTCCTGCCCGTTCCAGCGCCGTACAGCTTGCCCACCACCTCGCCGGAGTCGCTGCCGAACAGCATCGGGAAGTCCGCATCGTGGGCCCACGAGGCGAGCGTGGAATCGGGGTCGGTGCTGATGGCCAGCACGACGACCTTCTTTCCCCCGTTGAAGAGCGTGGCGTACTGATCACGGTACGCCTCCATTTGCACCGTTCACCCCTTGGTTCGCGCCCGGATGAAGAACGCGATCACCACCGTTTGCCCGCGAAGGTCCGCGAGGTGGATCGGGTTCGCGAGCGGGCCGTAGCGCGTGGCGCCGGGAATGGTGAAGTCCGGGGCCATCGCGCCCACCTCGGGCGACGCGGATGGTGCGGCAGTGGGCTGTTGGGCCGACGCGGCGGCGGCCGACGCCGCGAGCGCCACCGTCAGGCCCAACGCGCGAATGGATGATCTGGTCACGGGTTGCCTCGCGTGGTGTGCAGGCCGGGAAATTGGCGGTCCACGCGGCATAACGCAATGCAGGTCGCCGAGTTGGGGGCCCCATGGTTCCGCCGGCCGGAACGCGGGCCAGCCCGCACGAAACTTTTTCGCGGTGCGGCTGGTCTTCACAGAGGAAGGAGGTCGACGACGACCGAGAGGAGCCCACCCATGAGCCAACTGGAAACCGAAGTCGATCAGGTGCTCGAAACGCTTGTTCACGACATCGAGGCCGCGGTGCACGCCATGTATCGCGGCGAGCTGCGCCAGCAGACGGCCAAGCTGAGAACGGACACGCAGCGCAACACGGCCCGCGAGGCGCTGCTGGCCCTCGCCGGAGTCCGGCGGCCGAGCGGCGATACGGAGCCCGGTCCGCTGAGCGCCGCGACGCTCTCGCCCGACGAGGTCGCGGCGATCACGCGCTGCATCATGGGGTGGCTGCCGATGGGCGACCCCCGCGCCTCGACGCCGAACTCGCGCTGCATTCCCGCGGCGCGCGAGATCGCGCCCGCGTGGGGCGAGCGCGAGAAGGCGCGCCTGGCGATCCGGCGCGCCCACGCCGACTGAACCGCCCGCGACGGCTGGATGCCCTCGGGCGCGGGATCCGGCCGGCGCCGGCCCGCGCCCGCGCTCGGCCCGACGCGCGCTACTTTCGGCCCACCAGCGACCGCAGCACGTAGGGGAGGATTCCCCCGTGCCGGTAGTAGTGCATCTCTTCCGGCGTGTCGATGCGGGCCAGCGCCGTGAACGACCTGGTGGACCCGTCGCCGGCCGTGGCCCGTACGGTGAGCGTCGCTTTGGGCGCGAGGCCCTCGTTCAACCCCGCGATTTCGTAGGTCTCGAATCCGCTAAGCCCCAGCGATTGGCGTGACTGCCCGCCGGTGAATTCCAGCGGCAGCACCCCCATGCCCACCAGGTTCGACCGGTGGATCCGCTCGAACGACTCGGCGATCACGGCCTTCACGCCGAGCAGGATGGTGCCCTTAGCCGCCCAGTCGCGCGACGAACCGGTGCCGTACTCCTTGCCGGCGATGATCACGAGGGGCGTGCCCGCCTGCTGGTAGGCCATGGCGGCATCGTAGATGTACCGCGGCTCGGCGCCCGGCGCAGTGGCCGTCCACCCGCCCTCGGTGCCCGGGGCGAGTTCGTTGCGCAACCGGATGTTGCCGAAGGTGCCGCGCATCATCACTTCGTGGTTGCCGCGGCGCGACCCGTACGAATTGAAGTCCTTGCGTTCCACGCCGTGCGCCACCAGCCACTGGCCGGCCGGGCTCTTGAGCGGAATGCTGCCGGCGGGCGAAATGTGGTCGGTGGTGATCGAGTCGCCGAGCATGGCGAGCACGCGGGCGCCGGCGATGGGGCGCACGCCGGGCGGGGTCATCGTCATGCCGTCGAAATAGGGCGGGTTCTTGACGTACGTGGAGTCGTTCTGCCAGGCGTAGGTCTGGCCGTGCGGGACGTCGAGCCCCTGCCACTCCGCGTCGCCCCGGAACACGTCGGCGTACTCGGCGCTGAAGAAGTCGCGTTTCACGCTGCGCAGGATCTCGTCTTGCACGTCCCGGGCGCTCGGCCAGATGTCCTTGAGGTACACCGGCCCGTGCGCGCCCTCGCCCAGCGGTTCCGACGCGAGGTCGACGTCCATGCGGCCGGCCAGGGCGTAGGCCACCACCAGCGGCGGCGAGGCCAGGTAGTTGAAGCGCGTGAGCGGGTTCACCCGGCCCTCGAAGTTGCGGTTGCCGCTGAGCACCGACGCCACGATGAGTTTTTGCTGATCGATGGCGGCGGCGATCGATTCGGGGAGCGGCCCCGAATTCCCGATGCACGTCGTGCAGCCGTAGCCCACGAGGTTGAACCCCAGCGCGTCGAGGTACTCGGCGAGCCCCGCCTGTTTGTAATAGTCGGTGACCACCTTGGAGCCCGGGGCGAGCGACGTCTTGACCCACGGCTTGGTCTTGAGCCCCTTCTGCACGGCGTTTCGCGCCAGCATGCCGGCGGCGATCATCACGCTCGGATTCGACGTGTTGGTGCAGCTCGTGATGGCCGCGATCACCACCGCGCCGTTCCGCAGCTTGAACGTCTGGCCGTTGTGCGTGCAGTCCACCTCGTCGTGGGCCTGTGCCGCGCCCTCGGCGTCCATGCGCGCCTTGGCGGCCTGCGTGTCGCCGTTGCCTGCCGCCGCCGGCGCCGCCGCCAGCCGCGCCGCTTCGCCCGCGTAGGCCTCCAGGTACATCGCCTTGGCCCGGGTGAGCGGCACGCGATCTTGCGGACGCTTGGGGCCGGCCAGGCTCGGCTCGACCGTCGCCAGATCCAGCTCCAGCGTATCGGTGAACACCGGATCGGGCGTGTCGTCGGTGCGGAAGAGCCCCTGCTCCCTGGTGTACGCCTCGACCAGCTTCACGTGGTGCTCGGGGCGCCCCGTGAGCCGCAGGTAGTTGAGCGTCTCGGCGTCGCAGGGAAAGAAGCCCATCGTGGCGCCGTACTCGGGCGCCATGTTGGCGATCGTCGCCCGGTCGGCCAGCGACAGCGACGAGAGGCCGGCGCCGTAGAACTCCACGAACTTGCCCACCACCTTCTTCTTGCGGAGCATCTCGGTGCAGGTGAGCACGAGGTCGGTGGCCGTGGCGCCGGCCGGCAGTCTGCCGTGCAGCTTGAACCCGATGACCTCGGGAATGAGCATCGTCACCGGCTGGCCGAGCATCGCGGCCTCGGCCTCGATGCCGCCCACTCCCCAGCCCAGCACGCCGAGCCCGTTGATCATCGTCGTGTGCGAGTCGGTGCCGACCAGCGAGTCGGGGTAGGCCTCGCCCGTCTCGCCGTTCACGAACACCGTCTTGCCCAGGTATTCCAGGTTCACCTGGTGGCAGATGCCGGTACCCGGGGGCACGACGCGAAAATTCTTGAACGCCTCCTGTCCCCACCGCAGGAAGACGTACCGCTCCGCATTGCGCTCGAACTCCTTTTCCGTGTTGAGCAGGAGCGCGGCGGCGGTGCCGTACTCGTCCACCTGCACCGAGTGGTCGATGACGAGGTCCACCGGCTGCAGCGGATTGATCCGCTGCGGATCGCCGCCGAGGGCGGTGATGGCGTCGCGCATGGCGGCCAGGTCGACCACCGCCGGCACGCCGGTGAAGTCCTGCAGCAGCACGCGCGAGGTGCGAAAGGCGATCTCCTTCTCGACCTTCGCCTTCACGTCCCAGCGGATCATCGCGTCGATGTCGCCGCGTTTCACGAAGGCGTCGTCCTCGTTCCGCAGCAGGTTCTCGAGCAGGATCTTGAGACTGAAGGGGAGCGTGGCGGTGGCGCCGCCCAGCGCGCCCAGGCGGTAGACGGTGTAGGTCTTGCCGTCGACGGTCAGCGCCGCGCGGCTGCCGAGGGAGTTCTTGCTTGTCATGGAAGTGCCTCTCGATCGCGGCCGCGCATGGGGCCGGGGCGAGGGTTCGCAGTGGAGCCACTGCCGCTCGGGCGGCAGGCTGAAGCGGAATCTAGCCGGTGCGGCCGGCGCCGCGCACGGGGGCGGCGTTCCCCGGGTCCGGCTGGACGGGAGATGGCAACTACAACTACAACTACAACTACAACTGCAACTGCCTTGGAACTACGATCGAACGGATGAACCGGGATAACTGCCGATACTGCAACTGCAAGCTTTGTGGAAACCGCTCCGCCATTGGAATCGCGGGAGGGCGTTGGGATCCCGATGGTGGAGCAGTTCCCATCTCTGTTGTAGTTGCCGTCATTGTTGCCGTTGTAGTTGCCGTATCGGCCGTTATCCGTGCTTTTCGGCCGTGATCGCAGTTCCAAAGCCGTTGCCGTTGCCGTTGCCGTTGCTGTTACCGTTTGCTCGCGCGCGGCGGCGATCCGCCTCCCTATTGACGAACCGCGCGCGCCCGCGTAGATGCACGGCAACCCATTCACGCACGCACCGGTGCCAGCGCATCCCTTCGTTCCATTGCAGTTCGAGCGCCTCCCGGAGGAGGATTCGCGCCGCCGCGCGCGCGAATTCTTCGACGAGATGAACCGCCGCCGCACCACGCGCCACTTCTCCACCGATCCCGTGCCGCGCGACCTCATCGAGACCGCCATCCGCACGGCGGGCACCGCGCCCAGCGGCGCCCACCAGCAGCCGTGGACGTTCGTGGCCGTCTCCGATCCCGACCTCAAGCGCCAGATCCGCACCGCCGCCGAAGCGGAGGAGTACGAGAACTACCACGGCCGCATGCCCGCCGATTGGCTGGCCGCCCTGGCCCCGCTCGGCACCGACGAACACAAGCCGCATCTCACCGACGCGCCGTGGATCGTCGTCCTGTTCCGCCAGGCCCACGGGCTCGACGCCGCCGGCGGCAAGAAGACGTTCTACTACACGCAGGAATCGTGCGGCATCGCCGCCGGCCTGTTCATCGCGGCCGTGCACCACATGGGACTGGTCACGCTCACGCATACCCCGAATCCCATGCTGTTCCTCGGCGAGCTGCTCGACCGGCCCCCCAACGAGAAGGCCATGCTCGTCATGCCCGTGGGCTATCCGGCCGCCGACGCCAAGGTCCCGGCCCTCACGCGAAAACCGCTCGGCGACATCGCCGTCTGGCTCTAGGAACGCGCATGCCGGAATCCCACGACGTCGTCGCCCTCGCCCAGCGCCTCATGGGCATCGACTCCACCAGCGGCCGCGAGGGCGAATTGATGGTCCACGTCGACGCCCTCCTGCAGCAGCGCGGGTGGGCCACCACGCGCATTCCGGTGAGCGAGGGGCGGTTCGCCGTGTTCGCCCGCGCCGGCGACGCGCCCTTCGTGACTCTCTCCACGCACCTCGACACCGTGCCGCCCTACATCGCGCCGCGCCTGGACGGCGGCGTGCTGTGGGGGCGCGGCGCGTGCGACGCCAAGGGCATCGCCGCCGCCATGATCTGCGCCGCCGACGCGCTCCGCGCCGAAGGCGCCCCCGTCGCCCTGCTGTTCGTGGTCGGCGAGGAAGTCACGCACGACGGCGCGCACGCCTCCGACGACTGGATCGCCCGCAGCGGGCTGACCAGCCGCGCCATCATCGACGGCGAACCCACCGAGAGCACGCTCGGGCGCGGCACCAAGGGCGCCATGCGCGTGATCGTGCGCACCACGGGCCGGCCCGCACACTCCGCCTACCCGCACCTCGGCCACTCGGCGATCGAAGATCTGGTGGCCCTGCTGGCCGATCTCCCCGCGCTCCAACTGCCGCGCAGCGAACTGTTCGGCCCCACCACCGTCAACATCGGACAGATCAGCGGCGGCGTGGCCGACAACGTCGTGGCGCCGTGGGCCGAAGCGCGGCTCATGGCGCGCACCGTGTCACCCGACGCGGACGTGATGCGCGTGCTCGAGCGCTGGGCGGCGGGCCGCGCCCACCTGGAGCAGGGGATCACCGTGCCCCCCGTCGAACTCGGCGTGCTCCCGGGCTTCGAGACGTCGGTCGTGGCGTTCGCTACCGACATTCCCGCCCTGGGGCACTGGGGCACGCCCTATCTGTTCGGCCCGGGCTCCATCCACGTGGCGCACCGCGAAGACGAACACGTGCGCGTGGACGAATTGCGCGCCGCCGTGGAGGGCTACGCGCGGATGGCGCGCGCCCTGGCCTGAGCGGGACGCGCGGCCCACTCCTCGGCCCACTTCGCCACCGCGCCCAGCGCCTGCTCCAGCGCCCGCCCCTTCGCGCTCAGCTCGTACTCCACGCGGACCGGCGTCTGGGGCGTGACCACGCGCACCACGATGCCCTCGGCCTCGAGTTCCTTGAGCCGCTCGGAGAGCATGCGGTCGCTCACGTCGGGAATGGCGTGGCGGATGTCGCAATAGCGCGTCCGCCCCGCCATCAAGACCTGCAGTACGGCGCCCGTCCAGCGGCGGCCGATCAACTCGATGGCCCGGTGAAAGGTCGGGCAGACGGCGTCTTTGGGATCTGACATGGGTCCAACCTCTGGGTAATGAGGCCACTTGACAAGAGTAACTTACTCTTTTAGTGTTACACATGCAACATAGGTAACACATCAACTAATCCAGTTCGAGAGGCTCCCATGGCTACCCCGACCACCTGGCGGATCGATACCTCGCACAGCGCCGCCGAATTCGCCGTCAAGCATCTGATGATCTCCACCGTCAAGGGCCACTTCGCCGACGTACAGGGCACCGTGACCGTCGACGAACAGAATCCCGGCGCGGCGGCGGTGGACGTCACGATCGGCGTGGCCAGCATCGACACGCGTGAGGAGAAGCGCGATGCCCACCTTCGGTCGGCCGACTTCTTCGACGCCGACCACTATCCGACGATCACCTTCAAGGGCAAGCGCATCGCCGGCCCCACGGACGGCGAGTTTACGCTCGCCGGCGACCTGACGATCCGCGGCGTGACGCGCGAGGTCACGCTCAGCGTGGAATCGGGCGGACGGGGCAAGGACCCCTGGGGCGGGGAGCGCGCGGGCTACTCGGCGCGCACGAAGATCAACCGCAAGGATTTCGGACTCACGTGGAACGCGGCACTGGAGACGGGTGGCGTTGTGGTGGGGGACGAGGTCAAGATTGCGATCGACGTGGAGTTGGTGAGGCAGGCCGCCCAGGCGGCCGCGTAACGGCCGCGCCGGCGCGGCGGAGGCGGCGACCGTCTCCGCCGCGGAACGGCGCGAGGGAATCACACGATGTCCATTCACGCGAGCACGGTCATTGGCGGCGTGCACCTCCGCGCGAGCGACCTCGACCGGTCGCTCGCGTTCTACACGGGCGTGCTGGGGCTCGACGTCCTGCATCGCGCGGGCGATCGCGCTTCGCTCGGCGCCGGGGAACGCGCGCTGGTGGACCTACGCGCCGTTCCGGGCGCGGTCCGGCGGCCGCGGCGCAGCACGGGGCTCTACCACTTCGCCCTCCTCGTGCCGGAGCGCGCCGATCTGGGGCATGCGCTCGGCCGCGTGCTGGCGGCGCGGTGGCCGCTGCAGGGGGCCGCCGACCACGGCGTGAGCGAGGCGCTCTACCTCGCCGATCCCGACGGCATCGGCATCGAGATCTATCGCGACCGCCCGCGCGCCGAGTGGCCGATGAGCGACGGCCGGTTGGCGATGGTGACCGAGCCGCTCGACCTGCGCCCACTGCTCGACGCGTCCCAGGCAGGGGGCGAGGTGCCGGCCCGCATACCGGCCGGCACGCGGATGGGCCACGTGCACCTGCAGGTGCGGGACCTGGACGAAGCCGGCGCGTTCTACCACGGGGCGCTGGGGTTCGACGTCATCCAGCGCATGGCGCCCGGCGCGCTGTTCGTGTCGGCGGGCGGATACCACCACCACGTGGGCCTCAACACGTGGGGCGTGGCGGGGGCTCCGGCACAGCCGGAGAATGCGCCGGGGTTGGATTACTTTCGCGTCGTCTTGCCGGACCCCACGGCGCTCGAGGCGGCGCGTGACGCGCTGGCCCGCGCCGGCGCGGCGGGGGAGCCGCTCGCGGGCGGGTGGCTGGTGCGTGATCCCTCGTCGAACGCGGCACTGCTCACCGCGGGCTAGGGCAGGAGCAGATCCTCGCGGCCGGCGTCCTCGCCGGCCGCCCCGGGTGGCACGAGGTCGAGGCGAGCCGCTTTGATGGCTTGTGTGGGGCAGTGCCGTACGAAGTCGCCGTCGGCGGCCGACCACTCCACCACCGCCTCGCGCGGTACCGCGGTGCCGTCGGCGGGGTCGAACGTCATCACGCCGGGCGCGAGGGCCACGCACAGGCCGCACCGCACGCAGTCCTGGCGCACCACGTGGAGTTTCATGCGTTTGCGCGGATACACCCCCGAGGGCTGCTCCAGGTATGCCTCGATGTGCTCCAGCGCCTTGGTCGTGGCGCGGTAGCCCTCGCGGATGTTCTGCTCCGCGTGGGCGAAGCTCAGCCAGTGGGAATCCACCTTGGGGCGCACGAGCAGCATCGGCGGTCCGGTCCACTCGGCGAGCGGTTCGAGCTGCAGGTGGTGCATCATGGTCGTGGCCGAGCGCATGTAGATCGCGGCGAACCCCTGCGCCCCGATGCGCGGCACGGGCCGCACGTCGGAACTGCCGACGTCCACCGCGATCACGGCGTCCATGCCGAGCCCCGCGGCGGCGAACGGGAGGTTGTCGATGACGCCGCCGTCCACGCACAGGCGTCCGTCCACGCGGGCCGGCGGAAAGAAGCCGGGCAGGGCGCACGACGCGTACACGGCGTCGCGCACCGAGACGCCGCGCAGCCCGGCGAGCCCCCACACCACGCGGGTGGCGCGCTCGAGATCCACCGTGTTGACCAGCAGCGGTCGCGGCAGATCCTCGAACGTGCCCTCCGGCGCGACCTCGTCGACCATGTTGCGCAGCGGCTCGCCCAGGTAGATGGAGGGCGACCGCATGCGTTCCATGACCATGCCGAGGTGGTTGATGCGGAACAGGTCGTGGCGGCGGAGCGACTCGGCGCGCCGCGCCAGTTCGTCGGCGCTCATGCCGCGCACCGCGGCGGCGGCGACGAGCGCGCCGATGCTCGTGCCCGCGTACAGCGCGGGCCGGATGCCGCGCTCTTCGAGCGCGCGAATCACGCCGATGTGCGCGAAGCCCTTCATGCCCCCGCCGCCGAGGACGAGGGCGATCCGGGCCGTGCTCGCGCGATCGGCCGCCATGCTATTGGAGGTAGTCGAACAGGCCGAAGAGGCCGACCACGGCGCCGCCCACCATGACGACGGTGCCGGGTGTGCCGCCGATGACGGCGCCGACGATCAGCGCCGCGCCGCCCACGATCATCATCGCGCGCGATTGCGTGCGGTCGGTGGCCGGTACGAGGGCGCCCGTCTGGGCGAGGAGCGCATCGTCGTGCGCCGGCACGGCGCCGACGGCGGACGACCGGAGCACGGGACCGACGGTGGCGGGCGGCGCCGCGGTGATCTGGACGGCGGGCGCGGGAGCGGCGGCGGCGAGCGGGATCGAGACGGTGGCGCGCACGGGAGACTGGGCGCGGGCGGCGGCGGCGCCGAGCGACAACGCGAGGGCGAGCGCCAGCGGAGAAGTGCGTCGGGTCATGTTGGTCCTCCGGAATGGGTTCGAGCGTGGTGGCCGCCGATGGGCCGGGCCATCCTCGCCAGCAGAATGGTGGCGTCCCGGGCGCGCGCGGTCTAGTGTTGTAGACGGTTCGCCGCCGCCGCCGCCGGCGTCCGATACACGTCCACCGACCGACCCGACCCGTCACGACATGAGTCAGCGCGCTTCCATCGAGTCCTCGCTCATTCGAGCCGTGGGCGTGTGGGGTCTGGCCGCGAGCATCGTCAATCTGATCGTCGGCGGGGGGATCTTCCGGATTCCCTCCGATCCCGCGGTGGCCGGGTTGCTGGGGGCGGCCGCGCCGCTCGCCTACCTGCTCTGCGCCGTGGCGATGGGCCTGGTGGTGCTGTGCATGGCGGAGGCCGGCAGCCGCGTGTCGCTCACCGGCGGCCCGTACATGTACGTGGAGACGGCGTTCGGGCCGTACGCCGGGTTCCTGGTCGGGGTGCTCATCTGGTCCATCGGCGCCACGGCGGTGCCGGCGATCGCGATGATCTTCGCCGACAACTTCGCGCGCGTGGTGCCGGGGTTCGACTCGCAGGCCGCCAAGGTCGGCCTGCTCGCCGTGACCTACGCCGTGGTGGTGTGGATCAACGTGCGCGGGGTCAGACAGGGCACGCGGCTGATCGGCGCCGCCACGATCGTCAAACTGGCCCCGCTGCTGCTGCTCGTGGCGATCGGCGCGTTCGGCGTCCATATGGATTATCTGAAACCCGCGGCCATGCCCGCCAAGCGCGATTTCGCCCGGGCGGCGATGGTGCTGGTGTTCGTGTTCGCGGGGTTCGAGAGCGCGCTCGTGCCGAGCGGCGAGGTGCGGGACTCGGCGCGCACGGTGCCGCGGGCGCTGCTCCTGGCCATGGGCATGGTCACCGTCCTGTTCATCGCGCTCCAGCTCGTGGTCCAGGGCGTCCTCGGGCCGCACCTCGTGGGCTCGCCCACGCCGCTGGCCGACGCCGCCGCGGTGGTGATGGGACCGTGGGGCGCCCGGTTGTTCGCGGTCGCCGTGGTGCTCTCCACGTTCGGGTTCATGACGGGCATGGCGCTGGCCATGCCGCGGGCGCTGTTCGCCTTCGCCCGCGACGGGTACGCGCCCCGCGCCCTCGCCGCGGTGCACCCCAGGTTCCACACGCCGCACGTGGCGATCGTGGTCCAGGCCGTGCTCACGGTGGTGCTGGCCGCGACGGGCGCCTTCGACCGGCTGGTCGTGCTGGCGAATCTCGCCGCGCTGCTGGCCTACCTCGGCTGCTGCGCCGCGGCGTTCGAACTGCAGCGGCGCGACGTGCGCGGCGCCGGCGAGCCCTTCCGGCTGCCCGGCGGCAACGTCATTCCGATTCTGGCCGGCGTGCTCGTGATCGCGCTCCTCTCCTCGGTGACCGTCCGGGAATGGCGCATGGCGGGGCTGGTGCTGGCCGTGGCCTCGCTCGTGTTCGTGATCGCCCGCCGCTCGCAGGCCAGGCAGGCCGCCATCTCCACCGGCGCATGACCGATCCGCTCCTCGCCTTCCGTCCCGAGTTCCCGATCCTGGAACGCACCACGTACCTGGTGTCGAATTCGCTGGGCGCCATGCCGCGGCACGTGCCCGACCGGCTGGCCGAGTACGTGGACGAGTGGGCCGAGCAGGGGGTGCGCGCGTGGGGGCGAGCGTGGTGGGACATGGCGGGCCGGGTGGGCGACGAGATCGCGCCGCTGATCGGGGCCGACGCCGGCCAGGTCGTGATGGTCGGCAACGTCACCCTCGCGCAGGCCACCGTGCTGTCGGCCCTCGACTACCCGAGCGCGCGCAACCGCATCGTGATGACCGCGCTGGACTTTCCCTCGGTGCGCTACGTCTATGACCGGCTGGCCACGCGGCTCGGCGCCGAGATCGTGGTCGTACCCGCGTCGGCCGACGGCATCGGCGTGGACGCCGACGCGGTGGCGGCGGCGATCGACGAGCGGACGCGCCTCGTGTGTATCTCGCACGTGCTGTTCCGGTCGGCGTTCGTGATGGACGTGGTGCCGATCGTGCGGCGGGCCCACGAGGCGGGCGCGCTGGTGTCGCTCGACGCGTTCCACTCCGTGGGCGTGCTGCCCGTGGACGTGAAGGCGCTGGGGGTGGACTTCCTCACCGGGGGCGTGCTCAAGTGGCTGTGCGGCGGGCCGGGCGGGGGGTTCCTGTACGTGGCGCCGGCCGTGCAGGGCGTGCTCGAGCCCGCGCTCACCGGGTGGCAGGCGCACGCCGACCCGTTCGCCTTCGACACGGAGATGGCGTATACCGGCGGGATCTACCGGTGGCTCAACGGCACGCCGGCCATTCCGGCGCTGTACGCCGCCGTGGAGGGGCCGCGGGTGGTGCGGCGGGCGGGGGTGTCGGCCATCCGCGACAAGAGCGTGCGCCAAACGGCGCGGCTCATCGAGCTGGCCGACGCACACGGCTATCCGGTCAAGACGCCGCGTGCCGCGGAGCGCCGGGGCGGAACCGTGGCCTTCGACATCCCCCACGCCCTCGAGGTGTCGCAGTATCTTCTCTCTCGCGACGTGCTGGTGGATTTCCGGCCGAACGCCGGCATCCGCGTGGCGCCGCACTTCTACACCAGCGACGACGAACTCGACGCCGTCGTGGCCATGATGGACGAGGCGCTGACCACCGGCCGCTGGCGCGAGTTCGCGGCGGCGGGCGGCGCCGCCACCTGAACCGCACCGCCATGAAGAAGCCGACCGCCAACCGCATCCGCCGCCGCTACGTGAACGACCGGGCCCCCCTCGTTCTGCTGCGGTTCGAAGACGGGCACGAGATCCGCGTGCGGAAGGGGCAGGGCAAGGAATTCGACGCGTACGAGGGTGAGACGATCAAGGTCATCGCGATCCACGATCCCACGTCCGCCGAGCGCGAACTGCTGGACTCGCGCAAGGCCGAGGCGTTCGACCCCGCGTGATCCGCAACGCCCCCGAACTGCGCCGGGCGCTCGACGCCGCGTGATCCGCAACGCCCCCGAACTGCGCCGGGCGCTCGACCCCGCGTGATCCGCATCGCCCCCGAACTGCGCCGGGCGCTCGACGCCGGCGAGGCGGTGGTCGCGCTGGAGAGTTCGGTTTTCGCGCAGGGGCTGCCCGCCCCCGCCAATCGCGCCGCCGTGGAGCGCATGACGGCCGCCGTGCGGGCGTCCGGCGCGCATCCGGCGATCACCGCGGTGGCCGGCGGAGCGCCGGCGCTGGGGCTCGACCCCGCCGAACTCGAACGATTTCTCGCCGGCGCCGGCGTGCGGAAGGTCTCCGCGCGCGACCTCGCCGTGGCGGCCGCCCAAGGGGCCGACGGCGCCACCACGGTGGCGGCGTCGCTCGCCATCGCCCACCGGGCCGGCGTGGCCGTGTTCGCCACCGGAGGCATCGGCGGCGTGCACCGCGAGCCGCCGTTCGACGAGTCGGCCGACCTCGGGGAGCTCGCGCGGACGCCGATGGTGGTGGTCTGCGCCGGCGCCAAGGCGATCCTCGACTTGGCGGCGACCATGGAGCGGCTGGAAACGCTTGGTGTGCCGGTGGTGGGATACCGGACGTGGGACGTTCCCGGGTTCTACACGGCGGACAGCGGACTCGCGCTGACCGCCCGCGCCGAGTCGCCGGCGGAGATCGCGGCCATCTTCCGGGCGCATCGCGCGATGGGCCGGCCGCAGGCGCTGGTGGTGATGCAGCCGCCGCCCGCCGCGGTGGCGCTGCCGCGCGCCGAGGTGGAGCGGGCCGTGCGGCACGCGGTGGACCGGGCGCGGGCCGAGGGCGTGCGCGGAGCCGCCGTCACGCCCTATCTGCTGGCGGCGGTGACGGCGGTCACCGAGGGGCGGTCGCTGGAGGTGAACCTCGTGCTGCTCGAATCGAACGCCCGTTTGGCGGCGGAAGTCGCCGTAGCGCTGGTCGGCGGCCGATAGCGGACCAAAATGTCCCGCGGTGGAGCAAAATTCACCGTTGAACTTGGCCGCACGGTGATTGTACTATAGGCATGCCCTCTCGATCCGGAGGTCTTCGTCCACATGCCCACTCCGTTCCTGAGTTCCGAGGAGTACGATGAACGTGCCCACCAACTCTACAACGAGGGGTTGTACGACGAGGCCCTGGACGTGCTGCGCGAGGGGCTGGCGCTCTACCCGAACTCCGTAGAACTGCACATCGGGGTGGGCTACGCGCGGTTGGCCCGCGAGGAGTTTCCGTGGGCGCGGCGCAGCTTCGAGCAGGCGCTGGTGCTCGAGCCCGACCACGAGGACGCGCTGGCCGGACTCGGCGAGACGCTGCTCAAGTTCGGCCAGGAGGAGGCGGCCGTCCGGTGCTTCAACCGGATCTTCGAACTGGGCTACAGCGACGACCTCGACCTCATGCTGCAGGTGGGGCGGGCGTTGTTCCGCGAAGCCTCGTTCCGGGAGCGGCCGGCACTGTTCGAGCTGGCGCTCGAATTCTTCGAGCAGGCCAAGGAACAGGCGCCGGAATCGGCCGAGGCGATCGCCTGCATCGGCTACGCCCAGCACCGGATGGGCGACGACACGTCGGCCATCCAGTCGCTGCGCGCGGCGCTCCAGATCGACGGCGAGCACGCCGAGGCGCGCATCTATCTGGCGAACATTCTGTACGATCGCGCCGAATACGAGGGCGCGCTCTACCATTTCGAACGCACGCGCCCCGACGACCACTGGGACGAGCTCGGCATCTGGCGGCTGATCGAACTCAAGCGGTCGATCTACAAGCTGGACGAGAACGACGGCGAGCTGGCGCCCTGGCACGCCCGTCTGGCCGAGCTGGGCGACGACACGGACGACCTGGACGACGCGCTGCTCGAACTCGACGCGGAGGGAAGCGGGGCGAGGAGGCCGACGACCCGCGGCCGCAGAACCAGCTCGAGATGTTCGGCACCCTGCTCGAGCGGCCTCGCCGAGCGCGACGGGGCCGCGGCCGCGCAACCGCACCAGGTGGTGGGGCGACGACGGGACGAGCTACGAAGGGTCGTGGGAAGAGATCGTGACCCACATGCGCGACGCCGACGAACCGCAGGATCCCTCGTCGATCGAGGACTACATGCGCGGCCGGGCGCACCGCGTGCTCACGCAGACCGGCATCCAACTCCCGATCCACGATGCGGAGAGTTTCCTGCGGGCGAGCGCGCGCGCCGGCCTGCTGCGCATCGTGCGGTGACTCTGGCGGACGCGCAAGGGGCGCGCGCCGCGCTCGGCGCCGCCCGCGCCGCGGTGGGCCGTCTCGACCCGTCCCGCCATCCCGATGAGCTGGCGGCCGACCTGATGGATGCCTGGTCGGCCGTGGAACAGGCGCTCCGCGCGGCGGTCGGCGAACGCGGCACCGCCGGCATGCAGCTCGTGCGCGAAGCGCGCCGCGGCCAGCTCCTGACCTTCGATCAGGCCAACGCGCTCGCCGCGCTGTCCGCCGCGCGCGACCGTGCGCGCGACACGGAGTACCGGCCCGACGCGGGCGACCTGGACGCCGCGCGCCGCGCCCTCGCCGCGCTCGACGCGTCGCTCGGCGCCGTGGCGGTCGATGGCGCGCCGAGCGCCCCGGCCACCGGGGCGGCCCCGCCGGCGCCGGCGCCGCTCCCGCCGCTCGGGGCCATGACGCCCACCGGCATGCGGCACTCGGCGCTCGCACCGCCCCCGACCCCGCCCCCGCTCCCGCCGCTTGGCGGGCGGTGGCGGGCGTTGGCCGCCGCGATCGCGCTGCTCGTGGTGCTGGGCGGCGCCTACTACTGGTTCGGCGGGCCGCGTCGCAACGCCGTGCTGCGGCGGGCCATGGCCGCGTACGAGGGGGGCAATCTGGACTCGGCGGCCGCCGATTTCGGGCGCGCGGTGGTCATCGATCCGGACTACGCGCTGCCGCACGTGTACCTGGCTCGGATCGCGCGCCGGACGGGCCACCTCGACGCGGCCACCGCGGAACTCCAGCTCGCCCTCGCCGCCGACCCGGGAAACTTCCTGGCCCTGCGCGAGATGGGGGCGTATCTGTTCGTCGCCGGGCAGTACGAGTTGGCGCGCAAGTTCTATGTGCGCGCCGTGGCCGCCAACCCGGACGATCCGGCCGGCCAGGGGTTCCTGGGGTGCACGCTGGTGAAGCTGGGGCGGATCGACGAGGGGGAGCGGTGGATCACGCGCGCGGGGCCCGGCGTCTGGACCCGCTGCGTCTCCGGCGCCACCCCGCCCGACACGCTGCGCTGAGCGTCGGCCGCGCGCGGCGCGCTATCATTCGCCGGTCATGACCGAACTCCTCGATCCCGGCAGCGTGCGCCGCCACGTGCTGGCCAACGGCCTCACCGTGCTCGTGCGCCGCGACGCGTCGGCGCCGGTGGCGGCCATCGTGACCCACGTGAAGGCCGGGTACTTCGACGAGCCCGACGCGCTGGTGGGCGTAGCCCACGTGCTCGAGCACATGTATTTCAAGGGCACGCCGCGCCGCGGCGTGGGCGAGATTGCCAGGCAGACCAAGGCGGTGGGCGGCTACCTCAACGCCGGTACGATCTACGACCACACCGCGTACTACACGGTCGTGCCGGCCGCCGGGTTCGCCGACGCGCTCGACGTCCAGGCCGACGCCTATTTTAATTCGCTAATAGACGCCAGCGAGCTGGCGCGCGAGATGGAGGTCATCATCCAGGAGGCCAGGCGCAAGGCGGACAATCCCGGCGCGGTGGCCACCGAGACGCTGTACGAGATGCTGTTCGACCGCCATCGCATGCGCCGCTGGCGCATCGGGCGCGAGGAGGGCCTGCGGCGGCTCACCCGCGACGACGTGACCGGGTTCTACCGCAACTTCTACCGGCCCGGCGCGACCGTGCTCGCCGTGGTCGGCGACGTGGATCCGGACGGCGCGCTGCGCGAGATCGAGGCGCGCTACGGCGCGGCGCCGGCGGGCGAACCGGCGCGCGAGCCCGGCCCCGCGGAGTCCGGGCCTGTCGGGTTCCGCTACCGCGAGCTGAGCGGCGACGTGGCCCAGGCCCAGCTGGTGTTCGGGTGGCGCACGGTGCCGCCGCTGCACGCCGATACGCCAGCCCTCGAACTGCTGGCCACGATCCTCGGCCAGGGACGGGCATCGCGGCTCTACCGCGCCGTGCGCGAACGGCAGCTGGCCTCGTCGGTGAGCGCGTACGACTACGCCCCCACGGAGGTCGGCGTGTTCGTGGTGCACGCCGAAGGCCAGCCCGCGGCGCTGGCCGACGCCGCGCGTGCCGCGTGGAGCGAGCTGGCGGGCGTGCGCGCGCACGGCGTGCTCGACGCCGAAGTGGAGCGGGCCCGGCGCATCTTCGAGGCGCGGTTCATCCGGCGGCTCGAAGACATGGAAGGGCAGGCCAACCACCTGGCCGAGTGGGAAGCGCTGGGCGGGTGGCGCCGGGGCGACGCGTTCTACGACCGGCTGATGGCGTGCACCGCGGCCGACGTGACGCGCGTGGCGCGGGCCTATCTCGACCCGTCGCAGGCCGGCGTGCTCGTGTACCGTCCGGACTCGTCGCCGGTGGTGGCGCCCGATACGGCGGCGATGCGCGCCATGCTCGACGGGGTGGCGGCGGCGCCGCGTCGCGTCCCGCCGCCCGCGGCCACGGCGCGGCCGGCGGCGGCGCTTCGCGGGGCGGCGTTCGAACGCGAGGAGGCGGGGGTGCGCGTGTACCGCACGGAGCGCGGGGTGCCGGTGCTGGTGCGCCGCAAGCCGGGGTCGCCGATGACGCACGTGGGCGTGTTCGTGGACGGGGGCGCGATCGGCGAGACCGAGGCCACGGCGGGGCTCACGGCGCTCATGGCGCGCACGGCGCTCAAGGGCACCGCGACCCGAACGGCCGAGGCGATCGCCGAGGCGGGCGAGATGCTGGGCGGGAGCGTGAACGCGGCCGTGGGTGGCGAGAGCTTCGGGTGGTCGATCTCGGTGCCGGCGCGCCACTACGCGGACGCGGTGGAGTTGCTGGCCGACGTGGCGCAGCGCCCCACGCTCCCCGACGGGGCGCTGGAGACGGAGCGGGCAACGGCTCTGTCCGAGGCCGTCGCGATGCGCGACGACATGTACCGGTACCCGATGCAGCTGGCGCTGGGCGCGGCGTACCCGGCGCATGCCTACGGGCTGCCCACCGGGGGCAGCGAGGCGTCGCTGCGCGCGATCACGGCCGGCGCGGTGCGCGCCTGGCACGCCGATCGCGTGGGGCGGTCGGCGGCCGTGGTCGGCGTGGTGGGCGACGCCGAGCCCGACGCGCTGGCCGACGCGGCCGCCCGGGCCTTTCGCGAACTCGAATACTCGCCGCGGGCCGCCGTCGCCGCGCCGGCGTGGCCGGCCGCGGTGGAGACGGCGGTGGAACCGCGCGACAAGGCGCAGACGGCGCTGCTCATGCTCTTTCCCGGGCCGTCGCGCCTGGACGACGATCGGTACGCGGCGGGGCTGGCGGCGGGGATCGCCAGCGGGCTCGGGGGGCGCTTCTTCGACGAGTTGCGCGAGCGGCAGTCGCTGGCCTACACGGTGCACGCGTTCGCCGCCGAGCGGCGGCTGGCGGGCGCGTTCGGGGCCTACATCGCCATGTCCCCCGACCGCGAAGCGGTGGCGCGGGCCGGTCTGCTGGCGGAGTTCGCCAGGTTCGCGGACGGGCCGGTCACGGCCAACGAACTGGCCCACGCGAAGACGTACGCCCTGGGCGTGCACGCCATCCGGCTGCAGCGCGGCGGCGCGGTGCTGAGCGACGTGATCGGCGCCTGGCTCGACGGGCGGCTCGCCGAGCTGGACGAGTTCGAGGCCCGGGTGCGCGCCGTCACGGCCGGCGGCATCCAGGCGCTGGCCCGCCGGTACTTCGATCCGGCGCGGCGGGTGGAGGGGATCGTGCGGGGCGCCGCGCGGGCCGGATGACGGCCGGGCGTCAAGCGGCGCGGAACATGAAATACGCCGCGCCCACCATGCAGAGCGCCGCCCACAGGAAGTCGAGGCGCGGCGGCTGCTTCATGTAGAACACGGCGAACGGCACGAACACGGAGAGCGTGACGATCTCCTGGATCATCTTCAACTGGCCGAGCGTGAGCACCTGATACCCGATGCGGTTGGCGGGCACCTGAAACAGATATTCGAAGAACGCGATCGACCAGCTCACCACGGCGGCCACGTACCACTTGCGGTCGGACAGATTCCGCAGGTGCGCGTACCACGCGAACGTCATGAACGTATTGGACAGGATCAGCAGGCCGACCGTCTTGGTTACGATGGACATGCGGGCGGGTTCCTGGTGGAGTGGGGCGGCGGGCGGCGGGCCAGGGGCCGGCGGACCGGCGGCGGCCGGCTCAGAACATCGACATCGCGAGGAACGACCGGAGCGAATCGTTGGTCTGGCGCAGGCGCTTCGAGAGCAGCCGCGTCACGGCCCACAGCACCTTGTAGGCCAGCTCGCGATTGAAGTCGAGCAGCATCTCGAAGTCCGGGCGGGTGATCGTGAGCGCGGTGGTGCCGCCGTTGGAGATGGCGTGCGTGGAGCGCTCGCTGCGGTCGAACACGGCCATCTCCCCGAACAGGGCGCCGGGCTTGAGCACCGCCAGCGCCTCCTCGCCGCTCCCCGGCACGTCGCGGCTGATCCGGACCTCGCCCTCGGTGATCAGGTACAGCCGGTTGCCGGCTTCGCCTTCGTGGAAGATGTACTCCCCCGAGACGAACTTCTCCTCCCTGCACAACTCGGCGACGGCCGCGAGCTCGGCGTCATCGAGATCTGTGAAGATCGCCACGTGGCGGAGCAGCGCGATCACATCCGGCATCCGGACCTCGGGAAACTGGGCGGAGGTGCCAAGCTAGGCCGCGTCCGAGGCGGTGGCAAGCGCGGACGGCGCTCCTTAGGTTAGGGCCATGCACGCGCGGCGGGGCCTGCGGCAGGTACCGAACTGGATCTCCTTCTCCCGGCTCCTCATGGCGGGCGCCTTCGTGGGCAGCGAGGCGACGGAAACGCGCCTCACGCTGATCGGCCTCGCCGCCGCCACCGATTTCCTGGACGGGTACATCGCCCGGCGCGCGCGGCTCACCAGCCGGTGGGGCGCGCTGCTCGACCCGATCGCCGACCGCGTGTTCGTGCTCACCGCCGTCTCGACCTTCCTGTTCACCGGCCACATCGGGACGATCGGCTACTTCGTGATCATCCTCCGCGATCTGATGACCGCGGTGGGGTTCCTCGTGGCGCGGATCATTCCCTGGCTTCGGCCCGTGGAGTTCCGGGCGCGGCCGGTGGGCAAGGTGGTGACCGTGCTGCAGCTCGCCACGTTCGCGGCGGTGCTGGTGCGGCCGGCGTGGGTGGACGCGCTGCTCGCCGCGGTATTCGCCGCGTCGATGTGGGCCGTGTGGGACTACACGTGGGCGCTCTGGCGCGCGCGCGCGCGATGACGGCGCGCCGTTCGGCGGCGGCGATCGTGTGGTGCGTGGGCGCGCTCGCCATGGGACTGGCCGGCCCGCTCGCGGCGCAGGACGTTCCGCCGCAGCCCGAAGTGCGCGCCGACGTGCTCGGGCCCTCGCCGTACGCGCTGCAACTCGGGGGCGGCGTGAACCTGGGCGCCGGCTACTACCAGCGCGTGGAACTCGACGGCGGCATCGGGGCCCGCCAGCGCGGCTCGGCGATGGTGGGCACGGCGCGGGTCGATGCCCTCCTCCGTCTGCTCCTCGACCCATTCGGGCAGGAACGCTGGGGATTCTCGCTGGCCGGCGGGCTGAGCCTTCGGGGCGACGCAGGGGACCGTGTACGCCCGTATCTGGTCGGCGCGGCCGAACTCGAGGGGCCGGCCACCCACGGCGTACGCGTGGCGTACCAGCTGGGACTTGGCGGCGGCGTGCGACTGGGCGTCGCCATCCGGCGCGCCCGTCCCGCCTGGCGATGAGCGGAGGGCCGACGGCGCGACATCCGCCGTCAGCTCCCACGCCTCGGTCGAGCGGTGCTGCTAGGCCGCGGTGACGACGCCGGCTTCTTCGGCGGCCGGCTTGGCCTTGGGCGGCTGGGCGAAGCGTGCACCGAGCGTCTTCAGCTCGTCGACGTCGGCGTCCGCCAATTCCGGGTAGCGGTCGGCCATGTACTTCATCGTCTCCGCGAACCACTCCTGCTGATGCTCCGGGGCGGAACCAATCACGCCGCAGCGGATGATGTGCTGGAACAACTCGTCGCGCGCTTCCTCGAACGCATTCGGCGCCGAGGGCGCCGAGAAGCCGCTCCGTCGATTTTTGCTCTTAGCCATGTAACCTGGTGAATTGTATGGAGTAGTGAGTCGAGCACCCATAATCTAACGACGGGTGCGGGGGTATGCAGATCGGGCCTTTCACCCCTCTCTACGCGGCCCGCGGCGGCACCGTTCGATTGCCGTGGCGGCCGCGGGCCGGCGGCGCCGGCGGTTGCTTGCGTGCGGCGCGCGGGCCGCTCTAGGTTTGACCGGACGCGCCGCGCGAGCGGCGCCCGACAGGCATCCGCCACACCCAGGACGACCAGACCACATGGCCAAGCAGCGAGCGAACGGCGGCAAGAAGCCGAACCCGGTGAAGGCGAGCAAGGACTCGGCCGCCACGCGCGGGTTCTACATCCTGATCGGCGTGATCGCCGTCGCCGGCATCGGCGCCCTGTCCTACCTGTCGGCCAAACCCAAAGGCGGCGTCTCGCAATGGGACAGCACCCTGCCCAAACTCACCGCCATGGGGCACGTGGAGGGCAGCGACAGCGCCCCGCTCGAAGTCATCGAGTTCGCCGACTTCGAGTGCCCGGTCTGCGGCCAGTTCGCCACGCTTACCGAGCCCGACATCCGGACCCACCTGATCGACTCGGGGGTGGTGCGCATCCGGTACATGGACTTTCCGCTCTCGCAGCACCGGAACACGTGGAACGCCCACCGCGCCGCCTGGTGCGCCGGCGACCAGGGCAAGTTCTGGCAGATGCACGACGCCATCTACCGCTATCAGGACAGCTGGAACACCGAGGCCACCGACAACCCCGACAAGGTGCTGGCGGGCATCGCCAAGGGAATCGGCCTGGCCATGGACCAGTTCACGGCCTGCGTGGACTCCAAGAAGTACCAGGCGCAGCTGCAGGCCAACGAATCGGAGGCGGAGCGCCGCCACGTCGACGCCACCCCCACGTTCGTGTTCGGCAACAAGGTCGTGGCCAACTACCTCACCTACGACCAGTTCAGGACCGAAGTAAACCAGGCGTTGGCGGCGCAGAAGGCTGCGGCGCAGGCCGCCTCAAAGAAATGACCAAACGGATGGTGCTGGCCGTGCTCGCGCTGTGCGGAGTGCTGATGGCCACGTACCTGACCCTGCACCACTTCGGGATCATCGGCACGCTCGCCTGCGGTACGGGGGGGTGCGAGTCGGTCCAGAGCAGCCGGTGGGCGGTGTTCCTGGGGGTCCACGTGGCGGTCTGGGGGGTGTTGTACTACGTGGCCCTGTTCGCGGTGGCCTTTCTGGGCGTCCACGAGCGGTTCTCCGACGATCCCCGGCTCTCGCTGCTGCTGCTGGGACTGACCGGCTGGGGGGTGCTGTTCACCGCCTGGCTGATCTACGTGGAGCTGTATCGCATTCACGCCATCTGCCGGTGGTGCATGGGGTCGGCGGCGATCGTCGCGGCGCTGTTCGCGGTCGCCCTGCTTGACTATCGCGCGCACACCGCCACAGTAATTAGCGAGTAACGGTTCCGGCGCCCGCCGCGAGCGGCGCCGATGCTCGGTCCCTGTTGGCGCCGCCGGACGGCGGCGCCCCTGGAGTGCCCGCCATGCCTTCCTTCGTTCTCACGGTGAACGGCGCCCAGCACACGGTCTCGGCGGATGCCGACGCCCCGCTGCTCTGGGTGCTGCGCGACCACCTGCAAATGACCGGCACCAAGTTCGGGTGCGGCGTGGGGGCGTGCTCGGCCTGCGCCGTGCACATCGACGGCGACGTCGCCCGATCGTGCCAGTGGAGCGTGGCCGACGCCGCGGGGCACGGGATCACGACCATCGAGGCGCTGGCCGCGTCGCCCGTGGGGCGGCGGCTGCAGCAGGCGTGGATCGAGGAGCAGGTGCCGCAGTGCGGGTATTGCCAGTCGGGCCAGTTGATGGCCGCCGCCGCGCTGCTCGCCGCGACGCCGCATCCCACCGACACCGACATCGACAACGGCATGAGCGACAACCTCTGCCGCTGCGCCACGTATCTGCGCATCCGCAAGGCGATTCATCGCGCCGCCGGGGAGGCCAAATGAGCAAGCAGACGATCAGCCGCCGCCAGTTCGTGGCCGCGTCGGCGGCCAGCGGGGCCGCGCTCGTGCTGGGCTTCAGCACGCTGGAGGCGCTCACCGCCAAGGTGGCGCCGGGCCAGCGGGGAGAACCGGGCCCCGACGGGTGGACGCCGAATCTCTGGCTCACCGTGGACCCCGACGGCACGATCACCATCCTGTCCGCCAAGTCGGAGATGGGGCAGGGGGTGTGGACCGCGATGCCGATGATCGTGGCCGAGGAGCTGGACGCCGACTGGAGCAGGGTGCGCGTCGCGCGCGCGCCCACCAACGGGAAGTACAGCACGAGCACCGGCGGCAGCACGAGCACGCGCACGTCGTACGCGCCGCTGCGCAAGGCGGGCGCCACGGCGAGGGCCATGCTCGTGGCCGCGGCGGCCGCCCGGTGGGGCGTGCCGGCGTCGGAGTGTTCGACCATGGCGAGCGTGGTGACGCACGGCCCGTCCGGGCGCACGGCGTCGTACGGCGAGTTGGCGCCGCTCGCCGCGCAGCAGCCCGTGCCCGCCGGCGACGTGCCGCTCAAGGATCCGGCCACCTTCCGGCTGATCGGCAAGTCCACGCCTCGGCTCGACATCCCGGCCAAGGTCGACGGCACGGCGCCGTTCGGTCTCGACGTCCGCGTGCCGAACATGCTGTACGCCAGCGTGGCCCGCTGCCCGACGTTCGGGGGCACGCTCCGGAGCGTGGACGACGGCAAGGCGCGCGCGGTGACCGGGGTGCGCCAGGTGGTGAAGCTCGACGCCGAGGAGCGGCTGCTGCCGGCGCGCGTGGCCGTGCTGGCTGACGACACGTGGGCGGCGATGAAGGGCCGCGACGCGCTCGTGATCGACTGGGATCCGGGGCCGAACGCGCAGTACTCCACCGCCGGCGCCAGCGCCGACTACCATGCGCGCGTGCACGACGACGCGAACGCCGGCGTGACGGCGAGCAAGGGCGCCGTGCGCGCGGCGGGCCCGGGCGAGCGGACGGTGGAGGCGATCTACGAGTATCCGCTGCTCGTGCATGCGCCGATGGAGCCGATGAATTGCACGGCCGACGTGCGGGCCGACGGCGTGGACGTGTGGGCGGGGTCGCAGTCACCGGACAGCATTCGGACGGGGGTGGCGCGGTATCTCAACGTGTCGCCCGACACCGTGAACGTGCACATGCAGTTCCTGGGGGGCGGATTCGGGCGCCGGTCGCAGACGGACTACGCGATCGAGGCCGTGCAGCTGTCCAAGGCGGCGGGCCGGCCGGTGAAGGTCACCTGGTCGCGCGAGGAGGACATCCAGCACGGGTTCTATCGCGTGGACGGCATCCAGCGCCTGCGCGCGGTGCTCGACGCGGCGGGGAACATCGTGAGTTGGGAGGACCGCGTGGTCGGGCCGTCGCTCGAGGCGTCCGCCTTCCCGTCGCGGGGTGGCGGCGGTGGTGGTGGGGGCGGGGGCGGGGGTGGCTTCGGCGGCCGCCACTTCGACGCGGCGCAGCCGCCGCAATACGACATTCCGAATTACAGACTCGACATGGTGCTCGCGGAGAGCCCGGTGCCGATCTGGTTCTGGCGGTCGGTGGCCAATTCGCAAGACGGGTACTGCAACGAAGCGTTCATGGACGAGTGCGTGCGCGCGGCGGGCAAGGACCCGGTGCAGTACCGGCTGGCCATGCTCCAGGGCAATGCGCGCGCGCAGCACGTGATCCAGTTGGCCGCCGACCAGGCGGGGTGGGGGAGCAAGCTGCCGGCCGGGCGTGGCCGGGGGTTCGCGTACTACGACTACGACGGCACGCTGGTGGCGCAGGTGGTGGAGGCGGAGGTGGCGGCGGACGGAAAGGTGAAGGTGAACCGGGTGGTGTGCGCCTTCGACTGCGGGCAGTTGATCAATCCGGACACGGTGGTGGCCCAGGTGGAGAGCGCCATCGGGTGGGCGCAGAGCGCCGCGCTGTACGATGCGATCACGGTCAAGAACGGCGCCGTGCAGCAGAGCAATTTCACGGACTACCGGGTGATCCGGATGAACGAGATGCCGGTGGTCGAGGTGCATCTCGTGGAGAACCACGAGGCGCCCACGGGCGTCGGGGAGCCGGGCGTTCCGGCGTTCGCGCCGGCGCTGCTCAACGCGATCTACGACGCCTCGGGGGTGCGGATCCGGAAGCTGCCGATCGGGACGGTGGTGAAGACGGGGGCGGCGACGGACGAGTAGGAGGGTACGAGGGTACGAGAGTACGAGCGCACGGGCGTACGCGGTGGACGAATTCACGTATTATTCTCTCATACCCTCATACTCTCGTACTCCCTCCCCCATGCACCTCTCCCCCCTTACGCTGCACGGCGCCCACGTGCGTCTCGAGCCGATGACCATGGACCACCTCGACGCGCTGTGCGAGGTGGGGCTCGATCCGGATCTCTGGCGGCTGACCGCGGCCCGCGTCTCGACGCGCGCCGAGATGCGCGACCACATCGCGGGCGGGCTCGAGCGGCAGGCCGAGGGTTCGGCGCTGCTGTTCGTGAACGTGCTCCAGTCGGAGAACCGCGTGGTGGGGAGCACCGGATTCGGTAGCATCGATCACGCGAACCGCCGCGTGGAGATCGGCTGGACGTGGGTGGCTCGCCCCTGGCAGCGCACGGCGGTGAACACCGAGGCGAAGTATCTGATGATGCGCCACGCCTTCGACGCGTTGGGTTGCATTCGCGTGGAGTTCAAGACGGACGCGCTCAACGAGCGCTCCCGCCGGGCGCTCCTGGGCATCGGTGCCCGGGAGGAGGGAGTCCTGCGGCGTCACATGGTGGTGCAGGGCGGCCGCGTGCGCGACTCGGTGT
>CAVSOM010000043.1:0-48032 GCA_963729495.1 uncultured Gemmatimonadaceae bacterium
AGGCGGTCCACGCCCATGGGCGGCGTGTTGCCGGGCTCCACCAGCGCGTACACGCGGTGGCCCACGTGGGCGTCCTCGTCGGCGGGCGTGAGGCCCGTCGCCCTCGAACCGCGCCGCCACCACGGTGATGTGCGGGGCCGCCCGCCGTGTTCGCGAGGTCGATCAGCTGCTTGCAGAGGAGCACCAGGTCCGGCAGCGCGTTCACGCACTCGGCGATCTGCTCCGTCCTGACCTGGCCCGAGAGGCCGTCCGAGCAGAGCACCAGCGTGTCGCCCTTCCGCACCTGCTGGAAGGTGAGGTCGAAGTTGATGTTCGCCTCGGGGCCCAGCGCCTGCAGGATGATGTTGCGGCGCTCGCTCTGCTCCGCCTCTTCGGGGGTGAGCTCGCCCGCCTCGACCAGCTTCTGGATCAGCGACTGGTCCTTGGTGATCTGCCGGGCCACGCCGTGGCGGACGAGGTAGGCGCGGCTGTCGCCCACCTGGCCAGGTAGAGCGTGTCGCCGAGCAGGCCGGCGATCGTGGCCGTGGTGCCCATGCCGCGGTATTCGGGGTGGTTGGCGGCGTAGGCGTTGATCTCGGCGTTGGCCGCCGTGGCGGCGTGCTTGAGGGCGCGGGCGAACATGGTGGGGGACGGCTCGGGGTGGCCGAGCCATTCGCGGCGCAGTTCGCGGGCACGATGGCCGTGGCCATCTCGCTGGCGATCTCGCCGGCGGCGGCGCCGCCCATGCCGTCGGCCACCATGAACAGCGAGCCGCGCGCACCGGCCGCGTGCGTGCGCACCGAGGGCTGGAGCGAGGCGTCGTCGGCCGTGAGGTCGGCGACGACGAACGCGTCCTCGTTATGCTCGCGTGTACGGCCCACGTCCGTCTTGCCGAAGACGTGGACGATCACGGATCCGCGGGCGGCGCCGCCGGTGGATGGCATGGAGGATTGAGTGGGCGAGCGGAACGCTATTGGCAGGCCGCCACCATCGCGGTCACGATGCTGGCCTTGGACGTGTTCAACGCCTTGTCCTTCACCTGACGGATAATCTGGCAAGCCGTTTCATGATTGCCCAGCACCTCCTGGGCCGACGACCGGATGATGGCGCCCGTGACGTCCTGCAACGGCGTGGCGAGTTTGTCCGAGAGGGCGTCCATCGACCTCAGAATGGCCGCCGCCGTCGGCTTGTCCACGTCGGGCGCCGAAATCGAGTCGTCGAGCCGCTTCAACTCCGCGTCCACGTTCACTGCCGCGCCGGCAGGCGCCGGAGCCGGGCTCTTCGCGCCCGGAATCGCCGCCGGAATGGTCGCCTGCCGCTTGTTCAACTGGTCCGTCGCACCCCCCGGCGCGCCGTTCGCCCGCTGCGTGTTCGTCGGCGGCTGCACGCCCCCACCCTTGCGTCCGGCCGTCGAGTCCGCAGCGCCGCCGGTCACAGACGCCGGTGCGTTCGCCGCCGCCGGCGCCTTCTTCATCTGCATCAGCACCGCCGTCCCGCTGCCTAGGACCACGACCGTCGCGATCGCCGCGATCAGCGGCGTCTTGCTCTTGCCGGCCGGCGTCGCGGCGGGCGCGGGCTTGGCCGCCGCCACGTCCGCCGCGCCCGCCACCCGCGTGGCCGGTACCGCGGCCGTCCGCGCGGCGGCTGCCGGCGCCGCCGCCGCGCCCATCACCTGCGTGCCCGCCGCGGCGGCCACGCTCACCGGCATGGCTTCGATGGCGTGCTGCAGCTCGCGCCCGAACTGCGCCGCGGTCTGGTAGCGCAGGTTGGCGTCGCGCTCCAGCACCTTGTCCATCACGGCCTGGACCTCGGGGGTCCAGGCCACGTCGGGCTTCATCTCGGCCAGCGGCTTGGGCGAGTCCGTGAGGCGCATGATCATCGCCTCCTGCGCCGACTCGCTCGGGAAGGGGAGCTTGCCGGTGAGCATGTTGAACGCCACGAGCCCCAGCGAATAGATGTCGCTCCGCCCGTCGAGCTTGTCGCCCGCCAGCTGCTCGGGGCTCATGTACTCGGGGGTGCCCACCACGAGGCCGGTCTTGGTGACCTTCTGCTTCTCGTTGTCGGCCGCTTTGGCGATGCCGAAGTCCACGACCTTCACCAGGTCCGACCCGTCGCGGTTCTTCGCGACCATGATGTTGTCGGGCTTGAGGTCGCGGTGCACGATGCCCATGTCGTGGGCCACCGACAGCGCGTCGGCGGCCTGGCGCGCGATGTCGGCGGCGCGGGCCGGGGGAAGGGCGCCGAGCTGTTCGATGAGACTGGTGAGCGGCGGGCCCTCCACGAACTCCATGGCGAGGTAGATCAGCCCCTCGCCGGATTCACCGAAGTCGTATACCGCCGCCACGTTGGGATGGTTGATGCGGCTGGCGTTGGACGCCTCGCGGTTGAACCGGCTGATCGCGTCGGCGTCGTGCACCATGCCCGGATTCATCACCTTGACGGCGCTCTTGCGCCCCATCTTCACGTGCTCGGCCAGGTACACCTGGCCCATGCCGCCCTCGCCCAGCTTGCGCAGCACGTGGTAGCGGTCGGCGATGATCGAGCCCACGAGGTCGTGCTCGCCGCCCTGCACGCGCAGCGTGGTGCCGTCCTTGGGACAGAACCGCTGGTCGAGCTCGTACTCGGTGCCGCACTGCGGGCAGATTTTCAGTTGGCTCACACGCTCTCCACGCGCAGCACCTGATCGCCCAGCAGCAGCCGTTGCCCCTTCTTGAGCGCCTGCTCGCCGCGCACGGCGAGCGCCACGCCGTTGCGGCTGCCCGCGTCGTGCACGAAGAAGTCGGCGTCTTCCGACCGGACCTCGGCATGGCGCCCGCTCATGGTCTGATCGTACGGAAAGGTCCAGTCCCCCGTTTCGCGGCCGATGAGAATGCTCCGGCCCGGCGAGAGGTGAAAGGTGTCGCGCACGCTGCCGTCGGCGCGGAGCTGCTCCAGCACGGCGACGTCCACCGACGGCACCAGCGAGCCCATGCGGCGCGTGGAGTCGGCCTCCGGCGGGTGCGGGCCGGGGTAGCCGAGCCGGCGGAAGCGCAGCACCTGCGATCCGACCAGCACGCGGTCGCCGTCGATGAGCTTGGTGGCCGAGTCGACGAACGCCCAACTGGCGTTGCGCGAACCGAGGTCGCGCACCCAGAGCACTCCTTCGCGCAGGTCGAACCGGGCGTGGAGCGGCGACATGTACACATCGTCGGCGAACTTGATGTCGGCCTCCCCGCGCCCCACCACGGCGTCGCCGCGATCGAGATTGAACGTCTTGGCCACGTCTCCCGCGTCGTTGAGCAGGGCGAGCCGCGGCCCGGCCTCGCGGCGCGCCCCGCCGGCGCCCGGGTGCCCCCGGCGAGCGGCGGCGCCGCGTCCACCACCGACACGCGCTCGCCCACCCGGGTGCCGCACCGGGCGCAGAACAGTCCGTGCCCTGCTGGAACGGCGCGCCGCACCCCGGGCACGCGCCCTCCACCCGCGCGCCCGACATGCGGTTGCCGCAGTGCGGGCAGAACGGCAGCGCGGCATCGACCGTCTTGCCGCAACGGGAGCAGGTGGCTTTCGAACCAGCAGGTGACTTGGACACGCGGGTGTCGGGGACGGCGGTGGGTTCGGGCGCTAGGGCGGGGGCGGACGAGGCGGAACGGGCGGTGGGATGTGGTCGCGGCGTGCCCGACGATCGGGAACGTAGGCCGGCGCCACGCGGGCGTCGGAGGGCTTCATGGGCTTTCCACAATGGAATCCAAAAGCGAGCTGCCGCGTCGTTCTTCTCGACCACGGAACGAACAGGCCGTCACGTCGTCGGCTCCATAGGGGAAAGCGCCATGACGCGCGAATATAGGACGCGTGGAATAGGGGGTCAATGAACCACCGACGGCGCGCAATGCCGCTCCGCCGTCGCTTCCCTCCCTCGTCCGCCGGCCATAGGTTCCAGCGATGCCGCGATTCGCCCCACGCCCGGCGCTGGCCGCTGCCGTCCTGGTCGCGGCATGCGCGCCCGCCATCGTTCCCGTTCCGCCGCCGGCCCCCGGGGGCGCCGACTCGGGGCGTGCCGCGCTCGCGCGGCCCGCGCGGCCGCCGAAGCCGGCCCTGGCGCGGCGGCCGGCGGGCAACCGGTGCCGCCGCTTCCGCCCATCCCGTTCGTGGCCGGATCGCTCAGCGTCCGCATGGTGTACCCGGCGGCCGACGCGCTCATCACGTCGCGCGACTCGACGTACGTGCTGGGGTCCGTGGGCAACGGAAACGCGACGCTCACGGTGAACGGCCAGCCCGTGCGCGTGTATCCCAACGGCGCGTTCATGGGGTTCGTGGCCAACCCGCCGGCGGCCGCGCCGGAGTACGATCTCATGGCGGTTCTCGGCGCCGACACGGTACGCGCGATGCATCGCGTGCGGGTGCGCAATCCGAGGCGGCGACCGGGCCGCCCTTCACCCGCCGACTTTCGATTTCACGGCCGAATGGGTGCGCCTGGACGATCCGACGTCGAGGCTTCCGGACACCGACCAGACGATCGTCGCGCGCCCCACGCCGGGCGACACGTACCACTGGTTCTTCCTGCCGGGCACCGTGGTATGGCGGGACGGCCGCGTCGGCGGCTACACGCGCGTCAGGCTCGACAGTGCGCTCGCCGTGTGGGTTCCCGATTCTCTCACCACTCCGGTTGACGCCGAGGCCGCGCCGCACCGGGCGGCGCAGGACGCCGACGTAGTGGCGGCGCTCGGGTGGGCCGACTTCGTGCTTCCCGTTGGGCAGCGCCCCGCGTACTTCGTGGAGGAACGCGACCACGCCATCGACTTCACGTTGTACGGTACGCGCGGCAACACCGACATCATCCGCTATCCCACCAACGATTCGCTGATCCGCCGCATAGACTGGGCGCAGGTGAGCGGCGACCGCGTTCGGTATACGCTGCACCTGAGCCGGCAGCCGTTCGGATATCTCGTGCTCTGGCGCGATGGGCGGCTCGTACTGCGGGTGCGCCGCCCGCCGGCCGTCGACACCGCGCATCCGTTGCGCGGCCAGGTGATCGCCGTCGACGCGGGCCATCCACCCGGCGGTGCCATGGGGCCCAGCGGCCTCGAGGAATCCGAGGCGACGCTCGCCGTCGCCCGGCGGCTCAAAACGCTGCTCGAGACCGAAGGCGCCGCGGTGGTGATGACGCGTGACACACCGGCGGCCGTCGCGCTCGACGATCGGCCGGTGATCGCCCGCCGCGCCGATGCCGACGCGTTCGTATCCATCCACCTCAACGCGTTTCCTGACGGGGTGAATCCGTTCACGGCCCTCGAGGGGAGCGCGACGTACTACTATTACGGGCAGGCCGAACCGTTGGCCCGTGCCGTGCAGGCAGGCGTGGTGCGCCACCTGGGGCTCCCCGACCAGGGCATCGTGTTCCGCAGCCTGGCGGTGGTGCGGCAGACATGGGTGCCGTCGATACTCTGCGAGGGCGCATTCATCATCGTTCCCCAACAGGAGGCTGCGCTCCGTACCCCGGCATTCCAGGACGCGTATGCGCGCGGCGTGGCAGCGGGACTGGCCGATTATTTCCGCGGCCTCGGAGCGTCGCGGTGATGCGTCGCGTGTTGGTGGTGCTGGCGCTCGTCACCGCATGGCCGGCGGCGGCTCGGGCCCAGCTCGTGCCGAACGCCGACTGGCAGACCATCACCACGGCGCATTTTCGCGTGCACTTCACGCCGCCGCTCGAGTTGCTGGCCCGTCGTGCCGCCGCCTCCGCCGAGACGGCGTACGCGCAACTGTCGGCCGAGCTGCACCCGCCGCGCGGCATGATCGATCTGATCGTGGCCGACAACATCGACGCCACAAACGGCTACGCCAGTCCTTTTCCGACCAACCACATCGTCATCTACGCCAACCCGCCGGTGAACGAGACCGCGCTGCGGTTCACCGACGACCCCGACGCGATGGTGGTGACGCACGAGCTCGTACACATCTTCCAGCTCGACCGGACGCGCGGCATCTGGGCGCTGGCCCAACGCGTGTTCGGACGTGCGCCGTACCTGTTTCCGGAGGAGTACATCCCGGGGTGGCTCCGTGAAGGGCTGGCCGTCTACTACGAGTCGAAGCTCACCGGTGCCGGCCGGGTGCTCGGATCCGACCACCGGATGATCGCCCGGGCGTACGCCAGCGAGCGGCGGTTTCCGTCGATTGATCGCATCAGCTTCGGGGACGTCCGCTTTCCGTACGGGAATTCGCCGTACGTGTTCGGGTCGCTGTTCGTGGACTATCTGGCGCGCACGCGCGGCGACCACATTCGATCGTTCGTGGACGGAGGCCTCGCAGCTCGTTCCGCTCTGGATCGATCGGCCGGCCAAGCAGGCGTTCGGTATCTCGTTCAGCGACGCCTGGCGTCAGTGGAGCGATTCGATGACCAGGGCGGCGCCCGATCCGTCGCTGCCGACGCCCGGCTGGCGCTACATCACCGCGGCCGGCGGCTTTGCCAGCTTTCCGCGGTGGGCCGACGACACGGCCATCGTGTATTCGGGCACCACCGGGCGCGACAGCTGGGGAGCATACAGCGCGACGCTCGACGGCACGGTGGACCGCATCGACCGGCGCAACAGCGACTCGCCGACCCTGTTCGCACCGGGCAACGAGCAACTGTACACGCAGCTCGAATACGTGGACCCGTATACCATCCGTTCCGACCTGTTCGAGCGCCGCGGGCGCGAGACGCTGCGACTCACCCACGGCGAGCGGCTCAGCGTGCCCGACCGCCGGGCCGACGGGCGCATCGTCGCCGTGCAGACGCTGCCGGGCGGTACCCGTCTGGTGACGCTCGCCTGGGACGGCACCGAGCTACGGCCGCTCACCGGGGGGAGTCCTGACGAGCAGTGGACCGAGCCGCGCTGGTCGCCCGACGGCACGCACATCGCCGCCGCGCTCTGGCTGCGCGGGGGCACGTCGGAGATCGTGGTCATCGACACCACGGGTCGCATCGTGCAGCGGATCGCGCCGGCTCATGCCGTCCAGGCCGCACCCAGCTGGTCGCCCGACGGCACGCGGATCTACTTCACCTCCGACCGCACCGGCATTGCCAACGTGTACTCGGCCCCCTTCGCGCCCGGCGCCACGGGCGGGCTCGAAGTGGTCACGTCCGCGGCCACCGGCATCTTCTATCCCGGCATCTCCCCCGACGGACGGTGGCTCACGGGCTCGGTCGTGCTTGGTGATGGCTACCATGTGGGCATCGCGCCGGTGGACCGCCTGGTGCCAGCTCCGGCGCCGCCGCTGGCAACCGACGTCGAGCCGCAACCCACGCCGCCTGCGGACAGCGTGACGACGCCGGCGACTCCGTACTCGCCCTGGCAGAGCCTCTGGCCCCGCTACTGGATGCCGGTGGAGGAAGCGTCCATCGACGGCGGGATCCGACTGGGCGCTTACACCAGCGGCAGTGACCTCGTGGGGCGCCACAGCTACGACGCCCAGCTGTTCGTTCCCACCGACAACAGCGGACTCACCGGGTACGCGGACTACACCTACGCCGGGCTGGGCATGCCGCTGCTCTCCGTGAGCGCGTCGCAGGACTGGCAGATGTCGGGCGTCATCCGCGACGACCAGCGCAATGCTATCGGCACGCTGCGCCAACGGACGCGCTATCTCACCGCCGGTCCGACCTGGGTGCGCCCGCGCTACCGCACGTATGGCGTGCTGTCGCTCTTTGCTTCGCTGGAGACCCAAAGCTACGCCGCCAGCCCTGCCCCGCTCCTCGCCCGCATCGATTCGTCCTACCGCGCGACGAGCTACTACCCCACGCTCATCGCCAGCGGCGCATGGAGCAACGCGCAGTCGCCAATCACCGCCGTGTCGCCGGAGGACGGCGTGACCACGGCGTTCACGGCGCGCGAACGGTTCCAGAGTGGCAACGCTGCGCGCCAGACGCTGAGCGTGGTGGCGAACGCGACGGCGTACAAGTCCTTCGACTTTTCGGGGTTCGCGCATCAGACGCTGGCCCTCTACGGTGCCGCGGGGTTCTTCGACAACAAGGCCACCGACTATCTCTCCCTGGGGGGCGTGAGCGGATCGACGATCGTGCTGGCGCCGGGCGTGGTGTTGGGCGAGGGGCGGCTCACGTTTCCAGTGCGGGGCTTCCAGGCCGGTTCGCTCGTCGGCAACCGTGCATACGCGGCGTCGGCCGAGTATCGTGTGCCGCTGGCGCTCATCGACCGAGGCTACGGTCTGCTCCCGTTCTTCCTCGATCGCACGTCGCTGTCGGTGTTCTACGATCAGGGCAGCGCCTGGTGTGCGTCCGTGCTCCCCCAGGGCGCCGTCTGCCGTGATCCGGGGCTCGCACAGCGCTACACGTTGTCGAGCGCCGGAGCCGAGCTGAACGTCACCGCGGCCGTGCTCAATTGGGACACGCCCTATCTCGTCAGGGCCGGAGTTGCGTTCCCGACGCGGGGGCGCACGCTGGTCGGCGCGCCGCAGGTGGTCGGCTACGTCTCCCTCGGCCTTTCCTTCTGACCGTGCCAATCGCGCCGCGCATAGATTCCACCGCGTTCATCCATCCGCGCGCCTTCGTGTGCGGCGACGTGACGATCGGCCCCCGCGTCTCGGTGTGGCCGTTCGCCGCCATTCGGGGTGATACGGCCGCGGTGAGTATCGGTGCCGACAGCAACGTGCAGGACGGCACGGTGATCCACGTGGACACGACCTGCCGTGTCTATCGGTGCTCGTGTGGGCATCGGTCACCGCGCGATCGTGCATGGGGCCGTCGTCGCCGATGACTGCCTGATCGGAATGGGCGCCGTGCTGCTCAACGGGGTGCGGGTAGGTACCGGGTCGATCGTGGGGGCAGGCGCGGTGTGTCCCGAAGGCATGCAGATTCCCCCAACTCGCTCGTGCTGGGGGTACCGGGGCGATCGTGCGGACAACGACGGAGGCCGAGCGCACCCGGATCCGGGGGACGGTTGAGAGCTATCTCGCGCTTCAGGAGGAGCATCGGCGGGGGTTTTACCCGTCGTTGTGAGGCCGGGTGGGTTTCACGAGGCGCGCGGGGGGTGTGGCGGGCGCGTGGGAGCGAGCAAAGCGGTGAATCATTTTTGTGATATCGGCTCCGTCCCGGGTCGGGCTTGCTCGGTGCCGATGGGGCGAATGGGCCGATTTATCATAAGCCATTGTGCTAGCGTGGATTAGTCGCTTGTTGATAGCGGAAGGTTGGCCGTTTTTCGGGCCAGCCTATTGTTATCATTGTGTCACGATTTCTTATCAACGTTCGAGCCACTGGGGCCGCAACGTTCGTGATGTTGATATCGTAAGCCATCGTCGGCAATATGTTAGAGATGGGACTGGCGTGGTTTCACGATCCCGGGTACGTTGCGCGCCCACCCCAGAATCACCGGGGTTTCTGCCGGCCCCGCCGGGGGCCCGTTGCTCGTTGACTTAGCATCTGTAATAAGGGAGTCTTCCGAAATGTCCGTGCCCAAGCATCCCCCGGCCGGCCTGGCTTCGCTTTCCGCGAATGCCCGGACGGTGCTGGCCAAGCGCTATCTCATCAAGAACGAAAAGGGTCAGCCGGTCGAGCAGCCGGAGGACCTGTTCTGGCGCGTGGCGACCGTGGTGGCGGAGGCGGATCGGCGATACGGCGCGACCGACGAGCAGGTGCAGGCGCAGGCGCGAGGAGTTCTACGCGCTGATGACGCAGCGGCGGTTCGAGCCCAACTCGCCGACGCTGATGAACGCGGGGCGGCCGTTGGGCCAGCTCTCGGCGTGCTTCGTGCTGCCGGTGGAGGACGCCCTGTCCAACCGCAAGGACGGCATCTACGACACGCTGGCGCAGCATGGCGCTCATCCACCAGTCGGGCGGCGGCACGGGCTTCTCGTTCTCGCGCCTGCGGCCCAAGGGCTCGATGGTGCGCAGCACCACCGGCGTGGCGTCGGGCCCGGTGTCATTCATGAAGCTGTATGACGCGAGCACCGACGCGGTGAAGCAGGGCGGCACGCGCCGCGGCGCGAACATGGGCATCCTGCGCGTGGATCACCCGGACATCCTCGAGTTCATCACCTGCAAGGAAGACCTCACGCAGGTGACGAACTTCAACATCTCGGTGGCGGTGACGGCCGCAGTTCATGGAGGCGGTGGAGCGCCGGACCTCGTACGACCTGATCGATCCGTCGAGCGGCAAGGTGGTGGGCGAGCTCGACGCGCGCATGGTCTGGGACAAGATGATCCTCGGGCGCGTGGCGCACGGGCGAGCCGGGCGTGCTTCTTCATCGACGAGGCCAACCGCTACAACCCGGTGCCGCACCTCGGCGCCTACGAGGCGACGAACCCGTGCGGGGAGCAGCCGCTGCTGGCCTACGACGTCTGCAACCTGGGGTCGGTGAACGTCGGGCTGCTACGTGCAGGACGGGGTGATGGACTGGGACGCGTTCCGCGCCGACGTCCATCTGAGCACGCACTTCCTGGACAACATCATCGACGTGAACAAGTACCCGCTGCCGGAGATCGACGCGCTGTCCAAGCGCATCCGGCGCATCGGGCTGGGCGTGATGGGGTTCGCCGACATGCTCGTGCGGCTGGGCATCGCCTACGACAGCGCCGAGGGCGTGGAGATGGGGCGGCGGGTGATGGAGTTCCTGGACGTCGAGGGGAAGCGGGAGAGCGAGCGGCTGGCCGAGCAGCGCGGCGCCGTTCGCGGAGTGGGCGCGGTCGATCTGGGGTCCCGACGAGACGTGCGCGCGCGACGCCGGGCGGCAAGCGCATGCGGCCCATGCAGCTGCTTGCGCAACTGCAACGTGACCACGGTGGCGCCGACGGGGACGATCTCGATCATCGCGGGGTGTTCGTCGGGGCTGGAGCCGCTGTTCGCCGTGGCGTTCATGCGCAATCAGGCGGGCGTGATGATGCCGGACGTGAACGAGGACTTCGTGCGCATCGCGAAGGCCGAGGGGTGGTACAGCGACGCGCTGATGGCGCGCATCGCCAAGGAGGGGCACATCGACGTTCGCCGAGGTGCCCGAGCGGTGGCAGCGGGTGTTCGTGACGGCCAATGAGATCACGCCCGAGATGCACATTCGCATGCAGGCGGCGTTCCAGCAGCATTGCGACTCGGCGATATCCAAGACCACGAATTTCGCGCACACGGCCACGGTGGAGGACGTGCGCGAGATCTACGAGCTGGCGTACGCCACGCAATGCAAGGGCGTGACCGTGTACCGCGACGGGTCGCGGGACAACCAGGTGCTGTCCACGGGGGCCACGGAGAAGGCGGCGGCGGAGCGGGACGGCAAGCCGGCGGTGGTGGGGGCGGTGGCGGTGACGCGTGAGGAGCAGGCCGATCTGCACGGCACGATCGCCGAGTTGGCGGCGGAGGCCGAGGCGCTGCGCAAGCGCGTGTTTGACGTGGAGGCGGAGAATTTGCAGCGGCGGGCCAAGCGGTCGCGGCCGGAGAAGCTGCGGGGGACGACCATTCGCAAGGAGACGCCGCTGGGGGTGATGTTCGTGAGCATCAACGAGGACGACAAGGGGCAGCCGTTCGAGGTGTTCATCAACCTGGGCAAGGCGGGCGGGAGCGCGATGGCCGACGCCGAGGCCATGGGGCGGCTGATCAGTCTGGCGTTGCGGTCCGGGATTCCGCTCACGGAGATCCACCGGCAGATGCGCGGTATTTCGTCGGACCGTGTGGTGGGGCTGGGTCCGAACAAGGTGATGAGCGTGCCCGACGCGATCGGGTTGGCGTTGGAAGAGTGGATGCGGGACAAGCAGGGGGTGCAGCAGGAGCTGATCAGCGACCGGTCGGCGCCGCTGACGGCGGACGCGGGCGACACCGTGGTGCGCACCGTGGGCCGGGCGGCGCCGGCGTCGGCGTCGTCATCGGGCGAGCAGGGCGAATTCGAGATGGCGTCGTTCGACGGTGGGGAGGCGTTCATGGGGACGTGTCCCGACTGCGGGTCGCAGCTCGAGTACGCCGAGGGATGCGTGAAGTGCCATGTGTGTGGGTTCAGTGAGTGTGGGTGAGGGGGGCGGGCGGTAGGACGGTAGGAGGGGGAACAGCGCACGAGGAAGACACGAGAACAACGGCAACGGCGCCCGCGGGATGGGGCGCCGTTTTGTGCTTGGGGCGGGGAGCGCGGGGTGGGGGTGGAAGACGCTCGGCTGTTGGGCGACCGATCGCGCACGTAATGCAGCGGGCGCCGTGCGGCATGACGTGCGGGGGGCTGCGTTGCTAATTTTTCTAATGTGTCGGCGTGACGGCGGTTGGGTTGCGCGAGCGCGGATGGTGTTGCAAAATATAAGAAGTGGCGAAGGCGTATATCGTGCGGCTTTGCAGTATAACGCTCCCGTATAATCTGTAGTTAGCCGGTCGACCGAGTACCTCAGCAATTCTGGCCATGACAACACGGTCCCGCCTTGTCTTGCAGCTTCTCGTTGCTACTGGAGCGATCTCGGCTGCGCCGTCGGCCAACGCCGCCCAAACCGCTCCTGGCGTCGACTTTCGCCTCAGCGCTGGTCGAGCGGGCCGGTTCGCGATTGGAATGTCAATCGATGACGTGAAGGCGCTAGCCCCTCCTGTGGCGACCAAGTTAGTGGATCTTGAATTGGAGGGTGCGTTCACCCCAGCAATCGAGATTCGACTTTCAGCGGATCAGGCGACGCCGTCCATTATTGCTCAGGTTCGAGAGGCGCCATGCCCAGGTTTTCGTATTTGGGGCATGACGGTCGAGGACCCGAGATTCCGAACTACGGAGAACGTCGGAGTCGGATCGACCTTCGGCGAGTTGCAGCGAGCCTATCCTGCGTTGCAGGAGAATCAAGAGGAGGGTGAGCCGAAAGCCATCGTCCAGGGTTTGAGTATGACGCTCTTTCTTACTTCGGGTTCATTCGCTGACACCGTTACAGTTGCAAAGGTGTGGCTGTGGCTGGATCCTAACGCCATTCGTCGGCGGTACTGCGCACCCCGGGGTTGGGGATCTGGACCGGCGCCGTCTAACGAGGCGCTGCTGCTGGCGGCGTGGGATAAGGAGGCGGCCGGCTCGCTGCGCTCGCGGGCCGCAATTATGATAGAACGCCGCAGCAGAGCGCCGCGGCGTTATGCAACAACTTCCGGCTCGGCCGGCAATGCTCTTCACGACAGAGGCGGAGCTTTTCGCAACGTGGCGCGAGTTACGCCCCGACCTGGTCGAAGACGGGATGGTGGACGCTAACGCCTACCGGTCAAGTTCGCCGCGAACGGTGTTTCTTCTGAAGGAGGCCAATGACACTACCCGTGCGGGAAGGTGGGACCTACGGACCTACACCCGCGACAATGGAAAGGGACGAACGCTTGACAATATTGCCCGCTGGTGCTTCGCGATCCGAAATCGGACCTCCGACATTTCCTGGCCGGAGGTGCGCGATTTATCGCGAGGGCTGCGAGTTGAGTTCCTCTGCTCAATTGCGCTCGTCAATCTGAAGAAGTCCCCGGGTGGATTCGTCGCTAACGAGAGAGCGATCAGTGACGCAGCAATTGGCGATCAAGATCTGTTGCGTGCGCAGATGAACCTGTACCAGCCGCAGCTAACCGTCTGGTGCGGCACGGAGGGCGCACTGCTACATGAGGCACCACTCCGTTGGAAGGAGACGCGCCGCGGTATTCACTTTGCCGAAAGCGAGAGTGGTATCGTCCTCCGATACTCCCATCCATCCGCGCGCGCGGCGGACAATCTCCTATTTTCATGGCATCGCCGACGCCGTTCGGGAAATACTTCCGGTTGCATGACGTACGTTGAAGCTGACTAGGGAGTTGCGGTGGCTCGCTGCGCTCGCGTTCAGTCTGATTCCCGGGCGGCTGAACTGGGATGTCACGCAGCACCCCACGCGCAGCACTGGACGACAGCCGTACATTGTATGTACATTAAGCCGTGGCCGACCTGCACTTCACGTAAGACGCCACGAAGGCCCGCCCCAACCTTGGCAAGCACGGCATCAGCTTCGCAGACGCTGCGACCGTCTTCTCGGATGACAACGCGATCCTGCTTCCGGATCCAGATCATTCCGCGGCCGAGGAGCGCTTCCTCCTCATCGGCCTGAATGCGGCCCTGCGAGCGCTCGTCGTCGTTCACTGCGAACCCGGTCCCGCCCGGGCCATTCGCCTCATCTCGGCGCGCCGAGCTACCCGAACTGAGCGCGGCCAGCATGCCGCGCGGTGGCAACCATGAGGAAGGAATGCGATTTCTCCAAGGGAAAGCGAAATCCCTATGCCCGGCAACTCAAGCAGCCGATCACCATGCGAGTGGATCGCACGACGCTGGATTACTTCAAGACGCTCGCCGAAGAGCTTGACGTCCCGTACCAGACGCTGATCAACTCGTATCTTCGTGACTGCGCAACGACCGGGCGCCGGCCCGCCATGACCTGGCGGCCATCGCGATCCGGTGCCGCATAACGAACGCTGCACCAGACGGGGTGTTTACGGATTGCGCATGCGCTTAGGTGTGAGTTCCCCCGAAGGTAAGCTGCGACATTGGGCGGATCGACTCATGCGGATGGCCATCCTCGCTGCGCTCCCGTTGCTCGCTGCAGTTGGTGCGCCGATCGGAACGCGCGCCAATCGCTGGCCTGACTGCCTTGGCCCTCGGCGTGCGTGTCAACTGTGGCCGCGTGGCGTCCTCGGCTGGCACCTGGCAAAGCGCTGCTGCCGGCGTCAGAAGTGAGGAAGTGGCGGGCTCGCTCTGCTCGCCGGCCGCGATTACTATGCAACGCCGTGGCTCAACGCCGCGGACTTTGGCGTCACCCCGTCGCCGCGATTGCCCTCCCATGCGCCCGTCGATGAGTATCCCTGCATCACCACCGAACGGCTCGTGCTGCGCGGCTTCGAGGCGCATGACTTCGAGGCGTACGCCGCGATCATGGCTGACCCGGCGGTCACTCGCTACCTCGGCGATGGTCAGCCCCTCGAGCGAGTCGACGCCTGGCGGCAGCTGGCTCTGGTGGTCGGTCACTGGGCACTTCGTGGGTTCGGCCTGTGGGCGGTGCAGGAGCGGGACACGGGCGCCCTCGCAGGGCGAGTTGGCTGCTTCGAGCCGGAGGGTTGGCCCGGGTTCGAGCTGGGCTACGTTCTGGCGAGGCCGTTCTGGGGACGAGGGTACGCCACCGAGGCGGCGCGGGCGGCGCTTGAGTATGCGCGTGCCGTCCTCGGGCGCGTACGGGTCATCAGCCTGATTCAGCCCGGCAATGCGGCGTCGATCCGGGTGGCGGAACGGCTGGGCGCAACGGCGGACGGCTCCGTCAACCTCAACGGTCACACGGCGAACGTGTACGCATACCCGATGGGCGCCGTCCGCGCCCCGGCGCGTGACGCCTGACGACGCGCTGCAGTTGGCGGGGCGGGTGGAAGCTGCCGGCTCGCCGCACTCGCGGGCCGCGATTATGATAGGGCGCCACGGCACAGCGACGCGACGTTAGGCGGCCATCAGAGTTCTCTATCGACAGGCCGAGATATGCCAAGCATTCCGAGCGCGCCAAGGTACCACTACGCTGACCTTAGATGGGTCATCCTTGCATGTTGCGATCAGCGGCGAGCGGTTCGGCCCGTTTGCAGCCGAGCCTGGGGCGCGCCAGGACGTATGGAGGCGCCTTCAGGTTGTCAATCTTCCACTCCGCTCCGGTGCGATGGGGGTGGGGGCACGGGAAGCGAAGTCGGGATTGAGCTGGACGGCACGAGACTCACCTTCGAGTGGTGGATGGCCGCGCCCGAGGGATGGGATGAAATCGCGAACGTCTTCCGCGCTCTGGCGGCGCTCGTACCGGGGAATTGCGATCCCGCTACGACTTCGGGCGCGGCGGTGAGTAGCGCCAAGCGATCATCCAGCGAGGCGGTGCTGCTGGCGGCGTGGGATTGGGAAGGGACCGGCTCGCCGCGCTCGCCGGCCGCGACTATTATGAAACGCCGCGGCAAAGCGCCGCGGCGCAAGACCGACAGGTCCCGTGGCGACTCCTGAGATCGCCGTCCGACTGTCGGCAGTTCACGCTGGATGATCCGATGAACGAATCGACAGGCACCATAGGAAACGTCGCCCGCACGAGTCCGCTCGTTGAGATGGCGATGGGCTACGTCCGGGGCCGGGCGCTTTGCGCGGCTGCCCGCTTGGGCATTGCCGACGCCCTGGGTGACAGCCAAGCCACGGTCCAGCAACTTGCGACTGCATGCCACGCCGACCCTGGCGCGCTTCATCGCCTGCTGCGCGCGCTCGCCAGCTTCGGTATCGTCTCGGAAACCGCAGCGGGGACGTTCGCCCTGACGGCGCTGGGCGCCCCTCTTCGCCAGACGGCGCCGGATTCAGCCTGGGCTGCTGTTGTGTTTTGGGCCGACTTGCTCGCGGACCAGTGGTCCTGCCTCACCGAATGTGTCCGCACGGGTCGCAACGCCGCGGAGATCATGAAGCAGGAAGGAATCGTGTCGCGCTGGTCAAAGGATCCCGATGCGTCCGCGATCTTCCGGGCCGTCATGGGCACGGCCCGGAAGATCGCAGACGCAGTCGGAGTGCTTTTGACCAGCGCGACACGATTCCTTTCCTGCTTCATGATCTCCGCGGCGTTGCAACCCGCTGCGGACTCATTCGGTGAGGCAGGGCCACTGGTCCGCGAGCAAGTCGGCCCGAAACAGGACAGCAGCCCAGGCTGAATCCGGCGCCGTCTGGCGAAGAGGGGCGCCCAGCGCCGTCAGGGCGAACGTCCCCGCTGCGGTTTCCGAGACGATACCGAAGCTGGCGAGCGCGCGCAGCAGGCGATGAAGCGCGCCAGGGTCGGCGTGGCATGCAGTCGCAAGTTGCTGGACCGTGGCTTGGCTGTCACCCAGGGCGTCGGCAATGCCCAAGCGGGCAGCCGCGCAAAGCGCCCGGCTCCGGGCGTAGCCCATCGCCATCTCAACGAGCGGACTCGTGCGGGCGACGTTTCCTATGGTGCCTGTCGATTCGTTCATCGGATCATCCAGCGTGAACTGCCCGACAGTCGGACGGCGATCTCAGGAGTCGCCACGGGACCTGTCGGTCTTGCGCCGCGGCGCTTTGCCGCGGCGTTTCATAATAGTCGCGGCCGGCGAGCGCGGCGAGCCGGTCCCTTCCCAATCCCACGCCGCCAGCAGCACCGCCTCGCTGGATGATCGCTTGGCGCTACTCACCGCCGCGCCCGAAGTCGTAGCGGGATCGCAATTCCCGCGGTACGAGCGCCGCCAGAGCGCGGAAGACGTTCGCGATTTCATCCCATCCCTCGGGCGCGGCCATCCACCACTCGAAGGTGAGTCTCGTGCCGTCCAGCTCAATCCCGACTTCGCTTCCCGTGCCCCACCCCCATCGCACCGGAGCGGAGTGGAAGATTGACAACCTGAAGGCGCCTCCATACGTCCTGGCGCGCCCCAGGCTCGGCTGCAAACGGGCCGAACCGCTCGCCGCTGATCGCAACATGCAAGGATGACCCATCTAAGGTCAGCGTAGTGGTACCTTGGCGCGCTCGGATGCTTGGCATATCTCGGCCTGTCGATAGAGAACTCTGATGGCCGCCTAACGTCGCGTCGCTGTGCCGTGGCGCCCTATCATAATCGCGGCCCGCGAGTGCGGCGAGCCGGCAGCTTCCACCCGCCCCGCCAACTGCAGCGCGTCGTCAGGCGTCACGCGCCGGGGCGCGGACGGCGCCCATCGGGTATGCGTACACGTTCGCCGTGTGACCGTTGAGGTTGACGGAGCCGTCCGCCGTTGCGCCCAGCCGTTCCGCCACCCGGATCGACGCCGCATTGCCGGGCTGAATCAGGCTGATGACCCGTACGCGCCCGAGGACGGCACGCGCATACTCAAGCGCCGCCCGCGCCGCCTCGGTGGCGTACCCTCGTCCCCAGAACGGCCTCGCCAGAACGTAGCCCAGCTCGAACCCGGGCCAACCCTCCGGCTCGAAGCAGCCAACTCGCCCTGCGAGGGCGCCCGTGTCCCGCTCCTGCACCGCCCACAGGCCGAACCCACGAAGTGCCCAGTGACCGACCACCAGAGCCAGCTGCCGCCAGGCGTCGACTCGCTCGAGGGGCTGACCATCGCCGAGGTAGCGAGTGACCGCCGGGTCAGCCATGATCGCGGCGTACGCCTCGAAGTCATGCGCCTCGAAGCCGCGCAGCACGAGCCGTCGTGGTGATGCAGGGGATACTCATCGACGGGCGCATGGGAGGGCAATCGCGGCGACGGGGTGACGCCAAAGTCCGCGGCGTTGAGCCACGGCGTTGCATAGTAATCGCGGCCGGCGAGCAGAGCGAGCCCGCCACTTCCTCACTTCTCGACGCCGGCAGCAGCGCTTCGCCAGGCGCCAGCGCGAAGGACGCCAATGCGGTCACAGTTGACACGCACCGGCCGAGGGCCAAGGCAGTCAGGCGAGCGATTGGCGCGCGTTCCGATCGGCGCACCAACTGCAGCGAGCAACGGGAGCGCAGCGAGGATGGCCATCCGCATGAGTCGATCCGCCCAATGTCGCAGCTTACCTTCGGGGGAACTCACACCTAAGCGCATGCGCAATCCGTAAACACCCCGTCTGGTGCAGCGTTCGTTATGCGGCACCGGATCGCGATGGCCGCCAGGTCATGGCGGGCCGGCGCCCGGTCGTTGCGCAGTCACGAAGATACGAGTTGATCAGCGTCTGGTACGGGACGTCAAGCTCTTCGGCGAGCGTCTTGAAGTAATCCAGCGTCGTGCGATCGACTCGCATGGTGATCGGCTGCTTGAGTTGCCGGGCATAGGGATTTCGCTTTCCCTTGGAGAAATCGCATTCCTTCCTCATGGTTGCCACCGCGCGGCATGCTGGCCGCGCTCAGTTCGGGTAGCTCGGCGCGCCGAGATGAGGCGAATGGCCCGGGCGGGACCGGGTTCGCAGTGAACGACGACGAGCGCTCGCAGGGCCGCATTCAGGCCGATGAGGAGGAAGCGCTCCTCGGCCGCGGAATGATCTGGATCCGGAAGCAGGATCGCGTTGTCATCCGAGAAGACGGTCGCAGCGTCTGCGAAGCTGATGCCGTGCTTGCCAAGGTTGGGGCGGGCCTTCGTGGCGTCTTACGTGAAGTGCAGGTCGGCCACGGCTTAATGTACATACAATGTACGGCTGTCGTCCAGTGCTGCGCGTGGGGTGCTGCGTGACATCCCAGTTCAGCCGCCCGGGAATCAGACTGAACGCGAGCGCAGCGAGCCACCGCAACTCCCTAGTCAGCTTGAACGTACGTCCGGCAACCGGAAGTATTTCGAACGGCGTGGGCGATGCCATGAAAATAGGAGATTGTCCGCCGCGCGCCGGATGGATGGGAGTATCGGAGGACGATACTCTCGCTTTCGGCAAAGTGAATACCGCGGCGCGTCTCCTTCCAACGGAGTGGTGCCTCATGTAGCAGTGCGCCCTCCGTGCCACACCAGACGGTTAGCTGCGGTTGGTACAGGTTCATCTGCGCACGCAACAGATCTTGATCGCCAATTGCTGCGTCACTGATCGCTCTCTCGTTAGCGACGAATCCACCCGGGGACTTCTTCGGACCGACAAGCGCAATAGAGCAGAGGAACTCAACTCGCAGCCCTCGCGATAAATCGCGCACCTCCGGCAAGGAAGTGTCGGAGGTCCGATTTCGGATCGCGAAGCACCAGCGGGCAATATTGTCAAGCGTTCATTCCTTCCCATTGTCGCGGGTGTAGGTCCGTCGGCCCCACCTTCCCGCGGGTAGTGTCATTGGCCTCCTTCAGAAGAAACACCGTTCGCGGCGAACTTGACCGGTAGGCGTTAGCGTCCACCATCCCGTCTTCGACCAGGTCGGGGCGTAACTCGCGCCACGTTCGAAAAGCTCCGCCTCTGTCGTAAAGAGCATTGCCGGCCGAGCCGGAAGTTGTTGCATAACGCCGCGGCGCTCTGCTGCGGCGTTCTATCATAATTGCGGCCCGGAGCGCAGCGAGCGGCCGCTCCTTATCCCACGCCGCCAGCAGCAGCGCCTCGTTAGACGGCGCCGGTCCAGATCCCCAACCCCGGGGTGCGCAGTACCGCCAACAATGGCGTTAGGATCCAGCCACAGCCACACCTTTGCAACTGTAACGGTGTCAGCGAATGAACCCGAAGTAGAAGAGGTCATACTCAAACCCTGGACGATGGCTTTCGGCTCACCCTCCTCTTGATTCTCCTGCAACGCAGGATAGGCTACTGCAACTCGCCGAAGGTCGATCCGACTCCGACGTTCTCCGTAGTTCGGAATCTCGGGTCCTCGACCGTCATGCCCCAAATACGAAAACCTGGGCATGGCGCCTCTCGAACCTGAGCAATAATGGACGGCGTCGCCTGATCCGCTGAAAGTCGAATCTCGATTGTCGGGTGAACGCACCCTCCAATTCAAGATCCACTAACTTGGTCGCCACAGGAGGGGCTAGCGCCTTCACGTCATCGATTGACATTCCAATCGCGAACCGGCCCGCTCGACCAGCGCTGAGGCGAAAGTCAACGCCAGGAGCGGTTTGGGCGGCGTTGGCCGACGGCGCAGCCGAGATCGCTCCAGTAGCAACGAGAAGCTGAAGACAAGGCGGGACCGTGTTGTCATGGCCAGAATTGCTGAGGTACTCGGTCGACCGGCTAACTACAGATTATACGGGAGCGTTATACTGCAAAGCCGCACGATATACGCCTTCGCCACTTCTTATATTTTGCAACACCATCCGCGCTCGCGCAACCCAACCGCCGTCACGCCGACACATTAGAAAAATTAGCAACGCAGCCCCCCGCACGTCATGCCGCACGGCGCCCGCTGCATTACGTGCGCGATCGGTCGCCCAACAGCCGAGCGTCTTCCACCCCCACCCCGCGCTCCCCGCCCCAAGCACAAAACGGCGCCCCATCCCGCGGGCGCCGTTGCCGTTGTTCTCGTGTCTTCCTCGTGCGCTGTTCCCCCTCCTACCGTCCTACCGCCCGCCCCCCTCACCCACACTCACTGAACCCACACACATGGCACTTCACGCATCCCTCGGCGTACTCGAGCTGCGACCCGCAGTCGGGACACGTCCCCATGAACGCCTCCCCACCGTCGAACGACGCCATCTCGAATTCGCCCTGCTCGCCCGATGACGACGCCGACGCCGGCGCCGCCCGGCCCACGGTGCGCACCACGGTGTCGCCCGCGTCCGCCGTCAGCGGCGCCGACCGGTCGCTGATCAGCTCCTGCTGCACCCCCTGCTTGTCCCGCATCCACTCCTCGAGCGCCATGCCGATCGCGTCGGGCACGCTCATCACCTTGTTCGGACCCAGCCCCACGACACGGTCCGACGAAATGCCGCGCAGCTGGCGGTGGATCTCCGTCAGCGGGATCCCGGACCGGAGCGCCAGCGAGATCAGCCGGCCCATCGCCTCGGCGTCGGCCATCGCGCTCCCGCCCGCCTTGCCCAGGGTGATGAACACCTCGAACGGCTGGCCCTGGTCGTCCTCGGTGATGGTCACGAACATGGTGCCGAGCGGCGTCTCGTTGCGCATGGTCGTGCCCCGCAGCTTGTCGGGCCGCGAGCGCTTGGCCCGCCGCTGCAGGTTCTCCGCCTCCACTCGAGCAGCGCGCTTGCTGCAGCGCCTCGGCCTCCGCCGCCAGCTCGGCGAGCGTGCCGTGCAGATCGGCCTGCTCCTCACGCGTCACCGCCACCGCCCCCACCACCGCCGGCTTGCCGTCCCGCTCGCGCTCGCCGCCTTCTCCGTGGCCCCCGTGGAGAGCACCTGATTGTCCCGCGACCCGTCGCGATACACGGTCACGCCCTTGCATGCGTGGCGTACGCCAGCTCGTAGATCTCGCGCACGTCCTCCTCCGTGGCCGTGTGCGCGAAGTTGCAGGTCTTGCAGATGGCCGAGTCGCAGTGCTCCTGGAACGCCGCCTGCATCCGGATGTGCCACTCGGGCGTGATGTCGTTGGCCGTGACGAACACCCGCTGCCACTTGCTCCGGCACCTCCGGGAAGTTGATGTGCCCCTCCTTGGCGATGCGCTCCATCAGCGCCTCGCAGTACCAGCCCTCGCGCCTTCGCGATGGCGACGAAGTCCTCGTTCACGTCCGGCATCAGCACGCCCGCCTGGTTGCGCATGAACGCCACGGCGAACAGCGGCTCGAGCCCCGACGAGCAGCCCGCGATGATCGAGATCGTGCCGGTCGGCGCCACGGTGGTGACGTTGCAGTTGCGCAGCAGCTGCATCGGGCGGACGCGCTTGCCCGCCGGCGTCGCGCGCGCAGGTCGCGTCGGGGCCCCAGATCGACCGCGCCCACTCCGGGAACGGCGCCGCGCTGCTCGGCCAGCCGCTCGGCTCTCCCGCTTGGCCTCGTCGTCCACGAACTCCATCACCTGCCGGCCCAGCTCCACGCCCTCGGCGCTGTCGTAGGCGATGCCCAGCCGCACGAGCATGTCGGCGAACCCCATCACGCCGAGCCCGATGCGGCGGATGCGCTTGGCCAGCGCGTCGATCTCCGGCAGCGGGTACTTGTTGGCGTCGATGACGTTGTCGAGGAAGTGCGTGCTCAGATGGACGTCGGCGCGGAACGCGTCCCAGTCCATCTCGCCCGTCCTGCACGTAGCAGCCCGAGGTTGACCGACCCCAGGTTGCAGACGTCGTAGGCCAGCAGCGGCTGCTCGCCGCACGGGTTCGTGGCCTCGTAGGCGCCGAGGTGCGGCACCGGGTTGTAGCGGTTGGCCTCGTCGATGAAGAAGCAGCCCGGCTCGCCCGTGCGCCACGCGCCCAGGATCATCTTGTCCCAGACCTCGTTCGCGTCGCAGCTCGCCCACCACCTTGCCGCTCGCGGATGGATCAGGTCGTACGCGGTGCCGGCGCTCCACCGCCTCCATGAACCGCGGCGGTCACCGCCACCGAGATGTTGAAGTTCGTCACCTGCGTGAGGTCTTCCTTGCAGGTGATGAATTCGAGGATGTCGGGATGGTCCACGCGCAGGATGCCCATGTTGGCCCCGCGGCGCGTGCCGCCCTGCTTCACCGCGTCGGTGCTGGCGTCATACAGCTTCATGAATGACACCGGGCCCGAGGCCACGCCGGTGGTGCTGCGCACCATCGACGCCCTTGGGGCGCAGGCGCGAGAACGAGAACCCCGTGCCGCCCCCCGACTGGTGGATGAGCGCCATGCTGGCCAGCGTGTCGTAGATGCCGTCCTTGTGGTTGGACAGGGCGTCCTCCACCGGCAGCACGAAACACGCCGACAGCTGGCCCAACGGCCGGCCCGCGTTCATCAGCGTGGGCGAGTTGGGCACGAACCGCCGCTGCGTCATCAGCGCGTAGAACGCCTCCGCCTGCCCCTGCACCTGCTCGTCGGTACTCCCGTATCGCCGATCCGCCTCCGCCACCACGGTGGCCACGCGCCAGAACAGGTCCTCCGGCTGCTCCACCGGCTGACCCTTTTCGTTCTTCATGAGATAGCGCTTGGCCAGCACGGTCCGGGCATTCGCGGAAAGCGAGGCCAGACCGGCCGGCGGGTTCTTGGACACGGACATTTCGGAAGACTCCCTTATTACAGATGCCAAGTCAACGAGCTGGCGGGACCCCGGCGGGGCGCTGCAGAAACCCCGGTGATTCAGGGGTGGGCGCGCAACGTACCCGGGATCGTGAAACCACGCCAGTCCCATTCCAACATATTGCCACGTATGGTGTTACGATATCAACATCACGAAGTTGCGGCCCCATTGTCTCGGACGTTGAAAAGAAATCGTGACACAATGAGAACAATAAACGGCAGCCAAGAGCGGCCAACCTTCCGCGATCAACCACCGGCTAATGCACGCGAGAACAACGACTTAGGAAAAGCGGCCCATTCGCCCCATCGGCCGCGCACGCCCCACCCGGAACCGACCGATGATCACAAAGCTGCTGTGGGCCCTTGCTCGCTCCCACGCGAGGCCGACCCGGGCGCTCACACCGACGGATAGAACCCGCGACGGTGCTCCTCCTGCAGGGCAACATAGCTCTCCACGGTGCCCCGGATTCGCCCACGCTCCGCTTCTGTGGTCGATCGCACGACTCGCCCCGGCACGCCCAGCACGAGCGAATTGGGCGGAATCTCCATCCCTTCGGGACACACCGCCCCCGCCCCGACGATCGACCCGGTGCCCACGCGCACCCCGTTCAGCAGCACGGCCCCCATTCCGATCAGGCAGTCGTCGGCCACGGTGGCCCCATGCACGATCGCCCGGTGCCCGATCCCCACCCGGGCGCCGATGGTGCACGGCAGCCCCACGTCCACGTGGATCACGGTGCCGTCCTGCACGTTGCTGTCGGCGCCGACGGTCACCGCCGCGGTGTCGCCGCGCACGACCGCGCACGGCCACACCGACACGCGCGGCCCCAGCGTCACGTCGCCGCACACGAAGGCGCGCGGGTGCACGAACGCGGTGGCATCGATCCGGGGAGGCGTGGGCATGGCTAGAAGGAGAGGCCGAGGGAGAGGTAGCTGACCACGGTCGGCGCGCCGACCAGCGAGCGCCCGCGCGCGGGAAACGCCACGCCCGCCCGGAACACGTACGGCGTGTCCCAGTCGAGCACGGCCGCCGTGACGTTCAGCTCGGCCCCCGCGCTCGACAGCGTGTACCGCTGCGCCAGCGCCGGGTCGCGGCACACCGCGCCCTGCGGCAGCACCGACGCGCACCAGGCGCTGCCCTGATCGTAGAACAGCGACACCGAACTGCGATCGAGGAAGAACGGAATCAGCCCGTACCCGCGGTCGAACAGCGCCAGCGGCAGCCGGTACTCGGCCGACGCGGCATACGCCCGCGTACCGGCCAGCGTGCCCGCCGCGAATCCGCGCACGGGAAAGGTCTGCCGCCCCTCGCCCAGCACGACGCCCGGCGCGAGCACGATCGTGGAGCCGCTCACGCCCCCGAGATCGAGATACCCGGTGGCCTTGTCGTCGAGATATCCCACCGCGCCGTACAGCGCCAGCACGTGGTGCGAGAAGCCCGCGAAGTCGAACGACTTGTACGCCGACGCGTTCGCCACCGCGCTCAGCGTCTGCCACTGGGCGCTGCCGCTGCGGAACCGGTCGCGCACGGTGGCGGCCGCGGTCAGCCCGTCTTCGGGGGACATGGCGGCGATGGGGGTCTGCGCGTTGGTCCACGCGGCGGCGGCAATGAGCGTAGGGTAATAGGTCGTGCCCCGGTACGACGAATCGATGCGCGCGAGGAGCGGCGCGGGATCGGCCGCGTAGCTCTGCGTTTCCAGCGACGCCAGCAGCGAGAGCACGCCATACGTGCGGTAGCGCGGGCGCACCCACGTGGGGCCCGCCGTGAGGTACCGCGTCTGCTCGCGGAGCGTGCCCAGCGTGTTGCGCTGGTCGTCGCGAATGGCCCCCACCATTTCCCAATCCTGCGACGCGCTCACCGAGAGCAGCGGCATGCCGAGCCCGGCGTAGGTGTAGTCGGCGAATCCGGTGAGGCCCGTGTTGTCGGTGGGCACGAACAGCTGCGCGTCGTAGGTGTGGCGCGCCACGAGGTCGCTGCCGCTGGTGTACGCGCCCAGCCGCACGCCGCCGTCGATCGACGCCTCCTCCACCGGCATCCAGTAGCGCGGCCAGAGACTCCGCCAGGGCGAATACGGCGTGGACGGCGTGGTCACGCTGTCCACGGGCGGCGCGGGCTCGGCTTTCACGTTGGGCGCCAGCGGCGGCGCCGGCGCCGGGCCCAGCCGGTCCACCGGCGCGATCCCCACGTGGTAGCCGTCGCCCAGCACCACCGAACCCACCAGCCACCGCCCGTCGGGCGAGATGCCGGGATAGAAGATTCCCGTGACGGCCGACGTGACCACCTGCAACGCAACCGTGTCGGCCGAGTTCGGCGCGAACGGCACCTTGTACACGTCGGTCACGCCCGTGCGGTCGGAGGTGAAGTAGAGGTGCGTGCCGTCGGGCGACCAGCTCGGCGCCGCCTGGATGGCGTGCGCCGGCGAGATGCGCTGGACCACGCGGCCCGCGGTGTCGAGCACGACGATCTCCGACGTGCCCCCGCGCAGCCAGAGCGCGGCGGCGATGTGCGCGCCGTCGGGCGACCAGCGGGGCTCGGTCCACTGCTCGTCGGGGCTGCCCCCGGTGAGCGGCGCGAGCCCGGTGCCGTCCCACTGCAGGGTGACCAGCCGCGTCGCGCCGGGCAGTGTCTGCACGGCCACGATCCGCCCGTCGGCCCGGCGGTCGGGCACGCTCAGCCGCTGGCCGGTGGTGAGCCGCCGCGTCTGGCGCCCGCGGCGCTCGAACAGGTCGGAGCGGATGGTATACGGATCTACGAATTCCAGTTGTGTGTACAGCTGCTCGCCCCCGGGCGCGAACAGCGTGGGCGAGTCGCTGTTGCGGCGGTCGATGCGGTCCACCGTGCCGTCGAGCGTGGCGCTGTACGCGCCCCAGCTGTCGCGCCCGGTGGTGCCCGAGTAGACGATGGCGGTGTCGTCGGCCCACCGCGGGAAGCTCGCGAACCCGCCGGCCGCCGAGAGATACCGCCACCCCGGCGCCGGCAGCCCCGGGTCGGGCGCCGCCCTGGTCATCGAATCGCTCCACTGCCGCCAGGCGTCGCTGAACGAGATCCCGAACGCCTCCTTGGCCGGCCGGTCGATCCAGATCGGGATCAGCTGGCCGGCGTCGTCGTCCACGAACGCCCGCACGTGGTCGCCCCGCGTGCGCACCAGATAGTCCACGAACAGCGACCCGAACACGTAGGGCGTGTTGCCGTACGGAAAGCGCACGTCGCCGAAGCTGATCCGGTCGATGGACGGGAACCGGCGCTCGCTGGCGTACGCGGTGGCGATCATCCGGTGGTCGGACCCCAGCACGCGCCCCGCGCCGGTGAGCTTGGACTCGTAGTACACGGCCAGCCCCTCGCGCAGCCACCCCGGGATGTACTCGTCGGGAAACAGATACGGCGCCCGCCCGAACACGTGCTGGGCCAGCGCCCAGATGCCGCGCACGCGATCGAGATGGAAGATGTGCGTCAGTTCGTGGGTCACCACCATCGCGTCGGGGTCGTCGGTGAACCGCAGCGCGGTCTCGTTCACGGGCGGGTTGGCGTAGATGACGATGCGATTGGTGGGAAAGGGCGTGGCGTAGCCGTTGGTGGCGTCGATGTTGTCGGCCACGATCAGATCGATCGTGCCCCGCGGCGGGTGCAGCTCGGCCGACAGCTGCACGTACGCGGTCTCGGCCGACGCCGCCGCCCGGCGGGCCAGCGATTCCAGCCCCGGCGTGAAGTGCACGCGGAAGTGCGGCGTGGCGATGGTGCGCCAGTCGGCGTTCGGCACGAGCTGCGCGCGCGCCGCGGCGGGACGCGCGCCCAGCAGCGCCAGCGCGAGGAGCAGCCGCCGCATCAGCGCGACGCTCCCAGCCCGCGGAAGTACCGGGTCAGCCCGGCGGCCAGCCCGCGCGCATATGCGTCCTGGAATGCCGCCGTGCGGAGCGCGGCCTCCTGCTGCGGCACGATCACGAACGCGCCCTCGCAGAGCACCGACGGCACCCACGTCTGCCGCACCACGGCCAGGCTGCGGAACACGATCCCCTGATCGGGGAGCCCCAGCTGGCTCACCACCCCCTGCTGCACGGCGCGCGCCAGCGGCTCCGACGACCCATAGTAGTAGTACGTCGCGCTCCCCTCGGTGGCGGTGAACGGATTCGTCCCGTCGGGAAACGCGTTGAGATGGATCGAGACGAACGCGTCGGCGTCGGCCCGGCGCGCGATCACCGGCCGGTCCTCGAGCGCCACGGCGTCCGGCGTGTCGCGCGTCATCACCACCGTCGCGCCCTCGGCCTCGAGCAGCGTCTGGAGGCGGCGGCCCACGGCCAGCGTGGCCTCCGATTCGTGCAGTCCGGTGGGCCCCGTGGCGCCTCCCGGCGGATGGCCCGGATCGACGACGATCACCTGCCCGCGCAGCGGGCGCACCGCGTCCACCACCGGGGGCCGGCGCACGCGCAGCACGAACTTGCCGTCGCGCCACAGCACGAGATAGCCGAACGGCCGGCGCGCGAGGTGCAGCGTGTAGCGCACGCGGTGGTCGTTCACCTGCGCCCACTCCACGCGCCGGATCAGCGAGTCGCCGGTGGGATAGCGGATGACGTCGGTGTTGCCGCGCGTGCCGTAGAGCGTGAGCACGATCGCGTGGTCGCCCTCCTCCACGGCGTACGCCGGCCGCTGCCCCACGGGCAGCACGAAGTCCGACCACCCGGGGGCCGACACCACGTCGGCGTCCTGCGCCACGCGGCGCGGAGCCGGCGCCGATTCCACCGGATGCGCGAGCGAATCGGGCACCCACACCGACAGCGCGCTGTCGAGCCGGACGCGCGTGTAGCCGCCGACGCGTCCGTCGCGCCACACCACCGTGCCCGGGAGAAAGAACCAGCGGTACGTCTCGCCCGGCGTGGGACGCGCCACGATCGTCTGGTCGGTGTCGGGCAGCGCGGACGTCGGGTCGTCCAGCCGCACCCAGCCGCCGGTCGAATCGAACGCCGGCGGCCGCGCGGCGGCCCGGTCGTCGCCCGGCGCGCGCACCCGCACGCGATGCACCGCGCGCACCGTGTCGGCGCCGAGCACCGCCACCAGATCGTACTGCGGCGCGGCCGCCGGCGGGTTGGCCACGAACCCCATGAACGCGCCGTTGGGATACACGCGCACGGGCTGGCCGTCCACCGTGAGCGACGCGTTTCCGTTGCCCACGGACCCCAGCACGAACGTCGAGTCGCGCGACGTGATGAGCGCGTCGGCCGCCGGGTACACCACGCGGACGCTGAGCGATCCGGCCACGAACGGGATGGGCGGAAGCGGCGGCACCGGTTGCCCGCCGGCCGCCGCGCCAGGGCCGGCTTCGGCCGGCCGCGCGGGCCGCGCGAGCGCGGCACGCCCCGAGTCGGCGCCCCCGGGGGCCGGCGGCGGAACGGGAACGATGGCGGGCGCGCATGCCGCGACCAGGACGGCAGCGGCCAGCGCCGGGCGTGTGGCGAATCGCGGCATCGCTGGAACCTATGGCCGGCGGACGAGGGAGGGAAGCGACGGCGGAGCGGGCATTTGCGCGCCGTCGGCGGTTCATTGACCCCCCATTCCACGCGTCCTATATTCGCGCGTCATGGCGCTTTCCCCCACGGAGTCGACGACGTGACGGCCTGTTCGTTCTGTGGTCGAGAGAACGACGCGGCAGCCCGCTTCTGCATCGATTGTGGAAAGCCCATGAAGCCCTCCGACGCCCGCGTGGCGCCGGCCTACGTTCCCGATGCGTCGGGCACGCCGCGACCACATCCCACCGCCCGTTCCGCCTCGTCCGCCCCCGCCCCAGCGCCCGAACCCACCGCCGTCCCCGATACCCGCGTGTCCAAGTCACCTGCCGGTTCGAAAGCCACCTGCTCCCGTTGCGGCAAGACGGTCGATGCCGCGCTGCCGTTCTGCCCGCACTGCGGCAACCGCATGTCGGGCGCGCGGGTGGAGGGCGCGTGCCCGGGGTGCGGCGCGCCGTTCCAGCAGGGCACGGACATGTTCTGCGCCCGGTGCGGCACCCGGGTGGGCGAGCGCGTGTCGGTGGTGGACGCGGCGCCGCCGCTCGCCGGGGGCACCCGGGTGCTCGGCGGGGCGCGCCGCGAGGCCGGGCCGCGGCTCGCCCTGCTCAACGACGCGGGAGACGTGGCCAAGACGTTCAATCTCGATCGCGGCGACGCCGTGGTGGGGCGCGGGGAGGCCGACATCAAGTTCGCCGACGATGTGTACATGTCGCCGCTCCACGCCCGGTTCGACCTGCGCGAAGGAGTGCTCTGGGTGCGCGACCTCGGTTCGCGCAACGCCAGTTGGGCGTTCGTCGACTCGGCCACCAAGCTCATCGACGGCGACCGCGTGCTGGTCGGATCGCAGGTGCTGCGCTTCCGCCGGCTCGGCTACCCCGGCCCGCACCCGCCGGAGGCCGACTCCACGCGCCGCATGGGCTCGCTGGTGCCGTCGGTGGACGTCGCCGTGCTGGAGCAGCTCCGCGCCGACGGCAGCGTGCGCGACACCTTTCACCTCTCGCCGGGCCGGAGCATTCTCATCGGCCGCGAAACGGGGGACTGGACCTTTCCGTACGATCAGACCATGAGCGGGCGCCATGCCGAGGTCCGGTCGGAAGACGCCGACTTCTTCGTGCACGACGCGGGCAGCCGCAACGGCGTGGCGCTCGCCGTGCGCGGCGAGCAGGCGCTCAAGAAGGGGCAACGGCTGCTGCTGGGCGATCAGGTGCTGCGCGTGGAGAGCGTGTGAGCCAACTGAAAATCTGCCCGCAGTGCGGCACCGAGTACGAGCTCGACCAGCGGTTCTGTCCCAAGGACGGCACCACGCTGCGCGTGCAGGGCGGCGAGCACGACCTCGTGGGCTCGATCATCGCCGACCGCTACCACGTGCTGCGCAAGCTGGGCGAGGGCGGCATGGGCCAGGTGTACCTGGCCGAGCACGTGAAGATGGGGCGCAAGAGCGCCGTCAAGGTGATGAATCCGGCGCATGGCGCACGACGCCGACGCGATCAGCCGGTTCAACCGCGAGGCGTCCAACGCCAGCCGCATCAACCATCCCAACGTGGCGGCGGTATACGATTTCGGTGAATCGGCGAGGGGCTGATCTACCTCGCCATGGAGTTCGTCGAGGGCGCGCCGCTCACCAGACTCATCGAACAGCTCGGCGCGCTTCCCCCGGCCCGCGCCGCCGACATCGCGCGCCAGGCCGCCGACGCGCTGTCGGCCGCCCACGACATGGGCATCGTGCACCGCGACCTGAAGCCCGACAACATCATGGTCGCGAAGAACCGCGACGGGTCGGACCTGGTGAAGGTGGTGGACTTCGGCATCGCCAAAGCGGCCGGCGACGAGAGGCAGAAGGTGACCAAGACCGGCCTCGTGGTGGGCACCCCCGAGTACATGAGCCCCGAGCAGCTGGCGGGCGACAAGCTCGACGGGCGCAGCGACATCTATTCGCTGGGGCTCGTGGCGTTCAACATGCTCACCGGCAAGCTCCCCTTCCCGAGCGAGTCGGCGCAGGAGGCGATGATCATGCGCCTCACGGACTCGCCCAAGCCGCTGGCCGAGATGAAGCCCGACGTGGCCTGGACCCCCGAGGTCCAGGCCGTGATGGACAAGGTGCTGGAGCGCGACGCCAACCTGCGCTACCAGACCGCGGCGCAGTTCGGGCGCGAGCTGCAGCACGCCATCGAAGCCATGCCGGTGAGCGTGGCCGCCGCGGCGGGCACGCAGGTGATGGGCGCGGCGGCGGCGCCGGCAGCCGCCGCGCGGACGGCCGCGGTACCGGCCACGCGGGTGGCGGGCGCGGCGGACGTGGCGGCGGCCAAGCCCGCGCCCGCCGCGACGCCGGCCGGCAAGAGCAAGACGCCGCTGATCGCGGCGATCGCGACGGTCGTGGTCCTAGGCAGCGGGACGGCGGTGCTGATGCAGATGAAGAAGGCGCCGGCGGCGGCGAACGCACCGGCGTCTGTGACCGGCGGCGCTGCGGACTCGACGGCCGGACGCAAGGGTGGGGGCGTGCAGCCGCCGACGAACACGCAGCGGGCGAACGGCGCGCCGGGGGGTGCGACGGACCAGTTGAACAAGCGGCAGGCGACCATTCCGGCGGCGATTCCGGGCGCGAAGAGCCCGGCTCCGGCGCCTGCCGGCGCGGCAGTGAACGTGGACGCGGAGTTGAAGCGGCTCGACGACTCGATTTCGGCGCCCGACGTGGACAAGCCGACGGCGGCGGCCATTCTGAGGTCGATGGACGCCCTCTCGGACAAACTCGCCACGCCGTTGCAGGACGTCACGGGCGCCATCATCCGGTCGTCGGCCCAGGAGGTGCTGGGCAATCATGAAACGGCTTGCCAGATTATCCGTCAGGTGAAGGACAAGGCGTTGAACACGTCCAAGGCCAGCATCGTGACCGCGATGGTGGCGGCCTGCCAATAGCGTTCCGCTCGCCCACTCAATCCTCCATGCCATCCACCGGCGGCGCCGCCCGCGGATCCGTGATCGTCCACGTCTTCGGCAAGACGGACGTGGGCCGTACACGCGAGCATAACGAGGACGCGTTCGTCGTCGCCGACCTCACGGCCGACGACGCCTCGCTCCAGCCCTCGGTGCGCACGCACGCGGCCGGTGCGCGCGGCTCGCTGTTCATGGTGGCCGACGGCATGGGCGGCGCCGCCGCCGGCGAGATCGCCAGCGAGATGGCCACGGCCATCGTGCTCCGCGAACTGCGCCGCGAATGGCTCGGCCACCCCGAGCCGTCCCCCACCACGTTCGCCCGCGCCCTCAAGCACGCCGCCACGGCGGCCAACGCCGAGATCAACGCCTACGCCGCCAACCACCCCGAATACCGCGGCATGGGCACCACGGCCACGATCGCCGGCCTGCTCGGCGACACGCTCTACCTGTGCCAGGTGGGCGACAGCCGGGCCTACCTCGTGCGCCACGGCGTGGCCCGCCAGATCACCAAGGATCAGTCGCTGATGCAGAAGCTGGTCGAGGCGGGCGAACTCACCGAGGAGGAGGCCGAGCGCAGCGAGCGCCGCAACATCATCCTCCAGGCCCTCGGCCCCGAAGCCACGGTCAAGGTGGATCTCACCCATCAGCAGCTCCACCGCGGCGACGTGCTCGTGCTGTGCAGCGACGGCCTCTCGGGCCAGGTGTCGCGCGACCAGATCGCCGAGGTGATTCGCCGCGAACCCGACCTCACCGCCGCCTGCCGCGCCCTCATCGACCTCGCCAACAGCGCGGGCGGGCCCGACAACATCACCGTCATCGCCGCGCGGTTCGACGGCGAGGGCCTCACGCCCGCCGACGAGGACGCCCACGTGGGCCACCGCGTGTACGCGCTGGTGGAGCCCGGCAACACGCCGCCCATGGGCGTGGACCGCCTGCTCGACGACCAGAGCCAGCGCGCCACGGTCCCCGTGCGCGCCGTCACCGCCGACATCGCGCCGGAGAGCGCCGAGGAGCGGTGGCCCGCGCCGCCGCCGCCGCTCGTGCCGCCCGCGCCGCCCGCGCCCCCCGTGGCGGTGTCCGAGGAGCGCCGCGCCCGCGGCCGGTTGATGCAGCGCCTGCTGCTCGCCGCGCTCGTCGTGGCCGTGATCGCCGCGGCGGCGTGGTGGTTGGGCCGGGTCCGGAGCTGACGTGCCGCTCGAGATCCGCATCCTGGGCGGCGCCCGCGCCGGCCAGCGGGAGGTGTTCGACCGGCCGGTGATCGCCATCGGGCGCCACCCGCTCAGCGACCTCCGGTTCGACCCCGACCGCGATCTCGACGTCTCCACGCGCCACGCCGAGATCCGCGGCCAGGACGGCCGCTACGTGATCCACGACAACACGAGCACCAACGGCACGTTCGTGAACGGCGAGCGCGTGCTCCCCGACCGCGAGTTGGCCGACGGCGACCGCATCGCGTTCGGCGCCGAGGGCCCGCAGGTGGAGGTGCGGATGGCGCCCGCCGTGCCCGCCGCGACGCGCATGGGGGCCGCCTCGCCGCCGCGTGCCATGCCGGCCGCGCCGGCGGGGGACCCGCCGCGCCGCTCGACCACCGAGCGGATCGCCCTCGCGGTGCAGGAACAGACGTCGCGTCTTACAAAAATACTTATAGCCGCGGTGCTCGTGCTCGGCGCCGGCGTGGGCATCGCGTTCTGGCTGGGCAGCCGCGCGGCGGCCGCCCAGGTGCAGCAGCTGCGCGACATGCTGGCCCAGAACGAGGCGGCGTCGGCGGCGCTCAACCTCCGGCTGTCGACGATCGCCGATTCCGACTTCGGGCGCGCCGTCGAGCGGCGCAGCGCGTCGCTCCGCGCCCGCATCGACCGCGCGCCAGCCGGCGCTCCCGCCACGATCGATTCCCTCAGGGCCGCGCTCCAGGCCCAGCACGCCCTCGTCACGATGGACGTGCCGGCGATCAATGCCCGCAACGCGCCGGCGGTGGCCCTGCTCTACGCTCAGATCGGCCAGCAGGCCTACGCGGGCACGGCGTTCGCCGTCACCGCCGGCGGCCTGTTGGTCACCAACCGGCACAACGTGCAGGGCGCCGACGGCGTCCGCGCCTCGCGGCTCGCCGTGACCTTCCGCGATTCCAAGGACGTGCTTCCCGCCCACGTCGTGAAGGTGAGCGACGATCCGGCCGTGGACCTGGCGCTCGTGCAGATCGACCGGCCGGGCCCCTACCCCGTGGTCGCCGGCGTGAGCCCGGACGCGGGGGCGGCGCCCGAAGGCGCGCCGGTGCTCACCATCGGGTTCCCGCTGGCCACCGACCTCCCGATGGAGGGCGCGGGGAGCGACCTGGTGGCCAAGACCACGCTCGACCCGGGCACGGTGAGCAAGCGCGTCACCACGGTGCTCCAGATCGACTCGTACGCCGCCCACGGCTCCAGCGGCAGTCCGGTGTTCAATGCGCGCGGCGACGTGGTGGGGGTGGTCTACGGCGGCCCGGGCGAAGCCGCCGGACGCATCGTGTACGCGGTGCCGGCCGACAAGCTGGCGGCGTTCCTGCCCGCCGAGGCGCATTCGATCATCAAGTAGGCCGGCCGGGCGTGAGCTTGCCCAGCACGCGCGGGCCCGCCGCGCCGGTGGCGCGCGGCACGTTGCCCGGCATCCGTTCCAGGAACAGGTGCGCCAGCAGCGCGAACGCCACCGCCTCCTTGGCCTCGTCGTCGAAGTACACATCGCGGAACCGGCGCACCGCCATCGGCGCCAAATCCGCGGCCACCATCGCCAGCAGCGTGGCGTTCCGCGCCCCGCCCCCCGACACCAGCACCTCGCGTACCGGCTCGGGCAGGAAGCGGCGGTAGGCGTCGCCGATGCTGCGCGCGGTGAGCGCCGTGGCGGTGGCCACGAGATCGGCCGCGGTCGCGCCGCCCGCCGCCCGGCACCGTGCGATGAATCGCTCCACGTACGCCGCCCCGAACGTCTCGCGCCCCGTGGACTTGGGCGGCTCGGCGGCGAAGAAGGGCTCGGCGAGCAGCGCGTCCACCACCGCGTCGATCGCCCGGCCCTCGCGCGCCAGCTCGCCGCCGGCGTCGAACCGGGCGCCGCGGACCAGCGCCCGCACCACGCCGTCGATCACCGCCACGCCGGGCCCCGTGTCGAACGCCCGCACGCCGCCGAGCGCGCCGCCGGGCGGCACCACGGTCACGTTGCCCATGCCCCCCACGTTCTGCAGCGCCCGCCACGCACCGCCCGCGAACAGGAGCGCGTCGGCCATCGGCACGAGCGGCGCCCCCTGCCCGCCAGCGGCCACGTCGCGCACGCGAAAGTCGCTCACCACGTCCACGCCCGTGCGCTCGGCGATCACCGCCGGCTCGCCGATCTGCCACGTGGCGTCGGGGGGCGCGTGCCAGAGCGTCTGGCCGTGCGAGGCGATCGCCCGGATCTCCGCGCGCGCCACCCCCGCCTCGGCGATCGCCGCCACCGCCGCGTCGGCCAGCCATCCGCCGAGCGCGAACTGCAGGCGGCAGTACTCCTCGGCCGTTCCCACCGACATCGCCCGGTGCAGGGCCTCGCGCTGCCCGTCGGTGTATTCAATAACGCTAAAGGCGCACAGCTCGGCGTCGAACCCCGCGCCGCGCGGATGGAAGCGCACCGCCACGGCGGTGATCCCGTCGAGCGACGTGCCCGACATGAGCCCCACGTAGACCGGCGGACGCGCCGGCGCGGGCGGCGCGGCGGGCGGGGGCACAGGCGGCGCGGGCGGTGTGGTCATCGCACGGGCGGCGCGGTCATCGCACCGGCGGCGGCGTGCGCCCGGTCACGCGCCGGATCACGCCCCCCTCGCGGTCGAGCGCCGCCTGCGCCGCCGCCGCGTCGGCGCCCAGCGCGTGCATCACGATCGCCAGCTTCACCGCGCCGAGCGCCGCGGCGAGCAGTGCGCGCGCCTCGGCGCGCGTCACGTCGCACACCTCCATCACGATGCGTTCGCCGCGGTCGGCGAGCTTGGCGTTGCTGGCGCGCAGATCGACCATCAGGTTGCCGTACGTCTTGCCCAGCCGGATCATGGCGCCGGTGGTGATCATGTTGAGCACGAGCTTGGTGGCCGTGCCCGCCTTGAGCCGGGTGGAGCCGGTGACCGCCTCGGCGCCGGTGACCGGCAGGATCACGATGTCGGCCGCCGGCTCGGCGCCGCCCGGCGGCGGCGAGCAGGCCACGAACGCCGTGGTCGCGCCCACCTGCCGGGCGTGCACCAGCGCGCGGTGCACGTACGGCGTGGTGCCCGACGCCGCGATGCCGATCACGAAGTCGCCGGCGCGCACGCCGGCCGCGTCCAGGTCGCGCACGGCGTGCTCCACCACGTCCTCGGCGCCCTCCTGCGAACGGGTGAGCGCGTTGGGGCCGCCGGCGATGATCCCCTGCACCATCTCCGGATCCGTGCCGAACGTGGGCGGGCACTCCGACGCGTCGAGCACGCCCAGCCGTCCCGAGGTGCCGGCGCCCACGTAGAACAGCCTCCCCCCGCGGCGGAAGGTCGCCTCGGCGGCGCCGATCGCCGCCGCGATGTGCTCCCGTTCGGCGTGCACGGCCACGGGCACGACGCGGTCCTCGGCGGCGAGCAGATCGACGATCTCCAGCGGCGTGGCGAGATCGATGTCGGCCGTGCGCGGATTGCGCTGCTCGGTGGGGCGCGGGTCGTTCGCTCTGTCGGCCACGGGGTAAGTTTACCGGTCGTGGAAGCGCGGGGGCAAGGCGGCCCGGGGCGCCGGCGGCGGGCGGCCCGTATATTCCGGTGCGTGTCCTCCCAACGCGCAGGCCCGGGGCGCCGCCCGCTCCGGCGGCTGTTGCCCTACTACCGGCCGTATCGCACGAAGATGGTCCTGGGCCTGTCCATGACCGTCGTGTCGTACGCGTTCTCGACCACCGGCCCCTGGTTCCTGCAGCGGGCGGTGGACGACTTCATCCGCAAGGCCCCGATGTCGCGCATCTGGCTGCTCGTCGGCGCGATGATCGCCGTGGCGCTGGCCGGCGGCTTCTTCCGGTTCATGATGCGGGAGACGCTGAACAAGGTGAGCCGGTGGATCGAGTACGACCTGCGCAACGTGCTGTTCGCCAGGCTCGAGACGCTCGACGCGGCGTACTTCGCGCGCATGCGCACCGGCGACCTGATGGCGCGTCTCACCAACGACCTCTCCGCGGTGCGCATGGCGGCCGGCCCCGCGGTGATGTACCTGACCAACACGATCGCCGGCGGGGCCTTCGCGCTGCTGTTCATGCTCGCCATCGACGTGCGCCTGACCCTGATCGCCCTGCTCCCCATGGCGCTCCTGCCGATCTCCATGATCTGGATGGGACGCGCCATCCACGAGCGGTTCGAGGCCGTGCAGGACCACTTCGGGCAGATGACGACGATGGCGCAGGAGAACATCTCCGGCGTGCGCGTGGTGCGCGCCTATCGCCAGGAGGGGCCGGAGGCGGCGCGGTTCGCGGAGTTGGGCCAGGGCTATCTGGACAAGCAGATGCGCCTGGCGCGGCTCTACGGCATGATGTATCCGTCGTTCGGGACGCTGGCCGGACTCGGGGCGGTGGTGGTGCTGGGGTTGGGCGGCGCGCTAGCCATTCGCGGCACGATCACCGTGGGCGCATTCGTCGCGTTCGGGTTGTACCTCGGCATGCTCACCTGGCCGCTGATCGCGCTGGGGTTCGTGATCAATCTGTTCCAGCGGGGCGCGGCGTCCATGAGTCGCCTGCTCGACATTCTCGACGCCGAACCCACCATCGTGTCACCGGCCGATCCGCGCCCGCTCACGCCGGCCGCCGCCGGCCGCACGATCGAATTCCAGAACGTGGGCTTCCACTACCCGGCGCCCGCCAATGCGGCGCCGCGGTGGGTGCTGCGCGGCGTCAGCTTCACCGTGCCGGCCGGCGCCACGGTGGGCGTGGTGGGCGCCACGGGCAGCGGCAAGAGCGCGCTGCTCGATCTCGTGCCGCGGCTGTTCGACCCGCAGGAAGGGCGCATCCTCGTCGACGGGGTGCCGCTCACCGAGCTGGACCTCGACGCGTGGCGGCGCGAGATCGGCTACGTGCCGCAGGAGAGCTTCCTGTTCAGCGAGAGCATCGGCGCCAACCTCGACTACGGCGCGAGCGACGGGGCGTCGCGCGAGCGGGCGGCGGCGGTGGCCCAGTTGACGAGCACGATCGACGCCCTGCCCGATCGCTACGACACGATGCTCGGCGAGCGGGGCATCAACCTGTCGGGCGGGCAGAAGCAGCGCGCGGCGCTGGCCCGCGCGCTGGCCCGCACGCCCACCGTCGTCCTGCTGGACGACGCGCTCAGCGCGGTGGACACGCACACCGAGGCCGAGATCCTCAGCGCGTTGCGCACCACGCTGGCCGGGCGCACCGCCCTCATCGCGTCGCATCGCGTGTCGGCCATTCGCGACGCCACGTTCACCGTGGTGCTCGACGAGGGCCGGCTCGTGGAACGGGGCACGCACGACGCGCTCATCGCCGCCGGCGGGCGCTACTGGTCGCTGCTCAACCGCCAGCAGCTCGAGGAGTCGATCGAAGAGTCCGTGCCCTCGCCCTGAGCCCGCGCCGCCTACATCCGCTTGAGGATGAAGTCCGGCGTCATCGACTGCAGCAGGCCGGTGAGCACGGTGAGGTACCCGCTCACCAGCAGCAGCCCGACGACCACGAGCAGCACTCCCGACGCCCGGGTGAGCCAGGCCAGCCGCGCGCGGTTGCGCTGCGCGAACCCGATCAGCTCCTCCAGCGCCACCGCCGAGATGAGGAACGGCACGGCGAGGCCCGCTGAGTAGGCGCTGAGCAGCACCGCCCCCCGCGCCGCGTCGCCCGACGTGGCGGCGAAGGTGAGGATCGACCCCAGGATCGGCCCCAGGCAGGGCGACCAGCCGGCGCCGAACGCCATCCCGACTATCACAGTTCCTAAATAACCGAGCGGCTTGGCGCGCAGGTGCGGGCGCGTGTCGCGCCCGAGGAGCGGCAGCTGGAACGCCCCGGCCAGGTACAGGCCGAACAGGATGATCACCACCCCGCCCACCCGCGCCACCCAGACCCGGTGCACCAGCAGCAGCCGCCCCACGGCGCTCGCCGCCACGCCCATCGTCACGAACACGAGCGAGAACCCGATCACGAACAGCACCGCGTGCAGGAGCGCGAAGCGCCGCGAATGCTGCACGTCCTCCAGCGAGATCCCGGTGATGAACGTGAGGTAGCTCGGCACCAGCGGCAGCACGCACGGCGACACGAAGCTCACGATCCCCGCCGCGAACGCCACCAACGGGCCGATCTCGCCGCCCCCCGTCACGACGCGGCCGCCTCGCCCGCCATGCGCTCCTCGTGCGCCCGGTGCGCCTCGACCACGGCCCGCACCTCGTCGCCGGTCATCCGGTCCACCTCCTCGGCGTCCTCGGCCCGGCGCTGCACGCCGCGCACCACCTGGTCCACCGTCACCAGCGGCGCGTCGGCCTCGGCCTTCACGACCACCTCCCACCGTCCCCGCTCCGGGCCCTTGAGCGTGTGCCGGTAGGCCGCGCTCAACACCGTGTACCGGTCGGGCATGGGCCGCTCGGGCGCGTACGGCGACGCGTCGGCCGGTTCGCCTTCCACCGCCGGCACGATCGCCACCTCCACGTCCACCGGCTCGCGGCCGGCGTCCTCGGGCGGCTGCTCCCCGGCCGCCGCCGGATCCGGCTCGGCCGGCAGCCGCGCCGCCACTACCGCGACCCCGCTCTCCACGCCCCCCACGCGCCGCGGCGCGAAGAAGTGCACCTCGAAGATGTCGGCGCCCGGCAGCCGCGCCGCCACGTCGAGCACGAACCGCTCGCGCGTCTCGTCGGCGATCACGGCGCGCCCACCGCTTCGGCCACCGCGGCCGCCCCGCGCGCGTCGAGTTCCCGCTCCACATACAGCCGCATGATGTGCATGAAGTCCTGCGCGTTGGTGACGACGCCGAACGCCTGGTGCGTGCCGCGGTCCTTCAACTTGTTGACCACGAACTCCGACGAGTCCACGCAGATCGTGATCAGTTCGCGCATCCCGCCGTCGGCGTCGGTGACGAACGCCGGCAGCATGTTGCCCGTGGCGATGCCGTGCAGCGCCGAGGCGATCATGATCGCCATCGTCGCCCGGATCGTGTGGCGGCGCATCGCGTCCTGGGCCTGGAGCATGTCGGTGATCACCTCGGGCAGCGGCCCGTCGTCGCGGATCGACGCCGCCAGCACGAACGGCACGTCGTGCAGCACGCAGGCCCGCATGATGCCCTCGGGGATCATGCCCTGCCGCACCGCCGCCGCGATCGAGCCCGCCTCGCGCACCTGGTTGATGGCCCGCATGTGCAGCCCGTGGCCGCCCTGCGTGGGAATGCCGCTGCCCGTCATGCCCAGCGTCGTGCCGTAGATCGACGCCTCGATGTCGTGGGCCGCCACCGCGTTGCCGGCCAGCAGCGCCTTCACGAACCCGCGCTCGATGAACCAGACGAGATCGGCCCGCGCCCGCGCGTGCACCAGCGCCGGCCCCAGCACCCATACCGGATACCCGCCGCGGTCGCGCTCGTCGAGCAGCAGCCGCGCCATGAGCGCGTAGTCGATCGGCTTCTCGCGCGACACGTCGCTGCCCATGAACTGGAACTGATCCTCGCCGCCGGCGTCGAGCGCGCGGTCGTAGACGAAGATCCCCTCGCTCCCGTCCTCGGCCTTTCCCACCGCCACCCGCTCGCCCCGGCGCACGCGGCGCATCTCGCGCGCCCACAGCTCGCCGTCCGCGTCGAGCACCAGCGCGGCGTCCATGCGCGGTTCGCGCGGCATCCGCCAGCCCCGGCCGATGCGCACGTACGTGGGCAGGTTGGTGGTGGAGAAGAAGCCCTCGGGCACCACGCCGTCCGCGGGCGCCGGCACGAACCGCGCCTCGGGGGCGCCGGCCAGCGTCGGCGCGTCCAGCTTCGGGGGTGGGATGATGATCACCCGTGAAAGATGGCCGGCCGGGAGGGGCCGAACAAGCCGCCGGCGCCCGGCGGCGCGCCCCGGCGCCCGTCAGAGCAGCGAGACGGGGTCCCGGTCGACCGTCACCCGCAAGTCCGTATTGCGCCGGCACCGGGAACCGCGAGGCGAAGTAGCGGCGCCACCCGGGTGAGCGGCCCCGACTCCCGGGCCTTGAGTAGCAGGTGCCAGCGCCATCGCTTCTTGACCCGGTCGATGGGACAGGGCGCGGGCCCGATAATCGACAGCGCACCCGGCTCGCGGCGGTCCACCAGCGCATGCAGCCACGCCCCCGCCGACTGCGCCAGTTCCATCGTCGCCGTTTCCGACACGCCGCTCACGATCACGTTGGCCAGGCGCGAGAAGGGCGGGTAGGGTGGGTTCTGGCGCGCCGCGAGTTCCTGGGCCACGAATCCCTCGTAGTCGTGGGCCGCCGCGCAGCACGAGCGCGTGGTGCGCTGGCACGCGCGTCTGCACCACCACCTCGCCGCCGCTTCGCACCGCGGCCCGCGCGCCCCGCCACCTGGCTCACCAACTGGAAGCATCCGCTCCGAAGCGCGGAAATCCGGCATGTTGATGCCCACGTCGGCGTCGATCACGCCCACCAGCGTGACGTTGGGAAAATCCAGCCCCTTGGCGATCATCTGCGTGCCGAGCAGGATGTCCACTTCGCCGCGCCCCACACGGTCGAGGATGTTCGCGTGCGCCCATTTGCCGCTCGTCGTGTCCATGTCCATCCGCGCCACGCGGGCCGTGCCGAAGCGCTCGGTGAGCAACCGCTCCACCTGTTGCGTGCCCAATCCCTTCGCGCGCAGCAGCTCGCCGCCGCAACGGCGGGCACGCGGTGCGCATCGGCTCTGCAAACTGGCAGTGGTGGCACACCAGCCGCTCGGGCACCCGGTGGTACGGTGAGGCTCACGTTGCAGTTGGGGCAGCTCGCCACGTCGCCGCAGGCCGCGCACTGCACGAACGATGCGTAGCCGCGGCGGTTGAGCAGCACCATGCTCTGCTCGCCGCGGGCCAGCCGTTCGGCGAGCTTGCGTTCGAGCGGCTCGCTCAGCACGTAGCGCCGCGCGGCCTCCTCGGCCGAGGGGCGCGGGCCGGCGTGCGCCGGGTCGGGGCGCCGCATGTCGACGATCTCCACCGCCGGCAGCGCGCCGCCCCCCACCCGCTCCGGCAGCCGCAGCAGGTGGTGCCGCCCCCGGGTGGCGTTATTCCACGTCTCTAAACTCGGCGTGGCGCTCCCGAGGACGACCACCGCCCCCTCGCGGCGGCCCCGCACCAGCGCCACCTCGCGCGCGTGGTAGCGCGGCGCCTCGCCCTGCTTGTACGTGGACTCGTGCTCCTCGTCCACGACGATCGCGCCCAGATTCGCGAGCGGGGCGAACACCGCCGAGCGCGCCCCCACGGCGATCCGCTTCTCCCCCCGCGCCAGGGCCAGCCACGCGTCGTACCGCTCCCCGTCGCTCAGCCCGCTGTGCAGCACGGCGATCCGGTCGCCGAACACGGCGCGGAACCGGTCCACCGTCTGCGGCGTGAGCGCGATCTCGGGCACCAGCACGATCGCCGTCTTCCCCCAGTCGTCCACCACGCGGCGCAGGAATTCCACGTACACGAGCGTCTTGCCGCTGCCCGTGATGCCGTGCAGCACCAGCGATTCCCCGCCGCCCGCCTCCGCCATGGCGCGCACCGCCGCGCGCTGTGGCTCGGTGAGGGCGTGCGACATGGGCGGGCCCGGCGGCCGCGACAGGAAGGGATCGCGCACCACCACCTCGCGCGCCAACACGATCAATTGCCGTTTGGCCAGGGCGCCGATGGCCGACGGCGACGCCCCGAGCTGCCGCACGAGATGCGCCACGGGGGCCTGGCCGCCCAGCGACTCGAGTAGCTCGTACGCCGACCGCTGCTTGGGCGCGCGGGTGAACAGCGCCTCGCGCTCGAGCAGCGACGGCGCCTCCCCGGCCAGCCGGGCCAGCCGCTGCTCCCGCTGCGTCGGGGTGGGCGCGCGCACCGCCGCCAGCGCGGCGGGGAGCATGGCCCGCAGCACCACGCCCAGCGGCGCCACGTAATAGTCCGACATCCAGCGCGCCAGATCGAGCAGCGCCGCGCTCAGCACCGGCGCCGCGTCGGGGGCCGCCAGGATGTCCTTGGGGGTCACCGCGGCGTCTGGCTCGGCGCTCCCGACCACGAACCCGATCGTCTGCCGCCCGCGCACCGGCACCACCACGCGCGAACCCACGCCGGCGCGCGCCACGAGCGCCGGGGGCACCGCGTACGTGAACTCGCGGTACATCGGCAGGGGCAGCGCGACGGAGATCAGCATGCGGCGCCCGGGGCCGCGCGGCGCGTCAGCGTCCGCGCGTCCGCACGCCCAATCCCGGCGCGTCGGGAATCGCGATCCGGCCGCCCGCGATCGTGACGCCGGCGTACGGGTCGTCGGCCAGCAGCGCCGCGCCGTCGAGATCGGCGTAGTCGAGCAGCGGCGCGAGGTGCGCCGCCGCGGTGATGCCCGAGGCTCGTCTCGATCATGCACCCCATCATCACCCGCATGCCGTGGGCGCGGGCGGCGGCGATCATGCGCTGCGCCTCGCGCAATCCGCCGCACTTGGCGAGCTTGATGTTGATGCCGTCCACGGCGCCGGCCAGCCGCGGAATGTCCGCCGAGGTGACGCACGACTCGTCGGCGACGATCGGCAGCGCCGAGCGCTCGCGCACGAACCGCAGGCCGTCGAGGTCCGCGGCCGGCAGCGGCTGCTCCACGAATTCCACGCCGTGCCGGGCGAGCCGTTCGATCATCGCCACGGCGTGCTTGGGCGTCCACGCCGCGTTGGCGTCCACCCGCAGCACCTTGTCGGGCGCCGCGCCGCGCACGGCGCGCACGATCTCGTCGTCGCGGTCGGTGCCGAGCTTGATCTTGAGCACCGGATACGCGGCCGCCTGCTCCACGCGCCGCACCAGTTCGTCCTCGGTGGGCGCGATGGCGATGGTGAAGCTCGACGGCGGCGCGTGGGCCGGCGTGAGCCCCCAGAGCTTGTACAGCGGCACGCCGAGCCGTTGCCCCACCAGGTCGTGCGCGGCCGCGCTCACCGCCACGCGCGCGGCGGCGTTGCCGCGCAGCGCGCGCGCCATCGCCGCTTCGAGGTCCTCGAGCGCCCACGGGTCCGCCGCTTCCACGATCGGGCGCAGCGTCTCGAGCGCCGCCACCACCGTGTCGGCCGTCTCGCCGTAGAACGCGCTCGGCGCCGCCTCTCCCACGCCGCGCACGCCGTCGGCGTCGGTGAGCGCGACGTGGACGCGGGTGTACGCCGAGGCGCCCCCGCGCGCGATCACGAACGGGTGCGCCGTGTGCACCGTCACCCGGGCGTGGGTCATCGCGATCACCCGGGCGGCGCTCCCGCGGCGTGGCGGGCGGCCCACGCCGCGCGGTGCGCGCCCTCCGGCGTTCGGCATCGTCTCCACGAAGCCGATCAGCGCGTCGGCCAGGTCGTTGGCCCGCGCGTAGCGCTGGCCCGGCGCCTTGGCCAGGCACTGCATGATGATCGCCGACAGCGCCGCCGGCACGCGCGAATCCACCTGGTCGGGCGCCACCGGCTGCTCGTGCACCTGCTTGTAGCCCACCGAGAAGGCGTCCGGCCCGTCGAACGGCGGGAACCCCAGCGCCGCCTCGTACAGCACGATGCCCAGCGCGTACACGTCGCTGCGCCCATCCACGAGTTTGCCCATCGCCTGCTCGGGCGACATGTAGTGCGGCGTGCCCATCGCGCGGCCCGACGCCGTCAGCCGCCCCTGATGCCGCGCTTCGGCGATCCCGAAATCGGTGAGGATCGCGTTGCCGTCCTCGTCGAACAGCACGTTGTCGGGCTTGATGTCGCGGTGCACGATGCCGCGGCGGTGCGCGTAGTCGAGCGCCGTGGCCACCTGCGCGATGGCCGTGGCCGCGTCCACCGGATCGACCACCCGGCCCTTGCTGATGCGGTCGGACAGCGAGCCGCCCGACAGGAACGGCATCACCGTGTACACGGTCGTGCCGTGCGCGCCGGCATCCATGACCGGACAGATGTGCGGATGCACCAGCCGCGCCGCGGCCTGCGCCTCCCGCCGGAACCGCTCCATCATCTCGGCGTCCTTGGCCAGGTGCGCGTGCAGCACCTTGATCACCACCCGCCGCTCGAGCTGCGCGTGGTCGGCCAGGAACACGTCGGCCATGCCGCCGCCGCCCAGCCGCTGCAGCACGCGGTAGCGGCTGCCCGTGGCCTGGCGCAGCGCCGAGATCGTCTCGTTGGGCTTCTCCGCGGGGGCGCGCTCCAGCTCCGGGAGGGTCGCGCTGCAGCGCGTACAGCTCTCGGCCGTGGCGCGATTCCAGGTGCCGCACTCCGGACAGAACATGCTACGCGCTCCCCGTGGTCGGCCGGCGTGGCCTTGGCGTGGATTCACAACATAGCATGAGCGCGCCCCCCTCGCATCAGCGCAGCGCCCGCAGGTGCGCCACGCACGCCGCGCCCAGGCGCTCGGGTGCGTAGCCGCCCTCGAGCGCACTCACCACGCGCCCGCCGCACCACGCGTCGGCGCGTTCCACCACCGCGCGGGTGAGCGTCGCCACATGCTCCAGCTCCAGCGTGAATCCCCCGAGCGGATCCCAGCCAGCGAATCGAAGCCGGCCGAGATGAGCACGAGATCGGGGGTGAAACCGCGGGCCGCGTCGTCCACCGCGGGGAGCAGCGCGTCCACGTATCGCTGCGGGACGAGTCCGGCCTCCATCGGCACGTTCCACACCGAGCCGTGCGGGCCGCGATCGCCCGCCGCGCCGGTGCCGGGATACCAGGGCCACTGGTGCAGCGAGACGAACCGGATGTCCGGCGTATCTTCCACCAGCGCCTGCGTGCCGTTGCCGTGGTGCACGTCCCAATCCACGATCAGCACGCGCTCGGCACCATGCGTCCGGCGCGCGTAATGCGCTGCCAGCGCCACGTTGCCGAACAGACAGAATCCCATGCCGCGGTCGCGCAGAGCGTGATGCCCCGGAGGCCGCACCGCGGTGAAGCTCCGCGTGGCCCGGCCGTCGAACGCCATGTCCACGCCGTCGAGCACGCACCCCGCCGCGGCGAGGGCCGCGTCCCACGAGCCCTCGCTCACCACCGTGTCGGAGTCCAGCGTCCCCCGCCCCGATCGGCGAGCGCACGCACGCCGGCCAAATACGCCGAGGCGTGGACCAGGGCCAAGTCGTCTTCGGTCACATGGCGCCCCTCGACGTGCTGGAGTTCGTCGAACAGCTCGGGCTCGTCGCGCAGCGCGCGCGGCAGCGCGCGCAGGCGCCCCACGTGCTCGGGATGTCCCCACCCCGTGTCGTGTCGGCCGCAGTCGGAATGCGAGATGTAGGCGAGCGACATGGGCGCCCGGCGGCTGTTAGCGGCCGGGGCCGGCGGCGGTCAGCGCAGCGCGCGGCGGCGGCGGTGTGTGAGCAGGAGGATTCCTCCGTCGGTCACCCCGGCGTCGGCCAGGGTCTCCTGCTCGTTCAGCACCTCCCACCCGTGCAGCTTCAGCGCGAAGTCCTCGTGATATTGCGCCTGCGGAAAGAGCGCTTCGAGCGCCCGCACCTTGACCACCTCGACCTTGGCCGTGGGCGGTGCCGCAATGCGCACCGCGTCCCCCATACCTCCGGCATCTCCACGCGAATCGTGATTGTCCGGCTCCTCAGGCACGCCCAGTTGGATCGTGTTTCGGCGGACACGCGCGCTGCGTGACGCGGAACGGCGCGGCGCTCATGCGACCCCCGCGGGCATGTCCATGGCAGGCAGCGTGGTGAAGAACCGCATCATCTGCATCGTGAACGAATACGACGACCCCGTCACCCGGCTGCCGCCGGCAACGGGCGCCGCAGCGATGATGATCTTCCTACGCCCTGCCCTCGAAAGCTGGCCCACCCTGCACCCTGCTTGTCGGGAAACGCGGCGTACAGCGGGCTAGCGCTCGGTGAAGAACTGATTGGCCCGCGCGAGAACCTCGTCCGCCGGCAGCGGCGTGAAGTATTCCTGCACCGTCATCTTGGATGGCGTCATGGCAGTCATTCCGGATTGATTCTGGCTCCCGGGGGCATGGCGCGCGCCGCTGCCCCCGTCGCCCGCTCGGCGGGCCCCTCGTACACCAACGGCAACTCGACGCAGGAACGTCGAGCCGGCTCCCGGCGCGCTCACCAGCACGATGTCCCCACCCAGCAGCCGCGCCGTCCGGCGCGCCAGGGCAAGCCCTAGGCCCGCCCCTCCGCGACCGCCCTTCTCCGGCGCCGCCGTCCCTACGCGCCGGAACTCCTCAAATACGTAGCGCTGGGCCTCGACCTCGATCCCGATTCCCGTGTCTTCCACGCGATACACGACGCGGTCCTCGTGCACCTCCACCGCCGTCCGCACCATGCCGCGCGCGGTGAATGCGTACGCGTTGGCGATGAGCCGGGCGAGGAGCCGCACCACCCGCCGCCGATCGCTCGCCATCGTGACCGCGGCCTCCGGCTCGAATTGCTGCAGCGCCAGCGCGTCCGGCTGACGGCCAGCCGTGATCGTCAGCGCTTCGCGCATCGGCTCGCACACGTCGAACACGCTCACCGCCGGCTCCACCTCGCCGCGCTTCAACTGCAAGGATTCCAGCAAATCGGCGATGCGGTCCAGCAGCACCTTCCCCGATTCCTTCGCCTCCAAGAGCGCCTGGCCTTCGGCCTCGGTCACGGGACCCGCGTCTCCGCCTGGATCTTCGAAATGTAACCGACCAGTTCGGCCAGCGGCGCGCGCAAGTCGATCGATAGATCGGCCAGGAATTCGTCCTGCAGGCGCCGTGCCTCCAGCAGCTCGGCGTACTGCCACTCCAATTCGGCGTTCGAGTCGCTGAGAGCCGAGTTCAGCCGGCGCAGGTCGTCGATCAGCCGAGCCTGTTGCGCCGTGGCCGCCATCTGGTCGGCCACCATCCGCAGCAGGCTACGCGATTCGACGCTCAACCCGCCAGTCGCGCCAAAATAGAAGGTGACCGTACCCAGCACGCCGCTTCCGGTCTGCACACGGGAGCGCGACGAGCGATCGGAACCCCAACTCGCTGGCCACCTCCTGCCAGTCCTCGAGCGACGGGTCGGAGAAGATGTCTGGAACTTCGATCGCCCGCCGCTCGCTGGCCGCCTCGCCGCTCGGGCCGAACCCCAGCCGCACCCGCATC
>CAVSOM010000044.1:0-75877 GCA_963729495.1 uncultured Gemmatimonadaceae bacterium
CCCCGCGCCGCCGGAAACCGGCGCGAGGTCCAGGGTGAGGACCTGGAACGGCGCCAGTCGGAACGCATGCTCGCGGCCGGCCGCCAGTTCGATCGGCGGCCGGTCGCGATCGGCCCGCCACGGGCTGTGCGCCGTGAACCGGGTGGCCGCGCCGTCGGGCAGTTCGAACGCGGCCGCCGGGTCCACGCCGATCGTCCGCCAGCGGTCGCTCGGGTTGCGCAGGGTGAGCGTGCCCTTGGCGGGCGACCAGGCGGCCCAGCCGTAGGGCTCCAGCGCCGCCGGGTCGCCGCCCACCCAGTGGGTGTCGCGCAGCACGTCGGCGTTGCGCCGCGACCAGTTGGCGCACTCGGCCAGCGTGTCCCAGTTGCCGTCGGTGAGATTGGCCGGCGTCACGTACATCTCCTGCAGTTGCGTGCCGTTGCCGAAGTACGCGCGGATCTCGCTGTCGAAGTCGCCGCCGGGGTCGTCGTTCAGGTGGTTGGCGTGGCGGGCGTAGATCAGGCCGTGCAGCATCAGCGAATTGAGCGGATAGAGCGGCCCGCGGCGCACCACGTGCTCGTGCGTGTCCGCGTCGCGGTAGGTCATCCACTGCTGGCGCCAGGTGCCGACGCCGGCGAACGAGTGATCCTCCCCGCCCCGCCAGATGGAATCCGCGTAGCGCAGCCAGAAGGGCGACGGGTAGGTGCCGGTGGTGAGGTTCACGAACAGGTCGGGCTTGATCCGGCGCAGGTCGCCGATCAGCGCGATCGCGGCGTCGAAGTCGCTGTCGAACCGGCTCCCCGGAATCACGGTCGAGGCGTTGCCGGTGCCGTCGATCTTGAACTGGTTCACCCCGTATTGTCGGATGAACTCGACGCATACGTCGTGGAACCGCTTGTAGTACTTGGGCCCCGACAGCGCGAACCCGCCCGCGTTGGTCTCGAACCCCTGGGCCTCGCCGTACTTGAGCCGATCCTTCTGCGGCTGGCCGTAGCCGCCCCACGGCGACAGCCAGACGCCCGGCTCGGCGCCGTAGCGCTCCGCGGCCCGCCGCACGTTGCTGAAGCCGTGCGGGAATCCGGGCCCGAACCCCCACAGCGTCTCGGGATCGTCCCACCCGTCGTCGAACAGAAATGACGACAGCACCACGCCGCGCCGGCGCTGCAACTCCTCGCCGAACGCGGCGATCACCGCCAGGGCATCGGCTTCGGTGTACTTGGAGAAGTACCCGATGTCGTACCAGGAGTTGTAGTGGAGGAAGGTGCGATAGGGGTGGGCACGCTCGCGTTCCACGTAGGCCAGGAAGTCGCGGCGCCGCTGGCCGGCGCGCGCCACGCCGAGCACCGACGACGCCGTGAACGGCGCGTCGGGCCGCAGCGGCAGCGTGCGCGCGAGCGCGGCGGTCACATGCCCGTCGTCGGCCGCGCTGGCCGACAGCGGATGCTCGACACCGCAATACCAGTTATCGAATACCACCGGACTCCCCTTCACCCGGCCGATCACGGCGGCCCCCGGCGCGCGCAGGTCGAGCAGGGTGATCGTGCGCACCGGCGCCTCGCCCCCGATCGCGCGCAGCGTCACCTCCTGGCGCAGGTACCGCGAGCCGTCGCGCAGCACGGCCCGCCAGGTGGCCTCGAGCGTGCCGCCGGCGTCGCGCAGCACCACCGTCAGCGCGCGCCCGGCCACGCGCTCGGCCAGCCGCGACGCGCCGGGATCGGCGCGCAGCGTCTCCATGGCGGGCGAGCCCACCACCCGAAATCCGTCGGCCGGCAGGACCGTGCCGTCGGCCATGGTCAGCGCGAACGGGCTCGGCGGCAGCGCCAGGGCGCCGCCATTCACCCGATCCTCCACCCGCACGGCCCGCAGCCGGCCCTCCGCCACCTGCCACACGCCGGCAATGGCGCCGTTGCCGAGCGTCCACTCGCCGGCGCGCACCGAGGCCAGGGCCGGCAGCGCCAGGGCGTCGAGCGCTCCCGCGCGCTCCCACCGGAACAGCGACGCCCAGCGGGGCGAGGCCAGCGCGGCGCCCAGGCCAAGCGCGGCGCCGCGCGCGAGAAAATCGCGCCGCGACGGGTCGTCGGGCGCCGACGACGCGGAGGGAGAGGCGGCGGCACGGCGGATCGGCATGACGACTTCCTCGCGCAGGTGAAGTTGTCGGACGGGGGACTTTTCGTTATACCATGAGCGCCGCAGCGCCGCCAGATCCATGCGGCGCCGCGGCCCACCCCTTGCCGAGCGCGGAGCGCGAGCATGCGAAAGTTCACCCGTCGCGATATGCTGAAAACTGGTATGATGGCCGCCGGTGGGGCGATGCTCGGTAGGACGGTCGGACGGTTCGACCGTAGGACGGAAAACGGCGTTGCGCTGTCGTCCGTCGTGCCGTCCTACCGTCCTACCGTCCTACCGTCGTTCGCCCCCGACACCCGCGACCGCCTGCTCCTCGACTTCGACTGGCGCTTCCACCTCGGCCACGCCGCCGATCCCGCCCAGGATTTCGGCTTCGGCCGCGGCAACGACGGCGCGTTCGCCAAGACCGGCTATTTCTTCGCGCCCGGGCGACCCGACTTCGACGCCGGCGCCTGGCGCGCCATCGACCTGCCCCACGACTGGGCCGTGGACCTGCCCTTCGTCCACGACCCCGACCTCACCTCGCACGGCTTCAAGCCGATCGGCCGCGCCTATCCGGCCACCAGCGTCGGCTGGTACCGCAAGGTGTTCGCCGTGCCGGCCGCCGACGCCGGCCGCCGGCTGTGGCTGGAGTTCGACGGCGTGTACCGCAACGCGATCGTCACGCTCAACGACGCGTACCTCACCACGGCGGTGAGCGGGTACGCTCCCTTCCGCGTGGACGTCACCGATCTCGTGCGCTACGGGGGCGACAACGTGCTCGTGCTGCGCGTGGACGCCACGGAGAACGAGGGATGGTTCTACGAGGGCGCCGGCATCTACCGCCACGTATGGCTGGTCAAGACCGCGCCGCTGCACGTGCCGCAATGGGGCACGTACGTCACCACCGAGTTCGCCGGGCGCGCCGCCCGGGTGCACGTGCACACCGACGTCGTCAACGACGGCGATCACGACGCCCCGTGCACCGTGGTGTCGCGGCGTCGTCGATGCCGACGGCGCCGTGCGCGCCACGGCGCGCACCCCGTCGCGCGTGCCGGCGTGGGGACGGGTGACGGTCGATCAGCAGGCCGAACTCGCCGATCCGCGCCGGTGGTCCATCGAATCGCCGTACCGGTACCGGCTGCGCACCACGGTCGAGGTCCGACGGCCGCCCGGTGGACGAGTACGAGACGCCGTTCGGCGTGCGCACCATGCGCTTCGACGCCGAGCATGGATTCTTGCTCAATGACCGCCGCGTGGAACTCAAGGGCACGTGCAACCATCAGGACCACGCCGGCGTGGGCTCCGCCCTGCCCGACCGGCTCCAGGAATACCGCATCGCCCGACTGAAGGACATGGGGTGCAACGCCTACCGCACGTCGCACAACCCGCCCACGCCCGAACTGCTCGACGCCTGCGACCGGCTCGGCATGCTGGTGCTCGACGAGACGCGCATGTTCTCGTCCAGCCCCGAGGGGCTGAGCGAATTCGAACGGATGCTCCGCCGCGACCGCAACCATCCGAGCATCTTCTGCTGGTCGATCGGCAACGAGGAGCCCGCGCAGGGCACCGACGAGGGCGCGCGCATCGCGACCACCATGAAACGCCTCGCCCGCCGCCTCGACCCCACGCGCCCGATCACCGAAGCCATGAACGGGTCCTGGGGCAAGGGCCTCTCGGCCGTGGTGGACGTGCAGGGGTTCAACTACGGCGACGGCGCCCGCATCGACGCCTTCCACGCCAGGTTCCCCACGCAGTGGTCCATGGGCACCGAGGTCGCGAGCACCGTGTCCACCCGCGGCATCTACGCCAACGACATGGCGCGCGGATACGTGGAGGCGTACGACACGCAGTTTCCGCCGTGGGCGGCCACCGCCGAAACATGGTGGACCACGTATGCCGCGCGTGCGTTCCTCGCCGGCGGATTCGTCTGGACCGGCTTCGACTACCGCGGCGAACCCACGCCATACGAATGGCCGTGCATCAATTCGCACTTCGGCATCATGGACACCTGCGGGTTCGCCAAAGACAACTTCTACTATTACCAGGCGTGGTGGGGCGACCGGCCGGTGGTGCACCTGTTCCCGCACTGGAACTGGCCGGGCATGGAGGGCCAGGAGGTCCGCGTCTGGGTGCACAGCAACGCCGAGCAGGTGGAGCTGTTCCTCAACGGTGCGAGCCTGGGCCGCCGGACCGTGGCGCGCAACACGCACCTGGAATGGCGCGTGCCGTACCAGGCGGGCACGCTGGAGGCCCGGGGGTACGTGGCGGGCAAGCTCGTGGGGCGGGACCTGCGCGAGACCTCGGGGGCGCCGGCGGCCGTTCAACTCGTGCCGGATCGCGCGTCGATCGCCGCCGACGGCGAGGACCTGTCGGTGGTCGAGGTGCGGGTCGTGGACGCCGAGGGGCGGGTGGTGCCGACCGCCGGCGACCAGATCACATTTGTGATATCCGGCGCCGGGCGGCTGCTCGGAGTGGGCAACGGCGATCCGAGCAGCCACGAATCGGACAAGGAGCCGCGGCGGAGCGCCTTCAACGGGCGGTGCGGGGTCATTGTCCAGGCCGGCAAGACGCCGGGCGACCTGCGGGTGGCGGCTTCGGCCGCGGGGTTGGCGGGCGCCGAGGCGGTGATCGCGGCGCAGGCGGCGACGCCGCGCCCGTCGGTGTGACCGTGGCGGGGCCGGAGACAGCGCGGGCCGGGAGGCGGAGCGCCCCCCGGCCCGCGCGCCGTTCAACGGCGCGTCGAGCGGACTACGCGCCCTCTTCGGAATACATGCGGCAGCCCACGTAGCCGGCGATCAGGAACTCCACCAACACGATGATCCCCGCAATGCAGAAGAACTCCAACGACATCAGGCGGTTCAGATAGTAGGACCCGTAGGCGATCGAGCCCACGAACCAGACGAAGGCCGACGCGCACAGGCCGGTCTTGGGGCCGGCGCCGTAGCGCGGCCGAATGGCCGCGTAGCACCACACGATGCTGATCCCGAACAGCACGTCCATGCCCATGCCGCCGAACATGGCCCGCTTGGAATTCATTGTGTCGGCGAGCACGGGGCTCATGGCCCCCGCCATGCTGCTGGACATCGGCCCCAAGACGTGCTGGCCGACCACGTAATCGAGCACGAGCAGGATGATGCCCGCCACCACCCCGCCGACGATCACCTTCTGTCGATTCATGGAACCCATGACGTCCTCCGGAATCGGGTGGACTGCTGGGAACAGCCGGCGCCGGCCCTCGACGCGCTTCAACAGTAGAGCCGGGGCAGCGGTGGGGCCAGAGGGAGTTTGCGCGGGGCGATCCGCGGGGATTCAGCCGTTGGCCGCCGCTCGGATGGCGTCCCACAGGGCCGCCACGTGCTCGCGCTCGGTGGCTTCGGCCCCGATCGACACGCGCGCCATCCAGCGGCCGTCCAGGGTGGACGGCGTGAGGTAGGCCTCCCCCGAGCGATTGACGCGATCCACCCAGTCGAGGGTGTGCCGATCCAGGGCGTCCCCCGACAGGCCGGGCGGCTCGTGGCGCAGGCACACGGTCTGCAGCGGCACCGGCGCCACCACGCGCCAGTGCGGCTCGGCGCGCACCTGCGCCTCCAGCCATTTGGCGTTCCCGAGGTCGCGCCGGATGCGCGCCTGGAGGCCGCGCACGCCCTGGTCGCGGATCAGGAACCAGAGCTTGAGGGCGCGGAATCGGCGCCCGAGCGGAATGCCCCAGTCGCGGTAGTTCTTCACGCGGCCGTCGGCCCCGCTCTGCAGGTAGGCCGGGTTGGTGGACATGACGCGCACCAGGTGCTCGGGATCGCGCACGTAGTACAGCGAGCAATCGAACACGGCGCCCAGCCATTTGTGCGGGTTGAGCACCACCGAGTCGGCCGCTTCGACGCCGTCCCACATCGCGCGCAGCTCGGGGAGGATCATCGCCGAGCCCGCCATGGCGGCGTCCACGTGCAGCCAGAGCCCGTGCGCGCGGGCCACCTCGCCGACGGCTCTCACCGGATCGATGGCCGTGGTGCCGGTGGTGCCCGTGGTGGCCACCACGGCGCAGGGCACGGCGCCGGCCGCCACGTCGGCGGCGATCAGATCGCGGAGCGCGTCGGCGCGCATGGCGTACGCCTCGTCGTGCGGCACGAGGCGCACGTGGTCGCGCCCGAACCCGGCGAGCAGCGCCGCCTTGTCCACCGAACTGTGGGCATGAGCGGACACATATACCACGAGCGGCCGCGGTTCGGCCTGCAGCCCGCCGTGGGCGAGCGAATAGCCCGTGGTCCGTTCCCGCGCGCACACCAGCGCCACGAGGGTGCTCGTCGACGCGGTGTCCTGGATGACGCCGCTCCAGGCGCCGGACAGCCCCACCATCTGGCGCATCCAATCGGCGACCACTTCCTCCAGCTCGGTGAGCGCCGGGCACGCCTGCCACGACAGCCCCACCACGCCCAGGCCGGTGCTCAGGTAGTCGCCGAGCACGCTGGCCAGCGAGCCGGCGCTGGGGAAGTAGCCGAAGAAGTTGGGCGACTGCCAACTCGTGATGCCGGGCGCGATGATCGTATCGAAATCGCGCAGCATCGCGTCGAACGGCTCGGGGTGCTCCGGGGGCGCCGCCGGCAGCCGGGCCCTGATCTCGCCCGGGGCCACGCGCGGCATCACGGGCCGCTCGGCGATGTGGGCGCGGTAGTCGGCCACCCAGTCCACGACGGCGCGGGCGTGTGTGCGGAAGTCGGAAGGATTCATGGCGGGACGAAATGGTGATGGAACCTGGCGACGGACCAATATCGTGGCAACGTGACGACTTGTCTGCTCGGCGCCGAGGAGAACATACTATGGGTATGCCCGCCACCCAGACCCACTGGACCGTGGAGATGCGCAACGCGCTCCCCGACGACGGCCAGCGCTACGAGGTCATCGACGGGGAGCTGTTCGTAACCCCGGCGCCGCGCATGGTGCACCAGGTGGGCCTGGGCGCGCTGCATCTGATCCTCGCGCCGTATCTTCGCGAGCGGAAGGTGGGATTCGCCATTCTCTCGCCGGCGGACGCGGAATTCGCCGACGACACGGTGGTCGAGCCCGACCTGTTCGTGATCCCGCCGGTGAACGGCCGCCGGCCCAAGGATTGGCGCACCGCGGGGCACATGATGCCGGCCGTCGAGATCCTGTCGCCGAGCACGGCGCGGCTGGACCGGGTGCGGAAGCGGGCCCTCTACCAGCGGGAGGGGGTGGACGAGTACGGGATCGTGGACGTGGACGCGCGCGAAATCCACCGCTGGCGTCCGGCCGACCAGCGCCCCGAGGTGCTGACGGAGCGGCTGGTCTGGCAGCCGCCAGGGGTGACCGCCGGCGAGGCACTCACGATCGAACTGGGCCCGTTATTCGCGGAGATCGCGGACGACGCGTAGCGCCAGCGAACCGCTCCCCCCAGCTCAGCGCAATCGCGCCGCCCGCTTGGCCGCGGTCCGGCTGTCCGAGGCCTCGCTCAACGGCACCACCACCTGCTGCGGCGCCACGCTGTACCCCCCCGCCGCGCCGGTGCCGAGTTCGCCGTCGTCGTTGTAGCCCCAGCAATAGGCCGTTCCCACGTTGCTCAGACTGCACGCGTGGAACGAGATGCCGGCGCCCACCGACGTGAGGATTTGCGAGGTGCCCACCGGCTGCGGCGTGGTGCTGCCCGCCGTCGACCCGTTGCCCAGGTTGCCGAAGCTGCCCGAGCCCCAGCAGAACACCGCGCCGGCCGGCGTGGTGGCGCACGTGCTCAGTTCGCCGGTGGTGATCGACGTGAACGTGTTGCCGCCCACCACGGCCAGCGGCGTCGCGCTCCCGATCGACGTGAGGCCAGTGCCGAGCTGTCCGTTGGCCGAATTGCCCCAGCAGTAGGCCGCGCCGGCGGCGGTCAGCGCGCAGGTGTGGTACACCCCGGCGCTGATCGACGCCAACTGCAGCCCGCCGAGCACCGCCACCGGCAGGCTCGTGTCGGCGGTGGTCCCGTTCCCGAGTACGCCGTAGCCGTTGGAGCCCCAGCAGTACGCGGCCCGGGCGGTCGTGATGCCGCACGAATACACCCCGCCGGCGCTCACCGACGCGAACTGGAGCCCCCCGCCCACCAGCACGGGCGTGTTCGCGTTCTGGCCCACCGCGCCGTTGCCGAGCTCGCCGCTCTCGTTCGCGCCCCAGCAGTACGCCTGGCCCGCGGTCGTCACGCCGCAGGTGTGCGAATACCCGGCGCTCAGCATCGTGAAGTGCAATCCGCCCGCCACGGCCACCGGAATGGGACTCGTCGCCGTCGCGGTCACGTTGCCCAGCTCGCCGTCGGCGTTGTCGCCCCAGCAGTACGCGGCCCCCGTGGCCGTGAGCCCGCAGGTGTGCCCATAGCCGGCCGCCAGCGAGACGAAGCTCCAACCCCCGGCCACCGGGAGCGGGAAGGGCGAGATCGTCGTGATGCTGTCGTTCCCGAGCTGCCCGTCGGCGTTGCTCCCCCAACAGAACGCCACTCCACCGGTGATCAGCGCGCAGCTGTGCGCGAAGCCGGCCACCACCGCGGTGACCGACGTGAACGGCGCGGTGGTGGGCAGCGACACGGTCACCACCGACGTGGCGTCGATCGAATCGACGGTCGCCGTGATCGTCGCCGTGCCCGCCACGCGCGCGGTCACCGTGCCGGAGTCCGACACCGTGGCCACCGCCGTATCGCTGCTCGTCCACACCACGGTGTCGGTGGTGATGATGTTGCTGTTCTTGTCGTAGACCACGGCCGAGATCCGGGCCGTGTCGCCGATGGCCAGGGTGAACGTGGTCGGCGTCAGCACCACCGAGGTCACCGGGCCCACCCCGGGCGCGGTGGACGAGTGCCGGTCGCATGCCGCGAGCGCGGCGAAGGCCGCAAGGGCGGCGAGGATCCGCGCCGCACGCAGCGGCCGACGGCCGGGAAGGCCGGCGCGCCGGGGGGGATGGATTTCGGGAAGCGTGGACATGTGGGAGGTGAGGGTCAGAATGCGGGGTCCGGATACGGACCCGAATATTACACGCGGTACCGGGTACCGTTCCGGACCCGCCGCCGGCCGCGCCCCGTCACTCGGCGAAGCTCGCCAGGGCACGGAGGGCACGATCGACGTCGGACGCGGTCGTCGCGATCCCCACGGAGGCGCGGACGGCGCCCACCGCGACGTCGGGCCCCATGCAGGCGGCGAACCGCTCGAGGGAAAATCGCTCCGCCGTTTCGCTCAGGCAGCGATCGGCGTCGGGGGCCCGCAATCCGAACGCCCGCTCCGCCGCCCCGGGGTTGCAGAAGCACCCGCCGCGGAGGGCCACGCCGCGGTCCCGCGCTCGGGCCTCCACGGCGCCGAACGGGAGGGGCCGGCCCCGCCCATCGAGCAGGTTGAACGCCACCGTGCCCCCGCGCGCGTCGAGCGAGGTCGGCCCGTAGATCACGGCCTGCGGGCGCCCGTTCCGATGACGCAGCGCGCCGAGCCCCGCGAGCAGAGTTCGCGCGTGGAGCCCCACGTGCGCCGAGAGGCGCGGCATGCCCAACTCCTCCATGAAGGCGAGCCCGGGAGGCACGACGCCCAGGCTCAGAAAGTCCGGGGTGCCGTCCTCGAACGCTTCGGGCACGGCGGCGAGCTGGTGGCGCCGGCTCTGCACGGTCACGAAGTCCACGGTGCCACCGGCGAACCAGGGCCGCCCGAGGCGCGCCAGCGCGTCCCGGCGCGCCACGAGCGCGCCGACGCCCGTGGGATATCCGAAGACCTTGTAGAACGACATGGCCACGAAGTCGGCCGGGTGGCGGCGCAGGCTGAGGGCGTTGGTGGGCACGTACGCCGCGGCGTCGAGCAGGACGTCGAATCCCGCCCGGCGGGCGTCGCCGATCAGATCGAGCGGGTGTTTGACACCGGAGAAGTTGGACTGCGCGGGGAACGCGAACAGGCGCGGCTCCCCGGGCGCCGCCGCCGCGCGGGCCGCCGCCGCGGCGATCGCCGCCGGCGCGTCCACCAGCCGCAGATCGTCGTCCAGCGGCACATACCACACGAGGCTGCCGGCGCGCGCCGCGAACTCGCGGATGCCGTTCACGGAATTGTGATTGTCGGCCGCGAGCAGGCACACGCCGCCCTCGGCGAACGGATAGCTCTCGGCCACGAGCTTGATCGCAGCGCTGGCGTTGGCGGTGAAGATCACGGCGTAGTCGGCCGAGTCGGCGTCGAGAAACCGGAGCACCGCCGATCGCGCCGCGTCCATCACCGCGGTGCTGGCCTGCGACGGGGCGTGCCCGGAGTGCGGGTTGCCGAACACCCCCTCGCGTAACAGGCGGGCGTGCCCCTCCACCAGGCTGGCCGGGTAGAGCCCGCTCCCCGTGTAGTCCAGGTAGGCGAGCCCCTGCGCGTCCAGGCGCGCGAACTCGCGGCGCCGCAGGTCGGCGAACTCCGCCTCGACCTCCGCTCCGAACCGTCCCTCGGCCAGCGTCGAACTCACGTGCGCCCTCGCTCGATCATCGCGCGCTCCTCGGCCGCGTTCGGTTCCGGGCCCCAGACCCCCGCCCTCGCGCCCCGTCCCCGCCCCTCACTCACAATGAAGCAGGCCGCGCCCCCCGCGGTCAATTGCGTCCGCGGATCGCCGTGGCGCGGCGCATCGGGGCCCCCACTCGGCGCTCACGCGCCGGTGCGCGCCAGCGCGGCGAGCGCCTCGTGCAGCCGCACCATCGCCAGCGTGTCCACCTCGCAGTACGCGAGCAGCTGCGTCCGGTAGCGGGCCCATTCGTCGTCGGCCACCCGTCCCAGGGCGCGCAGGCCGGCCGCACCCGTGGCCGCGTCGCCGTCGCCGATCGCCAGGCCGGCGTAGCTGAGGTCGGGCACGAGCACGGGGAGCACCCGCTTGATCGAGAGGCTCCCGTGAAAGTCGGGATGCGCCACCGCGCGCTGCACCACCGGCAGCAGGTCGAACAGGCGCCCCGCCGCCGCTTCGAGGCGTGGGGCCAGCGCCGGAAGCCGCTCGGCCAGCCACGCCAGCCGCGCCCGCTCGAACGCCGAATAGACGACGATCGACTGCGCGCCGTCCAGCGCGTCGAGCAGCTGGCGCGCGAACGCGTCGATGTCCGGCGCCGCCGGATCCATCAGCAGTTCGTGATGGCCCACAGCGCCGCCGGGCAGGCGCGTGTGCACCGAGTACTGGATGGGAATGACGTCGAACGGCGCCATGCCGGTGAACGGCGGCAGGGCCAGCGACAGGGTTTCGAAGTCGAGATAGGCCACCGGTTCGCGAATCTCGGACAGGGGCCCGAGCGCCTCCCGATCGGCGACCAGCCCGCCCCGGATCACCGCACGGCGATGCAACTGTTGTACGGGCGTGAGCTTCGCCGTCTCGGGCACGTCGCGGATGTGCACCAGCCCGCCGGCGATCCACGCATCCGCCGTCTTGGTGTGAATTCTCGGCAATTCGAACACGGGGTGGCGGGGCCCATCCGCGAAGCACGGCGCGCCGCGGAAGTCGCACTGGCGGCACTCGCCCTTGAGCACGGCGGCGGGCGCGTCGGCCGCGGCCACGGTTTCGCACGCGGGTTCGAGCAGCGGCGCGAACGCGGCCGCCCGGGCGAGCACCGCTTCGGTGACGTCCACGGCGGCGAGCGGCGGAGCTCCATTGTCCACGCGCCAGTCGGCGTTGACGAGCAGCAGCTCGGCGGCCGCCACGGACAGGCCCGCGGCCTGCGCCACGGCCACGGTGTACGCGAGGTCGTCCACGTACTCCGGTTTGCTGTTCTTGCCGGACTTCACCTCGATCACGCGCCACCCGTCGCCGTGGCGCACGAGGGCGTCGGGGCGGGCCATGGCGTGGCCCGCGACGACGGGGACCTCGAACGCCGCGTTCACCGCCCGATCGCGCAGCGCCGCGCGCCCCTCGTCGATCAGGGCCTTCGTGGGAATCCCGCGCAGATCGACGCCGGGCCCGAGCCGCTCGCGGGCGAGCGCGCCGACGGCGTTGCCCTGGGCGAACCGGAACTGCTCGCCGAGGCCGGGGGGATCGCCGGGCCCGTCGGCGTGGTGCAGCAGCCAGCCGCGGCGGTCGCAGGCGAGCGTCTCCAGGAAGACCCGCTTGGTGAGCCAGCGTTCGGGCGGCGGCGGCTCGGGCATGGCGCGCTCCGGTCAGAAGGGCCGTTGGACGAGGCGGAAGCGGGCCTGGAACGCCTCCGGCGACAGCGGCCGGGCGTAGGTCACGGGCGCGAACCAGACGAATCCCGCCGCCGCGACAATAAGTATAATGTAATATGCCGCGCCGCGCCGCCCCCGGGGAAACCGCCAGCCGCCGCCGGGTGCGCCGGCTGGCCCCGAAGCGCCGGCCCGCTGCGGTTCGCCAGCCGGCCCCGGCCCGCCGGCCGGCTCCAGCTCGCCCGCCCACGCCCCCACCGCGATCACGGCCAGCGCCAGACTGTATACGAACGCCATGAAATATGAGTACTGGTACATCACCCGGTGGATCAGCGTGAACGGCAGGAAGTTCATGAGGTAGGCCGCGGCGAGAATGGCCATCGACTCCGCCCGCGGGCGCGCGCGTTCGCGGCGCCGCGCGAGGCCGGCCGCGGCGAGGAGCAGCGCCACCGGGATGCCGTACCACACGGCCGGGTTGCCCTCCAGAAAGATCGTGGCCTGGCGCCCGTCGGCGCGCACGGGGCCGGCCCAGAACGTGATGGGGTGCTGGATGAGCGGCCAGGTGTACCACGGCGACGCCGACCCGTTGGCGGTGCCGACCAGCGAGGCGTCGGCGTGCCGCATGGCGGCGTTCAACTCGAAGAACTCGCGCGCGAACGACAGATGGGCGCCGGGCACGAACTGCGGCGAGCCGGCGAGCGTGGCTTGGAACGCCCGGGACATGAACATGTCGCCGGGACCGCTGTGCGTCATCCAGGCGAAGTGCACGGCGAACACCGACACGTACAGCGCCATCGGAATCGCCAGCAGCAGCGCGCCCTCGCGCGCCGTCCGGCGCCAGCTCGCGTGCGCGCGCCAGGCGTCGTACGCCCACACCAGGCCGATCAGCCCGAGCGCGGAGAGCCCGGTCCACTTGGTGCTCACGGCGAGCCCGGCGAGCAGGGCCGCGACGGCCAGCCGCCACGCCCGCGCGCGCCCCGCGCGCCGCCGCGCCGACAGGAACGCCGTCACCGCGCCCAGGCCGAACAGCACGAGCATGCTGTCGGGCACGAGCACCCGCGACTCCACAAGCAGGGCGTTGTCGAGCAGCAGCAGGGCGCCGCCGAGCGTGGCCAGGCGGCGCGTGGCGCCGAGTCGGCGCAGGAGGAGATAGAACACCGGGATGATGAGCGTGCCGGCCAGGGCCGGCACGACTCGCAGCACCGGCGCGGGGTGGGGGCCGGCGAGCGTGGCGATCGGCACGTGGAACAGCGTGGCGGCCAGCGCGAAGATCTGGTTCGCGAGAGGCGGATGCACGTCCACGTAGAACACGTGGGCGAGATAATCGGCCACGTACTTTTCGTAGTGCACCTCGTCGAACACCACGGCGTGCGGGGAGAAGAGCGCCCAGAAACGGGTGAGGGCCGCGCAGGCGGTGAGCAGCAGCAGCTCCGGCCGTCGGAGCCACGCGGGGAACGAGGCGGGCATGCCCAATTCTAGCGGCGGCGGGCCCGCCCCACACGCCCCCGTGGCCGGCGCGCAACTGGCGCCCGGCCGGCGTACCTCCGAGAATTGGACGGAGAGTCCCGCCACCCGGAGCTTTCGGATGTCCGTTCGACCTTCGCGCCCCTTGCACCCCTTGCGCCCCTCGCGCCCCTCGCGCCCCTTCGTGCCCCGCATCGAGGGGCGCGCCCTGCTCGCTCTGTCCGCCCTGCTCGCCCTGCTCGCCCTCTCGCCGCCGGCGCTCGCGGCGCAACAGGCGCCGGCGTATCCGGCAACGCGCACGGACAGCGTGGTGGACGACTACTTCGGCACCAAGGTCGCCGACCCCTACCGGTGGCTCGAGGACCAGAACTCGCCCGAAGTGGCGCAGTGGGTGGAGGCCCAGAACGCGGTCACGTTTGCCTTCCTCGATCGGGTCCCGTTGCGGACCGCGTTCCGGGAACGGCTCACCACGCTGTGGAACACCCCCGCGATCGGCGTGCCGGCGCGGGTGGCCGGCCGGCTGTTCTTCCGCATGAACAGCGGCCTCCAGAATCAATCCGTGCTCTACGACGCGGCCTCGGCCGCCGCCACGCCCGTGGCGTTGATCGACCCCAACACGCTGTCGGCCGACGGGTCGGTGGATCTGGCGTCGTACGCCCCGTCGCCCAACGGCCGGTATCTGGCGTTCGGGCTGTCGTCGGGCGGTTCCGACTGGGAGGAACTGCACGTGCGCGACCTGGCCTCCGGCCGAGACCTCGCCGACACGGTGCACTGGGTGAAGTACTCCGGCGTGTCGTGGACGAAGGACGGACAGGGGTTCTTCTATACGCGCTTCCCCGCGCCGCCCCGGGACCGGGTGCTCACCGCGGCGGCGGTGAACGGCAAGATCTACTATCACCGCGTGGGCACGAGCGACGCCGCGGATCGACTCGTCTACCAGCGCCCCGACCGCCCCGACTGGTACGAGGGCGCGTTCGTGACCGACGACGGGCGCTACCTGTTCATCACGCTCCATCACGGCACGAACCCCGAGAACCTGCTCTACTACGCCGACCTCGGCGATCCGATGCACCCGGACGTGGGCGCCGCCGTCCGCGCCGTGAACACGTCGGACGACGCCGAATACGGGGTGATCGGGAACCTCGGCGCCACGGTGTTCATCCAGACCACCAAGGATGCGCCCAACCGGCGCATCATCGCGCTCACGCTGCCCGATACGGCGCTGGCCCACGCGCGCACCGTCGTGCCGGAGACATCGCACAACATCGAGGCCGCGCTGGTGGCGGGCGACCGCGTCGTGGTGCAGACGCTCGAGGACGTGCAGAGCCACGTGCGCACGTATCACGCCGACGGACGATTGGCGAGCCTGGTGTCGCTGCCCGGGGTGGGGGCGGTGGGCGGGCTGAGCGGGCGCGCCGGATCGCCCGAACTGTTCTACGCCTTCTCGTCGTACCTCGCGCCCACCACCGTGTACCGATACGACTTCGCGTCGGGCCGGTCGACGGCGTTCACCCCCTTGCCCCGCACGGCGCCGTTCGACGCGTCGGCCTACGAGACGAAGCAGGTGTTCTACCGGTCCAAGGACGGCACGCGGGTGCCGATGTTCGTCACGGCGCGCAAGGGCGCGGCGCTCGACGGATCGCATCCCACCATTCTCTACGCCTACGGCGGGTTCGACATCGCCACGCTCCCGAGCTACAGCCCCACCGTGGCCGTGTGGCTGGAGCACGGCGGCATCTACGCCGTGGCCAACATCCGCGGTGGCAGCGAGTACGGCGAGGCCTGGCACCGCGCCGGCCGGCTGGACAAGAAGCAGAACGTGTTCGACGACTTCATTGCCGCGGCGGAGTACCTGATCCGGGAGAAGTACACGTCGCCGGCGCACCTGGCCATCCACGGGTACTCCAACGGCGGGCTGCTGGTGGGCGCCGTGGAGGAGCAGCGGCCCGATCTGTTCGCGGCGGCGTATCCCGGCGCGGGAGTGATGGACATGCTGCGCTATCAGAAGTTCAGCGCGGGGATCGGGTGGGTGCCCGAATACGGGTCGTCGGACGACGCCGGGCAGTTCCGATACTTGATCAAGTATTCCCCGGTCCAGAACGCGAGGCCCGGCGTGTGCTACCCGGCGACGATCGTGACCACGGCCGACCACGACGACCGGGTGGTGCCGGGGCACTCGTACAAGTTCACGGCGGCGCTGCAGGCGGCGCAGCGCTGTGCGCGACCGATCCTCATTCGGGTCGAGACGAAGACGAGCCACGGCTACATGCCGACCGACAAACGGATCGCCCAGTTGGCCGACGTGTGGGCGTTTACGGGGTGGGCGACGGGGATGAGATGAGAGGACAGTACGAGCGTACGAGCGTACGAGTGTACGAGCGTACGAGCGTACGAGTGTACGAGCGTGCGAGAGTTAGAGAGTCGGGCAGCCGGACGCCCTGCCGCTAGTACCCTCGTACCCTCATACCCTCGTACCCATTCCCACACGCAAAGCGTTATAGATCGCGGCCCGCGTCCACTTGCGTTTCCGGCGAGCGGGATATCTTATTACCGCGATGCCCACCGGAAGTGAAGGCACCCGCCCGCTTCCCCCCACGGCCCGCCGCCGCGGGCTCTCGCTCGGCATCAAGTTGCCCCTGTTCATCGGGGGGTTGATCGCGCTGGTCATCGCCGTCGACACGTGGGGCGACTACGGCAATCACCTGCGCGTCGACCGCGCCGCCGCGGGCGACCGGCTGAGCGCGGTGGCGGTGGAATTGGTGCGGTCCCTGCAGCAGTCGAGCGCGTCGATGGCGACCGAGATGGCGAGCGCCGCGCGGGCGCCCGCGCTCGGCGACTACCTGGCGGCCGCTCCCGGCCGGCGCGCGCCCCTCGCCAACGCAGCGATGATTCCGCTGCTCTCGATGAGCGCGCCGTTCCAGACCGTGGCCGTCGAGCTGCGCGACGCCGGCGGCCAATTGGTGCTGAGCACTGCGGTCGACGACCCGTTCCGCCACGACGCCGGGATCGCCGCGCTGATGCGCCTGGCTCGCGATTCCAATGCCGTCGTGCTCGACGGCCTGCGGACGGTGTACGACTCCACGGCCTATCCGATGGCCGTGCGCGTCACGGTGGGCGGCCGCATGGCGGGGTATGTGGTGAACTGGCGCCGGGTGACGTCCGGACCGGTGCGGACGGCGAACCTGACCCTGCTCACCGGCGTCGGGGCCCGGATCTTGCTGGGCAACGTAGACGACAGCACGTGGACCAATCTCGCGACGCGCGCGGAACCGCCCCCGATCGACGTCGGCAAGGCGATGCCGGTCGGCGTGCTCGAGTACTCCCGGGCCGGACGCGCGGTGCTGGCAGTGGCGCGCGCGGTGCCGGCAACGCCCTGGATCGTGGTGGTCGAGCTTCCGCTGGAAACGGTGACCGCGGGCGCGCGGGCGAGCGTCCGGCATATGCTCTGGGTGGACGCCGTCGTGCTGCTGATCGGCCTCGTCGGCGCGTGGCTGCTCAGCCGGCGCCTCACGGCGCGGCTCGGGCACCTCACGAAGGCCGCGGAGTCGGTGGTGGCGGAGGCGGCGGTCGCGGCGGTGGAGCCAGAGCCCGAGGGGCCGGCGGGCGACGAGATCCGGCGCCTCGGCGTGGCGTTCGACGCCATGGGCCGCCGCGTCGCGGAGGCGCTCGCCGCCCGCCGCTCGTCGGAAGAGTCGTACCGCGACCTGTTCGAGTCCGTGCCGTTGCCGGTGTTCCTCGCCGCGCTCGACACGCTGCGCTTCCTGGCCGTGAACGCCGCCGCGCTCGAGTACTACGGGTATACGCGAGCGGAGTTCCTCACGATGTCGTTGCGCGACATCCGGCCGGCCGAGGACGTGCCGCGCCTGGAGGCGGAAATCCGGACGCTCGGATCCCGCCCCGAGCCGCGGGGCATCTGGCGCCACCGCAAGCGCGACGGAACCGTGACCGAAGTCGAGATTGTGTCGCACCAGATCGACTTCCGAGGGCGGCGGGCGGCGCTGGTCGTGGTCACCGACATCGTCGAGCGCCAGCGGGCGCAACAGGCCCTCCGCCAATCCGAGGAGCGGTACCGCGCGCTCATTCGCGAGTCGCCGTACGGCATCGCCCTGTCGACGCCCGAGGGCATCATGGTCGAGGCCAACCCGGCGCTCGTGGCGATGCTCGGGTACGGCTCGGCCGAAGAACTGGCCGGCACGCCGGTGACCGCGCTCTACCAGAACCCGGCCGAGCGGGACGCGATCATCTACGAACTGGAAACGACCGGCAGCTGCCGACGCGACGCGCTGCAGTGGAAGCGCCGCGACGGGCGTGTGATCACGGCCCGGTTCACGGCGCGGCACGTGGCCCCCTCGCGCGAATCCGCCGCGTACGTCGAGGCGATCGTCGAGGACGTCACCGAGCGGGTGCGGCTCGAGCAGCAGTTCCACCTGGCGCAGCGCATGGAGGCGGTGGGGCGCCTGGCCGGCGGCATCGCGCACGACTTCAACAACCTGCTGACGGTGATCCTCACCACCACCGAGCTGCTGCTTGCCCCGGGAACGGCCGAAGCGTCGCACCGCGCGGAGTTGGAGGACGTGTACCGCAGCGCCCAGCGCGGCGCCGATCTGACGCGCCAACTGCTCGCGTTCAGCCGGCGCCAGGTCCTCGCCATCCTCCCCCTGAGCGCCGGCACCCTGATCGCCGAAATCGAGAGCCTGCTCCGCCGCCTCATCGGCGAGGACGTCCAGCTCAAGGTGGAGCGCGCCCCCGGAGCCGACATCGTGCGCGCCGACCCGAGCCAGTTGGAGCAGGTGCTGCTCAACCTCGCCGTGAACGCGCGGGACGCCATGCCCAACGGCGGACACTTGACGATCGAGACGGCGCCGGTGGACCTGCACGGCGACGACCCCGCCGCGCCCGAACCCATGGCGCCGGGCGCCTACGTGCGGATCACGGTTTCCGACACCGGCGAGGGCATGGCGCCCGACGTGCGCGAACACGCCTTCGAACCGTTCTTCACGACCAAGGGCAAGGACAAGGGAACCGGACTGGGCCTGGCCACCGTGTACGGCGTAGTCAAGCAGCTGGGCGGCTATGTGTGGGTGGCCAGCGAGCTGGGACGCGGCACGACGTTCCGGATCTATCTACCCCGCGTGGACGACGCCCCCCGCCCGCAGGCGCCGGAACCCGCGCGCCGCCAGGACGCGGCGAGCCACGAGACGATCCTCCTGGCTGAGGACGAGGACGCGATCCGCACCCTGCTCACGCGCGTCCTCGCCAGCCGGGGCTACACGGTGATCGCCGAGCGCAGCGGCGAGGAAGCCCTGCGGCGTGCCGCCGAGCATCCCGGCCCCATTCAGCTGCTGGTGACCGACGTCGTGATGGCCGGCATGACCGGCCCGCAGCTCGCCGCCCGGATGGCCGACGTGCACCCCGAAACCGTTCCCCTCTTCCTCTCCGGCTACACCGACGAAGGCATGCTCAAGTTCGGCGTGGCCGCGGGCCGCATGGCCTTCCTGCAGAAGCCGTTCACGCACACGGTGTTTCTGGACAAGGTGCGGGAGGTGCTAGCGGGGAACAGAGTCTGACAGTCGGGCAGGGAACTGCGTCTCGCAGTGTACTGTCCGACTGTCCGACTGTCCGACTGTCTTCCTGTCCTACTTCTTCACTTCCACCTGCCCCCGGATCTCGCCCGCCGGATGCGCGGCGGTGTGCACGTTCACATACGCGTTGCCGTTGGCGAGCAGGGTCTTGAGCGAGTCGCCCGAGACGCCCTTGCTCGCGTCCTTGGTGAGATCGATCGAGCCCTCGGCCAACGTGCCCGCGGCGATGTGCTTGATCTCGAACACGTATACCGGCGGCCCCGCCGCGCCGACCTTGCCCACGTGGATGTGCGCGGCGGTGGCCGGCCCGCGCAAGCCGTGCACCGTCACGGAGTAGCGCAGCCGGGTGCCGTCCAGGGTCAGCGTGGCGGTGCCGGTGCCGGCCGCGCCGTTGGGCGGCGTTTCGCTGGCCCCGATCATGTGCGCCACGTAGACCACCGGCGGCGCGCGATGCACCGTCGGTTGGGGCGCCACCCACGCCGTGACGGCGAGGGTGGACGCAGCGATGGCGAGCAGACGAGCATTCATGATGGCGCTCCTGGACATGGGACCGGGCGCCCCGCGACGCGCGGGGATCGCCCACAACGAGATCAGTGAAAGACGCACGCCCGAACGGGACCGGGCCGACACGCCCCGCCCGCGGCGCTCCGTAGCCTGGATCCGAGGCGGGATGCGTCCATCCCCTGCATGAATCAGACCCGCGGGGCCCGCGTTCCGTCAACCCGGGGGGCCGATACCCAAGGCGTCGCCGACGGACCCGCGCCAGCCACGGCATCGGGTGCCTGGCGGGCCCGCGGCCGTCAGGCCGGCTCGGATCCGCCCCAGTCGCGGAACGGCCGGCGCGCGAGATTCGCATTGTAGTATCGGGCATCGCCCGACACCTCGCGGCCGGCCCACGGCGGCAGCGCCACCTCGGCATCCGCCGAGGGAAGCTCCACTTCGGCCAGGATCAGCGGGGCGTTGTCCCCCTCGAACACGTCCACCTCCCACACGCGGCCGCGGAACGGCACGCGATAGCGCGTCTTCTCGATCAGCGGCCCGCGGCACAGCGCGGCGAGCATCGCCTCGGCGTCGGCCCCCGGGATCGGATACTCGAACTCCAGCCGCTCGATGCCCCGCGGGGCGCCCTTCACGGTCAGGAACCCGCGGTCCCCCGCGAGGCGCACGCGCACCGTGCACGCGGGGTCGCCGGCCAGGTATCCCTGCCGGTAGCGCGTACCCGTGGCCGGATCGGCGCGCCACAGGTGGCGATGCACCAGGAATTTCCGCTCGATTTCGATGGGCACGGCGTCCTCGGACGGCGAATGGAGATCGCTCCGCCCTGGATGCTAGTGCAGGATGCCCGCCGACGGTACCGAGGAGTGGTCGGGCAGGCCCAGAATGCGCTTGAGGGCGCGCGGGTAGTTCTCGTTGCGAGTGGCGTCGAGCGTGAGTTCGGCCAGTGCCGCGCGCACGCGGGCCGGATCGGCGTCCTCGAGCGACACCGTGTTCCAGCGATGCTTGCCGAGCGTGATCTGGGCCCGTTCGCCGGCGCATCCGGCCACCGTGATGGGGATCCGGCGCTTGACGAGCGAGACGATGCGCAGGTCCCGGTGCGGCACGACGACGTGGCGCAGGAGGTCGGCGAGCGAGAGCGCCGGCGCGTCGGGGGCCGGCGGCAGCACGCCCCACGCGTCGCAGGCGGCCGCGAGGAGGGCGGCGGAAATCGGAAATGGGGCGTGGAGCACCGGGCGCCACTGCTCCAGCCCGGCCACGCCGGTCTGGACGAGCCGTTTGATCTCCAGGCGGTCATCCAGGATCTTCACGCTGTGCGGAGAGAGAAAGGACAGGAGATACGTCTCCTCGCGCACCACCACGCCGTCGCCGGGCGCCGGCGCGTCGAGCGCCGGCGCCGCGGGAGGCGCCACGAACGTGCGCTCGAAGGTGCGCCACTCCCACCGCGGCACCACGCCGAGGTCTTCCGCCGCCGGCTGCGCGGGGCGTGCGTCGTAGGATCGATTGATGTGCAGCATGGGCCGGGTTCCTCGCAACAATGGCGAACGATGCCCCACCCGGGCGGGGTGCCCTATCGGGCGATCCGGATGCTGGTGTCAGGCAAATGCGGAGATTTCGTCCAGACAATCTCCCACGGCCCCTGTCCCGATCGGCGCGGTCAGACGCGCGAGCCGAGGCGGAGGCGCGATGGGGGGCCGCCTTGCGGATTCCGGGCCCGCGGCCAATTTCTCGGCTCCCCCTCTCGGCCGCCGATTGCACGTCGTCCGCGGTCCGGCCTCCCCCCTTTCCGATCGAGGCGAAGCATGCGTCGTCTTCCCTCTCCCCACATCGCCCGAATGGCATGCGCCGCCGGGCTCGTGCTGCTGATGCCGGCCGCGGCCGGCGCGCAGCGCGGCGAGTCGCCCGCCGATTCCAGCGGCGGGCCCGGCTACAATCTCCCGCTGCGGCCCACGCGGCCGCTGCGCTTCACGACCGACGAAGGCACCTGGATGTCGCTCGACGTTTCCCGCGACGGGCGGTGGATCGTGTTCGACCTGCTCGGCGACATCTACAAGATGCCGATCACCGGCGGCAAGGCCACGCGCCTCACGAGCGGCCAGGCGTTCGACGGCCAGCCCAGTTTCAGCCCCGACGGCAGGACGATCGCGTTCGTGAGCGATCGCAGCGAGTCGGACAATCTCTGGCTGATGGACGCCGACGGCGGCCGCGTGCGCGCGCTCACCCGGGAGACCGATCGCTGCTACGTGTCGCCCACCTGGACACCCGACGGGAAGTACGTGGTGGCCTCGAAGTCCAACAGCTTCTCTGGCGGCTCGTTCAACGTATTCATGTACTACACGGCGGGCGGCACGGGGCTGCAACTCACCGGGACCGACTCGGCGGCCGCCGGCGGACGGGGCGCGGGCGGCGGACGCGGCGGGGCCGCGGCGCTCGACAACTTCGTGGGGCCGGCCTTCGGGCCCGACGGACGGTACATGTACGTGGCGGCCCGCAACGGCGGCGGCGGCTACAACCAGACGGCGCTCGGCTGGCAGATCGCCGTGTACGACCGCGAGACGGGCCGCACGTTCGTCCGCACCGACGCGCCCGGCTCGGCCATGCGACCCGAACTGAGCCCCGACGGCAAGTGGCTCGTGTACGCCACGCGCGAGGACTCGGCGACGTCGCTACGCATCCGCGAACTGGCCAGCGGCGACGAGCACTGGCTGGTGCACCGCGTGCAGCGCGACGATCAGGAGTCGCGCTACACGCGCGACCTCGAGCCGCCGTTCGCGTTCACGCCCGACGGCAAGGCGATCGTCGTCGCGTACCTCGGTCATTTCTGGCGCGTGAGCGTGCCCGACGGCCATGCGACGATGATCCCGTTCACCGCCGACTATGACGAGATGATCGCCGGCGCGATCCGGGAGCAGTACCCGTTCGACGACTCGACGATCACCGTGCACCAGATTCGCGACATCGCGCCGTCGCCCGACGGCACGCGGATGGCGTTCACGGCGCTGGACCGCATCTGGGTCATGGACCTCCCGGGCGGTGCGCCGCGTCGCCTCGTCGCCGGGAGTACCGTGGGCGAGTACTCGCCGGCGTGGTCGCCCGACGGCCGCGCGATCGCGTACGTGACGTGGAGCGACCTCACCGGGGGCGACATCGTCCGCATGAACGCCGACGGCACGGGCTCACCGCAGAAGCTCACGACTCGGTCGGCGTACTACGAAGAGCTGACCTACTCCCCCGACGGCACCCGCCTGGTATTCGGCCGCGGGCCGCGCGACATGCGCCGCGACGAGGACGAGCTGGAGCGCCCGAACCAGCAGGCCACCGGCGTGGAGCTGGTGTGGATGCCGGCCGGCGGCGGCGCGGCGACGCTCATCTCGCCGCTCACCAGCTTCGGCAAGCCGCACTTCGGCCCCGACGCGTCGCGCATCTACGTCTCGCAGGGCGCGCTGCTCACCTCGATGCGCTGGGACGGCACCGACGTGAAGGACGTCCTGCGCGTCGGCGCCGGGGGACGCGGCGCGGGCGGCGGGGGTGGCGGGGGCGGCGGCGCGAGCAACATCCTGCTCTCCCCGGACGGGACCCGCGCGCTCGTGCAATCGGGGGTGCAGGCGTACGTCATCGACGCCGTGCCGGTGAAAGGTGGCGAGGCGCCGGTGATCAGCACTTCCGGGCCCTCGGCGGTGCCGGTGCACCGGCTGACGACCGTGGGCGGCGAGTTCGCCACGTGGGCCGCGGACGGCAAGACCATCTACTTCTCGCTCGCCCACACGCTGTTCACGTACGACGTGGCGGCGGCGGCAACGGCCCTTGCCGACTCCACGCAGCGCGCCGACTCGATCGCCGCGGCCCGCGGCGCGCGCGGCGGCGTCGGCGGCGGTCGGGGCGGACGGGGCGGCGGGGCCGGCGGTGAAGGCGAAGCGGGCGGCGGCGGCGCGGCCAACAAACCGGCGTACGTCGCGCCGCAGCACGATGTGATCATCACCGCGCCCCGCGACGTGCCGCGCGGCACGGTGGTGCTGCGCGGGGCGCGCCTCATCACGATGAAGGGCGACGAGGTCATTCCCGACGGCGACATCGTGATCCGGAACAACCGGATCCTCGCGGTGGGACCGCGCGGCAAGGTGAGCATCCCGTCGGGCGCGCGCGAGATCGATGTGACCGGCAAGACGATCATTCCCGGCTACGTGGACGTGCACGCGCACATCTGGCCGGCGTTCGGCGTGCACCGCTCGCAGCCCTTCGAATACATGGTGAACCTGGCCTACGGCGTCACCACCACGCGCGATCCGCAGACGTCGGCCACCGACGTGTTGTCGTACGAGGACATGGTGGCGACCGGCGAGTTCATCGGCCCCCGCATCTATTCCACCGGCCCCGGCGTGTTCGCGGCGGAGAATATCCGTTCGCTCGCCGACGCCGAACTCGTGCTGTCGCGCTACTCCAGGTATTACCAGACGAACACGATCAAGCAGTACATGACGGGCGACCGCCGCGTGCGCCAGTTCGTGGAGATGGCGGCGCGCGAACAGCACCTGATGCCCACGCTCGAGGGCGGGCTGGACTTCAAGAAGAACCTCACCGAAGCCATGGACGGCTATTCGGGCAGCGAGCACACCCTCCCCATCGCGCCCCTGTACAAGGACGTGATCGCGCTCTACGCCACGGCCGGTATCACGTGGACGCCCACACTGATCGTGCAGTATGGCGGCCCGTGGGCCGAGAACTACTGGTACGAGCACTCCGACGTGATCGACGACCCCAAGCTCAACCACTTTACGCCGCGCGATGTGGTGGAGCGCAAGGCGAGCCGCCGCCCCGGCTGGTGGGATCCGGCGCAGTGGTCGTTCCCGCTGTTTGCCGCGCAGGCGGCCAAGGTGGTGGCCGCGGGCGGCCGCGTGGGCATGGGAAGCCACGGGCAGCTGCAGGGGCTCGGCGCGCAGTGGGAGATCTGGAACATCGCCTCGGGCGGCATGCCGCGCCTGGACGTGCTGCGCGTGGCCACCATCTTCGGCGCCGAGTCCATCGGCCTGGACCGGGAGGTGGGATCGCTCGAACCGGGCAAGCTTGCCGACCTGCAGGTGCTCGACCGCAATCCGCTGGACGATATCAAGAACACGAATACCATCCGATACGTGATGAAGAACGGCCGGCTGTACGACGGCAACACGCTGGACGAGATCTGGCCCCGCCAGCGGCCGGCGCCGCGCCTCTGGTGGTGGGACCAGGCCGACCGGTAGCCGGCGCCGATCCGGAACAAGGAAGCGGCCCGGCACCGTTCATCGGGTGCCGGGCCGCCGTTCTTTCCCCCGCGCCGCCGGCGCCCGCGGGCGCCGTCCGGCTATTCGTACCGCAGCGCCTGGATGGGATCGAGCGCCGCCGCCTTGCGCGCCGGGTAGAAGCCGAAGAAGATGCCCACCGCCGCCGAGAAGCCGATGGCGATGCCCACCATGGGCGGCGCGATCGCCGTCTGCCACCCCGTGCTGTGCTGCAGGATCGCCGCCCCCGCGTACCCGAACGCCACGCCGATGATCCCGCCGATCACGCTCATCACGATCGCCTCGACCAGGAACTGCGTCAGCACGTCGCTGCCCCGCGCGCCGATCGCCATGCGGATGCCGATCTCGCGCGTCCGCTCGGTGACCGACACGAGCATGATGTTCATGATGCCGATGCCGCCGACGAGCAGCGAGATGCCGGCGATGGCGGCGAGCAGCAGCGGTCATCACGTCCGTCGTGCCCGATGCCGCCTGCACCAGATCGGTCTGGTTGCGCACGCTGAAGTCGTTCGAGTCGTACGGCGCCAACCGGTGTGTTTCGCGGAGAATCTGGGTGATCTCGTTCTCGGCCGGCGTGATCTGTTCCTTGGTGGCCGTACTGGCGATGATCTGCGAGATGAATTGATGGCCCGAGAGCCGAGTCTGCACCGTGGTGTACGGGCACAGGATGATGTCGTCCTGGTCGTTGCCGGCCGCGCCCTGACCCTTGACGTCGAGCACGCCGATCACCTGGAAGGGCACGTTGCGCAGCCGCACTTCCTGCCCCACGGGGTCCTGGTCTGGCCAGAGGTTGGTGGCCACGGTCTGGCCGATCACCGCCACGCGCCGGTTGGCGCGCTGGTCCGCGGCGTCGAAGAACCGGCCGGCGCTGGTGCCCCAGTCGCGAATGAGCTGATAGTCGGTGGACACCCCGTTCACCGACGTGCGCCAGTTGCCGGCGCCGCCCACCACCTGACCCGGGGCGTTGATCACGGGCGACGTGGCCGTCAGCAGCAGCCCCTGCTTGGCCAGCGTGTTGTAGTCCTTGATCGTCAGCCGGTTGGACGTGCCCGCGCCCTGGCTCACGCCCCCCTGCCGGAACGCGCCCTGGGTGATCACGATCATGTTCGTGCCCAAGCTGTCGATGCGGCGCTGGATCTCGGACTTGGCGCCCTGGCCCACCGCCACCATCACGATCACCGCGCCCACGCCGATGATGATGCCGAGCATCGTGAGCAGCGTGCGCAGCTTGTTCTTGAGGATGCTCTTGCCGGCGATCTTGATCAATCGTGTGGATTGCATGTCAGCCGTCCGCCTCGATGGGTTGCAGATGCTTCAGGTCTTCCACGGCCGTGCGGCGGTCGACGATCGCCTCGTCCCGAATGACGTGTCCGTCGCGCAGCTCGATGACGCGCTTGGTGTACATCGCGATGTCGTGCTCGTGCGTCACGAGCACGACCGTGATGCCCTGCTCGTTCAGCTCCTGGAAGAGCGCCAGCACTTCGACGGACGTCTGGGAATCCAGGTTGCCCGTCGGCTCGTCGGCCAGCACGATGGCAGGATGGGTGACCAGCGCGCGCGCGATCGCGACACGCTGCTGCTGGCCGCCCGACAGCTCGCTCGGCTCGTGGTCCACCCGATCGCCCAGGCCCACGCGCTCCAGCGCTTCCCTGGCCAGCTTCTTGGTGTCGAGCTTCCGATCGCTGCGGTCGTAGAGCAGGGGCAGTTCCACGTTCTCGAGCGCCGTGGTGCGCGCCAGCAGGTTGAAGCCCTGGAACACGAACCCGATCTTCTCGTTGCGGATGTCGGCCAGTTGGTTCTTGGACAGCTTGTCCACGTGCACGCCGTCCAGCCAGTAGTTACCCGACGTCGGTTGGTCCAGGCAGCCGATGATGTTCATCATCGTCGACTTGCCCGAGCCCGACGCGCCCATGATCGCGATCATTTCGCCGGGCTGGACCGTGAGCGTCACACCGCGCAGCGCGTGCACCTCCGTCTTGCCCGTGACGTAGGTCTTCTTCAGGTCCTCGACCTTGATGACGGCGTGGCGATCGGCGGCCATGATCAGAACCCCCGTCCGCCGCCGCCCCGTCCGCCCTGCGGCTGGAACGGGTTGCTGGAGTCGCGGCAGCCGCTGGCGCGGCCGAACCGCCGGTCGCGGCCGCGATGATCTGCAGGCCTTCCTTGAGGTCGGCCGGCCCGGAAACCTCCGTCTCCTGTCCGTCCGTCAAGCCCGTGTGAACGCGCATCGCCGCGAGCTTGCCGTCCTTCATGTACCAGAGCGTGGCCACCGTGGAGATGGGCCGCGGGGCGCCGGCGCCACCCGCTCCTCCCCGGCCCCCAGCGCCCCCGCCCCCGCCCCCGGCGCCGCCACGACCACCGCCCTGCCCGCCGCCGCCGAACCCGCCGCGCGCGCCTCCGTTGGAATCCCCGCGCCGGCCGCCACGACGCCCCAGCGAGTCGGCAGCCGCGCCGTGCTCCGCCCGATACTGCGCGATCATCTCGGCCGTGGGCTGGAAGCGGAGCGCCGCGTTGGGCACCCGGAGCACGTTGCTCACCTTGGACACGTCGAAGTTGATCGTCGCCGTCATGCCCGGCAGCAGCTTGCCGTCCGTGTTGGACACGTTGATCACCACGGGGTACGTGACGACGTTGTCGATTATGGTTGATTGCAACCGGATTTCCTTCACGCTGCCGCTGAACGTCCGATCCGGGAACGCTTCCACGGTGAAGTCCACGCCCTGGCCGACGTGGATCTGACCGATGTCCGCCTCGTCCACCGCTGCCAGGATCTGCAGATCCTTGAGGTCCGCCGCGATCAGGAACAGTTCGGGCGCCGAGAAGCTGGCCGCCACGGTTTGCCCCGGGTTCACCGTGCGGGCGATGACCACGCCGTCGATCGGCGAGAAGATGTAGGCGTAGGCGAGGTTCTGCTTGGCCGACGCCAGGGCGACGGAATCCGACTCCAGATTGGCCTTCGCCACGGCGGAGTTGGCCAGCGCCGTCTCATAATCGGATTGCGTTTCGGCCCCCGTGGCCAACAGCCGTTTGATCTGGTCGAGCGCGTACTGCGTCTGGCGCACATTGGCCAGCCCCTGATCCCGGTCCGCGATCGCCTTGTCCACCGACAGCCGCAGCACCGTGGTATCGAGCAATGCGAGCAATTCGCCCTTGTGCACGCGGTCGTTGAAGTTCGCGTACAGCTTGTTGATGATCCCGGACACCTGCGTGCCCACCTGCACCGAGTCCGTGGCGTACAGGTTGCCCGTGGAGCTGACCGTGGAGGCCACGTCGCCCCGCGACACGGGCACGTAGATGTACGAGATGGACTTGGCCGCCGCTTGGACGCGGAAGTACACCACGCCGCCGATTGCCAGGGCGATCACGATCAGGCCACCGATGATTTTCTTCATCTGTCTTCAGTTCCGGGGGTTATGGGTCCGGCGCGAGCCCCTGCAGCCCGCCCAATCGAGTCGCGGTGCGCTCGCCGCAGCCGACGCGTACACAGCACAAAGGTTTCTTTACACACGCCAACAGTCGTCCGTTCCCTTCCGCCCGGCGGCGGCGACCATGCACGGCTCGTTCCCCACCGACTGAAGGCTGCGTGTCCGACTGCAGTATGAACGCGCGGCCGCAATTATTCGTTGAGGCCGAGGCTTCGGGCGTCCATCGAACGATAGCGCCGTGGCGCCCGCAGCGCCCGGGGCGCCCGGGGCGCCCGGGGCGCCCGGGGCGCAGGTACGCGCCACCGAGCACGCGCCGAACGCCACCCGCCGCCCGCTACGGTCGCCGCTCGGGCTTCGGCCGAGCCCCGCCCTTCTCCTCGCGCTCGTCGTCCGACAGGTCCACCGACATCGGAAAGAACAGCGACCGATGCACCGCCGGGTATGGGGTGGCCCACCCCCGCGCATCGTGCCACAGAATGCGGTTCAACGCGTCGCTCGGCGCCGCGTCCGGAACGTCCAACCGCATGCGCGACGACGCCAGCGCCGCCGCCCGGGCCGGCCCGCGCAGCGCGCCGACCCGCGGGTTCACGTCGTAAATCGACTGCGCCGGCACGAGCGCCGTGTACGGCGTGAGATCGGGCCTCTGGCCGGGTGCGAGGAAGCTGGCCCGCATGTCGTGCGCCACCAGGTCGAACAGGCTCAGCGCCGGCAGCCCCAGCATCAGCTCCACCGTCTTCACCATGCTCGGCTGGCTGTAGAACGTGCTGTCGATGGCGCCGCGCCGCGCGTACGGCGAGATCGCCAGCGCCACCGTGCGGTGCCCGTCGATGTGGTCCACGCCGTTCTGCGCGTCGTCCTCCACGACCAGCATGGCCATCGATTTCCAGAACGGGGAACGCGACAGCGCCTGCACCATCAGCCCGAGCGCCAGGTCGTTGTCCGCCACCGACGCCTTGGGCGTGCTCCACCCCGGCGACGTGCCGTTGGTGTGGTCGCTGGGCAGGATGACCATCACCAGGTTCGGCATCCGGCCGGCGGCCGTCCACGCGCGCACGTGCTCCGTGAACACGTCGGCCTTCACCACGTCGGGCACCTCCTGCGTCCACCCCGGGTACCCGCGCACCAGCACCCGGTCGAGCGACGGTATATCGGAATGCGTATCGTAGCGCCCGGCGAGCAGCCTGGTGAAGTACGCCGCGCCGTGCGCGGCGCGGTCGCGATACGCGGCCAAGTATGCCCGCCGCACCGCCGAGATCGAGTCCGACGGCGCCGGCGCGTACTCCCCGAACACCGACACCGTCCGCCCCCTCGCCTCGGCGTCTTCCCACAGAAAGCCGCCCAGCGAGTAAGTCAGCGCGTCGTCGCCCTCCGACGGATAGCTCCGCCCCTGGTACAGCGGCCACATCGGGTACTCGGTCTCGTTCGCCTGGGTGAGCCACTGGTGGCCGTCGGCCGAATTGCCCCCCGACGCGAAGAAGTGGTCGAGCAGCACGTACTGGCTCGCGAGCGCATGCGCGTTGGGCGTCACGTCGCGGCCGTAGATGACGAGCGACGTGTCGCTCGCCCCGCGCCCGATGTCGCCCAGCACCTGGTCGTACGTGCGGTTCTCGCGCACGATGAACACCACGTGGTCGATGAGCGACGGCTCGCCCGGACGCTCCGGCACGGCGCGCGGCGGGGCGTCGGGGCGCGCGGCGAGCGCCGCGCTCCTCGCTCCGCGGAGCGTGAGCCGGTTGTTGGCCGCCACCGACGTGGTGTACGCGGTGAGTTCCGCCGCGCCCGGCACGGGGATCACGTTCACCGTGCCGCGCACGGCGTACACCTGGCGCCCGACCTTTCCGGGCGACCCGCCCGTGCGGCCGGTGCCCATCCCGACGCCGAGCAGCGTGCCCACGGCCAGCGTGGACCCGTCGGGGCTCACGTCGAGCGAGGCGGGATACCAGCCCGTGGGGATCAACCCCTTGAAGGCCACCGTCGCCGGCTCGGTCGCCGCCGCGACGTCGTACACGGCGACGGCGTTCACGCCGCCCAGCGCCACGAACAGCGTCGCCCCGTCGGGGCTGAGCGCCACCGCCGTGGGCGCGAGCCCAATCTTCGATTCGGTGAAGGGCACGATGTTCATCGTCTCGAGCACGGTGCCACGCCGGGTGTCCACCGTCGTCACCGCGTCCGAGTTGCCCTCGGCCACGTACAACAGCCCGCGCGACTCGTCCCACGCCATGCCGGTGGGATGCCGCCCCACGACCACGCGCGTCGCGAGCGCGCCCGCCACGAGATCGATTTCCTGCACCGTGCCCGGCTCGGCGATGCCGCGCGCGTCCACGCGCACCGGCTCGGCCATCGGATCGCAGCACTGGCGCGACGCGCGGTCGCCGCTCGCCGGCTTGGACCCGCCGAAATTCGTGATCCAGGCCGTGGCGCCGTCCGCCGATACCACCGCCGCCACCGGCAGCACGCCGACGTCGAGCGTCTTCAGCACCGTGCCGCGGTCCGCGTCGAGAATCGCGACCTGGTCGTTGGCCGGCAGCGGCAGCACCGCCACGCGGTGCCCCGACGCGTTCGCCCGCCGCGCCACCGCCGGCCCGCCCGCCATGAACGCGCCCAGCGGACCGGAGTTGAGCGTGGCCCGCGCCGAGTCGCCGGTGCCGCCCGGCGCCGAGAACGCCGTGAGCTGCGCCACCGCGCGCCCCGGCAAGAGCGTGCCCGCGCCCGGCGTGCGGCTCAGATCGAACCCCGCCGGCAGCCGCCCCACCGACGACACGAGCACCCGCCCCGACACCGGGTCCACCGCCACGCCGTGCACGCCGGGCGTTCCGCTGAAATGCGCCACCGCGAGCACGCGGTTGTCGCGCCAGTCGAGTTCGTAGGCCGCGCCCGGCACGGCCACCCAGATCACGCTCGCCGTGGCGCCGAAGCGCACGCCGGCCACGCGGCCGGTGAACACCGTCTGCACGCCGGCCGGCGTGACCCGCTGGTCGGTGGCGATGACGCCGGGATCGGGCACCGCGCGAACGGGCTGCTGGGCGACCAGCGGCCGGAGCGCCGCGAGCCCGAACAGAAGGGCGAGTCTGCGCATACTGGGTAAGTAACCACCCTGCGCGCGCGCGTCGAGAGCCGGCCGTGTCACGAAATGGTGTCACGTCGCCCCGCGCCGTAGCTTTGCCCCATGCTCACCCTCCTCGGCGTGCTCGTGGTGATCGTCGGCTTCGCCCTCCGGTTCAACGCCCTGCTCGTCGTCACCGTCGCGGGCATCGTCACGGGCCTGGCCGGCGGCCTCGGCCTCCACGACGTCATCGCGGCGTTCGGCAAGGCGTTCACCGTCAATCGCTACGTGGCCATCGTGTGGATGGTGCTGCCGGTGATCGGATTGCTCGAGCGCAGCGGGCTCAAGGAGCGGGCCCGCGACCTGATCGGACGCATCCATGCCGCCACCACGGGGCGCGTGCTGATGGCGTACCTCGCGCTGCGCCAGGTCACCGCGTCGCTCGGCCTCACCTCCCTGGGCGGCCACCCGCAGATGGTGCGGCCCCTCGTGGCGCCGATGGCCGAGGCCGCGGCCGAAACGCGCTATGGAGAGTTGCCCGAGCAGACGCGGTATCTGATCCGCGCCAACGCCGCGGCAGCGGACAACATCGGCGTGTTCTTCGGCGAGGACATCTTCATCGCCATCGGGTCCATTCTGCTCATCCGGGGCTTCCTCGCCCAGAACGGAATCGACGTGGCGCCCACCACGCTCGCCAAGTGGGCGGTGCCGACGGCGGTGGCGGCCTTCGTCATCCACGCCACGCGGCTGTCGCTGCTCGATCGGAGACTCAAACGGGAACTGAGCGGCCGAACGGTAGGACCGTTGGACGGTATGACGGCCAACGTCGTTACCAGTCCTACCGTCCCACCGTCCTACCGCGCTACTGACGCGCACGGCGCTTCCGAGGACGCCGGACGATGATCGGCCTCGAAGCCGTCTATATCCTCATGGGCGTGATGGTCGCCGGCATCGCGCTCGTGAATCTGTTCGACCGCGGCGACGCCAAGCGGTTCAACAAGGCCGCCTTCTGGGGCATCTACGGGATCACATTTCTGCTCGGCACGCACCTGCCCGATTTCGTGAACGGGTGCCTGGTGATCGGGATGGTCCTGGTCTCGAGCATCGGCGGCCTCGGGCGCGGCGGCCCGGAGCTGGTCACGCGCGAACAGCGCGAGGCGAGCGCCGCGCGGTGGGGTAACACGCTGTTCGTGCCCGCGCTGCTTGTGCCCGCCGTGACCGTGGCCGGCACCTTCGCGTTCAAGTGGATCCGGGTGAACGGCGTGCCGCTCGTCGATCCGGGCCAGGTGACCGTGATCTCGCTCGCTCTGGCCACCGTGGTGGCCCTGATCGCCGGCATGGTCATGCTGCGGGCCCCGGCCGTGGCCCCCGTGCAGGAGGCGCGCCGCCTCATGGACGCCGTGGGGTGGGCCGCCGTGCTCCCGCAGATGCTGGCCGCGCTCGGCGCCCTGTTCGCCCTGGCCGGCGTCGGCGCCGTGGTCTCCACGCTCGTCAACCGCTGGATTCCGCTCGACACCGCCCTCGTGGTCGTGATCACGTACGCCGTGGGCATGGCGCTGTTCACGATCGTCATGGGCAACGCCTTCGCCGCCTTTCCGGTCATGACCGCCGGCATCGGGCTCCCGCTCATCGTCACGCGGTTCGGCGGCGACCCGGCGATCATGGCCGCCATCGGCATGCTCTCCGGCTATTGTGGAACGCTAATGACCCCGATGGCCGCCAACTTCAACATCGTCCCCGTGGCCCTGCTCGACCTGCCCGACGAGCACGCCGTAATCAAGGTCCAGATCCCCACCGGCCTCCTCCTGCTCGCGGTCAACATCCTGCTCATGTACTTCCTCGTCTTCCGCTACTGACCATGCCCACCGACCGCGCCGCCCCGCCGCTTGCCGCCGCGCTCACGCCCGCGGTGGCCGACCGGTTCACGTCGATCGCCCTCGGCCACGTCGGGCGCGAATACCCGAACAAACTCGACCACGTGCTCAACGGGCCAGACGACGTGCGCGGCCCGCGCGCGCTGCACCCCGTGTTCTACGGCAGCTTCGACTGGCACTCCTGCGTGCACGGCTACTGGCTGCTCGCCCGGTTGCTGCGCGGCTTCCCCGCCCTGGCCGACGCCCCCCGCGTTCGCGACCTGTTCGACGCCCAGATCACGGCCGGCAACGTGGCCGGCGAGGTGGCCTACCTCCAGCAGCCGTCGCGCGGCGGCTTCGAGCGCCCCTACGGCTGGGCGTGGCTGCTCATGCTCGCCGGCGAGCTCGCCCGCCACGACACCGACCACGGCCGGCGCTGGCGCGCCGCGCTGGCGCCGCTGGCCGACGCCTTCGTGGCCCGCTTCCGCGCCTTCCTGCCCAAGGCCACCTACCCCGTGCGCGTGGGCACGCACTTCAACACGGCGTTCGCGCTCGTCCTCGCGCTTGACTACGCGGGCTCCGCCGGCGACGGCGCGTTCGGCGACCTCCTGCGCGAACAGGCCAACGCCTGGTACGGCGCCGACGCCGACTGTCAGGCGTGGGAGCCGGGCGGCGACGACTTCCTCTCCTCGGCGCTCATCGAGGCCGAGTGCATGCGACGCGCCATGCCCGCCGCGGGGTTCGAGGCCTGGCTTCGGCGGTTCCTGCCCCGCATCGCGCAGCGCGAGCCGGCCACGCTCTTCCGGCCCGCGCACGTCAGCGACCGGACCGACGGCAAGATCGCCCACCTCGACGGACTCAACCTGTCGCGCGCGTGGTGCTGGCGCGCCCTGGCCCGTTCGTTCGGTGACGGCGATCCGCGCGCCGCGGCGGCCCGCGACGCGGCGGAGTTGCACCTGGCCGCCAGCCTTCCGCACGTAGCCGGCGACTACATGGGGGAACACTGGCTGGCCACCTTCGCCGTGCTGGCGCTCGACGCATGACGATCTCGCCACGCGCAGCTCGACCGGCCGCCGCCCGCGCCGTTCGCGCCGCCCGCGCCGCCCGCGCCCTCCGCGCCCTCTGCGCCGCGGCGCTGCTCGCGCTCTGCGCGGGCGCGCCGCGTCTCGGCGCCCAGGCCGTCGATACCGCGTTCACCGGACGGTTGCTCGGCCCGCTCACCGCCCGGTCCGACACCACGCTGCGCTACGCGGCCTACATCTCGCGGCGGGTCAACGGCGCGCCACCGGCGCCGCTGCTCCTCGTGCTCGACCCCGGCGGGCGCGCCGACACGGCCCTGCGCCGAGTGGCCGCCGCCGTCGAACGCCTGGGCTGGGTGGCCATGAGCAGCTACGACGCGCAGGGCGACCTCTCGCCGGTGGTCAACGAACGCATCGTGAACGTCATGCTCACCGACGCGTTCGCGGCGTTCCGCCTCGACACCGCCCGCGTCTACATCGCCGGGCTCACCGGCACGGCCGACGACGCATTCATATTCGCATATGGCTCGCGCGGGCACGTGCCCGGCATCGTGTCCGTGGACGCCGCCGGCCCCTCGGACAGCGCGTGGCAGGCTGCGCACCGCGGCCCGCCGCCGTTCGACGTGGCGCTCATGACCGGCGACCGGAGCTTTGGCTACGACGACGTGCTGCGCGCCGCCGCGGCGCTCAACGCCGATTCGACGCCCCACCGGCTGGACGTCTTTGCCGGCGGCCTCGACTGGCCGCCGGACGCGGCCGTCGCCCAATCGCTCGGCTGGCTCGACGCACGGGCCATGGCGCGCCACCTCCGCGCGCTCGACACGGCGCTCGTCGACTCGCTGTTCGGCGTGGACTCGGCGGCGGCCGCCGCGCTCGAAGCGGCCCGGCGCCCCGCGCGCGCGGCCGACCAGTGGGAGAACACGGCCGCCGCGTGGGCCGGCCTGCACGACGTGGCGTTTGCCCGCGCGCGCTCGGGCGCGCTCGCCGCCGACCCTGCGGTCACGCGCTGGCGCGCCGAACGGGATTCGCTGATCGCGGCTACCCCGGCGCTTCGCCGCTCGGTGATCGCCACGCTCATCGACCTGCGCCGGCGCCCCGGCGTGCCCGATCTGCGCCGTTTAAACGACAGCCTGCGCATCGGCGAACTGCAGGCGTGGCGCGCCGATGCCGGCGATTCGGTGCGCGCCGACTGGGCGGCGCGCCGGTTGGCCGAGGTGTTCGGGCACCTGTCGGTCTACGAACCCGAGGCGTACCTCAACGTGCGCGACGCGTCGCGCGCGCTGGCCGCGCTCGACATCGCGGCCGAGATCGAACCCACGAGCGCCCAGGTGTGCCGCGAGCGCTCCCGCGCCTACGCTCTGCTGCAGGACGGCGACCGCACCTTCGCCGCGCTCCGCTGCGCGGTGGCCGGCGGCACGATCACCGTGCGCGAGATCCGCGCCGACCCGCGGTACAAGTTCCTGGAAGGGCGCGACGACTACCTGAAGTTCATCGGCGTGGGCGGCGGCTGATCGCGCCCGGCGGGATCGCATGCGATCCGCCATCTTTGGGCATGCCGAACGCCGTCGACCGCTCGTCCTGGTATGCCGCCCGCGCCGCCGGGCTTCGGGCGCGCCGCGCCGGTGAAGCGCGCGCCGTGGACCGGCTGGCCGCATTGCGGCTCGCGGCGTTCGCGGCCGTCGTCGTGCTCGTCGCGCGGTGGGCCACCGCCGATGCGGCGCGGGGCGCCTGGCTGGCCGGGGCGCTGCTCGGCTCCGTCGCCTTCGTGTGGCTGGTGCGCCGGAGCCGGCGCGCCAAGGAGCGCCTGCGCCGCACCGACGAACTGATCGTGCTCGCCGATGGGGGCGCGCATCGGGTGGCCCGCGCGTGGGGGCGCCTGCCCAACCCGCGGTGGGACGCCGAGCCGGCGTCGCACCCGTACGCCGTGGACCTCGACCTGTTCGGCGACGCGTCGCTCGCGCGGTTGATGCCGCCGATGAGCGACGCCCCGGGGCGCGCCACGCTCCGGTCGTGGCTCGTGGCGCCGGCCGCCCCGCCGCAGATCCGGGCGCGCCAGCGTGCCGTGGAGGAGCTGCGCGACCGATATGAATTCCGTGAAGAGATCGCCATGGCCGGTATGCGCATCACGACCACGCCGGCCGAGGCCGGCGAGCTGGCGCGGTGGGCCGCGGCCGACGGCTGGTTGAGCCGGCGGCGGGCGCTCGTCGCAGCCAGCATCGGGGTTCCCCTCGCCACGCTGGCGCTCGTCGTGGCGCAGATCGCGGGGCTCGCCGCGCACGCGTACTGGATCGCGCCGGCCCTCGCCGGATGGATGCTCACCGCGCGCGACGGCCGGGCGCTGAGCGCGAGCTTCGCGCCGGTGGTGGGGCGCGCCAACGCGCTCCGCCGCTACGCCGATCTGGCGCGCCTCGTGGTGGGTGAGCGGGTGGACTGCCCGGCGCTCGTGGCCGTTCAGGAGCGGCTCGCCGGGCCGCCCCGGCCGGCGCACGACGCGATGCGCGCCCTGACCGCCCTTGCCGACTGCACCGAACTGCGCCTCTCGCCCATGCTGTACGTGGTGGTGAACACGCTCACCCTGTGGGACTTTCACGTGGGCCACCTGCTCGAGCGCTGGCAGCGCGCCGACGGCCGCCGGGTGGCCGACTGGCTGGCCGCGCTCGGCGAAATGGAGGCCCTGTCGGCGCTCGCCACGCTGGCCTTCGACAACCCGGAGTGGACCTTTCCGGAGCTCGCGCCGCGCGAGCACGCCACGATCGACGCCCACGGATTGGGGCATCCGCTGCTCGCCCCCGCGGCGTGCGTGCCGAACGACGTCACCGTGGGGCCGGCGGGCACGATGCTCGTGGTCACCGGTTCGAACATGGCCGGCAAGAGCACGCTGTTGCGGTCCATCGGGCTCAACCTCGTGCTCAGCCAGGCGGGCTCGGCCGTGTGCGCGCGGCGGTTCGTGCATCCGCCGGCCGATCTTCATACTAGTATGAGACTAGACGATTCGCTGCAGCGCGGGGTGAGCTACTTCATGGCCGAGCTGGAGCGGCTCAAGACCATCGTCGACGCGGCCGACGCGGCGCGCCCCAACGCCCCGCGGGCGCTCGTCTATCTGCTCGACGAGATCCTGCACGGCACGAACTCCGCCGAGCGCACCATCGCCGCCCGGCACGTGCTGGGCCACCTGGCGCGCACCGGGGCGATCGGGGCCGTCACCACGCACGACCTCCAGCTCGTGGACGTACCGGAGCTGGCCGCCGTGGCGCGGCACGTGCACTTCAGCGAGCAGTTCACGCGGGACAACGGGGTGGCGAAGATGTCGTTCGACTACCGGCTCCGGCCCGGTAAGGCGACGTCGAGCAACGCGCTCAAGCTGCTGGAGTTGGTGGGGCTCACCGCGCCGCCGTGACGGCGTGCCGGCGTGCCGGCGGCCGGGAGCCGGGAGCCGCGCCGCGTTTCGGCGCTGGGGAACCGGCGCCGCTACTTCCCGCCCCCCGCCCGCCTATACACATCGCTCCCGAAGCTGACCAACCCCCGCTGCCCCGCGTACCCCAGCAACGGCAGCCCGAAGATCTCCTCGACACTCTTCAGCATCGAGTAGTGGTTGTACGGCACGTCCGACAGGGTGCCCGGCGTGATGTACGGCGACAGCGCCACGGCGCCGATCCGCCCGCCCCCCGGACCGCCGGCGCCCGGCGACCGCGTGTTCGGCCCCGCCTGCTCGCGGCAGCACGCGGTCTTGTCGGCGCTCGTCGCCTCGTCGAAGGTGATGATCAGCAGCCCGTCGCGCCTGAACGCCGGCGAATTCGTGATTCTCGGCACCCACTCCCTGAGGAAGCGATCGATCCCCACCAGCCCGCCGGTGTCGCCGTTGGCGCAGTGCAGGTCGTGCCCGTCGTTGCACAGGTTGGGCGTGACAAACGCATAGTTCGGCGTCGTCGCCTCCGACCCCAGGTCGCGCGCCAGTCCGTCGAGCGGCACGACGTTGGCGTTGCACGACGCCGAATCGATGATCGCGTGGAAGTACACGAACGGATTGTGCTTGGCGGCGTACTGGTCGTTGCGCGCGGCATGCTCGGTGCGGTCCGACGCGCCGATCGGCACGTGCCCGCACGCCGCCGGCTCGCGCGCCGGGTCCTTGCCCATGTCTTCCATGTAGGCCTTCCAGGTCAGCCCCTTGCCGGCCAACTGGTTGGCGATCGTCTGATTCATCGCCGGATAGACGCACCCCTCGCCCACCGGCTGGCCGTCCGGCGCCACGCCGCGCTGCTTGAACTCCACGTACCGCCCGCAATCGGCCTGGGTGGCCGGATTGGGCGCGATGCCGCTGATCATCGCGATGTAGTTGTCCAGACTGGCGTGCCCGATGCCGTAGTACTGCCGCAGCAGCGCGCCGGCCCGCACCAGGGTATCCGCGAGATACGGCGCCTTGCTGCGCGCCCCGAACGTCGTCTGGAAATCCTGGTTCTCGAGCACGATCAGAAATACGTGCCGCACCGCGGGGGGGCGCGGTGGCGCCTGCGCGACGACGGCCCGCGCACTCGGCGCGGTCATGACCGCGCACCCGACCGCGGTGAACAGGAAACGGCGCGGGGCGGACAACGACATGTCGGTGCTCCAGCGGAAGTCGGCCGGCGCCGGCATCCGCCGGCGGCGTTACGGCGTGAAACCTAACGCCTTCTGGCGCGCGTGAACGGCCGCGATGAAGGCCTGCGCTTCGGCCGCACCGAACGTGTCGCTCCCCTTCTTGCCGTTCACGCTCGTGCCGCTGACCAGCACGTGATCGCGCCCGGTCTTCCATTCGAACACGAAATGGCCGTTCTCGAACCGCAGGTCGCGCAGGTCCCGGAGCGGGAATTGGGCGTGCGCCCCGATGGCGCCGGCCACGGAACTCGTCACGATGCCGGCGATGGCCCCACCCAGCCCTGAGTCGCTCGCCTTCGACGAATCCATGTCGTGCCGGATCTTGGCCACCATCGTCGGCGACAACCCGGCGGCGAGCTTGTCCCCCATCAACACGAGATCCAGCGAGCTGTCGGTGCTGTAGATCCGCAGGTCGCCCGGGCCGAGCGTGTCGGGCAACGCCGCCACGCCGCTCACGTGCAGGTCGCGCGTGGACGCGCCGATCCTGCCGCGCACCCAGTGCACGACGAGCGCGATCGTCAGCACCACGAGCGCGGCCTGAATGCCGCGCCCCGCCCACTTTCTCGAAGCGTCCGCCATTGCTCCCTCCCGGCCGGAGTCGCGTCCTGCCACCACTTACGGACGTTCGGTCGCCCAGGTTCCAGCGGGCGCCCGCCGTTCGCCCAGCGCGCGGGTCAGGGCGGCCCTCGCAGGGCGGCCGAGTACGCCCGCGCCCGCCGGATGCGCACCGTGTCGCCCACGGCCTCCGCCGCCCGCAGCAGCCGCGCCGCCAGCGCCCTCGACGGCGGCACGTGCGAGGCCAGCGAATCGGCCAGCGTCCACGCCACCTCGCCCCGCCCCTCGCCCAGCAGCGCGTCGATCCGCGTCAGGCACGCGTCGGGGTTGGCCCGCATGCACGCCGCCGCCGCCACGCGATCCGCCTCCGCCCACTGCCCGGTCATGATGAGCGCCTTGGCATAGCTTCCCCCGATGAACGGCGAGGGCACCAGCCCGTACGCCACCGCGTAGTGCCGCGCGGCCTCGGCCGCATGCCCCGCCTTCATCGCCGAGTCGCCCAGGTAGCTCTGCCCCTCGAAGCTCTCCGGGTGCGCTCTGGCCAGCTGGGTGAGCAGCGCGTCGGTGGACCGCCACACCGGCGTACGCGTCCACACGCGGACCACGGCCAGCACGGCGACCACCGCGCCCGCCACGAGCGCCGAGCGGGGCCACCGCCGCGCCAGCGCCACCAGCGGCACGGCGGCGAACGCCACGGCCACCGACGGCAGGTAGAGCGTGCGCTCGGCGAGCAGCACGCCCACCGGCACGAGCAGATTCGACACGACGAACACCGCCGCCGCGAACCACGCCACGGCCGCCGTCCACCAGGGCGTGCGGCGCCACGCGGCCGCCGCGCCGGCCAGCACCGCGGCGCCCAGCAGCAGACTCGCATACACCGCCGGCTCGCGCCACGACGCGGCCACCAGCACGTTGGGCCCGTACTCGGCCACCAGGTCCCGCGGCCATACTAGTAAGCGAATGTACTCCGGCCACATCCGCACCGCCGTCGCCACCCGCGCGGCCGCCGAGGCGCCGACCAGCGCCGGCGCCGGCGTGGTGCCCGCCATCACGCCGAGCACGGCGTAGCGGAGCCCCAGGTACCCGGCGAACACCGCCCCGAGCAGCGCGTACAGCGGCGCGTCGTCCCACGCCGTCCGCCAGAGCGGCGCGCGGCGCGCGGGGTCCAGGAAGTCCACGATCACCAGCAGCAGCGGGAGCGCCACCGCGGTCTCCTTGACGAGCAGCGCGGCCAGAAAGCACGCGGCGATCCCCAGCCAGCGCAGGGCGGACGGACCCGCCCGCGCCAGATGCACGCGGCAGGCGACGAGCACGAGCAGCGTCATCATCAGTTCGGCGTAACCCACCACCCCCGCCACCGCCTCGACATGCACCGGATGGACGGCGAACAGGAGTCCGCCCGCGGCGGCGGCCAGCACCGGCGCCCCCAGCCGCAGCATGAGCACCACCACCAGCGCGCTCACCGCCGCGTGGAGCACCACGTTCACCAGATGGAATCCCAGCGGGTTGCCGTGCCAGAGCGCCCATTCCAGCATGTAGCTCACGATCGTCAGCGGGCGGTACAGTCCCACCTGGAAGGGTAGGTTGGGCCAGTAGGCCGATACCCAGGCATCGGCGAACGCCGACAGGTGGTGCACGTTCGGGTTCTGCGCCACGATCACCCGGTCGTCGAGCGCGAAGCCGTTGGCCAGCGCGTTGGCGTACACGGACGCGGCCACGGCGGCCACGAGCCACGGGGCGAAACGGCGCAGGCGGAGTTCGAACGCGGTGGAAATGGCGGGCGGGGTGACGGGAGGAGCCGGCGGTGGCGCCCCAGGCACCGAGGCATGGGGGTGGGGGTGGGGAGGAAAGTGCGAACGCGGCCGCCGCCTCGCAATACGGGAACGGGCCGGGGTGACGGGCCGCCCGAGCTTCCGTCACCGCGGGCCGCCCGGAGGTCGGACGCCGCGGGCCGGCACGGTGAGGCGCCGCCTGACACGGTGCCGGAGATTGGTGGACTGTTCGCTCCAGAAGATCAGATGTATGCTCAAGGAGTGCCGGTTGCGGGGGAACTTCGGCCGAATTCGCGGTTATTCACACGCAACCCAAGACACGCGGAGCGTCGTATGGCGCAGCAGGCATATCGGTTCGGCATGGCGCAGCGGATCGTTCGGCGCGGGCTCGTGCCGGCGGTCCTGCTCTTCGCCACGGCACGGCTCCTGGCCGCGCAGGCGCAGGACGCGGACGATCCGCCCACGCGCGTGGCGCGCATCAGCGCCCTCGGCGGAACGGTCTCGCTGCAGGCCTCGGGCGCGACCGATTGGAGCACGGCGAGTCTCAACTATTCGATGACCACCGGCGACCGCCTGTTCACCGACGCCGGCTCCCGCGCCGAGGTCCAGATCGGGCCGTTCAGCGCCCGCATCGCCGACAGCACGGACCTGACGCTCACCAATCTCACCGATCATCTGGCGCAGTTCGGCCTCGCGCAGGGCACGTTGCGGCTGAGCGTGTACCGGCTCAATCCGGGCGACACGATCGAGATCGACACGCCCAACGGCGCGCTCACCGTTCGCGCGCCGGGCCACTACCGGGTGGTGGTGCCCGCCAACGCGGACTATTCGCTGCTCACCGTGGACGACGGCGCCGTGGACACCTACGGGCCGGGGCTCGCGCAGACCGTGCGCGGCCCGCAGACGGTGCAGCTCTCCGGCACCGATCCGATCGACATCGCCACCGCGCCCACGCCGCCGGCCACCCCCTTCGACGCCTGGAGCGCGCAGCAAGATCGCCAGTACGCGTCGGCCGGCTGCGGCCGCTACATGAGCGACGACATTCCGGGATGCGCCGACCTGCACCACTACGGCCGGTGGGCGAGTACCCCGCAGTACGGCGTGGTCTGGTATCCGCCGCCGGGCGTCCCGGGCTGGGCGCCGTATCGCTTCGGGCACTGGGTGTGGGTGGAGCCGTGGGGCTGGACGTGGGTGGACGACGAGCCCTGGGGGTTCGCGCCCTTCCACTACGGCCGGTGGGCGATGCTGGGCGCCGCGTGGGTGTGGGTGCCGGGCCCCGTCATGGCGCCTTGCTACTCGCCGGCCCTGGTCGCGTTCGTGGGCGGGGACGGCATGGGGGTGGCGATCCAGGCCTGGTTCCCGCTCGGGCCGATGGATCCGTTCATTCCGTGGTACCATTACGGGCCCAGATATTTGAGAACCGTTAACTCGGCGAACGTGCGCGGCGTACGCGACATCAACGTATTCGTGAGCGTCACCGACGTGTCGCGCATCCGGTACGCCAATCGCACCAGCGGCGTCACCGCGGTCTCCAGCGCGACGTTCCGCGACGGCCAGCGCGTGAACGGGGCCACGGTGGGAGTCAGCGCCGCGGACCTCGGCCGCGCCCAGGTGCTCGGGCACCCCGGCGTGATGCCCACGGAACGGGCCGCCCAGGGCGGCGCGCCGACCCCACGGCCACCGGCGCCACACCGCGCGCCCATGGTCGTGGGCGCGCCGACGAGCGCCCACGCCCCTACCGTGTCTCCGGCCGCGCCTCCGCCGGGCGGCGCCGTGCGCCGGCCGCCGATCAGCAAGGTCGCGCCTCCGCCGGCGAAGGGAGCGGCGCCCCGCACCGCCACCGGCCAGCCGGCGCGCGGCCAGCCGGCACGCGGGCCGCGCACGATCATCACGCGGCGCGCGCCTCCGCCCCAGAATCCGTCGTTCACGGACCGGGCCAAGGCCATGCAGGCCAATCCGGGGCGCCCGCTCGACCCGGACCAGATGAAGAAGCTGCGGCAGGCCAAGCCGGCCGGCGGTACGCCCGCCAAGGCGCCGCCGCCGGAGAAGAAGAAGGGGGGTGGGGGCACGTAGGGAATCGGTCGGCGCGCGCCGCGGTCGCCGCGCGGCGCGCATCGGGTCACGGCGCCATTGCGTTACGGAGTCCATATGCCAAGTCCAGCGTTCGCCGCGCTCGAGCCGGGGTACCACCGCACGAGCTGGGCGCTGCTGCTGCGCGGGCTGCTCGCGCTGGCCGTGGGCCTGTTCGTGGTCGTTCGGCCGCTCGAGTCCGTGGCCGCCCTGGCGCTGGTGATCGCGTTCTGGGCCCTGTTCTCGGGGATCGTCGAGATCGTGCACGCGTTCGAACTCGCGTCCACGCTCAACCACTGGTGGGTCCTGCTGCTCTCGGGGCTACTGAGCGCCGGGTTCGGGATCGCCGCGCTCTACTGGTATCCCCTCCTGTCCCTCACCTTCGCGGTGCTGTGGATCGCGTGGTGGTTCCTGTTCACGGGCGCGCTCGGCGTATTCGCGGCCTACCGGCACAAGAAGGCCGGGCTCGCCTGGGCGTGGACGATGGCGTTCGGCGTGATCGGCATTCTCGCCGGCGCCTTCGCCCTGGTCGCCCCGCCGGTCACGATCGCCGCGCTCATGGGGCTGATCGGCGGGTTCGCGCTCGTCGCCGCGCTCGTCCTGATCGGCGGCGCCTTCCAGTTGAAGAAGCTGGCGCACGGGTAGCGCGATCCGGGCCCCCGTGCGCGCCGCGGCGGGTGGCGGCGCGCCCCCGGAATAACTGGATCAGTGCACTCGCGGCGCGGCGGGTGGCGGCGCGCGCAACGCGACTAGCGCGCGTTCCGCGGCCGCGGTGCCGGCCGCGTCGTGCAGCGCCCGCGCCACGGCGAGCACACGCTCGGCCAGCGGAACCGACGGCGGCACGTGCGGCGCGATCGAATTCACCACCGCTCGGGCTTCCCGCGGCCGGCCTTGCGCCAGCAGTGCGTCGATCAGATACAGGCACGGACTGGGCAGCTGGATGGTGCACGACGCCCGCGCCACGCCCTCGGCGGCGGCCCACTGCCTGGTCTGCAGCAGCGCGTCGGCGTAGTTCTCGCCGATCTGGGCGTCCTGATCGACCGCCCAGGCCGCCGCGTAATGGCGCACCGCCTCCTGCGGATGCCCCGCACGCAGGGCGTTGTCGCCCAGATACGTCTGCGCGTAGAACGATTCGGGGTGGGCCGCCGCGAGCTGGGCGAGCATGATGTCGGTGGAGCGCCAGTCGGGAGTGCGCGTCCAGGTGCGGGCCACGCAAAGCCCCAGGGCGAGCAGCCCCACCGCGACCGCCGTGCGCGGCACGCGGCGCCCAAGCGCCACGAGCGGCACCGCCGCGAACGCCAGCGCCACCGACGGCAGGTAGAGCGTGCGTTCGCCGAGCAGAATGCCCACCGCCACGGGGATGTTCGACACCACGAACACGCTGGCCGCGAACCACGCCACGGCCGCCGTCCACCAGGGGGCGCGGCGGCGGAGCAGCACCGCGCCGGCGAACACGGCGATCCCCAGGGCGAGACCGATCCACACGATCGGCTCGCCCCAGTGGGCGGCGGTGAGCACGTTGGGGCCGTAGTCGGCCACGAGGTCGCGCGGGTACACCATCAGGCGCAGATACTGGGGCCAGATGCTGATCGCCGTGGCGATGCGAGTGGCCGTCGACGCGCCTAGCAGCGCCGGCGCCAGCGTGCTCCCCGAGAACACCGTGAGCACCGCGTAGCGCAGGCCCATGTAGCCCGCGAAGAGCGCGGCCAGCAGCAGGTAGAGCGGCGCGTCGCCCCAGACGGTGCGCCACAGCGCGCCGCGGCGTTCGGGGTCCAGCCAGTCCACGATCACGAGCAGCAGGGGGAGCGACACCGCGCTCTCTTTGGCCAGCAGGGCGGCGAGAAAGCACGCCGCGATGCCCACCCAGCGCAGCACCGGCGGCCCGCGGCGCCGGAGATGGAGCAGGCAGGCGAGCAGCACGAACAGCGTCATCACAACTTCCGCGCGCCCGACGATGCCCGACACCGCTTCCACGTGCACCGGATGGATGGCGAACAGCACGCCGCCCACCGCCGCGGCCAGCGGTGGCGCGCCGAGGCGAAGCACGAGGAGCACCACCAGCGCGCACACGATGGCGTGGAGCACGATATTCACCGCGTGGAAGCCGAGAGCGTGCCCGTGCCAGGGCCCCCACTCCAGCGCGTACATCGCGATCGTGAGCGGACGGTAGAGCCCCACCTGGAAGGGCATGTCCGGCCAGTACGGTGACACCCAGATGTCGCGCATCGCGGCGGCGCCGTGCACGAACGGATTCTCCTGGACGATGATCTGGTCGTCGAGCGTGAATCCGTTGTGGAGCGCGTTGAGGTACACCGCGCAGGCGGCGAGCGCGGCGAGCCAGGGGGCCAGGCGGCGGAGCCGGCCGCCGGCCCAGCTGGGATGTATCACAATTGTGATGTACAGTTCGGACAGCGCGTGGCCGCCACCGGAATCTGCGTGGCGCAGAACGCGCACGGCTTGGTGGACGGGACCACGGCCGGCGGCGGCTGGATGCGCGCGACGAGCTTGACCACCACGAACACGCAGGCGGCGACGATGAAGAAGCTCACGGCCTGGTTCACGAAGATGCCGTAGTTGAGCGTCACGGCGCCGGCCGCTCGGGCATCGGCGAGCGACGCGTACGGCCCGATCGCCTTGGCGCCCTCCTTCAGCACGACGAACTTGTTGCTGAAATCGATGCCGCCGGTGGCGAGTCCGATGGGCGGCATGAGCACGTCGTCCACCAGCGATTTCACGATCGCGCCGAACGCCGAGCCGATGATCACGCCGACCGCCAGGTCGACGACGCTGCCCCGCATGATGAAGGCCTTGAAATCCTTGAGCACGGATCCTCGATGGCTGGGGTTTCGCGGTAGTATAGCCCCCGCACGTGCCGAGGGCCGGGGGCGGGGGCGGGGACGGCGCCGGCCCCGGCGGGGGGTGGGGGGCGGGGGCGCGGGCGGGACCACGCGGGGGTCGCGCCCGCCGATGCCCGCGGTATTTTCAAGCTCGGGTCCGGCGTTCCCGGACCACACATCACACCACGCGAGGAACGTGTGCCGAACGTCCGGACGCTCACGCTGTTCATGTTGGGGGTCGCGGCGCCCGCGGCCGCGCAGGGTGGCGGCGGAATCTCAGGCATGCCCGGCATGGGCGACATGGCCCCCGCCGTCGCGTCGCCCGTGGCGCAGCGCGAAATCGCCGGCGTCGAGCGCGCGGTGAGTGGGCTCGACACGCCGGGCGCCGCGGCCGCCGCCGGCTTCCACCCCGTGTTCGGGTGGATTCCCACGATGGGCGTGCACTGGATCGACATGACGCGCATGTCGAGGGCTCGGCAGCTCGACCTGGCGGCGCCGAGCAATCTCATGTTCTCCAAGATCGGCGGCCGCGATTCGCTGGTGGGCGCGGCGTTCGCGTACTTCGCGCCGGAGGGCGACAGCCTGCCGCCCGTGCTGTTCGACGGCGCGCCGCCCTGGCACGAGCATCCGAACCTGGCGCCGCCGGGCCAGCGGCTGGTGATGCTGCACGTCTGGTTCGTGGCGTCGCCCGACGGGCCGTTCGCGGGCACCAATCCCAACCTGCCCTTCTGGGCCGCCGGGCTCGCCGCGCCCGATGCGGCGCGAATGCGCGACTCGGCGTTCAGCGCCACCGTGCGCCGGGCGGCGCTCGCGCTGGCCGAGGTGGTCGATACGACGGCCATCTTTCCCAACCTGGAGATCCGTCCCGACGTGCGCGCCGTGCTCGAAGCCCGCCGCGATTCCATCCGCGCGCTGGTGCCGCAGTTCGCGGCGGCCGAGCGCGCCGGGGACGCCGCCGGTTGGGCGCGCGTGGCGAAGCGGGCGGCGGTCCAGTGGGACGCCGTGTACGCGGCGTACGACCGCACCGCGCGGACGGCGCAGGGGAGGGCGCGCATCGACGCCTATGTGGAAATGCTACTCGGGCATCACGAGATGATTCGATCGCCCGTCGGCCCATGACATCATTCGCTGGAAAGTCGCGCCTCGTCGTGCTCATCGCCGTCGCCGCTTCGGCGGCCACGGTCCGCCCTGCCCGGGCGCAGGGTCCCACCGACGAGATCCAGGTCTACGACGCGGGCATCGCGCCGCTCGGCAAGTTCAACCTCACCGTGCACAGCAACTTCACGCCCGACGGGATCGGCGTCGCCGCGTTCCCGGGGGGCGTCATCTCCAATCACTCATTGGACGGCGCGTTCGAGTGGGCGTACGGGGCCAGGCCCTGGCTCGAACTCGGGCTGTATCTGCCGTTGTACAGCGTCACCGGCCAGTACGGCGCGACGATCAACGGCGGCAAGCTGCGCCTGCTGTTCGTTTCGCCCCACGCCGACGACCGCACGTTCTTCTACGGCGCCAACTTCGAGTTCAGCTACAACGCCGCCCGGTGGGACGCCAGCCGCTACACGTCCGAGATCCGCCCCATCATCGGGTGGCATCTGCATCCGTGGGATTTCATCGTCAACCCGATCCTCGACAACTCGTGGTCCGGCGGCGTGGCCGGGCTCGAGTTCAATCCCGCGGCGCGCGTGGCCTACAACGTCAATCCACGATGGGCGGTGGCCGTGGAGCAGTACTCGGGGTTCGGGCCGCTGCGCGCGTTCTTGCCGGGACGCGCGCAGGTGCAGCAGGTCTGGGCGGCGTTCGATCATTATGCAACGCTCAACATCGAAGGCGGGATCGGGTTCGGGCTCACGCCCGGGTCGGACCGGGTGACGCTCAAGCTGATGTTCTCGCGGGATCTGGATTAGGGGGCGGGGTTGGACGACAAACGCCCGCCGCTCATTCGACTCGCGACGCTCGTCGCCGAGCCTGCCGCCGCGCGGTCGGGCAGGATCCTGTGGCGCATTCGGGAGGAACTCGACCGGAACCCGGACCCGGGCCCGTGGATTGCGGCCGCCCGAGCGCTCGCCGCGGAGGGGACCATCTCGGATGACGCCGTCTTCTACTTCGTCGAGATCTTTCTCGAGTGCGTGACCGCTCACGCGGCGGTGAACGATCCCGAAATGGTCCGCCTCGGGGAAGAGATGATCGGCATCGAACGCGCCCACGGCCTGGACGAAGACGAGGCCTGGTTGGTGAGCGAGGCCCCCGCCGAGTGGCACGCGCTCAACGCGGCCTGGGATCGGCGCGATTATGAGATCCGAGTGGCCATGCTGCGCGCGTTGGGGCACGATGACATCGCCAATGTGCTGGAGCAGGATCCACGCGAGTTCGAGCTTCGCGAGGCCGCGGGCCATCAGGATCTGTGGGGGGAGATAGACGATGAGAGCTGACGCCGCCCGCCGGAGCGGACCGGCATCCGGACGGCAGGCAGGGTGGGCGATGCCAATTAGTCGCGTTTCGCTCGAACGGGCTGCGCTTCGCGCATTCGGTTTGCACCGCGTGTGTCGTTGGCGCCGTCGGCCCACGGCCAGTGAATGCCCCCGCCGTCGCGTCGTCCACCGCCTCGAACGGACATTTCTAAATGAACGAAAACAGGGACAATTCTCCGGAACGCCGATAGGCATAGCCAAGGTGTTGCGCATCTGGGTTACAGTCTGTATACTTGGGATTACACATCCCCCCTGACGCTACGGCGCAGGGTGCGAGGCCGCCGAAAGGCGGCCTCTGCTTTTCACACTAAGTCTTGCTATGTCAAAGACTTACGTATATATCGACGGCTTCAATCTGTATTATGGCTGCCTCAAGGGCACCCCGTACCGATGGCTCGATTTGGCCGAGCTTTGCCGTCTGATGTTGCCCCCAAACGATGTGCGACAGATCAACTACTACACCGCTCGCGTCGGGGTGCGGATCGGCGACCCAGATCAGCCCATTCGCCAGCAGTCTTACCTCCGGGCGCTGGGTACGCTCCCCACGGTCAGCATACACTTCGGCCACTATCTGAGCCATCCGACTTGGATGCCCCTAAAGACGCCACCGCTAAGCGGACGGCGGTTCGTAGAGGTGATCAAGACGGAAGAAAAGGGCTCGGACGTAAATCTCGCAACGCACTTGGTCAGAGACGCATATGAGAACGCATTTGACGCCGCCGTGCTCATCACGAATGACTCAGACCTTCGGGAACCGGTCGAGTTGGTGAAGAATCGGCTCGGCAAGGTGGTCGGAATCCTCAATCCACACAAGTACGCAGCGGACGTGCTGAATAGAGCCGCAACATTCGTAAAGCCGATCAGATCCGGCGTTCTTCGGGCCAGCCAATTCCCCGACGAGCTTACCGATTTGCGCGGAACGTTCAGTAAGCCCGCGGGCTGGTAGTCCCCCGCAGGCTCTTCTCGCCTGCTCGGCGCGCGCGGCGCATGGCCACCGCTGACCGCGCTTGGCCCGGTGACTCTGCGGTGCCCCCACAATCTGACCGATGAACGCGACGAAGGCCGGCAATCCGTACTTGACTGTCGGCCTTCGCGGTACAGAATCGGGACGGCGGGATTCGAACCCGCGACCCCCTGAACCCCATTCAGGTGCGCTACCGGACTGCGCTACGTCCCGTTCCTCGTGCCGAATGCCCTTGCGCGGCCCGCCCTGCGACCGCCACCCGGCGCCTGCGGCAGAACGCGTAACCTAACCTCCGCGCCCCGCACCTTCAACTGCGACGTTGCCCAGCCCGGCACGGCAAACTGGAGAACGAGACACTCACCGACACACGCGCGAGTCCCCCGCCCCGCCAGCTTGCCTCCCCGCCTCATGTCCCTGGGGAGCATCACCTGCACCTCCTTCGACACCACCCACCGCCGGAAGGTTTGCCCTCAACTCACGGTGCTCCGACGCCGGCCCAACCCGAACACGGCCTTCGCCACCCAGAACACCACCAGCACGGGCACCACCACGAACAACGCCAGCTTCAGCAACCCGATGGCCAACCCGAAAATCGCCGCCACGACGGCGAACGCCACCAGCGCGATCACGGCCATGATCAAGAACGGCAGGCCGACCAAGAACAGCACGCCGAGCACGACGGCGGCGAAGAACCCGATGATTCCACTGACGAGTGTGAACATCTCGCAACCCTCACGGTGAGTGGGCAACCGTCCCTACGCACCCCGCCCCCCCGGCGTTTAACCCAGAAAACACGGGCTCCTCGGCGCGCACCAGGTCCTGCCCGTACCGCCAATACTGATCGTCCCGGCGGAACCCCGCCGACTCGTACACCCGCTGCGCCACCACGTTGTCCCGATGGGTCAGCAGCTCCAAGTGGGTGGCCGACGTGCCCACGGCCATGGTCCGCGCCGCCGCGATCAGCAGGTGCCCCACCCCGCGCCGCCGCGCCTCCGGCACGGTGAACAGATCGTTCAGCACCCACATGCGCGACAGCCGCAGCGACGAGAACGTGGGGTACAACTGGACGAAGCCCAGCAGCTCCGTGCCCGCCCCCGACCCCTCGACGGCCAGAAAGATCACCGATTCTTTGTGCGCCATCCGCTCGGCGAGATAGGCCCGCACGTCGTCCCGCGTGTGCGCGCGCCGGTAGAACGCCAGGTACGACATGAACAGGTCGGTGAGCCGGTCGAGATGCGCGCGCGTGGCCCGCAGCACGCGCACGCCGGGATCGCGTGACGCCATGGATGGAAGGCCCAAGAGTGGAATACGGGACCAACGGTGAGATTGCTCATGATAGCACCGCCCGCCGCACGGCAACAGCGCGCCCGTATACGCCGCGCGCCCCGCCACCGGCATTCCGATGGCGGGGCGCATAGACGTCCCACGACAGCAGTCGATCAGCGCAACGCCGACCGCCCAGCCACGGCTACTGCTCGACGGTGATCTTGGCCACCATCCCCATGGCGAGGTGCGGCGTGCAATAGTACTTGTACACGCCCGCCGGCACGCCGGCGAACGACACGGTGTAGCTGGAGTTCGGATTGATCGAGTACGGCGCCTGCAGCGGCGCCACGCTGTTCGGCATGTTGGCCGCGAGCTGCGCCGCCGCGCCGGCCGGAATGCTGTCGGCCCAGAACGTCACGTCGTGCGGGCCGCCGGAGATCATCGTGAACTTCACGGCGTCGCCCACATGGATGGTCAACTCCTTGGGGTCGAACCGATACCCATGCGCGTCGCCCAGCATCTTCACTTCCACGGTCTTCCCAGTGGCCGCCATGTACTTGGCCGCGCCGGCCGGCGCCGCCGCGGGCGCACCGGCACTCTCGGCCGCCGTGGCCGGAGCCGCCGCCGGCGTGGCCGCCGCGCTGCCCGCGGCCGGCGCCTTCTCGCCGCCGCCACCGCATCCCACTATGGCCAGAGACAGCGCGGCCGCGGCCACGCCCAGTCCGTATCGAACGTTCGTCACGAGTCATCCCCCCGGGTGAAAATCGGGCCGATCGGCCCCGACAATACAGGAACCCACGAAACTAAATAGATTGGTTGGGTCAGCGATACATCCTTCACTCGAATCTAACGCCCGCCGCCCCGCGTGCCCGGGCGACCGCCCACCGCTGTGCCAGCGACCCCAGAACCGGCGGCAGACGCCCCAAAATCTAACCTTCGCACGACCGCGCGGAAGTTCGTCCGCCGAGCGATCGTGACCGGCCGGATCGTCTGGGACGAATTCGTCAAATGGTTCAACGCCCGGGAGTTCAGCGAGAATTCCGTGCTCCTGGGTTTCGCCGTGGCCATCGGCGTCCTGGCCGCGCTCGGCGTGGTGGCGTTCTACAAGTCCATCGACGCCGCCTACGCCATCTTCTACGCCTGGCCGGCCCGCTACATCCCGCAGGTCACGGTGAACGCCTACCGCCCGGTGATCACGGCCCTGGGGTTCGCCGCCGCCTACTGGATCATGCACCGCATCGGCCAGGGCAACGAAGGCATGAACGTACCCGACGTGCAGTTGGCCATGGTCAAACGCGGCGGGTTCATCCCCTCGCGGCCGGCGCTCGCCCGCACGGCCGCCAGCGCCGTCACGATCGGCAGCGGCGGCTCGGCCGGCAGCGAAGGCCCCGTGGTGGTGCTGGGCGCGGCCATCGCGTCCTGGCTCTCGCGGCGGTTCCGCTTCGAACCGGGCCGGGTGCGCGTGCTCGTGGGGTGCGCCACGGGCGCGGCGATCAGCGCCGCCTTCAACGCCCCGCTCGCCGGCGCCTTCTTCGCCCTCGAAGAAACGCTCGGCACACTCTCCGGCATGTCGTTCGCGCCGGTGGTGGTCTCGAGCGTAATGGCCGCCGTGGTCACGCGCTCGGTGTTCGGCAATCACCCCGCGTTCCCGATCCCCAAGGAATACGGCTACACCCACCTCAGCGAGGTGCTGGTGTTCTTCCCCGTGCTCGGCATCGTGGCCGGCCTGGTGGCGGCGGGGTTCGTGCGCGGCTACTTCCGAATGGGCGACTGGATCAAGACGCAGCGGTACTCGCCGATCACCATCGCGGCCGCCGGTGGCGCGCTGGTCGGGCTCCTCGTGTTCGCCTCGCAGGGGCTGCTCGTGGGCTACGGCCACCTCGCCATCCACGTGGACCTGTTCGGCCGCCTTGCCTGGTACACCCTGGCGGCCCTGGCGCTCGGCAAGATCGTGGCCACGTCGCTCACCCTCAACAGCGGGGGCTCGGGCGGCGTGTTCACCCCGTCGCTGTACATCGGCGCGGCCACCGGGGGCGCGGTGGGCAGCGCGCTGGCCGCCGCGTGGCCGGCGGGGGGCATCCACCCCGAGGCCTACGGCATGGTGGGCATGGGGGCGATGATCGCCGGCGCCACCGACGCCCCGATCACCGGCATCCTGCTGGTGTTCGAGATGACCAACGACTACGCGATCATGCTGCCGCTCATGCTGACGGTGGTCATCGCGCACACGCTGGCCCGCCGGCTGGAGCCCGATTCGCTCTACAGCGGCTGGCTCCGCCGCCGGGGCGAGATCATCACGCACGGCGCCGACCGCGACACGCTGGCCGGCCTCCGGGTGGCCGACGCCTACGAGCGCGACGCCGTGGTGCTCGCCGAGAACGCCCCGGTCCACGAGTTCCTCCTCCAGCTCGGCCACAGCGACCAGGTCTACTTTCCGGTCGTGGACGACGAGGGGCACCTGGTGGGCGTGGTCGCGATCTCCGATCTGGGCGAGGTCATGACGAACGCCGGCAACCTGGCCGCGCTCGTCGTCGCGGCCGACGTCGCCCGCCCCACCGAGACCGTGATTCCCGACGACACGCTGCTCGACGCCATCCGCAAGATGGGCGTGCGCGGCGCGGCGGTGATTCCCGTGGTGGACGGGCCCGGCGGCCGGTATCTGGGTCTGATCACCCGCAGCCACGTGCTCAGTCTGTACGAGCGCTCGGTGAGCGAAGCCCAGTTGCGGCCCCCCGCGGGATAGCGGCCGCGGCTTAGAGGGGGCGAGCGCCCGCGGCTCGGCGTGGGGCAACAGCCAGGGCTCGGCGCTATCCCGCCGGCGACGCGAACGCGCCCCGCATCCACTCCTCGGCGGTGGCGATCCGGCCCACGTAGAAGTTGCCGAACTCCCCGTACCTGGCGCTCGCCTCGTCGAACCGCATCTCGCTCACGATCTTCTTGAATTCCAGCGGGTCGGCCGCGAACAGCGTCACCGCCCACTCCCAAACATCGAGCCCGATCGAGCCGCTGATGATCTGCAGCACGCGGCCGGCATACTTGCGCCCGGTGAGCCCGTGCCATTTCATCAGCTCGCTGCGCTCCTCCACCGGCAGCGCATACCAGTTCTGGCCGGTCTCGCGCTTCTTGTTCATCGGATACACGCACACGTACGGCATGCTCCCGTCCGGACGCGGCGGATACAGGCGCCGGCGCACGTGCTCCGTGGCCAGCTCGGCGTCCACCCGCCGCTGCAGCTCGGCCCTGTACGCGGCGTCGCCCACCTTGCCGCCGCGTTCGGCGGCCTCGCGCGCCAACTGCGCCGTGGCGTGGTACAGTCCGGCCTCGGCCACGCTCAGGAAGTTCTCCACGGGCGTCAGATAGTCGCCGAGCCGCGCGCGCGCCAGCCGCCGCTGGGCCGCGCCGAGCGCGTCGAGCGTGGGCCGGAAGTGCACGATCAGGACGTCGGCCCGGGACCCGACGAGCGAGACGAGAATCGTCCACCCCTCGCTGCCGTCCCCGCCGCTCACCTCGGCCATGGCGGCCGAGAACTCCTGCGCCACGGCGCTCCGCTCGGCGTCGGACAGGGCGCGCAGGGCCGCGCGATCGAGCGCGAACGCCTGCTGGAGCTGGTACCACCCCTCGAGGGTCTCGGGCGCTACGGCCGGTGTCGTCATGGGTGCAAGATCGCCCCGCGCGCCCGCGAAGCAAAGGGCGCCGCCGGGCGCGTTGGCGCGGGACGTGCCGCACGCCGCGCGGCGACGGCCGCCGCCCGCCGGGTCAGTGCAGGGCGCAGAGCGCGGCGCGCAGCCGCGGAATCAGCTCGCGGATGTCGCGCGGCGACACGGCCCCCGCCGACAGACGGAACCACCCCGTCTCGTCGTGCTGGCCGAAGGCCTGGAAGGGCACCGCGGCCAGGCCGGCCGCCTGGAGCAGATACCGGCGCACCGCTTCGTTGCCGTCCAGCACGCGGCCGTCCGGCATGCGCCGCCCGTGCAGCGCGAAGCGGGCGCTCAGATAGATGGCCCCCTGCGGCGCGGAACTGTCCACGGCAAAGCCCTCGCGCTTGAGTTGCTCGATGCCCTCGGCGAGCAGCGCCAGCCGCTCCTGCACGGCGGGGAGCATGGCCGCGTGATAGCGGCGGATGTCGTCCTCGGCGCAGAGCAGCTCGCCGGTGGCCATCTGCTCGGGCGCGGCGCCCAGGCGCCGATGTGGGTGAGCAGATCGGCCATGCTGCGGATGACGTCGCTCGGCCCCACGCCCCAGCCCACGCGCAGCCCGGTGGCGGCGAACGCCTTGGAAATGCCGTCCACGAACACCGTGTAGGCCGCCATCTCCGGCCGCAGGCTCACGGGGTCCACGTGCCGCGCCCCGCCGAACGTGAGCATCCAATAAATCTGATCGTAGAGCAGGTACAGCGGTCGCTCGTCCGCCCGTCTGCGCGCGTTCTCAGATAATACCAGATCGCAAATGTCTGTCAATTGGCCGGCGGCGAACATCGTGCCGGTGGGGTTCGACGGCGAATTGAGCGAGAGGAGCGACGCCCCGCGCACCGCCCGTTCGAGCATCGCCGCGGTGGGCAGGAAGTTCGTGTCGGCGCCGCAGGCGATCTCCACCGGCTCGGCCTTCACCAGCCCCGCGTAATGGTTGTTGTTCCAGCTCGGCACCGGGTAGACCACCCGTTCGCCCGGGTTCACGAGCGTCTGGTACGCGGCATGGATGACCGGACGCCCGCCGGACGTGATCACGATGCCCTCGATCGGATAGTCCAGCCCCAGCCCGCGCTTGTAGAACGCGGCCACCGCCCGGCGCAGCTCCAGCACGCCGTTCGACGGCGGATAGTTGGTCTGCCCCTTGGCCACGTAGTCCGCCACGCCGCGCGCCAGCCGGTCGGGGATCTGGAATTCCGTGGGCGAGAAGTCGCCCACGGTGAGATTGCAGATCGGCTTGCCGAGCGCGATCAGGTCGCGCACCTCGGCGGCGATCTTGAGAATCTCCGATCCGACGAGCCCCTGGGCGAGGTGGGACAGTCGCACGCTCATCGAGATCCGCCCTCCACGGCGTTGGCCCGCCCGGGCGCGCCACCGCGCGCACGCGTCCCGGCGAGATGTTGGTGGACGTGGGAAAATGACTCGCGTGACCGCGCGGCGGAAGCGGGGGATCGGCGCGAATTCGCGATCCGCGGCACGCCCGCGGGGAATCGGCGCGAATTCGCGGTCAGCGGCGCGCCCGCGGGGGAACGGCCATGAACCGAATGACCGCCGCGGGCGATCCGTGCACGCCGCGCGGCGAGAGGTCGCGTCCCGCGGTGGTCCGGAACCGGTACCCATGCCGGCTCAGCCCCTCGACCAGCGCCCGGGCGCTCGCGCCGCGCCGCTCGAGCAGGTCGAGGTGGAGTTCGAGTAGCAGGATCGGGGGGTGGGCGCCGAGCAGGCGCTCCGCTCCGGCCAGCGCCCGGTCCTCGAACCCCTCGATGTCGATCTTCACCACGCCGGGGCTCTCTCCCAGCCGGTCGCACTCCGCGTCGATCGTCGTGAACTGCACCGGCACCGCCGCGGCGGTGGCCGGCCGGTCGCCGAACGCGATCAGGCCGTTGGCGTCCACGTAGCCGTCGAGGCGCTGCGCCCGGTCGCCGATGGCGCTGGCGCTCAGGGTCAGTCGGTCGTCCAGGCCGTTCAGGGCGCGCATCTGCTCGGCCAGGCGCCGCAGGGAGGGCGACGGCTCGTAGCTCACCGCCCGGTTGCGTGGCGAGGCCAGGCAGAACAGGTGGGCCAGCAGCGAGATGTGCCCGCCCACGTCGAACAGGAGGCCGCCGGGATCGCGCGCCACCTGGAGCAGGTTGGCGATCTCGTCCATGGACTCGCCGTTGGCGAGCAGATGGAAGCGGAGGTCGGGCGCCACGGCCAGCGGGGCGCGGAGCTCGAGCGTGCCGTCGATCGTGACCACGCACATGCCGTCCCGTTCCCTGAATTCGGCCCGCATGGCGGCGCGCGGGGGGCGGAACCCGTACAGGCGGCCGCGGAAGGGCGCCTTGACCACCTCGGGGAGCAGGGCGCCCGCCCATCGGCGGAGTACGCGCGTCGTTCCGCTCATCGCGCGCCCGGCGGCGGCACGGGGCTCATGGTGCGGCGCTCACGGCGGCGGGATTGAGCACCACCAGCGTGCCGTGCATCATCGGCAGGTGGGCGGGAATGGCGCAGGCGAAATCGTAGATGCCGGGCGCCGCGGCCACGTAGGTGGTGTCCACGACGTGCTGGCCGGGCAGCTTCACGAAGAAATCGTGCAACACGAAGTTGTGGTCGTCGTCCTCCGGGTTCACGAAGTGAAAGTGGATCGTGTCCCCGGCCTCGACGGTGATCGTGGCGGGCTCGAACCCGTACACCTCCTTGCCGTCCAGCACGCCGCCCCTGGCGAAGTCCTGCTCGAGGAAGGGCAGCACCTTGGCGTCCTCCTTGACCATGAGCGCCACGGTGGTCACGGTCACGTAGCGGGCGCGCGGCACGTAGGCCACGCGCGCGGGCGGAGGCGCGTGCGGGCTCGCGCAAGCGGCGGCGATGACCACCGCGGACAGGGCGATCCAGGGGCGAACGGGCGGCACGGGACGGACTCCGGAAGGGACGCGTGAGAACAGTACCACGGACACCGGGCGGCGCATAAGGTGGCGGCGCCGCGGCCGTGCGGCCGCCGCGGCCCGTCAGCGCGGGAGCGGCGCCGAGGTCGTGTCGGGTAGCGGATAGAGGACGGTGCGGGAAAGGCCGCCGTTCGCGTCGCTGTTGATATCCAACTCCGCCTGCTCCCCGGGCGAGAGCGACAGCGTGGGGGTCGTCCAATTCACCGTGGTGCCGATGGGGTGCAGCCGCAACTGCAGCACCCTGCCCGCCTGGAGCTGGTTGGGCCGCAGCACGAAATGCGTCTGCGAGAACCCGCTCACGGTCCCCACCCGTATGGCCGATGAGGCGCCCGTGGACATCACGACGTAGACGTCCACGTCGAAGAACCCGCGGTTCACCACCAGCAGCCCCACCGGTTCGGGCTCCGGCTCGATGGCCTGTCCCTTGCGCTGGCACGCCGCGGCCGCGAGCGCCAACATGGCCGCCCCACTCGCCGCCCACCGTCGCCACGCCTGCCGCGCGGTCATGCCCAACCCGGCCTCACCATTTCTCAACATGCGAGGCGCGGCCTGTCGGCACAAGGTCAGCCGCGCGCCAAGCGGGCGGCCGCCACGACGGCCTGGCCGTAGCTCACTCCCCCGTCGTTGGGCGGCAGCGTGCGGGCCGTGAGCACACGAAGCCCGAACGCTTCGAGCCGCCGCGAAAGCGACATCAGCAGGCGCGCGTTCTGGAACACGCCGCCGCCGAGCGCGACCTGGTGCACGCCCTCCCGCTCGGCGATGGCCCGCACCGCGCCCGCCGTGCCGGCTGCCACGCTCTCGTGGAATGCCGCGGCCAGCGCCCCCGTATCCTCCTCGCGCAGCGCCCGCTCGCCCAGCGCCGTGAGCAGGGGAAGCGGGTCGAACACGCACGTGCCCGCGCCGTCCACCGCGCCCTCACCCCCGAACGGCAGGACGGCGCCCGCGTGGCGTCCGGCCGCGGCTTCGAGCCGCATGGCGGCCTCGCCTTCAAAGCGCGATAGCCGGCAGACGCCGAGCACCGCGGCCGCGGCGTCGAACAGGCGGCCCATGGACGACGCGAGCGGCGAGTTCAGGTCCTGCGCCACCTGGCGGCGCACGGTCTCGACGATGCGCGGCTCTACGCCCGCGAAGGCCAGCCGGAACGCGTCGCCGCGGTCGGGTTCGAGCGACAGGTAGCCGAGTGCCACGCGCCACGGCGAGCGCGCGCCGACGTCGCCGCCCGGCAGCGGCGCGTAGCGCAGCTGCCCCACGCGCCGGTAGCCGGTGAGATCGGCCACCAGGATCTCCGCGCCCCACGTGTGCCCATCGTCGCCGTAGCCGGTGCCGTCGAAGGCCACGCCGATCACCGGCTCGCGCACCCCATGTTCGCCCGCCACGGCGGCGATGTGCGCGTGGTGGTGCTGCACCACCTCGATCCGGTCGAGCCCCAGTTCCTCGGCGAGCCGGGTGGACAGGTACTGCGGATGCAGGTCGCGCACGGCCACGGCCGGCTGCACGCGAAACAGCCGGCGGAACGCGTCGCAGGTAGCGCGCCAGTGGTCCGCGGTCTCCAGCGTTTCCAGGTCGCCCACGTGCGGGCTGACGTAGGCGTCGCGCCCAACGGCGATGGTGAAGGTGTTCTTGAGATGGGCGCCCACGGCCACGAGCGGCGCGGGAGTGGCCACGGGCAGCGCCACCGGCAGCGGGGCGAACCCCCGCGCGCGCCGCATCAGGATGGTGACGCCGGCGCCGGCGCCGGCGCCGCCCGCCCCCTCACCCGCCGCGCCATCGTGCGCCACGCGCAGCACGGAGTCGTCGATCCGGGCCACGATGTCGCGGTCGTGCGTGAGGTACGCCTCGGCCACGTCGCCGAGGTCGCGCCGCGCGTCGGCGAGCGACGCGGCCAGCGGCTGGCCGGCGTGGTTGCCGCTCGTCATGACGAGCGGCCGGCCGGCCGCTTCGAGCAGCAGCAGGTGGACGGGCGTATAGGGCAGCATGACGCCGATGGTGCGCAGCGGGCCGCAGACCGCGGGCGCCACGCGGGCGTCGGGGCGCCGGTCGAGCACCACGATCGGCCGGCTCGGGCGCTGCAGCCATTCCGCTTCGGCGCCGGACACGGCGGCCAGGCGGCGCGCGTCGTCCAGCGTGCGCACCATCACGGCGAGCGGCTTGCCGTCGCGGTTCTTGCCCCGGCGCAGCCGCTGGACGGCGCGCTCGTCGGTGGCGTCGGCGGCCAGGTGGAAGCCGCCCAGGCCGCGCACGGCGACGATTCCCCCGGTGCACAGGGCGAAGGCCGCCGCGGCGACGGGATCGTCCGCCGCCTGCTCGCGCCCCGCCGCGTCGAGAAAGGCGAGCCGCGGGCCGCAGGCCGGGCAGCTATTCGTCTCGGAGTGGTAGCGGCGGTCGCCGATCTCGGCGTACTCGCGCCGGCACGCGGGGCACTGCGTGAACCCGCGCATCGTGGTGCGCTCGCGGTCGTACGGCATGCGCTCGATGACCGTGTAGCGCGGCCCGCAGTCGGTGCAGGTGATGAACGGGTAGCGGAAGCGCCGATTGGCGGGGTCGAACAGTTCGGCGGCGCAGGCGTCGCAGGTGGCCACGTCGGGCGACACCCACTGCCCCACCGTGCCGCCCGATTCGCTTTCCACTATACGGAAGGCGCCGAACGCCTCGGGGGCCACGGGCTCCCGGTCCAGCCGGTCGATGCGCGCGAGCGGGGGCGCCTCGGCGCGCAGCTCGGCCACGAACCGTTCCAGTTCGAGGGATTCGCCGACGACGGCGATCTCCACGTCGCCGGTGGTGTTGCGCACCCAGCCGCGCAGGGCGTGGCGCACCGCCAGGCGGTGGACGAAGGGGCGGAAGCCCACGCCCTGCACCACGCCCGCAACGCGGAGGCGGAGCGCCGCCGGTTGCAATCCGGATGTCCGCTCCGCCTCGAGGTGCCCGCCCGACCGGTTCATGCGTCAGCGCGCGCCGCTCACGGCGCGCTCCGCGCGGGTCGCTCGGCCGTCCGGGCGGCGAGCTCGCGGATGAAATCGTACCATTCGTCCATGCCGCTGCCGGTGGTGGACGAGGTGAAGAAGAAGCGGAGTTCGGGGTTCACCTGGCGCGCGAAGGCCACCGCGCGATCGACGTCGAAGGGGACGTAGGGGAGCAGGTCCATCTTCGTGAGCACGGCGTAGCGCGATTCGCGGAACATCTTGGGGTACTTGAGCGGCTTGTCCTCGCCCTCGGTGACCGAGAACAGCACGACCTTGGCGTCCTCCCCCAGGTTCCACGACGCGGGGCAGACCAGATTGCCCACGTTTTCGATGAACAGCACGTCGGTGTCGTCGAGGTCCACGGCTTCCAGTCCATTCTCGACCTGGCGGGCGTCGAGATGGCAGGCGCCGCCGGTGACCACCGCCTGAACGAGCCGGTCGGTGTGCCGGGCCAGCCGTTCGGCGTCGTTCTGGGTCTGCACGTCGCCGGTGATCACGGCCATGGCGAGTTCGTCGCCGAGCGCGTCGAGCGTGCGTTCGAGCATCAGCGTCTTGCCGGAGCCGGGCGACGACACGAGGTTGAGCGCCACCACGCCGGCCTCGTCGAGGCGGCGCCGGACGTCGCGGGCGATGCCGTCGTTGCGTTCCATCACGCGCTCGCGGACCTCGATCGTTCTAATGCCCATCGTCCATCTCCAGGTAGGTCACGCGCAGCGCGTCGCCGGCCACGCGGTCGAGCACCGGCCGGGCGCCGGCGAACGGCGGCTGGGTGAGCAGCGCTTCGAGGCAGAACTCCAGGTTGTCCGGCTCGAGGCCGGCGGTGTCGCCGATCTCGACGCCGACGGCCACGAGCGTGCCGTCGGCGGGCAGCTTGTCCTCGACGATGCGGCAGATCTCCATGGCCACGCTCATCTCATGCATGGAGCGCCTGGGCCGATTGCCGGGGCCGGCAGTCGTGGCCCCACGCGCGCAGCTGGTCCACGGCCATCCGCACCACCAGGTCGATGCCGTCGGCCACGGCCGGCGTCATCGGGTCGCCGAGTTCGAACGTGGCGGGCTCGAGGCCGACGGCCACCATCTCGGGCGGCAGGGTGCCGCGGAATTCGGCCACCGCCAGCACTTCGCGCAGGTCGATCTGATGTTGAGACACCTTGAGCGCCACCTGCCGCGGGATCTGGGCCCCGCGGAGCGTGACCGGGGTGCCCGTGGGCTGCCCCGTACGGATGGCGTCGAGAAAGAGGATGCGCTGCGCGGACTCGACGAGCGGGAGCAGCGTCATCCCCCACGTGCCGCCGTCGACCAGCTCGACGGCGGCCGGGAGGTCCCACGTGTCACGCAGCAATTCGAGCGCCGCGAGGCCGATGCCGTCGTCGCCCATGATCGGGTTGCCGAGCCCCACGACGACATCGCCCGCGCGCGGCTCATTCATCCGCGTACCGTTCGTCGGTCGGCACGAACCGGCCGCCGCTGAAAATCGAGGAGATCGCCCCGCTCCGCTCCAGCAGGTCGGCGCGGATGGCGAGGTACACGTGCAGGATGATGAACATCGGGAAGTACCAGGCGGCCACGTGATGGATCACGCGCACCCACTGGAACCCGCCGAAGAACGGCGCGAGGTGGCCGAAGGTGTGCATGAAGATGCCCGTCGGATTGGCCTCGCCGAACAGCGTGAACCCCGTGACGACCAGGATGGCCGCCATGAAGTACGTGATCGTATACCAGATCTGCTGCAGCGGATTGTGGCCCAGATACTTGGGCGAACGCTCGGGGTGCACGAGCAGATAGAACTTCATCATCCGCCACAGGTTCACCCAATCGCGCTTGCGCACCGGGAACAGCGCCGGCAGCCGCTCGAACCGGTCGCCGGCGAACAGCCAGTAGATGCGGACGATGGCCGTGGCCACGAGCACGCCGGCGGCGAGGAAGTGCACGAGCCGCACGTACTGCAGGCCGAACGTCTGGCTCGCGCCGCCGGTGAGGAAGTACGGCTGGCTGATCCAGAAGCCGGTGACGGCGAGGAGCAGGATGCTCACCGCCGCCGCCCAGTGCATGGCGCGCACCGGCCAGTGCCACAGGTACACCCACTGTTCCGTGCGGCCGTGCACCTGGCGCACGACCGGCTCGCGGGTCATCGCCCCCGCCCGTTCGTCGATCGAGGGCCAGGGCGGCGAGCCGCGCGCGTGTTTGGAATCGAGAGGAGTCATTGCACGCGCACCTCCGTCACCGTGTCGCCCTGGGCGTCGAGCACGTGCACGCCGCAGGAGTTGCACGGGTCGAACGAATGGATCGTGCGGAGAATCTCGATCGGCTGATCGGGCTTGACCAGCGGGTGGTTGTCGGTGAGCGCGGCCTCGTACGGGCCCACCACGCCCTTGTCGTCGCGGGGCGAAGCGTTCCACGTGCTCGGCACCACGCACTGGTACCGCGAGATCTTGCCATCGGTGATCTCCACCCAGTGGCCGAGGGCGCCGCGCGGCGCGTCGAGCACGCCGTAACCCCGCGCCGTCTTGGGCCACGACGACGGATCCCAGTTCTTGCCGGCGAAGGTGGTGACGTCGCCGCCCTTGATCCGCGCCACCAACTGATCGTACCACACGCTCATGCGGCGGGCCAGCAGCACGGTTTCCATGCCCCGCGCCGCGGTGCGGCCGAGCGTGGAGAACAGCGCCGCCGGGCCGACATTGAGCGCCTTGAGCGTGTCGCTGACGATCGCCTTCACGTCCTTGTGCCCGCTGGCGTAGGCCACGAGCATTCGGGCCAGCGGCCCCACTTCCATGGGGTGGCCGTTGTACCTCGGCGCCTTCATCCAGGTGTACTTGGTCTCGTCCTGCAGGTACTGCCAGGGCGGCTGCGGGCCCGTGTAGTGCGGCTTGGTCTCGCCCTTGTACGGGTGCAGGGCCGCCTTGGGCCCCTCGGCGTAGTCGTACCAGGAGCTGTACACCGACTCGGTGACGCCGTTCTGGTCGTAGGGCAGCACCTTGCTCAGGTCCTTGTTCATGACGATGCCGCGCGGCAGGTACAGCGAACTCAGATCGCGGATGTCCGTGTCCGGGAACTCGCCCACGGCCAGGTAGTTGCCCGTGCCGCCGCCGATCGCGGCCCAATCCTTGTAGTAGCCGGCGATGGCCACCAAGTCGGGCCAGTAGACCTGTTCGACGAACGCCTGCGCCCGCGTGATCATGTCCTTGATCTCGGTGAGCTTGGCGGCGTTGATCGTGGCCGTGCCGTCGAGGTTGATGGCGCTCGCCATGCCCCCGACCAGGAAGTTCGGGTGCGGGTTCTTGCCGCCGAAGATGGTGTGCAGGCGGATGACGTCGCGCTGCCAGTCGAGGGCTTCCAGATAGTGCGCCACCGCGAGCAGGTTGACCTCGGGGGGCAGCTTGTAGGCCGGGTGGCCCCAGTACCCGTTGGTGAAGATGCCGAGCTGGCCGCCGCTCACGAACGTCTTGAGGCGCTCCTGGACGTCGCGGAAGTAGGTGGCCGAGCTGTTGTGCCAGGGCGAGATCGACTGGGCGATCTTCGACGTCTGCGCCGGGTCGGCCTTGAGCGCGCTCACCACGTCCACCCAGTCGAGGGCGTGCAGGTGGTAGAAGTGGATCACGTGGTCCTGCACGAACTGCATGCCGTGTACGAGATTGCGAATGGTGTTCGCGTTGGGCGGAATGTGGATGTCGAGCGCGTCCTCCACGGCGCGGCACGACGCCACGGCGTGCACCACGGTGCACACGCCGCAGATGCGCTGGGTGTACGCCCAGGCGTCGCGGGGGTCGCGTCCCTCCATGATGATCTCGATCCCGCGGAACTGCGTGGAGCATGCCCAGGCATCGGCGATCTTGCCGTTCTCCGCCTGGGCCTCGATGCGCAGATGGCCTTCGATGCGCGTGATCGGATCGACGACGACTTTAGTTTTCGCCATGGCTGTCCTCCCGGCCGGGTGCGGTCGGCGTCTGGTCCGGCGCTTCGGTGTGGCGCGAACGGATCTGGTAGATGCCCGTGGCCGCGGCGTGCGCGGCGACGCCCGCCGCCGCGCCGATGGCCAGGGCGGCGCCGAGGATGTCGGCAGTGTGCTCCACGCCGATTCCGGCGACGTTCGGCATGCGATGATAGAACGGCGACATCGTGTCCCAGAAGTTCCGTTCCGTGCACCCCAGGCAGGGATGCCCGGCGCCGATCGGGAAATCGGTGTGGGAGTTCCACATGAAGATCGGACAGGGCGAGAACGTCGCCGGGCCCTTGCACCCCATCTCGTACAGACACCAGGCCTGGCGCGCGCCGGCGTCGTCGAACTCGCGCACGAACTGGCCGGCATCGTAGTGGGCGCGACGCGGGCACTGATCGTGGATGCGCTTGCCGTACGCGAACAGCGGCCGCCCGTCGCCGTCGGTGGCCGGCAGCCGTCCGAAGGTCAGGAAGTGCACCACGGTGGCCGTGATCACGTCGGCGATCGGCGGGCAGCCGGCGATGTTGAGCACGGGTTTGTCCTTGACGATCTCCGAGACGCCGACCGCGCCCGTGGGATTGGGGTTCGAGGCCTGCACGCTGCCCCAGTGGGCGCAGGCGCCGACGGCGATCACCGCCGCCGCGTCCTTGGCCGTCTCCTCGAGCAGCGAGCGCGCGGTCTTGCCGGCGATCATCGTGTAGATGCCGTTCTCCTTGGTGGGCACCGACCCGGTGACGACGAGCACGTACTTGCCCGCGTTCTTCTTGCGCGAGTCGTCGAGCGCCTTCTCGGCCGCCGTGCCGGCCGCGGCCATGAGCGTATCCATAAAGTCGAGCGAGATGACGTCGAGCACGAGGTCGCCGATGGTCGGATCCGACGAGCGGATCACGCTCTCGACGCATCCCGTGCACTCCTGCAACTGCAGCCAGATGACGGTGGGCCGTTGGAGCGACTCCATGGCCTCGGCGATGCGCGGCACCGCCAGACTGCTGAGACCGAGGATGGCGGCCATCTGGCCGCAGAACTCGAGGAAGTCGCGACGGTTGATGCCGCGGCGGCCGAGGTATCCGCCCAGCGCCTCATCGTCTGACCACGCGTGCGTGGTTGGCGTGAGCATGGCACAACCCCCATGGGTTTGTGGTCGCGTGGGCTCGCAACGCCCGGCCCTCCGGGCGCGCCGCCCCGCGCGTCTTGCGATCGCGTGCTCTCACGATCAGTCTTATGCAAGCCACCGCACAGAAGTATTCCCCTGAATACGCCGGGTGAATCGGCGGACGCCCGTGTCCGGCGTTCCCGGACGGGTGTAAGGGAAATTCACCGGCTGCGCCCGCGCCCCCGGTTCGGCGATACTGGGGCGCATCGAGTATTCACTCAGCACCGCTCACGTTCCGAGGTCGACATGTCCGAGCTTCCCCGCGGCGCCGCCCGCGCTCTCGCGCTCCTGGCTGTGCCCGCGCTGGTCGTCACCGCGTGCGGCAAGCAGGCCGAGCCGCCCAAGCAACCCCTGAGCCAGATGGTGGCGCCGGCCGCCGATAGCCAGGCGAATCCCCACGAGACGATGTCCGCCGAAGCCCGCGCGGCGCTGGACAGCGGCAACGCGCAGTACCGGGCCGGCAAGTACGCCGACGCGCTGAAGAGCTACCGGCAGTCCTCGGCGCTGGCCCCGCTCAACGCCGCCCCCTTCTTCGGCATCTACATGGCCGCCGAGAAACTGGGCAACAAGGCCCTGGCCGACAGCGCCAGCGCCGAGATCAAGCAGCGCGGGGCCGGCACGAACGCGATGCTCACCGACAGCGCGCTGCAGAACATGCACGCCAAGGCGGGCGCGACGCCGAAGAAGGGCTGATCCGCCCGCGGCCCAGCCGCCGGCGGCACGAGGGGTGAACGAGGGGCGCGACGCCGAACCGGCGCCGCGCCCCTTTTCCCGCCCCCGCGGGATCGTGCCCATCCGATCGAACCGCGTGCCGCTGACCGCTCAGCGCTCACGGCTCGCGGCTGCTCTCAGCCCCCTCCCTTGAGCGGGTTGGTCACGTGGCAGATCAGGCACATCTGCATGTTCTTCGACCCCATCAGCTGCGCGTCGAAGTTGGGCCCGTGCGGGTTGACGTTCTGCCCCAGCGTGGAGTGGCAGCGCAGGCAGTCCGTCTGCTGGTGGCAGGCCGTGCAGGCCGTGAGGCCCTGACGCGCCGCCTGGCCGTGCTGCAGCAGCCAGAGCGGTTGGTTGTTGTGCGCCGACCCGCGGATGGTATTCGCGTTCGCGATGCCGGCCTGCTTGTGGCAATTGCGGCAGAAGCTCTCCACCTGGTGGCACGTGCTGCACGCCTGTTCCTGCGCGAACGCGGGCTGGGCGTGGCGCGACATGAAGTCGGCGGGGTGGTAGTTCCCGCGCGGCGAAACGCCGTCGTGACACGCCGTGCAGTCGCGCGGCTGATGGCAGCCCTGGCAGTCGAGCAGGCCGCTGGCCGCCACGGTCTTGTGATTGGTGGCCCAACCGGCCGGGTGCATGTGGACCACGGCCATGCGCACCGTGTCCCGCGCGGTGGCGAGCACGGTGACGGTGTTCTTGGGCGCCTGCGTCGCGGTCGCCGCCGGGCTCGCCGCGGTGTTTGCCGCCGTGTTCGCCGCCGGGATCGCGACCGCCGGCCGGGCGGGGGTCGCGGACGACCCCATCGTCAGCACCACGCCGGGCGCGCGGCCCGGCTCGGCCTTGGGCAGCTTATTGATCGTGCTCGCCCCGAGATCTCCGCGGTGGCAGGTCTGGCAGCTCTGCTGCGTGTGACAGCTGGCGCAGGTTTGGAAGCCGGCGGTCGCCTCTCGACCGTGCGTGTAGTCCCAGGTGGACGCGTTGTGCGACGCGGGCTTGAAGTACACCGGCGCCTTGCCGGCCACGAGGGGCGCCACGCGCGGGTCGCTGGCCAGGGCCTGAATGGCCGGGAGCTGGTCGGCGTTGGGATGGCACCGCGCGCAGCTCTCGCGCGCGTGACACACGGCGCACTGGGCCGCCTGCGCAGGGGTCGTGGGCGCGTGCGCCGCCAGGAAGCCGGAGTCGCCGTGCCAGGACGGCTTGGGGAACGTGGCGATGTCCGTGGACGTGAGCGCCGTGGCCTGCGCCAGCGGCACGTGGCAGCGCGAGCAGCGGGCCGACTGGGCGAGGTGTTCCGGCGCCTTGTGGCAGGCCAGGCAGGCTTCGGGGGTGACGGCGGCCACGTGCATGTACGCCGTGTCTTTTCCCGACTGCATCCCATGGCAATTGACGCACGTCGCCTTGTTATCCATGGCCCCCGACATGGCGTCGTGGGACTGGTGCGAGAACTTGAGGTTGTTCGACGTCCACGTGTACGCGGTCCACGCCACCGGCGGTTCGTCGTTCCCGTTGTGGCATTGCGCGCACACGTCCTTGGTGGGGAACATGTGCGCCGTGTCGCCGGTGGTGATGCCGCCGTGGCACCCGGCACAGGTGGGGAACAGCTTGGCGTGGAAGGCGTGCGGGAAGGTGGGCCGCGCGGGCAGATGTCGCTGCACCGCCCAGCCGGCCGTGGCCACGGCCAGCAGGATCGGAACGAACAGTCGGCGCGCGTTCATGGCTTCCTCACCGGACCCACGGTCCAGCCTCCAGGGTTGGTGCCCACGCGCCACTCGAGCCGGACGCTCATCCGCCGCTGGTCCCAGTTGACCTCCTGCGGATTGTCCTGGCTGGTCTGGTGATAGAGCATGGCGTCGGCGATCAGGTCAAGGTCCGGACGCAGGCGCATCGTGCCCTGGAATCCGCCCCCGAGCACGCGGCCGGTTCCGACCGTGAATTCGTAGACGTTCTGGAACGCCGTGCCGTGCACGGCCAGCGAGCCGCGGTCGCTCGGCGCCCAGCGGATCCCGACGTCGCCGTCGCTGCTCGACGCGCCGAAGTTGATGTCCATGTTGTAGCTGCCCTGCACCGTCCAGTGGGCGAACGGCCGGGCCGATCCGGTGGCGCCCACCCGCCAGCCGCTCGAGGAAAGCGGCAGCGAGAGCACGCCGGCATCCGTGTTCTCATATTCCCGCCGGCCGCCGGAGAGCCCGAAGGCCAGCCCCCGGTCGGGCGCCGCCCAGTTGAGGGTGGCCGTCGCCTCGTCGTAGCCGACGGGCGAGAACACCCCCCAGATGGTCCACAGGTCGAAGTAGGGCACGTAGTGGCGGAAGGCGACGCTGGGCGTGATGCCGTCCATCGGCAGGAACGTGACGTGCGCCGCGAGATCGTTGAAGGTGGCCGTGGCCAGGTCGCGCGTGGCGTCGAACCCGAACGATCCGAACGGCACCTGGAACTGGCCGTTCGCCGCCATGCGCTCGGAGTTCACGGCGCCGAAGTTGCTCCGCACCTCGCGCTGGTACTGCACCTGCACCGAGGAGAACGGGTTGGGGCGGATCTGCACCGTGCCCCCGAACAGATACGTATGATCGATCGGCGGGATGTTCTCCACCGGCGCCAGCGCCGAGGCGTCGAGCGGCTGGTCGAGCCCCTGCACCAGCGTCTGGCCCGCGTAGGCGTTCACGCGGACCTCGGCGATCGGACTCACCGAGCCCGACAGGCCGTCGAAGTTGTACACGCCGAGGCCCGACTGCTCCCACTGGCGGCCCAGCTTGGCCGACACCTTCTGGCGGTCCAGCTCCACGTAGGCCGAGAGCACGGAGAAGGTCTGCGTGGCCTGGGGCCACAGCCCCTGGCCGTTGCCCGCCGCGTCGCGGCCGCGCAACTGCGCGTGCACGCTCAGCCCCTGCCCCAGCCCCCACGCCGTGACGTCCAGGTCCTGCATCATGGCCACCAGCGAGGCGCGGGGCGCCGAGCTGTAGAAGTAGCAGTACGCGTCTCCGGGCGCGCACGTCGTGATCACGCCGGAGGCCGTCTTGCGCGTGATGGAGGTGACCGAGTCGGTCGCCGCGAACGGCACGCTGTCGGTGAGCAGCGGCCGCATGTCGAGATACTGCGCCCAACTGGAGCCCTGCACCACCACTCCCTGCGCCCGCGCACCGGCGGCGACCGTCACCGCCAACGCGAGCGCAGGAAGGCCCGAACGAAATAGCCGCATCAACGTGTTCCTCCCGAGGGCCATGTTCCCTTCCGGACGGGCGGACCGGAGCACCCCGCGGCCCCCCGGTGCTGGTGCGGGCCGGGAAGGTGTTCATTCCCGACCCGCACCGTCGTCTCAGGTCGAATTCACTGCTGTCCGCTCGCCTTCACTTGTTCACGATGGCCGGCAGGATGTTGGCGAGGTTCACGCTGATCTTCGGCGCGACCCCGTACGTCGTCTGGACCGCCTGGATGCTCGAGGTGAGCAGCGCTTCCATCAGGAAGGGATTGTGGATCTCCTCGCCCACCTTTTCCGCCAACAGCAGGTTGAACTTGGCGCCGAAGGCGACGGTAATGACCGTCGTGTCCGGGGCATTCGTGAACGCCGCTTTGGGAAGCGCCACGACCTGGCTGCTCAACGCCGAGTCGAGCAGCGCCAGCCGCGTGATGACCGTCGACATCAGGCCTGACGCCACCGACGGCGAGGCGTGGCAGCCGCTCGCCGCGCAGGCGCTGAAATCGCGCTGCGTGATGGCGCACGTGGCGGTGGTTGGGTTGCCCATCGCATCCAGACACGGAGCGGCGACGAACATGTGCCCGGTGTAGCTGTTGGCCAGCGCACCGTTCGCGCTATCCACGGTCACCGGATTCATGTGACAGGTCACGCAGAGGCCCGGGTTGGCCGACGGCGTCCCGTGGGTGAGCGTGATCGTGGTGGGGCCGGTGTAGCCCGGCGGCCAGTACCCGGCGATCCCGAGGAGCACGGGACCTTCCGGCGACATCGACGCCCGCAAGGTGCCGCTCGTGTAGGCCGGCGTCGGGTTGCGTTGGTGGCATCTCATGCAGAGCATCTTCGAGGTATCCGCCACGTTGATCGGATACCGTAGCTGGTAGGGGTTCGGGCCCCCATGCGGATCGTGGCACACGGCGCACGTGACGTCCATGGCGTTGGTCTTGGTGATCGCGCTCGTCGGCATGTCTTCCACGTAGTTGGTGTTGATGCCCCACGTGTTGAGCGCGCCCTGGCCGGTGTGGCAGTTCTGACAGTTGCTGGTGGTGCTCACTTGGACGCTACTGGCATGCTCCGACTGGATCCATTCGTTCAGGAACGGGTTGTGCGGGAGGCCGTTATGGCACTCGCCGCAGCCCGTGCCGGCGGGCACGCCGCCGGTGTCGACGTTGATCGACGCCAGCGGCAGGTTGGCCAGCGAGGGGCCCGACGCGTGCACGAGGCCGGGACCATGGCAGCTCTCGCACTGGACGTCGTGGTACCGCGGGTCGCTGGTGGCCGCGAAGCCGACCAGGGTGTCCTTGGTCGCGTTGCCGTACGAGTCCACCGTGTGGCACGGCTGGCAGGCCGCCGTCGCGTGGCCGGTAGCCTGGAGGTCTGACCACGCGTTGGCGTGGTGCGTCTGCGCCCAGGCCGCCTGTTGATCGGCGTGGCAGTTGCCGCACACCGTCTGCTTGGTGAGCGTGTCTTGGTAGCCAAGAAAATTCGCCGCGGCCGCGGGAGGCGGCGACGCGGCGGAAGCGGTCTTGTACGCGATCTTCTCGCTCGTACACGAGGAGACGACGGCTGCAGCCACGAGCAGTGCAGCGAGCCGCCCTGCGACCGGACTGGATGAATGTGTCATATGCATACTCTCCGCACTGCGTGGGGGCGAGGGCTTGAGATTACGGGATCATGCTGCGTCGCAACCTGCGTCATTCGTCTGCGTCCTGACCTATCCATGCACGCAGGAATGTGCGGGCCGCCAAACCACGCAACCGTCAGAGGATGCCGGAGATTTGTACGGAATACCCTCACAAGAGTGTCGTGCTTTTACCCGCATGTTTCCAGCCCCCGCGCAACCCCGGGCCGGGAAGCCGCCCTCCTCCCCCCGCTGTCTCGCGCAACGCGGGCCGTGAAACCCATTCTCCACGGCCCGCGCGCCCTGCCCCGCCGAACGCTCGTCGCGGCGGGATCACCGGTGATCCGAGACCTCCCCGCGCAGGATGTTCGTCAGGTTCACGGTGATCTTGGGCGAAACCTTGTAGTCGAGCTGCACCTGCTTGATGCTGGCGGTGAGCAGCGCCTCCATCAGGAACGGATTGTGCACCACCGATCCGGGCTCCTCGGCCAACAGCAGGTTGAACTTGGCGCCCTGCGCCGTGGTCACGACCGTGCCCGCCGCGAACTGGCTGGCCGCGATCTGCACCAGCTGGCTGTTGAGCGCCGAGTCGAGCAGCGCCAACCGGGCCTGGGCGGTGGACATTAGAGAACTGGCCACCGACGGCGTCGCATGGCAGCCGCTCGCCGCGCAAGCACTGAACGAGCGCTGGGACATGCTGCAGTCGCCGGTGGTGGGGACCCCATTCGCGTCCAGGCATGGAATGGCCAGGAACAGGTGCCCCGAATAGTTGCTCACGAGCGCGCCGCTCGCGTTGGTCACGCGCATCGGGTTCATGTGGCAGGTCACGCACAGTCCCGGGTTCGCCGCCACCGTGCCGTGGGTGAGCGTGATGGTATCCGGCCCCGTGTAGCTGGGCGGGAACCACCCGGCAAAGCCCAGCAGGGTCGGGCCTTCCGGCGAGTGCGGGCCGCGCGTGTTGCTCGGGGTGGCCCCCGAATTCCGCTGATGGCACCGCATGCAGAGGTTCTGCGTGGTGTCCGTGGCGGTGATCGGCAGGCGCAGCTGCGCCACGTTCGGTCCGCCGTGCGGATCGTGGCAGACGGCGCAGGTGATGTTCATCGGGTCCGTGAGCTGCTGGCCCACTTCCACGTAGTTGGTGTTCACGCCCCACGCGACGAGCGCCCCCTGCCCCGAGTGGCATCCCAGGCACGCGGCGTTGCCCGCCGCGTGCGATTCGACGCTGTGGCCGTGGGCCGACCGCGCCCACTCGTCCACGAACGGATTGTTGGCGCCCGTGTGGCACTCGCCGCAGCCATTCCCGATGGCCGTGCCGGTGTCCACGTTGATCGACGCCAGCGGCTGGTTCCCCAATCCGGGCGCCGCGGCGTGCGCCGCCCCGGGGCCGTGGCAGCTCTCGCACTGCACGTCCTTGTACCGCAAATCTTTGGTGGCGAGGAACGCGACCAGCGTGTCGGTCACCGCGTTGCCCAGCGAACTCACCGTATGACAGGGGTTGCACGACGCGGTGGCATGCCCGCTGGCCTGGAGGTCGGCCCACGCGTTCGCGTGGTGGGTCTGAGCCCACGCCGCCTGCTTGTCGAGGTGACAGGTGCCGCAGACGGTCTGCTTCGTGAGCGTGTCGGTGTAGCCGAGGAAGTTGGCCGCGGCCGCCGGCGGCGGGTTGGTGGACGCCTCTTCCGGCGACTTGTATGTGATCTTCTCGCTCGTGCATGCCGCGGCAGCGACGGAGGCCACCGCGAGTGCGGCGAGTCGCGCCAGAACGGGATGGATGGAATGTCTCATATGGATTCTCTCCGCACACTTGGGGGGATCAGGGCCAGAGATTCGTGCCGGTTGCTGCCTCTCGTTCCGCCGCATGGCGGCGCGTCTTTGTGATTCCTTAACACCGGTGAATCTGCCCCGGCTCGGAAATCCGAACTGTCGGCCGATGCCCGAGATTTGTGCTGGCTTACCCTACAGAAAATGCCAGATGATCGCCCATCTGCCACAGCGATGCCTGGCGTGTAGGGGTTTTCACTACGCCTCCGGCCCCCTCGCCCGACTGACGCCGGTCGGGCGGCTTCCCAGCTTGGCACCCATCCTCGGCATCCCCCATCCGCCGCACCGGCAAGGGAGGAACGATGTGCCTCGGCGTGCCCGGCCGCGTGATCGAAGTCCACGGAACGATCGCGCAGGTCGACTTCTTCGGCGTGCGTCGCGAGACGCGCCTCGACATCATCGATGAACCGGTCGGGCCCGGCGACTACATCCTCAACCACGTGGGTTTCGCCATCCGCCGCATTCCCGCCGACGAGATCCAGGAGACGCTGGCCCTGTACGAGGTGCTGCTGCACGAGGCGGAGAGCGACATGATGGCCGCCGACGTGCGCGGCGAGATCGACGCCACGCGGCGCCCGGCGGCCGCGGAGGCGGTGCCGGCGCCGGCTCGGGAGCCGGCGGGGGGAACGCGTGGCTAGCGCGCCCGCTCCCGCGACGCCGCTCCCCAAGGGCGCCAACGAGCTCAAGTTCCGCGACCCGGCACGGGCCCACGCGCTGGCCGACGCGATCGGCCGCATGTGCGACCAGATCGGCCGCACGCCGGTCACGGTGATGCACGTCTGCGGCAGCCACGAGCAGGCGATCGCCAAGTTCGGGCTGCGGCAGACCTTCCCCGAGGCGCTGGACGTGATCATGGGGCCCGGGTGCCCGGTGTGCGTCACCGACCTGCCCGAAGTGGACGAGGCGGTGGTGCTGGCCGAGGACGGCGTGCGCGTGGTGACCTACGGCGACATGCTGCGCGTACCGGGCACGGTGCGCTCGCTCGCCGAAGTGCAGTCGATGGGCGGCCACGTGGACGTGGTGTACAGCGCCGCCCAGGCGGTGGACATCGCGCGCGGCACGGACGAACCGGTGGTGTTCTTCGCCAGCGGGTTCGAGACCACCGCGGTGGCCACGGCGGCGATCGTGGTCAGCGACCCCCCGCCCAACTTCTTCGTGCTCTCGGCGCACAAGTACATCCCGCCGGTCATGGAGATCGTGGCCGAGATGCCGGACACGCGCATCGAGGGGTTCCTGGCGGCGGGCCACGCCGCGACGATCACCGGTTGGGGCATCTTCGAGCGGTTCGTCGAGCGCCACGGCATCCCCGTGGTGGTCGCGGGGTTCGAGCCGCTGGACATTCTCGCCGGACTGGCCCAGCTCGTGGAGTTGATTCGCGATGGGCGCCACGAAGTGGTGAACGCCTTTCCGCGGTGCGTCACGAAGGACGGCAACACGGTGGCCCAGCGCGAACTCTGGCGGGTGTTCCGCACGACGGGCGGCAACTGGCGCGGCATCGCGCACGTGCCCAACGGCAACCTGCGCCTGCGCGACGAGTTCGCGCGCGTGGACGCGCGCCGGCAGTTCCGGATCGACCTCAAGCGGCTGTGGTCGCAGGCGCCGCCGGCGCTCACGCAGCTCTGCATCTGCGGCGACATCATGGCCGGCATCTCGTCGCCGGAGAAGTGCTCGCTGTTCGGCAAGGAGTGCGTGCCCGACGCCCCGGTGGGCGCCTGCATGGTGAGCAGCGAGGGCACGTGCCGCATCTGGCACCAGTACGGGGGGCATCCCAAGCTATGAGCGCCCCCATCGACGAATCGGCGGTGCGCGCCCATTCCGGCCGCCGCGATCCGACTATCGTGATGAAGCACGGCGCCGGCGGGCGGGCCATGCGCCGGCTGATCCAGGAGACGCTCACCCGCGGGTTCGTGGACATCGCGGTGGACGGCGTCGGCATCGCCGCGATGGACGACGGCGCCGCACTGCGCGTGGGCGACCGGTGGCTCGTGGTCACCACCGACTCGCACGTCGTGCAGCCGGTGTTCTTTCCCGGCGGCGACATCGGACGGCTGGCCATCTCCGGCACGGTGAACGACCTGGCGATGATGGGGGCCACCGAACCGCTGGGGCTCACCTGCGGGCTGATCGTCGAGGAGGGCTTCCCCTTCGCCGATCTCGAACGCGTGCAGCGGTCCATGTTCGACACCTGCCGCGAAGCGGGCACCACGGTGGTCACCGGCGACACCAAGGTCATGGGACGCGGCGTAATCGCCTTTTCGGCCGCTTGTTGGGCAAGGTAACAAAGGCCTTCCAAACGGATTCCCGGCATACGCCCATTCCGGGCAAGCTTTAAATCGACTTTTCGCGAAAGACATCCATCGGCGGGGATCATCCGCGTCCAAAGACTTACGTGGCATATACTTCTTTTCCCTCGCGTAAAACCTCGCGATAAATCAAGCCGGGGCTTTTTCCATACCGGGCCAAGTCTCCAGGAGTGGCCACTACGACATCAAAGGGGACGTTAAATCCTTCAATGTCCCGGTACAGTTTTTGGGCCGTGTGTCGGCGATGGGTTCCTTCCGGCATAACGACCATAAGGTCGATATCGCTATCAGGCCCCATGGTGCCTCTGGCCGCCGACCCAAAAAGGATAATTCGGAGGGGATGAACAATATCCACGATTTGCCTGACCAATTTTCCAACAACTGACGCTTTTGTTTTCACTTTATCCCCCGAATAAATCCGACGGTTGCATTATAGTTTGCCTCGCTTGATAAGGTCTACCGCCACCCTCGGACATGCCACTAAACAAGGGTTAATACAGGAGAGCCATTCTTCATGCCTTTTTCCAGCTTTTCGATCCCTGCTCCTCTGCTTACCTGCTCCCCGAAGCTCCATGGGCATAGGGAGAGGTGCGAAGAACCTGCGTGGTCCCCCTTAGCAATACGTACGCAATGAAGCAGAAGAGGACAACATAACA
>CAVSOM010000045.1:0-68960 GCA_963729495.1 uncultured Gemmatimonadaceae bacterium
TCTCAACTTCAACATCCTCGGCGCCCGCGCGGTGGAGTACGCCCGCGACATGTACGGCGACATGGGGAGCACACTGAACCGCGGGATCGGCACCGACCGCCTGGTGCTCGCCTGGCCGGTGGACCCGGGGGAGCTCGAGGCCTGCCGGGCCGGACTCGCCGTCGCGCGGGCCGACGCGGCGTTCGACGCGGCGCCCGTGATCAATCCCACGCTGGGTGGAGACCTCCTGAAGGCCGCGCCGGCGGCCGGCGCCCCCCGCGCCCGCGTCCGCGTGCCGGGGGACATCGGCGCGCTCCAGGCCCACGACCTGGCGGCCGCCGCCCAGTGGCGCGCCGACACCCGCGCCGCGTTCGAACTGCTGTTCGCCGCCGGGTACCGGCTCGTCGGCTTCGCCGGCGACGCCGGCGCCGCCAACGGCCACTACCTCTTCACCATCTGAAGCCGGCTCCCGTGTTCGCCATCTCCTCCATGGTTGTTCGCGAAATCCGGCTCGCGCTCAAGGAGCCCTTTCGTATCTCGTCGGGCACGATCGCCGAGCGCCGGATCTGCCTGCTGCAGCTCCGCGCCGCCGACGGCACCATCGGGTGGAGCGAGTGCGTGGCCGGCGAGCAGCCCAACTACAGCCCCGAGACCATCGACACCGCCTGGCACGCCATACGGGAATGGCTGTGCCGGCGGGTGCTGGGCGTGGAGTTCCGCGAGCCGGCCGACGTGTTCGCCGCGCTGGACCGGAACATCCGGGGCCACCACATGGCCAAGGCCGCGGTCGAGATGGGGTGCTGGGACGTGGCGGCGCGCCAGCGCGGCGTAGCGCTGTCCCGTCTGCTCGGCGGCACGCGCGACCGCGTGCCCACCGGCATCTCCATCGGCATCCAGCGCGACCCCGAAGCCCTCGTGGCGCGCGCCCGGCACGCCGTGGCCCAGGGCTATCGGAAAATCAAGATGAAGATCGAGCCGGGGTCCGACGTGGCGTTCGTGGCCGCGGTGCGCGAGGCCCTGGGCCCGGAGCTGCACCTGATGGCCGACGCCAACTCGGCCTACACGCTGGCCGACGCCGACCACCTCCGGGAGCTCGACCGGTTCGGGCTGATCATGATCGAGCAACCGCTGGACCGCGAGGACCTGGTGCGCCACGCCAAGCTTCAGCGCATGCTCGCCACCCCCATCTGCCTGGACGAATCCATCACCAGCGTGGACCGCGCGGCCGGCATGATCGAGCTGGGCGCGGGCCGGATCATCAACATCAAGCCGGGGCGGGTGGGCGGGTTCGCCGTGTCGAAGGCCATCCACGACCTCTGCCTGCGCCACGGCGTCCCGGTGTGGTGCGGCGGCATGTTCGAGAGCGGCGTGGGCCGGGCCCACAACGTCGCGCTGGCCTCGCTCCCCAACTTCTCGCTGCCCGGCGATGTGTCGCCCAGCGCGCGCTACTGGGAACGCGACATTGTGAAACCAGAATGGACGATGGACGGCGATGGCATGGTGCACGTGCCGCTGCACGCGCCGGGGATCGGCGTTGCGGTGGACCTCGACCGGGTGGACGATCTCACCGTGCGGCGCGAGGAGTTCACGGCATGAGCCCCGTCGCCACGCTCCCCGCGGCCGTGGCCGAGCGGTTCACGCCGGCCGACGTCGATGCCCTCGTTGCGCTGCGGCGCGAGCTCCACGCGCACCCCGAACTGGCCTTCCACGAACACGAGACCGCGCGCCGCCTCGCCGAAGCGCTCGCGGCGATCCCGGGGGCCGAGGTGCGGCGCGTAACGGAGACGGGCGTGGTCGCCCGGCTGCCGGGCCGCGATCCGGCGGGCGCCGCTCGTGGCCGTGCGCGGCGACATCGACGCGCTGCCAATCCACGAAGACACCGGGCTGCCCTTTGCCTCGCGGCACGACGGCGCGATGCATGCCTGCGGGCACGACGTGCACGCCGCGTGGGCGGTGGGCGCGGCGCGGCTGCTGGCGCGCGACCCGGCGCCCGGCGACGTGCTGATCGTGCTCCAACCCGCCGAGGAAGTGGGCAAGGGGGCGTTGGCCATGCTCGACAGCGGCGCGCTGCGCGACGTCGCCTGCATCTTCGGCGGCCACGTGGACCGCCGGTTCGAATTGGGCCAGGCCGTGGCCGATGCGGGTCCGCTGGCCGCGTCGGCCGACACGTTCACGATCGAGCTCGTGGGGCAGGGAGCGCACGCGGCCCGCCCGCACGAATCAGCCGACCCGATCGTCGGCGCGGCCGCCCTGATCTTGGCGCTGCAGACCATCGTGTCGCGCCGCCTGAATCCCGCCACACCGGGTGTCGTGACCGTGGCGTCCGTTCATGCCGGCACGGCGCCGAACGTGATTCCCGATCGGGCGCTGCTCGCCGGCACGGTGCGCGCCGTGGAGCCGGCGTCGCGCCGGATGATGCTCGACGAGGTGCGGCGCCTGGCCGAATCGGTGGCGGCCAGCCATCGGCTGAGCGCGCGGGTGGAGCTGGAGATGGGCACGCCGCCGCTGGTGAACCCGGCGCGCGGCTCGGCGTGGGCGCGGAGCGCGGCCGCGCGCGTGCTGGGTGACGACGGCGTGGTGCCGCTCGGCCTGGTAAACCTCGGCGGCGAGGACTTTGCGTACTACCTGGACCGCATGGACGGATGTTTCCTGCGCATTGGCGCGAGGGAGCCGGGTGGGGAGGCCACGGCCGCGCACTCGCCGCGCTTTGCGCCGGCCGAGGAGGCCATCTTTTTCGGCGCCGCCATTCTTGCGGAATGCGCCCGCGAGGCCGGTGCGCGTCTGGCCGCCGGCATGGAACGAGGGGCAGGCCGAGGGTAGGTTTAGGACGTGGCGGCGGCCGCGTGCCGCCGCCACCGAAGTCCAACTCCTTACTCCCAGAATTGTGATGCGTCTCCCCCCTCTGACGCGGCTCACTCTCTTCTCGGTGGCGGCGGCGCTTGGCGCCTGCGGTGGCGCCACTGGCCCCGGCGACGGGTCCGGGGGCGGCCCCGGTCCCGCGGCCGCCATTCGTGCCGTGTCCGGCAGCGGGCAGAGCGGGCAGGTGGCGTCGCTCTTGCCCGCGCCGTTCGTGGTGCTCGTGACAGACGCCAACGCAAAGCCCGTGGCCGGCGCGGCGGTGACGTGGGGCGTTCAGGCGGGCAACGGGGTCATCACGCCGGGGTCGTCCACCACCGCGGCGGACGGCACGGCGCAGGCCGTGTTCTCCATCGGCACCGTGGCCGGCGCGAACTCGGTGACCGCGTCGGTGTCGGGCGTGTCGTCCATGGCCGCGTTCCAGACCACGGGCACGCCCGGGCCGCTGGCCAAGGTCGTGCTGTCGTCGCACGCTACGTCGGTCTGCGCCAACGGTCAGGCGGCGCAGTTGAGCGCGGCCACCACCGACCTGTACGGCAACGCCGTGGCTGCCACCGTCACGTGGGTGTCGCGGAACCCGTCCGTGGTCAGCGTCAACAGCGCGGGCAATGTGCAGGTGCTCGGCAGCGGCCCCGGCGTGTACGTGGTGGCGTCGTCCGGCTCGGCGGCCCCCGACAGCGCGCTCGTGACCGCAGCCCAGCCCGTAACGCTCGCGGTGGGCGCGGTGAACGAGAACCTGACCGGGTCCACGTTCTGCGTGCAGTCCACGCAGGCCGGCTCGGAGTTCGCGCTCATCGCGTTCAACAATCTCGCGACGGCCGGCACGTCCACGTCCATTCAGGTGCAGGCCAGCGGCGTGGCGGCGCTGGGGTCGGGCGCCAGCGTCGTGCCGGGGCGGGTGGCGGCGGCGCTGCGGCCGCAGGCCGGGCCGGCGATCAACACTGCGTTCGAGTACGCGCTGCGCGAACAGGAGCGCCGCGAGACGCCCCAGTACGTGACCGCCGCGCGGGCCTGGGCGCGCGCGACGGCGCGGCGCCGGGCAGCCGGGCCGTCGGCGCAGGCGGCGGGCGCGGGTGCGGCCGGACGCGCGCAGACGATCTCCGATGCCGTGCAGGTCAACGACCTCGTGCAACTCAACACCAACGCCACCGGGTACTGCCAGAATCCCACGATGGCCACGGGGCGGGTGGCGGCGATCAGCAGCTCGGCGACCGTGGTGGCCGACACGGCCAATCCGACCGGCGGGTTCACCGACGCCGACTACCTGTCGTTTGCCGTCGCCATGGACACGCTCGTCAATCCGGTGGACACCACGGCGTTCGGCGCGCCCTATCCCTTGGGTGGCAACAAGCGCACCGTGATCTTCTTCACCCGGGCCGTGAACCAGTTGACCACGAATCCGGCGTTGGGCGTCGTGCTCGGGTTCTACTACGAGCGCGATCTGCTGCCCCTGGCCAACTGCCCGGGAAGCAACGTGGCCAACATGTTCTACCTGCTGGTGCCCGACCCGCTGGGTTCGATCAACGGGGGCAACAGCATCACGAGAACGAAGGCCAACGTGGCGCAGTACATCGTGAGCACGATCGGGCACGAGTATCAGCACCTGATCAACGCCTCGCGGCGCATGTACGTGCTCAACGTGCCCACGGCCAACGTGAACGAGGAGACGTGGCTCAACGAGGGGCTCAGCCACACCGCCGAGGACCTGATCTTCTACCGGTCGGCGGGGTTGGCGCCGCGGCAGAACATCGGCGTGGCCACGGTGGCGCAGACGTCCGTCGCCGCGTCGTTCTCCCAGTTCGAATGGGGCGACTTCGCCCGGTACCAGACCTATCTGAGCGCACCGGAAACGCACGCGCCGGTGGGCATCGCCGGCGACGACAACCTGTACTTGCGCGGCGCCATCCAGTCGTTCCTGCGCTACGCCTGCGACCGGCTGCAGACCACCGACGGCACTTTCTGGTACCGGCTCGTGAACGACACCTCGATCGGGCTGGCGAATCTCCAGAACGTCATCGGGTCGGACCCTTCGCCGTACTTCCGCGAGTGGGCCACCTCGGTGTTCACCGACGACTACGTGTCCGGCGTGTCCGCCGTCTTCACGCAGCCGAGTTGGAACTGGCGGTCGGTGATGCCGGTAGAGAGTACGGCGGGATTCGACCTGCTCACGCACCCGCTGGCCAACGGCGTGGCGGTGCCGGTGAACATCACCGCTCGTGGGGTGTCGTACTTCCAGTTCGCCGTGCCCGTTGGGCAGGCCAGCGTCATTGCCGTGACCGGGATCGGAGGTGGGGCGCCGCCGAGCACCATGCAGTTGACGCTCGTTCGCACCAAGTAGCGCCGATGGCGCCCACCAACGATCTTGTACCGATGCATGAGCCAACTTCCCGCCGCTTCTCGCGCCCCCTGACGCGCGCCCTGCTGTCGATCCTCGCCCTTGCCGTGGTCGCGTGTACCGGGCAGATCGCCGGCCTCGGGCCGCCGAGCGATCCGGCGACCCAGACCTTCTCCCCGTCGCTGGGCGTCGATCTCGGCACCATGAGCAAGACGGCCGACGGCCTCTACTATCGCGACCTCACCTTCGGCACCGGCGCCCTGGTGGTCAAGGACACGCTGGTGACGGTGACCTATGACGGCTACCTCGTCGACGGGACGCTGTTCGATTCGGGCGTTTCCACGGAGTTCGCGATGACATCGGTGCTGCCCGGGTTCCGCGAAGGCCTGATCGGCATGCGCGTGGGCGGCCGGCGCCAACTCGTGGTTCCCAGCGCGCTCGGCTACGGCTCGGCGGGGCATCTGCCCGCGGTGCCGCGCCAGGCGACGTTGATATACGAGGTGACGTTGCTGGCGATCAACTAAGACGACTGCCCGACTCTTCCCCCTGGAGGATGTATGTTCCGTACGCGAATTGCCGCCGCGGCCACCCTGCTCGCGTTTCCCGCTCTTGCCGCGGCGCAGCGCGGCGGTGGATTCGGCGGCGGGGGCGCCACCCCCGAGAACTCGGCGGCCTTCGCCGCGTCGGCGCCCACCTTCCCCACGAACGACCCGATCATCAAGCGCATCTGGGCCATGGGGATGGACAGTTCGCACACCGAACGGCTGGCCGAGGTGTTGTTCGACTCGCTGGGGCCGCGGCTCATGGGGTCGCCCGACATCAAGCGGGCGCAGGATTGGCTGGTCAAGACGTACGCCGCATTCGGCATTCCGGCGAAGGAAGAGCAGTACGGCACGTGGCGCGGCTGGGTGCGGGGGCATTCGCACATCGATCTGATCGCGCCGCGCGTGCGCACGCTCGAAGGCACGATGCTTGGCTGGAGTCCGGGCACCGGCGGCGCCGATCGCGACTTCGCCACCATCATTCTGCCGCATTTCGACGACAGCACGGCGTTCGTGAAATGGCTCCCGCAGGCCAGGGGGAAGCTGGTGCTGGTGAACGCGCCGCCGGTGTCGTGCCGCCCCACGGACGATTGGGCGGCGAACGCGGCGCCGGAGGTGGTGGCGCGCATGGATTCGCTGCGCAACGCGGTGAACGGCGCGTGGAACGGGCGGGGCAGGGCCGGTACGCCGGGGTACACCGGGGTGCAGGGCACCGGCTACAGCCTCGCGCTGGGCGGCGGTGAGTTGGGCATCCGCCTGGAGCAGGGCGGCGCCGGCGGCATCGTCACGTCGCGTCCCAAGAACGGGTGGGGCACGCGGGAGATCTTCGAGACGTACAACACGAAGACGCCGGCCATCTCGTTGAGCTGCGAGGACTATCAACTCGTGTTCCTGCTCACCAAGAACGACCAACATCCGAAGGTGCGGCTCAACCTGGTCAGCAAGGCGCTCGGCGAACAGCCGGTGTTCAACGTCGTCGCCACGCTCAAGGGCACCGACCCCGATCACTACGTGGTGCTCTCGTCGCACTTCGATTCGTGGGACGGGTCGTCGGGGGCCACGGACAACGGCACGGGCACGCTCACGATGCTCGAGGCGATGCGCATACTCAAGCAGGTGCTGCCGCACCCCAAGCGGACGATCATCGCCGGCCACTGGAGCGGCGAGGAGGAGGGCGAGGTGGGCTCCAAGGCCTTCAGCGAGGACCACCCCGAGGTGATCGCCGGACTCCAGGCGCTGTTCAACCAGGACAACGGCACCGGCCGCATCGTGCGCATCGGCGGGGGCGGGCTCCTCGACGATTCCGTGCACCTCAACCGGTGGATGAATGTGGTGCCCGTGGAGTTCAAGACGCAGACGGGCGGCGGGCCCTACGGCGCCGGCCGGCCGGCCGGGGGCGGCAGCGACGACTATTCGTTCACCTGCTACGGCGCGCCGACGTTCGGGCTGGGCGCGCTGAGCTGGGATTACAGCAACTACACCTGGCACACCGATCGCGACACGTACGACAAGATCGTGTTCGACGATCTGCACGCGAACGCGACGCTGACGGCCATGCTGGCCTACCTGGCGTCGGAGGATCCCACGCAGATCACCCGTGAACGGGTGGACCTGGTGGCGATGGCGCGCGCCGATTCGATCGCCGCCGCGGCGCGCGGTGGCGCCGGCGGCCGCGGCTTCGGGCGGGGCGGTCGGGGGGGCGGCGGCGGACGCGGCGGCGCGCCCGTGTGGCCGACGTGCGAGAAGGCGCCGAGGACGACGAACCCGCGGTTGAAGTAGCGGGGGAGAGGGCGGCGCGAAGGGTATGAGAGTACGAGGGTACGAGCGTAGGGGGTGAACTGCGTCACGCGGTTTACCCCCTACGCTCGTACTCTCTTACCCTCGTACCGTTCGTTCGTAGATTGTCTCGCGTGCCCGCACCCCTCTGGACCCCGTCGCCATCCGCGCTCGCGCAATCGAACCTCGCCCGCTTCCTGGCGTTCGTGCGCGACGAAGGGGCGCCCGTCGCCGACTACCCGTCGCTCTACGAGTGGTCGGTGGAGCGGCGCGAGGACTTCTGGTCGGCGGTGTGGCGTTTCTGCGGCGTGATCGCCGAACACATCCCCGGCCACGGGCACTGGTACACCGTGCTCGTCGGGCGCGACCGAATGGCGCCGCCCACGCCGGAGCTCGGCCCCACCTGGTTCCTGGGCGCGCAGCTCAACTTCGCCGAGAATCTGCTGCGCCACGACGACGACCATCCGGCCATCGTCGCGTGGGGAGAGCACGGGCGCACCGGCGCCCTGACCTACCGCGAGCTGCGGCAGGCCGTGGCCCGCGCCGCCGCCGCGCTGCGCGCCGACGGCATCCGGGCCGGCGACCGCGTGGCCGCGTTCATGCCCAACGTGCCGGAGACGGTGATCCTGATGCTCGCCGCGGCCAGCATCGGGGCCGTCTGGTCCAGCAGCTCGCCCGACTTCGGCGTGACCGGCGTGCTCGACCGGTTCGGGCAGATCCGGCCCCGCGTGCTGCTGGCCGCGGCGGCGTACCGCTATGCAGGAACGCGTATCGACTGCCTGCCGCGGGTCCGCGAGATCGCCGCGCGCATTCCGGAAATCGAGCGCGTGGTGCTGGTGCCGTGCGAGGACGCCGCCGTGGACGCCGCGGGCCTGCCGGGCGGCATCGCGTGGCGCGACTACGTGCGCGCGGCCGAACCTGCGCCGCCGCTGCCCTTCACGCGGCTGCCGTTCGACCATCCGCTGTACGTCCTGTATTCGTCGGGCACCACCGGCCTGCCCAAGTGCCTGGTGCACGGGGCGGGGGGCACGCTGCTCCAGCATCTCAAGGAGCACGCGTTGCACGTGGACATCGGGCGCGACGACCGCGTGTTCTACTTCACCACCTGCGGCTGGATGATGTGGAACTGGCTGGCGAGCGCGCTCGCGCTGGGCGCCACGGTCGTGCTGTACGACGGCGCGGCCGTTCTCACGCGCGGCGCGGTGCTCTGGGACATGGCCGAGCAGGAACGCATCACGGTGTTCGGCACGAGCGCCAAGTTCATCGCGCTCACCGAGAAGGAGGGCCGGAGCTCCCGCGAGTCCCACGACCTCTCGGCGCTGCGCTGCATCCTCTCCACCGGGAGCCCACTCGCCGGCCACAGCTTCGACTACGTGTACGAGCGCGTGAAGCCCGACGTCCAGCTGAGCAGCATCAGCGGGGGCACCGACATCGTGTCCTGCTTCGCGCTCGGCAATCCGACCCTTCCCGTATGGCGCGGCGAGCTGCAGTGCCGCGGGCTGGGCATGGCGGTGGACGTATTCGACGAACGGGGCCGTCCGGCGCCGGCGGGGCAGGCTGGCGAACTGGTGTGCACGGCGCCGTTCCCGAGCATGCCAGTGCGGTTCTGGAACGATCCCGATGGGCACCAGTACCACGAGGCGTATTTCGGCGTGTTCCGCAACGTCTGGCGCCATGGCGACTGGGCCGAGCGCACGGGGCACGACGGGCTGATCATCCACGGCCGCAGCGACGCCACGCTCAATCCGCAGGGGGTGCGCATCGGCACCGCCGAGATCTACCGGCAGGTGGAACAGCTCGACGAGGTCGTGGAGAGCGTCGTCGTCGCTCAGGACCGTGGCGACGCCCTTCGGCAGCGACGAGCGCGTGGTGCTGTTCGTGCGGCTCCGCGACGGCATCGCGCTCGACGAGGCGTTGCGCGACCGCATCCGCGGCCGGATCCGGGACCATGCCAGCCCGCACCACGTGCCGAAGAAGATCGTGCAGGTGGCCGACATCCCGCGCACGATCAGCGGCAAGATCAGCGAGCTGGCGGTGCGGAACGCGATCCACGGCCGCCCGGTGAAGAACGCCGATGCGCTGGCCAATCCACTGGCGCTGGAGCTGTACCGCGACCTGCCGGAGTTGAGAAGCTAGCGGTCGGGCGTGGAACGCGCGCCGGCGGCGATCGCGCGGGCCGTGGTCTCCGCGGATTCGCGCACCTGTTCCGCCAGCTCCTCGACCACGCGCTTGAGCCGGGCCTTTCGCTTGCGCGCGCTCTGGCCGTAGGAATAGCGGGCGGCCATCGCGACGCCGCCGAAGACGCCGGCCACCAGGGCGATCGCCGCCAGGCTGCCGCCGGCCCCCCCGGTGGCGGCCCACTTCGCGGCGATGGCGACCGTCCCGGCGGTGGCGTAGGCGCCTCCCACGACGCCGACGATCCGCGCGCGCCGCGCCAGGGGCTCCATGTTCTCGGCCGCGCGGATGGTCGTCTTCCCGTTGCGCGACGCGACGGACACGTGCACCGTGCGCTGCCGCGCCAGCGACGTCCACGTCAGCGAGCGCCCCATCGCGTTCACGGCGCCCGCCTGTTCCATGCGGCGCCGGATGATGTCGGCCAACAGATCGAAGTCCTGGTCCGCCATCTCGCCGCCCACCGTCGCCTCGAATTCGATGTTCATCGGCGCGCCGAGCAGCCTGGACGGCGTCGGGCTCACGTCGGTGATCGTCACCTGGGGCGATGGCGGCCCCGACGCGGCCGCGCGCACCAGCCCTCGCTCGGCCATCGCGTGCTCCACATACTGCGCCGGGATGCCCGCTTCCAGCGCCGACTCGCGCACCGACGCCAGATCGTAGCCCGAGGTGCGCCCCGCGTCGGCGGCCGCGTCGCGCCGGCCGGGCACCGGCGCCGGGCGCGGTTCGATGCCGGTCTGCGCCTGCAGCGCGGCCGCCCGCGCCCAGATCGCCTGGGCTTCGCTCTCGGACACGAGCGCCGGCGCCTGCGGCATCGCGGCGGCGCGCACGGCGTCGCGCGCCACCTCGCCCTCCACGCGCGTGAGCGCGTCGGCCAGCTCCTGCCCCGACTGGAACCGGGCGTTCGGATTCTTGGCCAGGCACCGGTCGATGATCTCGGCCAACGCGCGCGGCGCGTCGGGCGCCACGGTGAGCAGCGGCGGGGGCGCTTTGTTCACCTGCGCGATCAGCACCGCCGACGCCAGCGGCGCGTCGAACGGGAAGCGGCCGGCGACCGCGTAGAAGCCCACGACGCCCAGCGCATACAGGTCGCTGCGGCCGTCGAGCGGCTCGCCGGTGACCTGTTCGGGACTCATATAATACACCGTGCCCAGCACCTGGCCGGTGGCGGTGAGCGGGGCGGCCTCGGCCATTCGCGCGATGCCGAAGTCGGTCACCATCGCCCGCCCCGTGGTCCGTTCGATGAGAATGTTCTCGGCCTTCACGTCGCGGTGCACCACGCCCCGCGCGGCGGCGTAGCCGAGCGCCGAGGCGACGTCGCGCATCTGGTGGAGCACGAGACGCGGGTCCATGCGCTTCGCCTGCCGCACCTCGTCGGCCACCGATTCGCCGTCCACGAACCCCATGGCGAAGAACACCCGATCCTCGATCTCGTCGGCGCGGTAGATCGGGACGATGTTGGGGTGCGACAGGTTGGCGGCCGTGCGCGCCTCGCGCAGGAACCGCTCGCGGATCGCTGGGTCGGCGGCCAGGTGCGGCGGCAGCGTCTTGATCGCCACCGGGCGGTCGAGCTTGAGATCGCGGGCCAGATAGACGATGCCCATGCCGCCGCGGCCGACCTCGCGGTCGAGCGCGTACTGGCCTTGCAGCAGCCGGGCAAAGCTGTCGAATTCCGGTGGGGGCATGTCGGGTCCTACGCGCGGGCGACCACTGGGAGTTTCAGGCGCGGATCACGTCCGCCAAACATGCCCCTTCTCGCGGCGGCGCGCGAGTCCGTTAGATTGAGCGCATACCGGCGATCGCATCGCCGCGACTCCATTGCGAGGACTGGACCATGGCGACTCAGACCCTCCCGGCACCGGCCAAGCCGCACGATACCTTTCCGATCAACGGGACCGACTACATCGAGTTCTACGTCGGCAACGCGAAGCAGGCGAGCCTGTACTACCGCGCGGCGTTCGGGTTCAAGCTGGTGGCGTACCGGGGTCCCGAGACGGGCACCCGCGACCGGGCCAGCTACGTGCTGCAGCAGGGCAAGGTGCGGTTCGTGCTCACCACGCCGATCCGGCCCGACGGCGACATCGCGCGCCACATCCACGATCACGGCGACGGCGTGAAGGATCTGGCCCTCTGGGTGAACAACGCGAACACGGCGTACGCCAAGGCGATCAAGCGCGGCGCGGTGTCGGTGCGCGAACCCGAGGTGCTCCGGGACGAGCACGGCGAGGTGGTGATCGCCGCCATCCGGACCTACGGCGAGACCATCCACTCGCTGGTCGAACGCCGGAAGTACAAGGGCGCGTTCCTGCCGGGGTTCGTGCCCGTGGAGCCGGCGTACCAGGGCCGGCCCGTGGGCCTCAAGTACGTGGACCACTGCGTGGGGAACGTCGAACTGGGCGCCATGAACCAGTGGGTGCGGTTCTACGAGGACGTGCTCGGCTTCTACAACCTGATCTCGTTCGACGACAAGGCGATCAGCACGGAATATTCGGCGCTCATGTCGAAAGTCGTATCGAACGGCAACGGCCGCATCAAGTTCCCGCTCAACGAGCCGGCCGCCGGCCGCAAGAAGTCGCAGATCGACGAGTACCTGGAATTCTACCGCGGCCCGGGCGTGCAGCACATCGCCCTCGAGACCGACGACATCGTCAAGACCGTCACCGAGCTCCGCAAGAACGGGCGTCGAGTTCCTGCGCGTGCCGTCCACCTACTACGACACCGTGCTCGACCGCGTGGGCCGTATCGACGAGGACATCGCGCCGCTGCAGGACCTCGGCATCCTCGTCGATCGCGACGACGAGGGGTATCTGCTGCAGATCTTCAGCAAACCCGTCGAGGACCGGCCGACGGTCTTCTTCGAGGTCATCCAGCGCAAGGGCGCCCGGAGCTTCGGGGCCGGCAACTTCAAGGCGCTGTTCGAGGCCATGGAGCGCGAGCAGGACCTGCGCGGGAACCTCTGATGCCCTTCTACCACACGCTCGGGCAGGTGCCCCGCAAGCGGCACACCGTGTTCCGCAAGCCCGACGGCGCGTTGTACGCCGAGGAATTGCTGGGGCACGAGGGGTTCAGCGGCACGTCGGCGCTGCTCTACCACGTCTATCCGCCCACCACGGTGAAGGCCGTGAAGCGGCTGCGCGACATGGTCTACGAGCGCGATCCCGACCGGACGCTCAGGCACCGGCACTTCCGCACGTCGCGCGTCGAGCCGCACGGCAGCCCCACGCTCGACCGCACGCCGCTGCTGTTCAACCGCGACATCGCGATGCTGTACGTGGAGCCCGACCGGGCGCGACGGACACTTCTACCGCAACGCGCAGGGCGACGAGGTGGTGTACGTGTGCAAGGGCAGCGGCGTGCTCGAGACCGCAGTTCGGCGACCTGCCGTTCGGCGAGGGCGACTACCTGGTGATCCACCGCGGCATCATGCACCGGTACCAGCTGAACGCGGGCGAGCAGCCCAAGCTGCTCGTGTTCGAGAGCCGCGGCCACGTACGCACGCCCCAGCGCTACCGCAACGAGTTCGGCCAGCTCAAGGAGGGCGCGCCGTATTCGGAGCGCGACATCCGCGTTCCCCAGGAGCTGCGCACGCACGACGAGAAGGGGGATTTCCGGCTGCTCGTCAAGCAGTACGATGGGCTCACCGAATACGTGATCGACCACCATCCGCTCGACGTCGTCGGGTGGGACGGCTACTTCTACCCGTGGGCGTTCAACATCCGGGACTTCGAGCCGATCGTCGGCCGGGTGCACCAGCCGCCGCCGGTGCACCAGACCTTCGAGGGCGACGGGTTCGTGATCTGCTCGTTCTGCCCGCGCCCGTACGACTTCGATCCCGCACTCCGTGCCCGCGCCGTACAACCACAGCAACGTGGATTCCGACGAGGTGCTGTACTACGCCTCCAGCGAGTTCATGAGCCGCAAGGGGATCGAGTTCGGCAGCATCACGCACCACCCCGACGGCATTCCGCACGGCCCGCACCCGGGCCGAGCCGAAGCGTCGATCGGCGCCAAGCACACCGACGAGCTGGCGGTGATGATGGACAGCTTCCGTCCGCTCACCGTCGCCAAAGCCGCGCTGTCCATCGAGGACCCCGACTACTACCGGAGCTGGCTCGACGCCCAGCACGCGGCCTTCAATCCACCGACTTCCTGACCGCTCTCCGGTCGAGACATGCAGAAGACGATCCTCCAGCCGGCCGCCGCCCGGGCCATCGTGCCCGAGCTGGCGCGGACCCGACATCCCGACGTCTGGGTCTACCGCTACCACGACGCCGCGAACGGCTGGACCCTCAGCATCGCCACGCACGCCGAGCCAGGCTCACAGAAGCTCTCGCTCGGCGGCTTTCGTATCGCCCCCGAATCGCGCGTCCGATCGCCGGGGTTCACCCCCGACCACGAGGCCATCGGGCTCGCGATGGGGATGGAGGAGAAGGTGCACTGGTCGCGGGTGATCAAGGTGGGCGGCCCGCTCACGCTCCGGGCCATCACCCGGATCTGCGGCGGCAAGTGCGTGCTCCAGCCCACGGCCGACGCGCGGGTGGGCCAGCCGCGCGACGCGGCCCTGCTCGACTGGGCCGTGTCCTGCTTCCGGGACGTGGAGCGGAGCGGCGGATTCTATCTGACCACCGGCCAGGACCTCGGGCACGGGCTGATGGCCGACGGCCGGACGCCGTCCCTGGCCTACCTCAACGCGCAGTATAAGGGAAGCGTAATTGCCGACACGTCGGTCCCGACGGGCGAGGGCAACTACCAGTTGCTCAAGGGCATGCTGCGCGCCCTCGGCGTCGACCTGTCCGCGGCGACCGTCGGGCTCATCGGGGCGGGGAACATCGGCCTGCACATGGTCGACCGACTGCGGGAGCACGGCACGCGGCTGCTCGTCGTCGAGTTGCGCGACGACCGGCGCCGCGAGTTGGAGGCGATGGGCGTGCGGACGTGGGCGCCCGTGGACAAGGGGACGTTCCTGGCCACGCCGATGGACGCCGTGGTCGTGAACGCCGCCGGCGGGACGCTCGACGCCGACGCCGTGTCGGCAATCCGGGCCAACCCGCGGCTGCGCGTGGTGTGCGGGTCGGAAAACCTCGTGATGCCCGAACCGGGCGACGCCGAGCGGCTGCGCGCGGCGGGCAAGGTGTACGCGCCCACGGAACTGGGCGGCATGATGGGATACCTCACCGCCGCGGAAGAGTATCTCGCCCATCTCGACGGCGTGCCGTTCGACGTGCAGGTGCTGCTCGAGGCGCCGCGCAGCGGCTGGACACCGCGGGATTCGAGGCGACCGCGCGGGTGAACGCCGGGGGGTTCAAGGAGTCGTTCGAGGACGCGGTGCTGGGAGTGTACGGGGACGTGGGGTAGGGGGCGGCGCGGCCCGGGCGAGCCGCTGATCCAGCCGGTCGAAGGTGGTCGGCTACTGCTCCCTGAACCGCGCGATCGCGCTCCGCGTGAACGCCGACAGCACCATCCGCCCGCTCAGCTCGGCGCGCTCCGTGAGCAGCAGGTCCCACTCCTCGGTTCCCGCCCAGAACACCTGTTTGAGCTGCGCCATGGCGTCGGGATTCGACTGTGCCAACGTCGCGGCCAACGCGCCGATGGCGGCGTCCAGCTCTCCCGGATCGGAATGGACGCGCGCGTACAGCCCGTGCCGCTCGCACCACGCGGCGTCGCGCCAATCGGCGTCCACCGCCATCGCGCTGAACGCCGCCAGTCCGATCTTGCGCTCGATCACCGGCCCCACGACGAACGGCCCGATCCCCACGGCCAGCTCGCTCAGCTTGGCCGACGCGGCCCCCACGGCCATGCTGTAGTCCGACGCCGCCACCAGCCCCACGCCCCCGCCGGCCACGCGCCCGTGGACCCGCGTCACGATGAACTTGGGCGCCCGGATCATGGCCAGGATCACGCGCGCGAAGCCGCCGAAGAACTCCTTCCCGATCTCGGCGTCGTCAATCGCGGCCAGCTCGTCGAACGAAGCCCCCGCGCAAAACGCGCCGGTGCCCATGCTGCGCAGCACGATCACGCGCGCTCGGGGATCCGCGCCGGCGGCCGTGATGCGCTCGGCGAGCAGCCGCAGCAGCGATCCGGGCAGCGAATTCCCCTTGGGATGCCCGAAGGCGACGGTGGCGATCCCGTCGGCGACGTGGAGCGTGACGTCGCCGGAAGCCCCCGCGGCGCTGGGTCGTGTCTTCATGGGCACGGAAGATAGCCTCCCCTTTCGATTGTCCAATGTCAAGCCGTCCCGTAGATTTAGCGCGTAGCCCGCGAACCGGAGCCGTGCATGGAGCAGAAGCCGCAGGCCGCCGCCGAAGACCCCGCTAAGCTCGCCCAGTTCCAGGCGCGCATCGACGCCGGCGAGTCCATCGAGCCCAAGGATTGGATGCCGGAACGCTATCGCCGGCAGCTCGTCCGGATGATGTCCCAGCACGCGCACTCCGAAGTGGTGGGCATGCTCCCCGAGGGCAACTGGATCACGCGCGCGCCGAGCCTGCGGCGCAAGATGTCGCTCATCGCCAAGGTGCAGGACGAGGCCGGCCACGGGCTGTACATCTACTGCGGCACGGAAACGCTCGGCGTGGATCGCGCCGAGCTGGTCGACGCAGCTGCTCGACGGGCGCGCCAAGTATTCCAGCATCTTCAACTATCCCGACGCTCGCCTGGGCCGACATGGGTGTGATCGGGTGGCTGGTGGACGGCGCGGCGATCGTCAATCAGACGGTGCTCGCCAAGGCGTCGTACGGGCCGTACGCCCGCGCCATGATCCGCATCTGCAAGGAGGAGAACTTCCACAAGCGCCAGGGCTACGAGATCGTGGCCACGCTGGCCAACGGCACGCCGGCGCAGCGCGCCATGGTGCAGGACGCCGTGAACCGCTGGTGGTGGCCTTCGCTCATGATGTTCGGCCCCAGCGACGTGGATTCGCCCAACTCCGCCGAACTGCTGCGCTGGAAGGTCAAGCACAAGACCAACGACGAACTCCGCCAGCGGTTCGTCAACCTCACGGTGCCGCAGGCCATGGCGGTGAATCTCACGCTGCCCGATCCCGACCTGCGCGTACGACGAGGAGACGAACGACTGGCGGTTCGGCGCCATCGACTGGGCCGAGTTCCAGCAGGTGATCGCGGGCAACGGCCCGTGCAATCGCGAGCGCCTCGACGCGCGGCGCACGGCGCACGAGAACGGCCGCTGGGTGCGCGACGCGGCCGCGGCGTACGCCGCCAAGCACGGCGCCGCGTCCGCCATCGAAGCCGCATGACCGACCGCCCCGCCATGGCCCGCGACTCGGAACCCCACGCCTAGCCGCATCGTCCGCGGATACGCAGCTTCCGCTCTGGGAGGTGTTCACGCAGCGCACGCAGGGCGCGCCCCACGAGCACGCGGGCAGCGTGCACGCGGCCGACGCCGAGCAGGCGCTGCAGAACGCCCGCGACGTGTACGCCCGCCGCGGCGAGGCGATCAGTCTCTGGGTGGTGCCCTCCGACGCGATCGTCGCCTCGGCGCCCGGCGACGCCGGCCCGTTCTTCGATCCCGGCAACGACAAGGCCTACCGGCACCCGCAGTTCTACAAGGTGCCGCGCGGAGTGCGCGGCCTGTGACCACCGCTCCGCCACCCGTGCGCGGCGCGCCCGCGACACGCCGGCCGCCAACCCGCTGTTCGAATACGTGCTGCGCATGGGCGACGACCGCCTGGTGCTCGGCCACCGGCTGTCCGAGTGGTGCGGGCACGGCCCGATCCTCGAAGAGGACATCGCGCTGTCGAACATCGCGCTCGACTTCATCGGCCAGGCCAACGCGCTTGCTGGCGCTGGCCGGCGAGGTGGAGGGACGGGGGCGCGACGAGGACGCACTGGCCTACTTCCGCGACGAGCGCGACTTTCGCAACGCGCTGCTCGTGGAGCAGCCGAACGGCGATTTCGCCGACACGATCGTGCGCGAGTTCCTGTTCGACGCGTACAGCGTGCTGCATCTCGATGCGCTCGCCCGTTGCGGCCACGCGCAGCTGGCGGCGCTCGCCGCCAAGTCGCTCAAGGAAGACACGTATCACCTGCGCCACAGCGCCGAGTGGATGCTCCGGCTTGGGCGACGGCACCGCCGAGAGCCACGCGCGGGCGCAGCGCGCGCTCGACGACCTGTGGCGGTTCACCGGCGAGCTGTTCGACGTCCGACGCGATCGACGCGGCGGTGGCCGCGCAGGGATCGCGGTGGATCACGCCGCCATCCTGGCCGCGGTGGCGCGACCTGGTGGCAGACGTGGTGCAGCGCGCCACGCTGGCGCTGCCCACCGACGCGCGCGATGGCGACGCGGCGGCCGGCGCGGGCGGCACACGGAGCACCTGGGGCACATGCTGGCCGACATGCAGATCGTCGCGCGCTCGCACCCCGGCGCCAGTTGGTGAACGCCGTGCGCCCGGATTGCGACGCGCGTGCTGCGCGTGCTCGGCACGGTGATGGACCCCGAGGTGCCGGTGCTCAGCGTGGTCGAACTCGGAATCATCCGCGACGTGCGGGTGACCGGCGACCGGGTGAAGATCACGATCACGCCCACCTATTCCGGGTGTCCCGCCATGCACCTCATGGAGGAGGACATGCGCGGCGCGCTCGCGGGCCACGGCATCCCGGACGTGGAGTTCGAGACGGTGTACGCGCCCGCCTGGACGAGCGACTGGATTCCCGCCGAGGCAAGGGAGAAGCTGCGGCGGTTCGGCATCGCGCCGCCGGCAGCGGCGGCCGAGCAGGGCGGACTGGTCACGCTCCGCGGCGCGCCGAAGGCGGTGACCTGTCCCTATTGCGGGTCCACCGACACCGAGCTGCCGGAGCGAGTTCGGCTCCACGGCGTGCAAAGCGATCCACTTCTGCAACGCCTGCCGGCAGCCGTTCGACGAGTTCAAGGCGTTCTAGGCGCTCCGCACCTACGTCGCGAGCAGCGCCTCGATCCGCCCCGCGATCCGATCCGTGTCCGGCAGCACGGCGTTCAGCAGCACCGGATGATACGGCATCGGCACGTCCTCCACGGCCAGCCGGTCCACCGGCGCATCCAGAAACCAGAACGCATCGCGCGCCACCGTGGCCGCGATCTCGGCGCCGAACCCCGCCGTGATCGTGTCTTCGTGTACGATCAGACACCGGCCGGTGCGCTGCACGGAGTCGAGCACCGCGGCCCAATCCCACGGCGCGATGGTCCGCAAGTCGTAGAGATCGACCCCGGCGCCGGCGCCCAGCCGGTCCGCCGCCTCGGTGCACCGCAGCACCATCGCGCCCCAGCTCACGACGGTGATCCGCTCGCCCTCGCGCACCCGCTTCGCCCGCCCGAACGGGAGCACGTAATCGTCCCCCGGATAGTGGGTGCTGCCGTCGCTCGTCATGAGCAGAGACCGATGCTCGAAGAAAATGCTCGGGTTGCGCCCCCGCATGGCCGACCGCAGCAGCCCCACCGCGTCGGCCGAGTTCGACGGCATGGCGATCTGCCATCCGACGGCGTGCGCGAACCGCACCTCGTCGCTCAGGCTGTGCCACGGATCGCCCACGTCCTTGCCGAACCCGCCCGGCATCCGCACCACGATCGGCGCCGCGAACTGATTGGCCGTGCGCCACCGCAGGGTGCCGCAGTTGTTGAGCTGCTCGGCGGCCGGATCGGCGTATTTGCGAAATTGGATCTCGGCCACCGGCATCAATCCCGCCACGGCCATGCCCACCGCGCGTCCGACGATGCCCTCCTCCGAGAGACTGGTGTCGAACACCCGGCGGGCGCCGAACGCCTTCTGCAGCCCCTCGGTCACCAGATGCACGCCGCCCTTGACCCCCACGTCCTCTCCGAACACGAGCACCTTGGGATTCCGCTCCAACTCCACCTTCAGCGTGCGCCGCACGGCCTCGGCGAACCGCATCATCTCGCCGTCCTCCGCGGGCGTCTCGCTCCCGCCCAGGGCCGAGCGTTCGGCGTCGGTCAGGCCGCCGATGGTCTCGGGGTCCCCCGCGGCCCGACGCGGCTCCGCGTACACGAACCGATGCACGGTTTCCGGATCGGGCGCCGGCCGGGCCCGCGCCGCGGTGAGCGCGGCGTCCACGTCGCGCGCCACCTCGGCCTCGAGCGCGGACCATTCCGCGTCCGACAGGAACACCGGCACCACGTGCCGCCGCAGCTTCGGGCAACGGGTCGCGCTTGGCGTCCTCGGCGATCTCGGCGTCGCTGCGATACCCCTTCTGATTGTCCGGGCCCGAGTGGCTGCACAGCCGCGGCACCGCCAGGCGGAGGAGCGCCGGGCCCTGCGCCCGCCCGCACGTGACCCACGACGTCCGCGATCAGGCGCGCAGCCTCGCCGGGATCGGTCCCGTCGCCGTCGCGAACGAACAGCCCGCCGAACGACGCCAGATTGCGCGCGATGTCGCCGCCCGGCGTCTGCATCTGGCCGCGCACCGAGATGCCAAGCCCGTTGTCTTCTATATAGAAGAGCATCGGCAGCGCGAGCGTGGTGGCCATGGTGAGCGCCGACCAGAACCCGTTGGTGGCCACCGACCCCTCGCCGCCGAGCGCCACACAGATGCACCGCGCGTACGACTCGTCCTCGAGGACGTCGCGATGGTACGCGATGGCCTGCGCCCAGCCGGCCGACGGCGTGTACTGCGAACCCACGTCGCCCGACATCGGCAGCACGATCGCGCCCTCGCGCTTGGGCAGGTTGCACACCACGCCGATGTCGCGGCCGTCGCTGAACCCGCCCGATCGTCCGAGCGGACTGGCCAGGGCGTCCTCGATGCTCAACCCCAACGAGAGCAGCAGCGGCCGCGACCGATAGTACGCCCCGGCCGCGTCGTGCGCTCCGGTAAGCAGCGAGCCGAGGATCGCCTGCGCCATGTCGTGCCCCCGCGCGGAGAACTGGTAGAGCACCAGTTGGTCCTTGGGCACCGACGCGCGATTCCTGTTCGTCGCCTCCTCCAGGTCGTCCAGCGCGCGCGACACGAGCGTGTGGTAGGCGATCTGCCGCCAGTCGAACGCCGTGTCGGCGGCGGCCGCGGCCGCGGCATCGGAGCGGGGGCGGGGGCCGGGGCGGGGGCGTGGATGGTCGGACGACGGGGACGGCGACTTGGTGGGCATCGATCCTCGTGCGGTGGTGAATCACGCTGGTGGCGGCGGGTGAGACGCGCCGGCGCCTTCCCCCGCCCAATCTGGCCACTCGGCGCCCGGAAGGGGAGAGTCGGATGCGCACCGGCCTCCGGATCGCGTATCTTTAGCGGCGCTGACCGACCCCCACACTGGCGAGGATGCGGATGGCCTACCAGTTCATCACCTGCACGTTCACCGACGGAGTGGCGACGATCACGCTCGATCGCCCCGACGTGCTCAATGCGTTCAATCGGGCCATGGCGCTGGAGCTGCAGCTCACCCTGGGCGTGGTGGCCCAGGACCCGGCCATCCGGGCGGTGCTCCTCACGGGCGCCGGCCGGGCCTTCTGCGCCGGCCAGGATCTGGGCGAGGCCGTGCCGGCCGAGGGGCCGGCGCCGGACCTGGGCGACATCGTACACGATTGCTACAACCCCATCGTCCGCCTCGTCCGCGCCCTCGAGAAGCCGGTGATCTGCGCCGTGAACGGCGTGGCCGCCGGCGCCGGCGCCAATCTGGCGCTCGCCTGCGACATCCTGATCGCCGCCGAGGAGGCCGCGTTCATCCAGAGCTTCGCCAAGATCGGACTCATTCCCGATACCGGCGGCACGTACTTCCTGCCGCGGCTGGTGGGCCTGCACCGCGCCACGGCGATGATGATGCTCGGCGAACGGGTGACGGCGGCGAAGGCCCTCGAACTCGGGCATCGTGCACGACGTGGTGCCGCGCGCGGGGCTCGCCGATACCGCGTTCGGCCTCGCCCGGTCGCTCGCCGCGCAGGCGACGCGCGGGTTCGGGCTCACCAAGCGCGCGCTCAACCGCTCGCTGGGCAACGACCTCGACGCGCAACTCGACTTCGAGGAGGAACTGCAGCGCGAGGCCGGCCAGACGACGGACTATCAGGAAGGCGTGCGCGCGTTTCTCGCCAAGCGCAAACCCGAGTTCGCGGGCCGCTGATGCCGCTCGACGCTGGGACCGTGGTGGGCGTGGTCGGCGCCGGCGCCATGGGGGCGGGCATCGCCCAGGTGGCCGCGGTGCGCGGGCATCGCGTGATCCTGTCCGACGCGATCGACCGGTCGCTCGACCGGGCGCGCTCGGCCATCGGCTCGGCGCTCGACCGGCAGGTGGAGAAGGGGAAGCTGGCCGCGGCGGACGCGGACGCCGCCCGCGCCCGGATCGCGTACGTGGCCGGCGTGGGCGAGGCCGAGTGGGCCGCGTTCGCCCCGTGCGGGCTGGTGATCGAGGCGATCGTCGAGGATCTGGCACTCAAGAAGGCCGTGTTCGGGGCCCTGGAGCGCGTGGTCGCCGGCAACGCGGTGCTCGCCACGAACACGTCGTCGCTGTCGGTGGCCGCGATCGGCGGCGCCTGCGCGCACCCGGGGCGCGTGGTGGGCATCCACTTCTTCAATCCGGCGCCCGTGATGCCGCTGGTCGAGATCGTGGGTGCGATCACCACCGACGCGGCGGTGGTGGCCGCGGCCCGGGCGTTCGTCGACGGGTGGGGCAAGACCACGGTCGTCGCGTCGGACACGCCGGGGTTCATCGTCAACCGCGTCGCCCGCCCGTTCTACGGCGAGGCGCTGCGCATCGCCGAAGAGGGGATCGCGGACTACGCCACGATCGACTGGGCCATGCGCGACCTCGGCGGCTTCCAGATGGGCCCGTTCGAACTGATGGACTTCATCGGCAACGACGTGAACTACGCCGTCACCTGCTCGGTATTCGAGTCCATGTATCTACGATCCGCGGTACCGGCCGGCCCTCACCCAGCGCCGGCTGGTGGAGGCGGGGCTCCTCGGCCGCAAGTCGGGGCAGGGCTATTACGATTATCGCGAGGGCGCCCGCGCGCCCTCGCCGGGCAGGGACCATGCGGTGGGGCAGCGGATCGTGGACCGCATCGTCGCGATGCTGATCAACGAGGCGGTGGACGCGCTGCACCTGCGCGTGGCCGCGGCGGCCGACATCGAGTTGGCGATGACGAAGGGCGTGAACTACCCCAAGGGGCTGCTGGCGTGGGGCGACGAATTGGGCGTGCGCACGGTGATGCAGCGCATCACGGCGCTCCACGAGGAGTACGGCGAGGACCGGTACCGGCCCAGTCCGCACCTGCGGCGGCTGGCCAGGGAAGCGCGGAGAATTCTCGCGTGAACCCGCCGGCGCCGGGCGCCCAAGAGCTCGCCGAGGCGGTGGTGGCCGGCATGCGCACGCGCGACGCGTTCAGCCGATGGCTGGGCGTGGAGGTGTCGGCAGTCGCGCCCGGCCGGTGCACGGTGCGAATGACCGTTCGCGACGAGATGGTGAACGGGTTCGGCCTGGCGCATGGCGCGATCGCGTACGCGCTGGCCGACAGCGCGCTGGCGTTCGCCAGCAACACCAACGGCCGCGTGACCGTGAGCATCGAGAACAGCATCGGCTATCCGGCCGCGGTGCATCCCGGCAACGTGCTGACCGCGGTGGCCGAGGAACTCAGCGCGGCCCATCGCGTGGCCTTCTATCAGGTGACGGTGCGCAACGAAGCGGGCGTCACGGTGGCCGTGTTCCGCGGCACGGTGTACCGCACGCGGCGGGATCACCCTTCCCCGGACCCCACGGCATGACCGACGCGTTCCTGATCGACGGCATTCGCACGCCCATTGGCAACCTGGGAGGGGCGCTGAGCGACGTGCGCCCCGACGACCTGGCGGCGCACGTGCTGGCCACGCTGCTGGCGCGGAATCCGTCGGTGGATCCGGGGCGCATCGCCGACGTGGTCCTGGGGTGCGCGAACCAGGCCGGCGAGGACAATCGGAACGTTGCCCGCATGGCGCTCCTGCTCGCGGGCCTGCCGGTGACCGTGCCGGGCGAGACGGTGAACCGGCTGTGCGCGTCGGGGCTGAACGCCGTGGCCCACGCCGCGCACGGCGTGAAGCTGGGCGAGGGCGAGTTGTACCTGGCCGGCGGCGTGGAGAGCATGACCCGCGCGCCGTACGCGCTCTCCAAGAGCGCGAAACCCTTCGCCCGCGACGTGCAGCTCTTCGACACGAGCCTCGGCTGGCGTTTCGTGAACGCTAATATGAAGGCCACCTACGGCACGGATTCCATGGGCGAGACGGCGGAGCACGTGGCCGAGCAGTTCGGCGTATCGCGGGCCGACCAGGACGCGTTCGCGCTGCGGTCGCAGCAGAAGGCGGCGGCGGCGCGGGCGTCGGGGCGGCTGGCGCGCGAGATCGTGCCCGTGGCCGTTCCCCGGCCCCGCGCGGCCCCCGTGCGGGTGGAGCACGACGAATTCATCCGGGCCGATACGTCGCTGGCCGCGCTGGGCGCGCTGCGCCCCGCGTTCCGCACCGACGGCAAGGGCTCGGTGACCGCCGGCAACTCGTCCGGGCTCAACGACGGGGCGGCGGCGCTGCTCGTGGCGTCGGCGCGCGGCGCGCGGGAGGCCGGCCTCGTCCCGAAGGCGCGCGTGCTCGCCTCGGCGGCGGCCGGCGTCGAACCGCGCATCATGGGGATGGGGCCCGTGCCGGCCACGCGCCGCGCCCTCGCGCTGGCCGGGCTCACGCTCGATCGGATGGACGTCATCGAGCTCAACGAGGCCTTCGCCGCCCAGTCGCTGGCCTGCCTGCGCGAGTTCGGCGTGGCCGACGACGATCCCCGCGTGAATCCCAACGGCGGCGCGATCGCGCTCGGCCACCCCCTCGGCATGTCCGGCGCCCGGCTCGTGATCACCGCGATGCGCGAACTCGAATTGACGAACGCCCGGTACGCGCTGTGCACGATGTGCATCGGCGTGGGGCAGGGCATGGCCATGGTGCTGGAGCGCGTGTGATCTACGAGTTCGAGGGATTCGTGCCCGTGATCCACGAAACGGCGTTCGTCCACCCGCAGGCCGCGATCACCGGCAATGTCGTGATCGGACGCGACGTGTACGTGGGGCCGGGCGCCGCCATCCGCGGCGACTGGGGCGGCGTCGTAATCGGCGACGGATGCAACGTGCAGGAGAACTGCACCGTGCACGCCTTTCCGGGCGCCGCGGCGGTGCTCGAGCCGATGGCGCACATGGGGCACGGCGCCGTGCTGCACGGCGGGCGGCTGGGCGAGAACGTGCTCGTCGGCATGAACGCGGTGATCATGGACGGCGCCGACGTGGGCGCGGAGTGCATCGTCGGCGCGCTGTGCTTCGTCCCCGCCGAGATGCGGATTCCGGCGCGCAAGGTCGTGGTGGGCGCGCCGGCGCGCGTCGTCCGCGACGTCACCGACGCCATGCGCGCCTGGAAGACCGACGGGACGCGCGTGTACCAGGCCCTTCCGGCCCGCATGCGCGCCGGGTGGAGGCCGTGCGAACCGCTGCGCGAGGTGCCGGCCGGCCGGCGCGCGCAGCAGGCATCGTATCAGACCTGGAAGGACACGAGGAACCGGCCATGACACTGCGGAACTACGCGCTCGGCGACTGGGTGGCGGGCAGCGGCCCGGCCACGGAGCTGGTGCACGCCGTGACCGGCGAGGTGATCGGCGAGGCCTCGAGCGGGGGGCTCGATTTCGGCGCGATGGCCGACTACGCGCGCACCGTGGGCGGGCCCGCCCTGCGCGCCATGACCTTCCACGCGCGCGCGCGGATGCTCAAGGCCATGGCGGGGTACCTCATGGAGCGCAAGGAGACGTACTACCGGGTGTCGGCCGCCACCGGCGCCACCCGGCAGGACGCGTGGATCGACATCGAAGGCGGGATCGGCACCTTCTTCGCGTACGGCAGCCGCGGCCGCCGCGAGTTTCCGGACGAGACGTTCTACGTAGAGGGGCCGGTGGAGCCGCTGTCCAAGGGCGGCACGTTCGTGGGGCAGCACCTGTGCGTGCCGCTCGAGGGGGTGGCCGTCCACATCAATGCCTTCAACTTTCCGTGCTGGGGCATGCTGGAGAAGCTGGCGCCCACCCTGCTGGCCGGCGTGCCGGCCATCGTCAAGCCGGCCACCGTCACGTCGTACCTCACCGAGGCGATGGTCCGCGACATGGTCGCGTCGGCGATCCTCCCGGAAGGCGCGCTCCAACTGATCTGCGGCGGCGCCGGCGATCTGCTCTCGCACCTCGGCGGGCAGGACGCCGTGGCGTTCACCGGCTCGGCGGCCACGGGGCGCCTGCTCAAGCAGAATCCGGCGATCGTCGAGCGCGCCGTGCGCTTCAACATTGAGGCCGACTCGCTCAACTGCTCCATCCTCGGGCCGGACGCCGCGCCCGGCACCGAGGAGTTCGAGCTGTTCGTGAAGGAGGTCGTGCGGGAGATGACCGTGAAGGCCGGGCAGAAGTGCACCGCCATCCGGCGCACGCTCGTGCCGGCGGGAATGGAAGAGGACGTGGTGCGCGCCCTCCGCGCGCGGCTCGAGCAGGTCGTGATCGGCGATCCCGCCGTGGAGGGCGTGCGGATGGGGCCGCTGGCCAGTCTGGGCCAGGTGATGGACGTCCGGGCGCGGGCCGCCGAGCTGCGGCACGCCGGCGTGCTGGCGTACGGCGGCACCGACGACTTCGCGGTGGTGGGCGCCGACCGCCAGCAGGGGGCGTTCTTCGGGCCCATGCTCCTCGTCTGCGACCGCCCGTTCGCGCACCACGAGCCGCACGACGTGGAGGCGTTCGGACCGGTGAACACCGTCATGCCATATCAGTCCGTGGATGAGGCAGTGGAGCTGGCCCGGCTGGGGCGGGGCAGTCTCTGCGGGTCGCTGTTCACGGCCGACGCCGCGGTGGCCCGCCGGGTCGTGCTCGGCGTGGCCCCGTACCACGGGCGGTTCCTGGTGCTCGACCGGACGAGCGCCCGGGAGAGCACCGGGCACGGATCGCCGCTGCCCAACCTCGTGCACGGCGGTCCGGGCCGCGCCGGTGGCGGCGAGGAGATGGGCGGCACGCGCGGCGTGCTGCACTACATGCAGCGCACGGCGGTGCAGGGCTCGCCGGGCGTGCTCACCGCGGTCATGGATCAGTGGATGCCGGGGGCGCCGGCGCCGAGCGGCGCCGCGCATCCGTTCCGGAAGACGTTCGACGAACTGGCGATCGGCGAGACGCTGGTGACCGGGAGCCGGACGATCACCGAGGCCGACGTGGCGGCGTTCGCGGCGCTCAGCGGCGATCGCTTCTACGCCCACATGGACGACGACGCGGCACGCGGCTCGATCTTCGAGAAGCGGGTGGTGCACGGGTACTTCGTCGTCTCGGCGGCCGCCGGGCTGTTCGTGGACCCCGCGCCGGGGCCCGTGCTCGCCAACTACGGCCTCGACAATCTGCGTTTCGTGAAGCCGGTGTACATCGGCGACGGCATCCGGGTGCGGCTCACGTGCAAGCAGAAGACCGCCCGCGATACGCCGCCCGGCGGAATCCCCCAGGGCGTGGTGGCGTGGGACGTCGCCGTCACCAACCAGCACGACGAGCCGGTGGCGCTTTACACCATCTTGACGCTCGTTCGCCGCGCGCCGGGCGCGTGAGCGTCCGCCGCCACCGCCGCCACCGCCCGTCCGCACCGCCGCCCGACCACCACGGTCCGCCCCCCCGCCGCACGCTTATGAAACTCCAACGCTCCCTCGGCACCGTCTCGCTCGTCGCGATTCTCTACTTCACGGTGTCCGGCGGCCCGTTCACCACCGAGGGGCTGGTCCACGACGTGGGGCCCGGCATCGCCCTCCTGCTGCTCGTGCTCGTCCCGATCGTCTGGTCGCTTCCCGAAGCCCTGATCGTGGGCGAGTTGGCCAGCATGCTCCCCGAGGAGGGCGGCTACTACCGCTGGGTCGAGCGCGCCTTCGGCCCCTTCTGGGCGTTCCAGAACGGCTGGCTCACCTGGATGTACTCGCTGGTCGACATGGCGCTCTACCCGCTGCTCTTCCTGGCCTATCTCGACTATTTCGTGCCCGGCCTCACGCCCCTCGGCCGATGGAGCATCGCGCTCGCCATGATCTGGGGCGCCACCGCGATCAACCTGTTCGGTTCGCTCCGCGTGGGACGAAGCTCTGTCGCCAGCGGCCTGTTCGTGGTCGCCGCCTTTCTCGCCGTGACGGTGGTCGCGCTGTTCCACGCCAGGCACACGCCGTGGGTGCCGTTCGGCCGCCCGGGGCAGAGCACCGGGCAGGGCATTGCCGTCGGGCTGTCGCTCGCCCTCTGGAATTACATCGGATGGGACAACGCCTCCACCGTCCAGGGCGAGGTGCGCGACGCCACCCGCAGCTATCCGCGGGCCCTGGCGATCACGCTGCCCCTGGTCACGCTGGGCTACCTCCTGCCGCTCCTCGCCACGCTCGGCGCCACCGACTGGCGGACGTGGACGGACGGCGGCTGGCCCGAGATCGCCCGCGCCGCCACCGGCGCGGCCGGCCCGCTGCTCGCCGGCTGCGTCGCGCTCGCCGGTCTGGTGAGCGCGCTGGGGCTGTTCAACGCCCTCCTCCTGGCCTATTCGCGCATTCCGTTCGTCATGGCCGACGACGGCTTCCTGCCCGCGGCCCTGGCCAAGACCGACGCCCGCGGCACGCCGGCCAACGCCGTGCTCGTGTCGGCGGCGTGCTATTCCGTGTTCGTGCTCGTGCCGTTCGGGCGGCTGGTCGTGGCCGACGTCGTGCTCTACTCGTTGGCCCTGTTCCTGGAGTTCGGCTCCCTGATCGCCCTCCGCCGCCGCGAGCCCGGCCTGCGCGGCGCGTTCCGCATTCCCCTGGGACGGAGCGGGGTGATCGCCCTGGCCGCCGCGCCAGTGAGTATATTAGTATATCTGGTGTACGCCGGCCTCGCTGGGGGCGACTACGCCTGGCCGGCGCTGGCCGGCAGCGCCGTGGCGGTGGCCGCGGGCCCGCTCTGGTTCCGCCTCGCCGCGCGCACCCCGCGCGGCGCCCGGCGGCTTCACGGCCGCTTGTAGACCGTCCCGTCCTTCATCACAAACGCCACCCGCCGCGTGGCCGTGATGTCCCGCGTCGGATCGCCGTCGAGCGCCACGAGGTCGGCGTACAGCCCGGGCTGCACGCTCCCGATCCGGTCCTGCCAGCCGAGCATGCGGGCATTGGTCACCGTCGCCGCGGTGATCGCCGCCAGCGGCGTCATGCCGTCCTGCACCATCAGCACCAGCTCCTTGGCGTCGTCGCCGTGCCGGCCGGCGCCGCCACGCGGTCGCGCGGCCCCACGGCTTCGATGCGATTGCCCCGCACGAGCACCACCCACCCCGCGCGGGGCGCCGGGTCGGCGCCGGTCCATACTTGATCCGGTATGAGCAGCGTGCGCGGGGCGTCAACGGCCGGCGAGCGGTCGCCGCGGCCCTGGGCGCCGGCGGGCGCGGCGAACGCGAGCATCAGGCCAACGCCCGGCAGCACGGAACACGAACGATCGAATCGCATGCGGCTCCCCCCGATTCAGAGCGGCGAAGGGATGAACACGGGCAGCCCAGACGCCGCCCAGACGTCGAAGCCTCCGGCCATCGGCGTGACATCCGAGAACCCTCGGCCCACGAGCACGCTGGCGCCGATGACCGCCCGCGTGCCCGCGTGGCACTGCACGATCACCGGGCCCGCCGCCGCCGCCGCCGCGGCCCACGCGCCCAGATCGCCCAACGCGACGCCGATCGAGTCGGGGATGACCCCGGCCTCGCGCTCGCCGGCGCCGCGGACGTCGATCAGGCGCACGGACCGGTCCGCAGCGAGCCGCTGCCGCACCTCGGGCACGTGGGCGGCGGTGAGCGTGGCCATCGGCGCCCCCGACCGGCGGCGTGCCGCCAGGACGTCCTCCGCCACCGCCCAACCCGCCACCCGATCGAAGCCGATCAGGCGCAAGCGGTGCGCCACGGGGCCGACGTCGCCGGCGGCATTCACCAGCAGCGCCACCGGTGCGTCGGCGGGGGCCACCATGCCGAAATAGCCGGTGAACGATCTCGACCTGGGCACGCAGATCGCCCCCGGCACGAACCCGGCGCAGAACAGCGCCGACGGCCGGACGTCGATCACGAGCGCGCCACTGCGAATCGCCGCGTCCACCTCGCCGGCGTCGAGATGGCGAATCGCGACGTCGGCCGGCGCGGGCGGCGTGCCGTCGCGGTTCACGCGCTTCATGCGGCCGAAGTAGCGCGGCGGCTCGGGCTGCGCCGTCAGGATCTCGCGCACGAACGCCGCCTCGTCGGTCTGGCGCAGCGCCGCATTGGTCAGCCGCTCGTAGCCGAGCGTGGAGTGCGGCAGGGCGCCCAGCGCTTTGCCGCACGCCGAGCCCGCCCCGTGTCCCGGCCAGAGCTGCAGATGGCCGGGCAGTGCATCCGTGCGGCGGAGCGAGGCGAACAACTGGCGGGCCGAGTCTTCCATCGTGCCCGTCACGTGCACCGCCCGCTCGAGCAGGTCGGGCCGTCCCACGTCGCCCACGAAGATGAAATCGCCGCTCAGCATGCCCACCGGCTCGTCCGACACCGCCGTGTCGGTGACGAGAAACGACAGATGCTCGGGCGTGTGGCCGGGGGTGTGGAACGCGGTGAGACGGATGGCGCCGACGGCAACCAGATCCCCATCGCGCAGCAGAGTCGGGCCGCAAGCCGACCCGGCCGTCGGGCGAAGCCGCTCTTCCGCCGTTTCGCTGTCCGACGGTGCGTCTGTCGGACTGCCCGACGATCCGTCTGCCCGACGGTCCGGCGACCCGTACTGCCAATCGGGGCCACCCTCCGCCGAGAGCAGCAGCCGGCCGCCCGTGGCCGCGGCCAACGCCGGCGCACCCGACACGAAATCGGCGTGGATGTGGGTCTCGGTCACGTGCGTGATCGTGAGGCCTTCGTCCCGCGCGGCCTCGACGTAGCGGTCGACGTCGAGGGTGGGATCCACGACCACGGCGTGGCGCGTCGACTCGCAGCCGATCAGGTAGCTGGCCTGGGCCAGTTCGTCGTCGTACAGGCGCCTGAGAATCATGAAGACGGGGATGGGGGGGCGGCGGGGAATCTAGCCCGCGCACGGACCCCGGCGCCACGCGCCTCTGGCGCACTCGGCGCACGGATGAGACGTTTCCGCCGTTCCGACGAATTCCCGCCATCTCACCGATCTTCCCGGGGATTTTCCAGTCATGCGCCGATTCTCTTCCCGCCACGCACTGCCGTGCGTCGTCACGCTGCTCGCCCTCACCGCGTCCACCGTGGCCGCGCAGGCGCCCAAACGCGCGCTCACGCCCGCCGACTGGGACCACTGGCGGTCGATCACCGGCACGGCGATCTCGCCGGACGGCCGGTGGGTGGCCTACTCGCTCACGCCGCAGGTGGGCGACGGCGAGTTCGTGGTGCGCGCCACCGGCGGCGCCACGGAATACCGCGTGCCGCGGGGGTTCATCGGCCGGCCCGAGATGACGCCGGGGTCGGCTCCCGGCGGCCGCGGCGGCGGTGGTGTTCCGGCCGGCCGGATCTCGGCCGACTCGCGCTATGCCGCGGTGATGACCTACGCCCCGATGACGGCGTTCGACTCGGCCCGCCACGCGGGGCGCGGGGGGCGGCCCGGCCCGCAGCCCAAGGGCAAGCTCGCCGTCGTCGATCTGTCCACCGGGAACGTGACCGTGATCGCCGACGTGCGCGGGTTCGAGATGCCGGCTCAGGCCGGCGGGTGGATCGCGTACCAGATGGACACCGGCGACTCGACGGCCGGGGGAGGGTCGGGCGGCGACGCGAACGCCGGCGGTCGCGGGGGCCGGGGTGGCCGCGGCGGCGGCGCGGGCGCGGGCGGTGGCGCTGCGGGCCCCGAGGAGCCGGGCGGCCGTCGCAAACTGCCGGGCAGCCCGGTGGTGCTGCGCAACCTCGCCACGGGCGCCGAGACGCGCATCGACAGCGTCACGACCTACGCCTTCGACGACAGCGCGAAATGGTTCGGCTACGTGGTCTCCATGCGCGGCGGCCAGGGCGACGGCGTGTTCGTGCGCGTGCCGGGACGCGACTCGTCGACCGCGCTGATGACGGGCAAGGGCGACTACCGGAACTTCACCTTCGATCGGGCGGGGGCGCAGGTGGCGTTCACGTCGGATCGGGACGACTTCGCGGCGCGGACCCCCGCGTTCACGCTGTATTACGCGTCGCTCGCCGACGCCAAGCCGCAGGCCGTGGCCGCGGCCGGCGCGGCCGGGCCCGGGCTGCTCGTGGCCGACTACGGGCGCGTGGCGTTCTCGCGGTCGGGCACGGCCATCGAATTCGGCGTCGCGCCGCCGCGGCCCGACACCGTGCCGCACGACTCGCTCTCCGACAAGGCGATCTTCGATCTCTGGGCGTGGAACGACCCGCACATCATGCCCGAGCAGAAGGTCGACGCGGCCCGCGATCGCGACCGGACGTTTCTCACGCTGTACCAGATCGCCGCGCGGACGCTCGTCCGGCTGACCGACGATTCGGTGCCCAACGCCACCGTATCTTCGGACGCGACGACGGTGCTGGAAACGAGCGACGTGCCCTACGAGGTGCCGGCCATGTGGGGCGAGGGCGGCACCGACGTCTACGCCGCCGACGCCGCGACCGGCCGGAGGACGCTGGTCAAGCGCGATCTGCGCGGCGCGCGCGCCGAGCTCTCGCCGGGTGGCCGATTCATCGTGTACCTGGATGGCGGCCACTGGTACGCCTACGACATCGCCGCGGGGCGGTTGATCGATCTCACGGGGCGCCTCACCGGCAACCGGTTCGACAACGAGCTGAACGACCAGCCCGACATCGCGCCCGCCTACGGCCTTGGCGGCTGGACGACCGGCGACCAGTCGGTGCTGGTGTACGACCGGTACGACATCTGGGAGGTGGACCCCACGGGGGTGCGGGCGCCCGTCGTGGCGACCGACTCGGCGGGGCGGCGCGGCCATCTCGTGTATCGCGTCGTCGACCTCGACCGCGACGATCCGTTCATCGATCCGAAGCAGCCGCTGCTCGTCAGCGTCTTCAACGAAGACACCAAGGCCGCCGGCTTCTCCTGGATCCGCCTCGGCGCGCGCCGCGCCCCGGAGCGGATCGTGATGGCGGATGCCGACTTCGGCATTCCCGTGCAGGCCAGGCGCGGCAAGCAGCTCGTCGTCACGCGGGGCACCTTCGAGCAGTTCCCCGATCTCTACACCGGCACCGACCTCGCGCAGCTGACCAGAATCTCGGACGCCAACCCCCAGCAGAAGGCGTTCAACTGGGGCACGGCGGAGCTGGTGCACTGGATCAGCGCCGACGGGATCCCGCTTTCGGGCATTCTCTACAAGCCGGAGAACTTCGATCCGTCCCGGAAGTACCCGATGATCACCTACTATTACGAGCGGCTGTCGGACAACCTCCATCACTACGTGCCGCCGGGCGGCCGCAACGTCATCAACCCCACGCACTACGTGTCCAACGGGTATCTGATCTTCGAGCCGGACATCGTATACGAGATCGGGTATCCCGGGCCGAGCGCCATGAAGTCGGTGATCCCCGGCGTGGAGATGCTGCTGGCGCGCGGGTACGTGGACCTCCACGCGCTCGGCCTCCAGGGCCACTCGTGGGGCGGCTATCAGACCGCGTACATGATCACGCAGACCCACATGTTCAAGGCCGCGATGGCGGGCGCGCCGGTGCCCGACATGTTCAGCGCCTACGGCGGCATCCGCTGGCAGTCGGGGCTCAACCGGTCCATGCAGTACGAGCACACGCAGAGCCGCATCGGGGGATCGATCTGGGAGTACCCGCTGCGCTACGTGGAGAACTCGCCGCTGTTCTGGGCCGACAAGATCACCACGCCGCTGCTCATGATGGCCAACGACGGCGACGGCGCGGTGCCGTGGTATCAGGGTATCGAGATGTACATCGCCCTGCGGCGCCTCGGCAAGGAAGTCTACATGTTCAATTACAACGGGGACGAGCACAACCCCACCAAGCGGGCCAATCAGATGGACATCGCCCTGCGCATGCAGCAGTTCTTCGACTACCACCTCCGCGGGTTCCCCGAGCCCGACTGGATGATCCACGGCATTCCGTACCTGCAGAAGGGGCGGGATCAGCTCGGGCATCCCGCCGGCGAACTGCCGCCGGCCGGCGGCGGGCCCGATTCCACTCGCACCCCGTGACGGCGCGCCCTCCCATGGCCGACGTCATCGACTACAAGATCATCGGCGAGGATCTCCAGGCCGTGATCATCACGCTCGATCCCGGCGAACGCGTGATCGCCGAGGCCGCCGCCATGATGTACATGCAGGACGGCGTGCGCATGGAGACCACGCTCGACCCCAATGCCCAGGGGGGCGGCATGGTGGGCAAGCTGCTCGGCGGCGCCAAGCGGGCGCTCAGCGGCGACTCGTTCTTCATGACCACGTTCACCAACGCCGCCGGCGTGCGGCGCGACGTGGCCTTCGCCGCGGTCACGCCCGGCAAGATCCACCCCGTGGACCTCAAGGACTGGGGTGGGCGCATCGTCGCCCAGCGCGACGCCTTCCTGTGCGGCGCCCGCGGCCTGAACGTCACGGTGGCCTTCTCGCGCCGCCTCGGCGCCGGCTTCTTCGGCGGCGAGGGGTTCATTCTCCAGCGCATGGAGGGCGACGGGCTCGTCTTCCTGCATGCCTCGGGCACCCTCTGCGAGATGTCGCTCGGCGGCGGCGAGAAGATCCAGGTGGATACCGGGTGCCTCGTGGCGTTCGACGACCGCGTAGATTACGACATCGCGATGGTGCCGGGCATCAAGACGGCGCTGTTCGGCGGCGAGGGGCTGTTCTTCGCCACGCTCACCGGGCCGGGCCGCGTGATTCTGCAGTCCATGCCCTTCTCGCGGCTGGCCGACCGGATACTCGCCTCGGCGCCGCGCGCGGGCGGGGCGCACAAGGGCGAGGGCGGGCTCGGCAGCGCGCTGGGCGTGATGGGCGGGCTTCTCAACAACAGCGACTGACGCGTCCCGGCCGGCGCGCGGCGCGATCACCCGGCCGGCGAGGGAGAGAGGACATGCGGGTGTGCGAAACGAGAGGGGCGCCGTGAGGAGCGCGCCGATGGCCGAGCCGTTCGACCGGTTCGGCGCGCTGCTCGGCGAGGCTACGGCGCTCGACCGCGCCGTGCTTCCCGAACCGACGGCGTTCGCGCTCGGCACCGTGGACGCCGACGGTGGCCCCTCGGTGCGGGTTCTGCTCCTCAAGGCGGTGGACGAGCGGGGGTTCGTGTTCTACACGAACTTCGAGAGCCGCAAGGGGCGCGAACTCCGGGCCAATCCGCGCGCCGCGCTGTGCTTCTACTGGCAGGGGCTCGAACGGCAGGTCCGCGTCGAGGGGCTCGCCGCGCCCGTCGGCGACGCCGAGGCCGACGCCTACTTCGCGTCGCGACCGCGCGCCAGCCAGATTGGCGCGTGGGCGTCCACGCAGAGCCGTGAACAGGCCACCGAGGGGCTGCTCGAGACCCGCGTCGCGGAGTTCGAGCGGAAGTTCGAGGGCCGGCCGGTGCCGCGCCCCGCCTACTGGTCCGGCTTCCGCGTGGCCCCCGAGCGGTTCGAGTTCTGGCGCGGCATGCCAAGCCGGCTGCACGAGCGGGAGCTGTACGTGCGAGAGGGCGCCGGGTGGCGGGTGCGGACGCTGTTCCCGTAACGGACGCCGCGCCGCCGTGGCACGCGCGGGCGTGAGGCTGTAAGATTCCGCCATGGCCTCACACACCGTGGAGCAGACTCCGCCGCCGTCCTCGCCTCCGCCCTCGTCCTCGGCCGCGCCCGAGGCGGGCGCGGCCGCCGGCCGTTGGACGATCGACTCGGCGCGTCAGCTCTACAACATCGAGGGCTGGGGCGGCGGCTTCTTCGACATCAACGAGAAGGGGCACGTCGTGGTGCGCCCCGACCGCGCGCAGCCGGATCACGAGATCGATCTGTTCGAGCTCGAACTCGACCTCGAAGAGCAGGGCGTGGCGCTGCCCGTGCTGCTCCGCTTCTCCGACATCCTGCGGTCGCGCATCGACGCCCTTTCCGGCCACTTCCAGGCGGCGCGCGAGGAGTACGGCTACGAGGGCGGGTACACCACCGTCTATCCGATCAAGGTCAACCAGCAGCGGCACGTGGTGGAGGAGATCGTGCAGTTCGGCGCCGCGCACGGGGTGGGCCTCGAGTGCGGCAGCAAGCCGGAACTGCAGGCGGTGCTCGGCCTGGCCGAGCACACCGGGCACGTCATCGTCTGCAACGGCTACAAGGACGAGGAGTTCATGCGCCTCGCCCTGATGGGCCAGAAGCTCGGCCACCAGGTGTTCATCGTCATCGAGCAGTTGAGCGAGATCGACGTGCTGCTGCAGGTGGCCGACGAGATGGAGGTGACGCCCACCGCGGGCGTGCGCATCAAGCTCGCCTCGCGCGGCTACGGGCGGTGGGCCGAGAGCGGCGGCGAGAAGTCCAAGTTCGGCCTCCACGCCGCGCAGCTGGTGCAGGCCGTGGAGAAGCTGCGCGCGGCCGGCCGGCTCGACATCCTGCGGCTCATCCACTTCCACCTCGGGTCGCAGATCACCGACATCCGGTTCATCAAGTCGGGGCTGCAGGAGATCGCCCGGTTTTACGTGGAGCTGCGATCGATGGGGGTGGACATCACCCACGTCGACGTGGGCGGCGGGCTGGGCGTGGACTACGACGGCACGAATTCGACGTCCGACGCCAGCGTGAACTATTCCCTGCAGGAGTACGCCAACGACGTCATGTACACGTTCGCCGAGGCGTGCCGCGAGCACGGGCAGCCCATGCCGCACGTGATCAGCGAGTCGGGGCGGGCGCTCACCGCGCACCACGCGCTGCTCCTGCTCAAGGTGATCGACGTCGAGTCGGTGGCCGAGCAGCCCCCGCCGGCGCTCGGCGACGACGATCACCAGCTGCTGCACGAGATGGTGGCCGACTACAAGGACGTGTCGCGCAAGAACGCGTCGCGGCGCCGGGTCAAGGAGGTGTTCCACGACGCCACGTTCGACAAGGACCGGGCGCACGAATACTTCAATTCCGGCGTGCTGTCGCTGCGCGAGCGCGCGCTGGCCGACCAGATCTATTTCGCGACGATCAATGTCATTGCCCGCGTCTGCCGGCAGAATCGCGACGCCTACGACGACATCATCGCCGACCTCGAGGCCACGCTCGTCGATCGCTACTTCTGCAACTTCTCCCTGTTCCAGTCGCTGCCCGACAGCTGGGCCATCGATCAGCTGTTCCCGATCATGCCCATCCACCGGCTGGACGAGGAGCCGACGCGCCGCGGCACGCTGCAGGACGTGACCTGCGACTCCGACGGCAAGATCGATCGGTTCGTCGGGCGAGAAGAACGGCGCTCCGAGTCTCGAGCTGCACGAGTTCCGCGACGGCGATCCCTACGTGCTCGGCGTGTTCCTCACCGGCGCGTACCAGGAGATCCTCGGCGACCTGCACAACCTGTTCGGCGACACCAACGCGGTGCACATCCGCCTGGGCCCGAACGGCGGGTACGACGTGAGCGACCTCGTGCACGGCGACACGGTGACCGAAGTGCTGAACTACGTGCAGTTCCGCGCGCCCGACCTGCTGCAGGTATTCCGCCGCAAGGTGGCGGCGGCCAAGTACCTCACGCGCCAGGAGGCGAATACGTTCATCGCCGACTACGTCGCGGGGCTCGAGGGTTACACGTATCTGGAGGGCGAGGCGGCGCAGTGACGCTGCCGGCCGCATTCCTGGTCGCGGGCGGCGGCGAACTGACCGCCGAGGCGTCGGTGGCGCACCTGCTCGCCGCGCTGGCGGCGATCTTCATCGCCACCCGCGTGCTGGGCGAGGTGGCGCAGCGGGTCCGGCAGCCCGCCGTGCTGGGCGAACTGATTGCCGGCGTGCTACTCGGCGGATCGGTGCTCGGCATCGTCGATCCGTCAGGGCCCGTGCTGGCGGCGATGTCCCAGATCGGCGTCATCCTGCTGCTGTTCGAGATCGGACTCGAAACCAACGTCCGCAGCCTGGTGCAAGTCGGGGGCGTCGCCACCACGGTGGCCCTCGCCGGCGTGGCGATGCCGTTCGGCGCCGGGTACCTGGGCGCCGAACTGTTCGGACTTGGGCACGTGCCCGCGCTGGTGTGCGGGGCGGCGCTGTGCGCCACGTCGGTGGGCATCTCGGCCCGCGTGCTCGCTGAACTCGGCATGCTCGACAGCGCCGAGGGGCGCGTCGTGCTCGGGGCGGCGGTGATCGACGACATCATCGGGTTGGTGATCCTCGCGGTCGTGGCGGGGATCGTCGATGGCGGCTCGGTCTCCCTGCCGCGCATCGCGCGGATCTCCGGCGTGGCGGTGGGATTCGTCGTCGTCGCCGTGGTCGTGGGGTCGCGCGTCGCGCCGCTGGTCTTCCGGACGGCCGAGAAGATGCGCGCCGCGGGCGCCATCGGGCTCGTCGCCATCGCGTTTGCGTTCTCCCTCGCCTGGACGGCCCACCTCGCCGGTTCGGCGATGATCATCGGCGCGTTCGCGGCGGGCATCGTGCTGCACGATCTGCCGCAGCGCGGCGCCGTGCAGGAGACGACCACCCGCATCGGTCAGTTCTTCGTGCCCATCTTCTTTGCCTCCGTGGGAGCCGCGGTCGCACTGCCGGCGCTCGTGCGTGGCGACGCCCTGCAGGTGGGGGCCATCCTGATCGTGATCGGGATCGTGGGCAAGGTGCTGGCCGGCTACGTGCCCTGGTGGTTCAAGGGCGACAAGCTGCTCGTCGGCGTGGCCATGGTGCCGCGCGGCGAGGTCGGCCTCATCTTCGCGCAGATGGGGCTCGCCACGGGCGCCATCGACAACGGCTTGTTCGGCGCCATCATGCTGATGGTGTTGGTGACGACCTTCATCACGCCGCCCGTGCTGGGGCGGCGCGCCGTGCGGGAGCGAACCCCGGACAGCCAGGGCATCGACGATCTGGTGGCCGGCCGGGCGCGCCAGACGAAAGCGCGCTGATTCCACGGAAAAAGCGAACGGCTGACGCAGAAGCACCACACCCCCGCCGCCCCCCCGTTGCTGTCGGGGTGGGCCGGGATGTGGTGTTTCTGCGCGGTCTGTTCGTTCTGCGTTACAGGCGGGACGCGACCGCGTCCCAGCTCACCACGTTCCACCAGGCCTTGATGTAGTCGGCCCGGCGGTTCTGGTAGTGCAGGTAGTAGGCGTGTTCCCACACGTCCAGGCCCATCACGGCGTGCTTGCCGTCCATCAGCGGGTTGTCCTGGTTGGGCGTGCTGACGATTGCCAGCTTGCCGCCCTCGGGGACCAGCCAGGCCCAGCCGGATCCGAACCGCCCCATGGCGGCCGCCGAGAACTGCTCCTGGAACTTGGCGAAGTCGCCGAACGACTTCTTGATGGCGTCGGCCAGCTTGCCCGTAGGCTCGCCGCCGCCCTTGGGGCTCATGATCGTCCAGAACATGGAGTGGTTCCAGTGGCCGCCGGCGTTGTTGCGCACGGCCGTCCGCACGGCCTCGGGCACCGCGTTGAGATCCCGGCACAGGTCGTCGAGCGACTTGCCGGCCAGCGCCGGCGCCTTCTCGATCGCCGCGTTCAGGTTGTTGACGTAGGCGCCGTGGTGTTTGTCGTGGTGGATCTCCATCGTCTTCGCGTCGATATGAGGCTCGAGCGCGTCGTTGGCGTAGGGCAGGGCGGGAAGTGTGAAGGCCATATCGTTCTCCTTGGACGTCAGGCGTCCGGTGCGATATCCGGAGGGGCCGCTCGGCGGCGCGCGCGCAACCACGCGATGGCGCCGGGCATGAGCGACAGCACGATCACTGCCATGATCACCACTTCGATGTGGCGGTCGATCCCTGGAATGTAACGGCCCAGGAAATATCCCGTGAAGAGCATGCCCCAGATCCAGAGCAGGCCGCCGATCACGTTGAACAGCGTGAAGCGCCACCAGTCCATCGTGGCCACGCCGGCCACCACGGGCACGAACGTGCGCACGATGGGCATGAACCGCGCGATCAGTACCGTCGCCCCCCCGTGACGCCCGTAGAACTCGTGCGCCCGCAGCAAATGCCGGCGCTTGAACAGCAGCGAGTCGGGTCTGGCGTACAGCGCGTGGCCGGTGACCCGCCCGATTCCGTACCCCGACGCGTTGCCCACGATCGATGCCACCGATAGCAGCAGCCCGAGGAAATACACGTCGAACTGTCCCAGCGCCGCGAACAGCCCCGCCGTGACGATCAGCGAGTCGCCGGGCAGAAAGAACCCCACCAGCAACCCGGTCTCGGCGAAGATCACCAGCGTGAGGCCCAGGTAGCCGCCCCAGGTGATCAACTCGCGGACGTTGGTCAGGCGATGGAAGAGATCGAGCAGTTCGTGCATGGATGTCGGTCAGGGGTGGCCGGGCGGCGAACCTCTGAACTTCTACAGTCACGGAAGCGCGGTCAATGGGCGCGGCGGCGCGTCTTGCCGCCGCGCCGCCGGCGGAGCGATGTTCGCTGTCCTGCTGTCCTGCTGTCCTGCTGTCCTGCTGTCCTGCTGTCCTGCTGTCCTGCTGTCCTGCTGTCCTGCTGTCCTGCTGTCCTACTGTCCTACTGTCCTACTGTCCTACTGTCCTGCTGTCCTACTGTCCTACTGTCCTACTGTTGTCCATGCCCTCCATCCACGTCGTCTCGCACACCCATTGGGATCGCGAGTGGTACCACACTGCCGGCCGATTCCGCCAGCGGCTGGTGGCGCTCGTGGACGAGCTGCTCGACGATCCGCCCGCCGACGGCGCCAGCTTCCTGCTCGACGGGCAAACGGTGGTGCTCGACGACTACCTGGCCGTGCGCCCAGAACGGGCGGCCGAACTCGCGTCGCTGCTACGCCGCGGCGTGCTGGAGGCGGGCCCCTGGTTCGTCCTGGCCGACGAACTGATGCCCGGCGGCGAGTCGTTGGTGCGCAACCTGCTCGCCGGCCGGCGCGCGCTGACCGCCCTGCGCGCCGAGTCGCCGTCGGTGCTCTACTGCCCCGACTCGTTCGGCCACCCAGCGGCGCTGGCCACGCTCGCGCGCGGATTCGGGCTCGGCATGGTCGTGCTCTGGCGCGGCTACGGCAGCCGCCGCTGGCCGGCGGGCGACGCGGCGTGGTGGCGCGCGCCGAACGGGGAGCGCGTGCTCCTCTACCATCTGCCGCGCAGCGGATACGAGTTCGGCGCCGACCTGCCCGTTGATCCCACCGCCGCCGCCTCACGATGGCGTGCGATCAGCGATGATCTGGCTCCGCGCAGCCGGATCCCCGTGGCGCTCCTCACCAACGGCACGGACCACCGCGCGCGTCAGCGGCGACTGCCCGAGGCCGTGGCCGCGCTGGCCGCCGCCGCCGCGCCCACGCGCGTGACGGCGAGTTCGCTGGGCGCGTTTGCGGTCGCCGCGCTCGACGGGGCCGAACGCGCCGACTTGCCGGAGGTGCACGGCGAGCTGCGTGACTCCTACGGCTATACGTGGACGCTGCAGGGCACGTGTGCCACCCGCGCGCATCAGAAGCGCAACGCCGCCCGTCTCGAACGGCTGCTCGTGCGCGAGGGGGAGCCGTGGTCGGCCCTTGCCGCTCGGCGGTCGGGGCGCTCGTCGCGCGCGTTGGTGCGCGCCGCGTGGCGCGAACTGCTCCTCTGCCACCCGCACGACACCCTGTGCGGATGCTCCATCGACGCCGTGGCCCGCGCGTTCGACGCGCGGCTGGACGAAGTGAGCGCGCAGGTGGACGGCCTGCGCCGTGACACCGTAAGCGACCTCGTGGGCCACGATTCCGAGGGCGCGCGAAAGACGCACGACACCTGGCGAGCGCACCTCGTGGTGCGCAACCCCGCGCCCCGGCCGCGGGGCGGGGTGGCGATCGTCGACTTGTCGCGTTTCGTGGCGCACGTGCCGGTGGGGCCGGGATCGGCCCCTCCCGACGCGGCACACCCGCGCGTGGCGACCCCACGCGTGGACGGTGCGGCCGGCGTGCAGGTGCTCGGCCGGGAATTCGTGCATGAGCGCACGGAGTCGCCGCGCGATTACCCCGACGACGACGTCGTGCAGCGGTTAAGCGCCGCCGTCTGGGTGCCCGAACTGCCGGGGTACGGGCTGCGCGCGTTCCCGCTCCGCACCGGCCGCAACGCGGCGGCGGCGCCACCCCATCCGGTGCGCGCCGAGCGCGGCGAGCTGTCCAACGGCCTCGTCTCCGTCACGGTCGCCGACGACGGCGCCGTGACGCTCCGCCACGAGGCGAGCGGCCGCACGATCGCCGCGCTGCTCGCGCTCGAGGACCAGGACGACCTCGGCGACCTCTACACGCCCTCCCTGCGCGGCATGGTTCGCTCGGCGCGGTTTGCCGGAGCGCGCGTCGTGCACCGCGGGCCGCTGCGCGGAGCCACCGAGTCGCGCTGGCGCGTGGCGGTGCGGAGCGGGGAATCGGTGGCCGCGAGCATCCGGCTCACGCTCGACGCCGGCGCGGAATTCCTGCGACTCGGCGTCCGCGGCGAGAACGCGGCGCGCGATCACCGCCTGCGGGTGCGTGTGGCCACCGACGTCGCGCAGCCGACGGTGCGCGCCGACGCCACATTCGGGCCCGTGGAGCGGGTGCCGATCGTCCTCGAGCCCGACGAGGCCGCCATGGAATCCGCGCCCGCCACGGCGCCGCTGCATCGCTACGTGTCGCTCTCCGGTGCTCGCGGCGGCGCCACGCTGTTCTCCGACGGGCTCGCCGAATACGAAGCGGGTGCGGACGGAAGCATTCGCGTCACGCTGGTCCGCGCCGTGGGCGAGCTGTCGCGCAACGATCTGCCCGAGCGCCCCGGGCACGCCGGCTGGCCGACGCCGACCCCCGAAGCGCAGTGCCTGGCTCCCTTTGCCGCCGAACTGGCGCTCCACCTGCACGACGCCTGGTGCGACGAAACGGCCGATCTCGTGGAGCGCACCGCCGACGACGTGCTCGTGCCGCTCACCGGAGCCACGATCCGATCGATCACCACGCCGCCCGTCGCCGAGTCGGCGGGGCTCGAACTGCGGGGCGCCGGCCTCGCCTGCTCGGCGGCCAAAGAGAGCGACGACGGCGAGTGGCTGGTGCTGCGCTGTGTGAACGTGCTCGATCGTGCGGCGCGTGGCCGGTGGGTGGTATCGGGCGGCGTGCGCGAGGCGCGGCTTTCGCGGTTGGACGAGACGCCGGGCGACCCGCTCCTCGTAGCGGGCGACGCGGTGGAGTTCGACGCCCCGCCGCGCGGGGTCGTGACCGTGCTGGTGCGCTGACCCTACGCCCGCTCGCCGAGCAGCTCCGCGGTCTCGCCCGCGACCCGGTCGCGCAGCCAATCGCCGAGCAGGGTGCACGCGCACACGGTGGCGATCAACGCCAGCCCCGGGGCGAGCGCGATCCACGGCGCCGTCACGATCGCGTCGCGGCCGCCGGCGATCATGTTCCCCCAGCTCGGGGCCGGCGGCTGCACGCCCAATCCCAGAAACGACAGCCCGCTCTCGAGCAGCATGGCGTTGCCCACGCCGAGCGCCGTGGCCACGATGGCCGGCCCGAGCGCGTTGGGCACGGCGTGCCGCCACAGCACGCGGCGGCCGGGCGCCCCCAGCGCCCGCGCCGCGTCGATGTACGGGCGCGCGCGCACCCCCAGCACCTCGGCCCGCACCATCCGCGCGACTCCCATCCACCCGGTGGCGATGAGCACCACGACCACGCTCGCCAGCCCGGGCCGCCAGAGCGCCGCGCATACCAAAAGTAGTATGAGCCGCGGCACGGCGAGCAGCGCATCGGTCACGGCCATGGCCAGCCGATCCACCCAGCCGCCCGCCCAGGCCGCCACGGCCCCCACGGCCGTGCCCAGCGCCGCCGCCACGACCGAGCCCACGAGCCCCACGGCCAGCGAGATGCGCCCCGCCAGCATCATGCGCACGAACAGGTCGCGCCCGAACCGGTCGGTGCCCAGCAGGTGGAACGCGCCCGCCGGGTCGCGCGCGCCGGGCGGCAGGTCGCGCAGAGCCAACACGTCCCCGATCGCCAGCGGGTTCTGGCGCGACAGTATCGGCACGACGATCACCGCCAGCGTCATCGCCGCCAGCACCGCCAGCGCGCCGAGCACCACCGGATCGCCACGCCGCCGCGCTCGGGGCCGCGCCCCGGCCGTCACCGGTCGGCCCGCCGCGGATCCAGCCGCGGGAGCAGCAGATCGGCGGCCAGGTTGGCCGCGATCACGGCGCCCGCGTACAACATCGTGCACGCCATCACCACGGGATAGTCGCGCGCCGCGATCGCGCCGAGCATGGTCGTGCCCATGCCCGGCCAGGCGAACACCGACTCCACGAACACCGAGCCCGCGATCAGCCCGGGCAGCGAGAGCGCGACGAGCACCACGAGAGGCGGCAGCACGTTGCGCAGCACGTGGCGGCCGAACACCAGCCGCGGCGCGGCCCCCTTGGCTCGCGCCGTGCGCACGAAATCCAGCCGCACCACGTCGGCCACGCTCGTACGCGCGTAGCGCGCCACGCCCGCCGCGCCGATCGCCGCGAGGATCCCCACCGGCAGCACGGCGTGGCGCGCCACGTCGCGCGCCGCGCCCCACCCGTGCAGCTCGGCCCCCGGCGTGCGCACCCCGAACGCCGGCAGCCGCAGCCACGACGGGAAGCCGAGCACGCTCGCCCCGTAGGTGAACGCCGCCACCAGCGCGAGCGCGATCCAGAACGACGGCATGGCGAACACCGCCGTCGTGGCCACGGTGAGCGCCCGGTCGCCGCCGGTGCCGCGCCGCGCGCCCTGCAGCATGCCGATCGGCACCCCGATCAGCACGGTCAGCACGAGCGACGCGGCGCCCAGGCCCATCGAGATCGGCGCCGCGCGCGCGAGCACCCGCGCCACGGGCTCCCGGCTGGCGAAGCTCTCGCCGAAATGCCCCGTGAGCACGTCGCGCAGCCAGCGTGCATATTGGACCGGCAGCGGCCCGTCGAGTCCGAACTGGCGGCGCAGGTGCGCCACGTCGGCGGGCGTCGCGGTGGGGGGCACGAGCATCGTTGCCGGATCGCCCGGCGCCAGCCGGACGAGCACGAACACCAGGCTCACGACGAGCCACACCAACACCAGCGCGTCGCGCACGCGACGGGCAACCTGGAGGATGGACACGCGTTGATTATGCGAGCGGCGCGGCTTGCGTCAATCGTCGGTGCCGTGGCGATGGTGGCCTGCGGCGCGCCCCCCCGCGCACCGGGCGTGGCGGTCTACGCCTCGGGCACCGACCTTGAATCGGCCAATCCGCTCGTCACCATTCACCCGCTGTCCCGCCAGGTCCAGCGCTACGCGCTGTTCACCACCCTCGCGCGGTACGACTCCGCGCTCCACCCCGTGCCCTACGCGGCGCGCGCCTGGCAGTGGAGCGCCGACCGCCGCACGCTGCGGTTGGAGCTCGTGACGGCCCTCCACTGGCACGACGGCGCTCCTACGACGGCGCGCGACGTGGCGTTCACCCTGCTCGCCGCCCGCGCCCCGGCCACCGGCTATCCACGGGCCGGCGATCTGGCCGCCGTCGATACGGCGATCGCCCGCGACGATTCCACGGTGGACGTTCGGTTCGACGCGCCGCAGCCGTCGGTTCCGCTCGTGTTGTGCGAACTGCCGATCCTGCCGGCGCACCTGCTCGACACGGTGCCGCGCACGGCCATGCGCTCGGCGGCGTTCGACTTCGCACCCGTCGGGAACGGCCCCTTCCGCTTCGTGTCCCGCGTGGCCGGTCAGCGCTGGGTGTTCACCCGCAACGACGACTTCCCGGCCGCGCTCGGCGGGCCGCCCGCGCTCCGCGGGCTCGTGATCGCAGTGGTGGACGAGGCCACGACCAAGTTCGCCGGGCTGGCGAGCGGCGAGTTGGACGTGGCCGGCGTGTCGCCGTCCATGGCGGCGCTCGTGCGGCGCGATCCCACGCTGCGCCTGGTCGAATATCCGATCCTGTTCGAGAACGGCATCGTGCTCAACACGCACCGGCCGCCGTTCGACGACGTGCGCGTGCGGCACGCGATTTCCCTCGCCATCGATCGCGACCGCATCGTGCGCGCGGCGCTCGACGGGTTCGGGCTGCCGGCGTCGGGGCCCGTGGCCCCGGACGTGCCGTTCGCCGACACCATGCCCCCCGTGTTCGATCCGGCCCGCGCCGACTCGCTGTTCGATGCCGCCCGGTGGCCCCGCGGCGCCGACGGGCGGCGCGTGCGCCATGGGGAACCATTCGCCTTCGACCTGCTCACGGTGGGCGCGGCGGACAACGGGCTGGAGCAGCTGGTGCAGGCCGATCTCGCGGCGCGCGGCGTCACGATGCGCATCCGGCAGCTCGAGATGGGCGCGTTTCTCGGCGAGGCGCGCGCCCGGCCCAAACGGTTCGATGCGCTGGTGACCGGGGTCTCCGGCGATCTCTCGCTCTCCTATCTGCGGGCGATGTTCGCCTCGCGGCAGGCCGGCGGCGCGCTGGACTATGCCGACTTCCACGAGCCCGCGCTCGACGCCGGGTTCGCCCGCGCGTCGGCCGCCCGCACGGACGCCGAACGCGCCGAGGCCTGGCGCGGCGTCCAGGCGGAACTGGCGCGGCAGGAGCCGGTGGTTTGGCTGTACCACGCCCGCGGCATTCAGGGGATGACGCGGCGGCTGCGCGGCGTGACCATGGACCTGCGTGGCGAGCTGGCCACGCTGGCGCAATGGCGCCTCGTGGCGAGAGATTCCCGGTAATGGCTCTGCTCGCCGATTCCGACGCATTGACTGCGCGCCGCGCCGTGGCGGCCGGTGGCCTCGCGCCGTTGGCCGACTCGCTCGCCACCGATCTGGAACGCGTGCTGGCCGCGCAGGTGCGCGTGCCGCGAGAGAAGGCGCTGCTCTCACGGGCCGGCGGAACCTGCGAACACGACGGCACCCCGCTCACCTTCGACCCCTGGTCGCCGCACGAGCACCGCTGCCCGGCGTGTGGGCTCGTCCACCGGGGCGCGTTGCACGACCGGTGGTGGTTGTATCCGTTCCAACTGTGGCTGGCCGAGCGCACCGTGCACGCCGCCGCGCTGTACGCCGTGCGCGGCGACGAGCGCCACGCCCGGTTCGCCGCCGACGTCCTGGCCCAATACGCCGACGCCTACCTGCGGTATCCCAATCGCGACAACGTGCTGGGCCCCGCGCGCCCGTTCTTCAGCACGTATCTGGAATCGATCTGGCTGCTGCAGCTGTGCGTGGCCCTCGATCTGCTCGAGACCGCGGGATGGGAGGCGCGGCCGGCGGACTCGTGCGCGACCGCGTCCTCGAGCCGAGCGTCGCGCTGATCGCCGGTTACGACGAGGGGGCGTCGAACCGCCAGGTGTGGAACAACGCGGCGATGCTCGCCGGCCACCTCCTGCTCGGGCACGACCACGCCGTCGATTCGCCGATCTTCGGCTCGTCGGGGCTGTTGGTGCACCTCGAGGACGGCCTGCTCGACGACGGCACCTGGTTCGAGGGGGAGAACTATCATCAGTTCGCGCACCGCGGGCTCTGGTACGGCGTGGGCTTGGCCGCGCGGGCCGGCCGTCCCGTGCCCGACGACCTCGCGGCGCGGTTCGACCTGGGGTTTCCGGCGACCTTCGCCACGGCCCTTCCCGATCTCACGCTGCCGTCGCGCAAGGACTCGCAGTACGCCATCTCGCTCCGCCAGTGGCGTTTCGCCGAGATGTGTGAACTCGGATTGGCCCGCGGCGGCGGAGCGGCGCTCACCGGCATTCTCGCCGCGCTCTACGACCCGGCGGCGCCGGCACCGGCCGCCGAGACGGGGCGCGCGACGTCGAGCGCCGAGGCCGAAACCAACACGCGCGCCGTCCGGCTCACGCGGGCCGACCTGGGATGGAAATCGCTGCTCTTCGCGGCCGAGCGGATCCCGCCGACCGGGGAGCAGGCGACTCGGCACCGTGCTGCTGCACGGGCAGGGCATCGCCGTCTTCCGCCGCGACCACGCCCGCGTCTACGCCGCGCTCGACTACGGGCAGTCGGGGGGCGGGCACGGCCACCCCGATCGCCTCAACGTGCTGTTCTCGGTGGGGCCCACCCGGTGGCTCGACGACCTGGGCACGGGATCGTACGTCGATCCGTCGCTCCATTGGTACCGCAGCACCCTGGCCCACAACGCGCCGTTCGTGGACGGGCACTCGCAGTGGCGCGTGGATGGCGTGCTCGAAGCGTTCGACGAGCAGGAGCAGATGGGGTGGGTGCGTGCCCAGGCGCGAATCTGGCCGGACGTCGTCGCGCAGCGCACGCTGGTCGCCATGCCCGAGATACTTCATCGACCGGCTGCGTTGGCGCGCCGGCCATCGGCACGCGTCGCCCTGCCGGTGCACTGCGACGCCGAGTTGAGCGGGCCTCTGAAGCCGGCCCGCGGCAAGTTCGCCGGTGCCGGCGGCCTCGAGGACGGCGACCGGTTCGTGACCACCGAACAGGCGCGCGCCGCTGCCGCCGGAGCCCGCGTGGTGCTCTCGGCGGAGGGCGAGCACGGCGGCGATCCGGTGCGCGGCTTCATCCGGGCGCCGACGCCCACCGTGTGGTATACCATGTCGGGGCCCGGCCAACCCCCGGGTACGCGCCGCCGCTTTCACGTCGTCGAATCCGCTGCCGCGCCGGTGGGCGCGGTGTGCACCGTCTGGACGTGGTCCCGAGACGTGGAGGCGGTGGAGTGGTCCGGGGAGACGATCGTGGTGAGCCTGCGCGACGGCTCGCGCCACCGCCACGAGCCGGTGGACGAGGGGTGGCACATGGAGATCGTGGCGCGCGGTGCATCGCGCTACGTCGACCTGGGCGGCCTCGCCGCCAGCGACGAGCCCCCGACGCTGTTGGCGCGGCGGATGGGCACGCCCGTCTCCGTGGCGGCCCTGGCTCCGGAGCACGAGACCACGGTGGATCCGCCGAGCGACGGCTACAACGGGCTCGTGCTCGCGCCGGCCAAAGCGCTGGCGGCGTGGTGGGCGGACGCCGCTCCGGCAGATCGGGCGCACTACGCGGCGTACCATCTGGGCGCTCCCACCTATCGCCGGTCGGAAGAGACGTGGGCGGAAGCCGGCGGACCCACGGCCCGCGTGGCCGTCGCCGCGGCGTCCAGGCTGCTCGTGGTGGACGTCCAGGTCGCCACGGCGAACCCGCGGTTCGTGCCGGCGGACGCGGTCAATCCGTACGACAACGAGTCGCCGGACATCAACGGCGACGGCGTGCAGCTCTACGTGCGCGCCTCCGACACGGGGGGGGCGTGGGTCCTGGTGCCGGAAACGACGGGCAAGGCGGGCGTCGTACGCGCGCGGCCGGTCGAGGGATGGGGCAGCCTGAGATTGGCGCGCACGGCGTGGCGGCGCACGCGCGAGGGCTACGAACTGCGGGCCGAGGTCGCGCTGCCCGGCCCGCTGCGCGTGGGGAGCGACCTGGCCCTCGACGTGCTCGTGAACGAAACGGGGCTGGGCCGGGAACGCCGGCGCGGACAGCTCATGCTGAGCGGACCTGACGGCGAGTTCGTGTACCTGCGCGGCGATCGCCACGACCCCTCGCGCCTCATCCGCTTCACCATCGTCACGTGACGCATCCACGGCTCGACCGGGTGCGGGTCGTGCTCTACGAGCCGCAGGACCCGGTGAACATCGCGGCCACGGTGCGCGCGATGAAGAACATGGGCGTCGGCACGCTGCACCTCGTACGGCCGGTGGCGTACGACCCCCACCGGCTGGAGGGCATCGCCCACGGCACGCGCGACCTGATCGACCGCATCGAGACCTTCGACGATTTCGACGCCGCCATCGCCGGCTGCGTACGCGTGGCCGGGTTCACCGCGCGGCGGCGCGCGGCGCGCTGGACGGTGGCCACCCCGCGCGACGAAGCGGTGGCCGCGCTGGCGGCCGCCGCGGAGGGTCCCGTGGCCTACGTGTTCGGACGGGAGGACAGCGGACTGCCCAACGAGGTCCTCGACCGGGTGCACGCGGCCGTCATGATTCCCACCACCGCCCACGCCTCGCTGAATCTCGCGCAGGCGGTGCTCGTCGGGATGTACGACCTGCACGTGGCCGCCGCCGATGCCACGCGCGCCGTCGCGCCCCCGCGCAAGGCCGCGCCGCCCCCGTCCGCCGAGCAGTTCGAGCAGTACTTCGCCGATCTCGAGCGATCGCTCGACGGCATCGAGTTCTTCAAGACGCGCGTGTCCGAGCACATCATGCGGACGCTGCGGTCGTTGACCTACCGCGCCGCGCCCGACGCGCGCGAGCTCTCCCTCCTTCGCGCCGCGGCGCTCGAGGTCCTGAACTACATGCGGCGCACCGATCGGGCTTGACGCGACTTCCACCGCTCCCATTCTTCCATCCATGGTCTTCAAGAGATTCTTCGATCGCGGCGCGGCCGCCGATCCCGCCCAGCCGGACGACGCGCCCGCCGCGGCGTTCGCCGACGAGGCCACCGAACCCGAGGACGACAGCGGCCTTCCCGAAGAGGCCCCCGACCGCACCTGGGCCGAGCGCGCCGCGGACGTGATCGCCGGCGGTGCCTCCACCGGCAGCAAGCGGCCCGCCGCCCTGTACGGCGCCGACGCCCCCGATGCCCCCACCCATTTCGTGCATGCCTCGGGGTGCCGTGTGGTCGCCACCGACGGCGAGACGTACATCGACTGTTCCATGGCCCTCGGCGCGGTCGCCCTCGGCTACGCCGAACCCAACGTGACCCGCGCCGCGCTCGACGCGATCGGCGGCGGGCACGTCTCGGGGCTCAACAGCACGTTCGAAGTCGCCGTGGCCGAGCGCCTCTGCGACGTGGTGCCGTGCGCCGAACGCGTGCGGTTCCTGAAGTCGGGCGCCGAAGCCACCTCGGCCGCCGTGCGCCTGGCCCGCACCTACACCGGGCGCGACGCGGTGATCGCGTCCGGGTACCTCGGCTGGCACGACTGGGCCGCCGAGGGCGCCGCCGGCGTGCCCGACGGGGCCAGGCGCGACGTCGTCCGCGTGCCGTTCGACGACACCGCGGCGCTGGAGACGGCCGTGCGCGCGGCGGGCGACCGCCTGGCGGCGATCATCCTCGAGCCGGTCGTCGAGCGGCTGCCGTCGCCCGGCTGGCTGGCCCGGGCCCGCGAGCTCTGCACGCAACGGGGCGCCGTGCTGATCTTCGACGAGATGAAGACCGGCTTCCGGCTGGCGCCCGGCGGCTATCAGGAGGTGTCGGGCGTCACCCCCGACCTGGCCACGTTCGGCAAGGCGCTGTCCAACGGCTTCCCGCTGTCGGCCGTGTGCGGGCGCCGGGACGTCATGATGGCCGCCGACCGCACGTGGATCTCCTCGACCCTGGCGGGCGAGGCCGCGGCCCTGGCCGCGGCTATGAGCGTTCTCGAATGGCACGCCCAGGCCGACGTCTGCGAGGCCCTGGCCCGGAACGGCGCCGAGATGCGGCGGGTCGTCTCGGCCGCCGTCGCCGCCAGCGGCATTCGGGGCGTGACGGTGGAGGGGCTCGATCCCATGTGGTTCCTGCGCTTCGACGACGCCCGCGTGGAGGCCGGCTTCCTCCAGCGAGCGGCCGCCCACGGCGTGCTGTTCAAGCGCGGCCCGTACAACTACGCCTCCGTGGCCCACGACGAATCCGCCATCCAGCACATCGAGCACGCGGCGAGCGCGGCGTTCGTCGAGATGCGCGAGCGATCGTGAGCGCCGCCGCGACCCCGCTGGGCGGCCCCGGCCCGCTGATCGACGCGCACGCGCACTTTCTGCATGGCGGGGGCTCGCGCGCCGACTGGCAGGAGGTGAACGCGGCCCGTTTCCGCGCCGGCGATCGCATCGGCATCACCTACCACGTCGCGTCGATCCTCGGCAGTTGGGGGCGGTCGTCGCCCACGTACTTTCCCTCGCCGCGCGACGTCACCGCCGGCAACGACGCGATGCTGGCCATCGCCGAGCGCGAGGCGGCCCGCGTGCGCGCGTACGCAACGGTGAATCCCAACTTCACGGCGCACGCCGTGGACGAGATCGCGCGCTGCGCCGCCCGTGGCGCGGTGGGCGTCAAGCTCGCCGCCAGCCGCCGGGCCGACGACCCGCTGCTCGATCCCGTGTGCGCCGCCGCGGCGCGCCACGGCCTGCCCATCCTGCATCACATCTGGCAGCACCGCACGCGGGAATGGCCCACGCAGGAGATCTCCGACGGCGCCGATCTCGCGGCGCTCGCCCGACGCCACCCGGCGGTGTCGTTCATCCTCGCCCATATCGGGGGCGGAGGCGACTACTTGCACACCTTTCCGGCCATCGTCGACACGCCGAACGTGCTGGTCGACGTGTCGGGGAGCGGGGTCGATCGCGGCATGCTCGATGAGGCGATGCTGCAACTCGGAGCCGAGCGCGTGATCTGGGGCACCGACCTCACCATGGAGACCGGGCTCGCCAAGCTGATGGGGTTCGAAGCCATTCGGCTGGACGACGCGCAGCGGCGGCTCATCCGCTGGGGCAACGCCGCGCGGATCTTTCCGGCGGGCAGCTTCCCCCGGATCGATCGGGCGGCCGCATGATCGACGTCGGCGCGTGCATCGGGGCGTACCCCTTCCGGTACGTGCCGCACCCTGAGCCCGACGTGCTCGTGCGCGTGCTCGAGCGCGAGGGGTTGAGCGGCGCCTGGGTGGGGCACCTGCCGAGCGCCTTCCATCGCGACCCATCGGCGGGAAACGCGCAACTCTACACCGCGCTCGCTCCCCACGCGGCCCAGTTGCGGCCGGTGCCGACCATTCGCCCCGACTGGCCGCGCTGGGAGCGCGCGCTGCGCGCGGCGGTGGACGCCGGCGCGCCGGCGGTGCGCGCCTACCCGGCGATCTGGCAGATGGGGCCGCACGATCGCGTCCATGCGCGCGCTGGCCCAGGCCGCGGGCGACGCCCGCCTGGCCTTGCTGCTCACCGTCCGGTTCGAGGATCTGCGTCAGCGCCATCCGCTCGACAGCGCCGGCGACCTCTCGGCCGCCGCCATCCGCGACCTGGCCCGGTGCGGGGCGGGGGTGCGGCTGGTCGTCTCGGCGGCCGGCCGCGAGACCATCGAAGAGGTGCACTGGGCGCTCACGCCCGAGGAACAACGCCGCGTCGTGTGGGACATTTCCTGGATCTGGGGGCCCCCGGAGGACCACCTGGCCAAACTGTTCCGCACCGATCGGGGTCGGACCGGTTCGTGTACGGGACGCAGTGGCCGCTGCGTCTCACCCAGGCGCCGCGCGCCAATCTGGCGCTGCTGCCCGACGATCTCGCCGCCGAGCGGCTCGCCGATCCCGATCGGCTGTTCGGGTGACGACGGGCGGATGAGACGGCCGGTTTTGCCGCTGGGATGTCCGAGCCCGAAGGAATTCATCGACAATACTTGCGCGAAGCCGCTAGCCCGATGAAATTTTTTCGTCGCCCGCAGACTTGTGAAATTGTTCACAATTTGGCCACGCCCTTTCGCAAGCCGCTCGTTTCCAACGTGATACCCTTCCGCACCACATCGCGATGACCAAGCGCAGGAAGTGGACCGCCATTCCGGGGCTGATCGCGCTCGCCACCGGCGCCGTGATGCTGTCCGCTTACAGCGGCGCGTCGTCGTCGCAGAACAGCTCTCCTGCGCAGCCAATTCCATTCCCGCATTCGGTGCACGTCGGCAAGCTGGGTATCAACTGCGTCGTACTGCCACTACACGGCCAACAAGTCGCCCGATCCCGGCCTGCCCGCCGTCTCCACGTGCATGGGGTGTCACTCGCTCATCGGGCCCGACCGGCCGGCCAGCGATCTGGGGCCCGCGCGCAAGAGCGCCGGAATCCAAAAGCTGTGGGACTACGCTGGATATCCCTCCAAGCCGGCGAGTGCCAAGCCCATCCCGTGGGTGCGCATCCACAAGGTTCCCGACTACGTCCACTTTCCGCACATGCGCCACGTGAACGCCGGTGTCACGTGCCAGACCTGCCACGGTCCCATCCAGACGGAGTCGCAAGGTGTACCAATACGCCTCGCTCAACATGGGCTGGTGCGTGAGTTGTCACGTCAACGGATACGACCCGTCGCAGGGCGAGGCGATGACGTCGATGGTCGCCGACGCCGCAGGGCGGCGCCGTGTTGCCGGCCGAGCTACAAGCTGCCGACCACCGCCACGCCCGACTCGGCGCGCAGGAAGGCGCGTTACGACTGTTCCGTCTGTCACTACTGAGCGCCCCCGTAATGCGTGATTCTCGCTCGCTGATCTGCATGCCGACGCGCGCCCGGCGCGTCGTTCGCTGTTCGAGGGCAACTTCATGAGCATGGCATCGGAGCCGAAGGGCAGGGCGTCAAACGCCGGGATTTCCTGAAGATCCTCGGGGTCGGCGCGGCCGCCGTCGGCGCGGTCGGCTGCAGCCCCGAGAATGCCGGCAAGCTGATTCCCTACCTCGTCTCGCCCGACGAGACGGTGCCCGGCGTGGCCACGTATTACGCCACCACCTGCCGCGAGTGCGCCGCGGCGTGCGGCGTGATCGCCGAGACGATGAACGGGCGGACGATCAAGCTGGAGGGCAACCCCGACGCATCCGACCAGCCGCGGCGCGATCTGCGCGCGCGGCCAGTCGGCCCTGCAGGCGCTGTACAACCCCGATCGCATGCGCATCGCCGCTCGTCCGGAAGGCCGGCGCGTGGACCGCGATCTCGTGGGACGACGCGCTCGCCCTGGTGAGCCAGAAGCTCGGCGAGGCGCGCAGCCGGAACACGGCCGGCGGCGCCGTGTTCCTCAATCAGCACGAGAGCGGCAGCTTCGGCGACTTCGTCGATCAGTGGTTGGCCGCGCTTCGGGATGAAGCCCCACCTGAGCGTGGATTTCGAGGCGGACCAGGCCGCCCTCGAGGCCAACCGCCGCGCCTACGGCGTGGCCTGGCCGCGCCTGGACTTCTCGGCGGCGCGCCTCGTCGTGTCGTTCGGCGCGGACTTCCTCGACGGCTGGGGCGCGTCGGTGCCGCAGCAGCTCGACTTCGCCGACGCGCGCGCCAACTTCGCCACCGCGCCGCGCGCCGTGTACATCGGCCCGCGCCGCACACTCACCGGGCTCAACGCCGACCAGTGGATCGCCTGCAAGCCCGGCACCGAGCTGGCCATCGCCCAGGCGCTGCAGGGCAAGACGTCGCTCGCCCAGGCCGCGCAGACGAGCGGCGTGAGCGCCGACGTGCTCGCCGCGCTCGCCAAGGAAGTCGCCTCGGCCAGGCCCAGCCTGATCCTCGCCGGCGTGCGCACGGCCAACGCGCTCGACGTGGCGCTCGCCGTGGCCGATCTCAACAAGTCGCTCGGCAACGTGGGCAAGAGCGTGCTGCCCGGCGAGCCGCTCACGGCGTTCGAGGGCATCTCGCGCTACAGCCTGCTGGCCGATGCCGTGGAACGCATGCGCGGCGGCAGCGTGCCCGTGGCGATCGTGCGCGGCACGAATCCGGCATACTATCTGCCGGCGTCGTCCGGGTTCGCCGACGCGTTCGCCAAGGTGCCGTTCAAGGTCGCCTTCGCCACGCAGCCCGACGAAACCGTGGAACTCTGCGACCTCGTGCTGCCCGACCTGCACGCGCTGGAAAGTTGGGGCGACGCGCAGCCGGTGAAGGGGACCCTCTCGCTGCAGCAGCCCACCATGGATCCCGTGTTCACGGACACGCGGGGCGCCGGCGACGTGCTGCTGGCGCTCGCCCGCAAGGATCCCGCCGCGGCGGCCAGGTTCCCGCAGCCAGATTATCGTAGTTGGCTCATGGCGCACTTCGCCGGCGGTCCGGCCGCGTTCGCCGCGGGGCTGGCCACGGGAGTCACCCCGGGCACGATGCCCGTGCCGGCTGCCCCGCCGGCGCTGGCGACCACCGCGGCGCCGGCGCTCGAATCGGCGTCCGGCGACTTCTACCTGATCACGTACCCGCATCCGCTGCTCGGCGACGGGCGCGGCGCCAACCGGCCCTGGCTGCAGGAACTCCCCGATCCCGTGGCCAAGATCGTCTGGAGTTCGTGGGTCGAGATCCATCCCGAGACGGCCACGCGGCTCGGCATCGAGCGCGGCGACATCGTCGAGGTCAAGACGGCCGCGGGCGCCGTGAGGGCGCCGGCGTATCTCTACCTCGGCGTGCGGCCGGACACGATCGCCATTCCGCTGGGGCAGGGGCACCGCGCCGCGACGCCCCTTGCCGACTGGGATCCGCTCCACCAGGACGCCACGAAGGCCATCCAGTGGGGATACGGGCGGTATGCGCGCGACGTCGGCGTGAATCCGTTCGACCTCATGACCGCCGCGTCCGACGGCGCCGGCGGGTTCGTGTGGACCGCCACCAAGGCGTCGCTCGCGCGGACCGGGGACAGCGAGATCCTGCCGTCCACCGAGGGCTCGGCCCGGCAGCACGGCCGTGGGATCGCGCAGGCCATCGCGATCGCCGACCTGCTCGCCGGCAAGACCGAAGGTCCCCAGGAAGAGGCGCTGCCGGGCGACGCGTCGCACGAGTACCTGCCCGGCATGCGCGCGCCCGTGGCCGCCGACGCGCAGGGTGAGCTCGGCGCGCCCACGGCCGCCGACTCCGGCACGCACCTCGGCTTGTACGATCCCAAGAACCCGCTCGGCATGGCCAAGCGCCGCTGGGCCATGGCCATCGACCTCTCCCGCTGCACCGGGTGCTCCGCGTGCGTCACGGCGTGCTACGCCGAGAACAACATTCCCACCGTGGGCGCGCGCTGGCAGAACGCCACCGTGTACGCCGTGCAGAAGACGGGGTACAACGTCGCGCGCGGCCGCGAGATGAACTGGATCCGCATCGAGCGCTACTTCGAGGGCGCCGACGACGCCACCTTCGGCGAGGAGTTCGAGGGGCGCGTCGTGCCGATGCTGTGCCAGCAGTGCGGCAACGCGCCGTGCGAGCCCGTGTGCCCGGTGTTCGCCACGTACCACTCGCCCGACGGCCTCAACGTGCAGGTCTACAACCGGTGCGTGGGCACGCGCTACTGCTCCAACAACTGCCCGTACAAGGTCCGCTACTTCAACTGGTTCGGATACGGGGAGAAGGGCCGCCGCCAGTACGCGTTCCCCGAGCCGCTGGACTGGCAGCTCAACCCCGACGTGACCGTGCGCGGCAAGGGCGTGATGGAGAAGTGCACGTTCTGCGTGCAGCGCATCCGGGGCGCCGAGAACCGCGCCGCGCTCGAGCAGCGCGAGCTGATTCCCGACGAGTTCACGACGGCGTGCGCGGCCAGTTGTCCGTCGCGCGCCATCACGTTCGGCGACGCGGCCGATCCGCGCTGGTCGGTGAACCGGCTGATCGAGGACAAGCGCGCCTATACCGTGTTCAAGGAAATCAACACCTACCCCGCGGTGGTCTACTTGAAGAAGGTCAACCATCCCTCGCCGGCAACGGCGGGCAACGCGTAAGGAGGGCACGGCATGGCCACCACCGCAGTGCCCCTCCCGGGCGCCGAGGAACTGGGTCCCAACGTCGCGTCGGCGGACGTCCACTTTCCGGCGATCAAGAGCTACGAGCAGATCGATCGCGAGATCATCGCGACGATGCGCCCCACGGCGGGGTGGTTCGTGCTGCTCGCGCTGGCCATCCTGAGCATGCTGATCGGGGTCGCCACGTGGATGTACCAGATCTACGAAGGGCTCGGCGCGGCGGGCTATCAGCCCCCCGTGATGTGGGGCGTGTACATCGTCAGCTTCGTGTTCTGGGTCGGTATCGGTCATGCCGGCACGCTGATCTCGGCCATCCTCTATCTGTTCCGGGCCGGGTTCCGGGCCAGCATCTACCGCGTGTCGGAGGCGATGACCGTGTTTGCGGTCATGACGGCCGGGTTGTTCCCGATCCTGCACCTCGGCCGGCCGTGGAAGTTCTTCTATCTGATTCCGTACCCCAACTGGCGGTTCATCTGGCCCAATCCCAAGAGCCCGCTGGTCTGGGACGTGTTCGCGGTGCTCACCTACCTCACGGTGTCGGCGACGTTCCTATTCGTGGGACTGATCCCCGACTTCGCCGTGCTGCGTGACCGCGAGAAGAACCCCATTCGCCAGCGGCTGTTCGCCGCGCTCTCCCTGGGGTGGCGCAACTCGGACCGGGAGTGGCGCCACTTCGCGCGGGCGTACCTGTTCCTGGCGGCGTTCGCCACGCCGCTCGTGCTCTCCGTGCACTCGGTCGTGTCGTTCGACTTCGCCATGGCCAACATGCCGGGCTGGCACGAGACGATCTTTCCGCCGTACTTCGTGGCCGGCGCCATCTATCTCGGGCCTCGGGATGGTGCTCACCATCGTCATCCCGATGCGCCGGTTCTTCAAGCTGGAGCACTACATCACGCTCAACGACCTCGACGCGGCGGCCAAGATGACGCTGTTCGTGTCGATGGTGGTGGGCCTCGCCTATCTCACCGAATTCCAGATGGGATGGCTGGCCGGCACGAGCTTCGAGCAGGAATACTGGTGGCAGCGCGCGTTCGGCCAGTGGGCGTGGGCGGAGTGGATCATCCTGATCTGCAACTGCGTGCTGCCGATGTCGCTCTTCTCGCAGAAGCTGCGGCGCAACCCGGTCTGGCTGTTCATCCTCTCGATCTTCATCAACATCGGGATGTGGTTCGAGCGGTTCGTGATCATCGTCCCGTCGCTGTCGCACGAATTCGAGCCCTGGCAGTGGGGCACCTACCGCCCCACCTGGGTGGATCTGGCGATCCTGCTCGGCAGTTTCGGATGGTTCTTCATGTGGTTCCTGTTGTTCATCAAGCAGATGCCGGTGATGGCCATCTCCGAGTTCAAGGAACTCATACCGGCGCGGCTCAAACGCGCCGCGGACGGGGGGGTCCACTGATGCAGGGCGTCATCGCGGCCTTTCACGAACTGGACTCCGCCGTGCACGCGGTGGAGGACCTCCAGAAGCAGCGCGTCGGCGAGATCACCGTGTACACGCCGACGCCGCACCACGAGTTCGACGAGGCGCTGGCGCGCCCGGAGAGCCACGTCCGCCGGTGGACGCTTATCGGCGGCATCTTCGGGTGCACGTTCGGCTACTGGATCTGGGTGTGGGTGTCGCGCTACTGGCCGCTCGTCGTGGGCGGCAAGGCGATCGTCGCGTGGGTGCCCTACACGATCTTCGGGTTCGAGGTGATGGTGCTCGTCGGCTCCCTCGCCACCGTGGTCGGCATGTTCGCGAACTCCCGGATGCCGCGGCTCACGATGACCGTGGGCTACGACCCGCGGTTCAGCGGCGGCCATTTCGGCGTGTGGGTGGAGACCACGCCGGACCGGGCCGAGGCGGTGGCCGAGCTGCTGCGCCGGCACGGCGCCGAGGAGGTGCGGCATGAGCGCTGAGCTTCGTCTCACCCGCCGCGGCGCGGAGGAGGTGCGGCATGCGCGCTGACCTCCGTCGATCCGTGCTCCGGGCGGCGGCCTTCGGCTACGCCGCGGCCGTCCTCACCGGCTGCTCCTGGTTCACCGACTTCAAGCGGCAGCCGAGTTGGAAGCCGTGGGAGAGCGTCGCCGATACCGTGCCGGCGCGGGGCAACCCGCAGAACTCGGTGTCGGTGTACGGCTCCGCGGCCCCGGGGTTCATTTACGGGCGCGGGCACTTGCCGAACTCGATCGACTCGATGGCGGGCCTCAAGAACCCCGTTCCGCCAGACGCCCGCTCGCTCGCCAACGGCCACAAGTACTTCGCCATCAATTGCGAAGTGTGCCACGGCTATACGGGGGCGGGTGACGGCATCGCCACCAAATACGGCATGGTGCCCATGCCGCTCATCTCCGACCAGGCCAAGGCCCTCAGCGACGGGTACATCTTCGGCATGATCCGCAACGGGCGCGGCGTCATGCCCACGTACAATCGCATCGAGGAGCCCGACCGCTGGGACATCGTGAACTACGTGCGCGCGCTCCAGGGGAAAATCCCGGGCGTGACCGCGGCCACGGGACCGCTCGGCAAGCCGGGCGAGACCGGCGCCACGCTCCCCGGCGTCACGCAGATGGGGCCCACGCGCCCCGCACCCTCCTATAACCCGGTCGGGTCCAACGCCCTCGCGCCGCTGGACTCGGCGCGGCACGGGCTCGTGACCGCGCCGGCCGACACCATGCACAAGGGCGGGCAGCCATGAGCCTCCACGAACCCCGCGTTCCGACGCGCGACGAACTGCTCGCGGCCACCAGCAAGCCGCTGCCCCGGTCGCTCACCACGCTCAGCTTCGCGCTGGCCGCGATCGGCGCCGTGGTGTTCGCCGTCGGTCTGTTCGTCGATCCCGACCGGGCCTGGCACGCCTGGCACTTCAACTGGCTGTTCTTCGCCGGCCTCTCCTCCGGCGGCGTCACGATCGTCGCCGTGCAGCGGATCACCACCGCCCGGTGGTCGCGCCCCGTGGTGCGCATGCTCGAAGGCTACGTCGCCTTCCTGCCCGTCGCGTTCGTGTTCCTGCTCCTCACCCTGCTCGCGGGCAAGGGGCACGTGTTCCCGTGGGCCACCGGCGGGTATCCGAATCCGGAGAAGGCGTTGTACTTCGGGTCGCTCTTCCTGACCGTACGCGACCTCGTGGTGTTCGCCTTCCTCACCGCGCTGCCGCTCTGGTTCGTGTACAAGTCGGTGCGCCTCGACGTTGGGCAGATTCCCGAGGCCGGCGCCGGGTGGGCGGCCGGCATCCGCGCCCGCATGCGCCGCGGGTTCGGCGAGGAGCGCCGCGAGATCCACTCCACGCACTCGGTGCAGGGCAAGATCGCCGTCGCGATGGTGATGTGCTTCGCCATCGGATGGTCGCTGCTCGCCTGGGATCTGTCGATGAGCCTGTCCATGCGCTTCCAGAGCGACCTGTACGGCTGGTGGTTCTTCATGGGGGCATGGCTCTCGGCGCTCACGGCGTTCAGCCTGCTCGTCATGCTGTGGCGGCGCTACCTCGGCGCCGACGACGTGATCACGGAACAGCAGATCCACGACATCGGCAAGCTCTGCTTCGCGTTCACCGCGTTCTGGGGCTACCTCACCTTCGGCCAGTACCTGGTGATCTGGTACGGCAACATGGGCGAGCAGACCTTCTTCATGCGCCTGCGCCTGATCCATCCGTGGAAGGCGATCACCCTGGCCTCCCTCTGGCTGGCGTTCGTGCTGCCGTTCTTCGGGCTGATCTCGAAGGCCGCGAAGATGTATCTGCCCACGCACGTCCTGTTCGCCGCGAGCAGCCTCGCCGGCCTCTGGCTCATGCGCTACATCGAGGTCTATCCGTCGGCCTACGGCGTGGCGGCCGCGGCGCCCTTCGGCCTCTGGGAGATCGGCGTCGCCGCCCTCTACCTCGGCGCCTGGGGGCTGTGCTATATCAAGTTCATGGATGCCTTCCCCCGCGTCCGCCTCACCTTCATGACGTCGCCATATCGCGACGAGGTGCAGGTCCCCGTCGATCCGAAGACGATGGAGCCGCTGCCGGCGCACGAGTAGGGTCGGAGGAGGGTACAGGGTACGAGGGTACGAGAGTACGACGGTAGGAGAGTGCGAGCCCCATCGTCCGTCCGACGGGTCCGGCCCTGTGCCGGGCCCTTCCGTTTTTCCGCCGGTTGCCGTTGCGCAGTACTTGCCGGCGCCGTACTTGCCGGCGCCGTACTTGCCGGCGCCGTACTTGCCGGCGCCGTATTTGCCGGCGCCGTACTTGCCGGCGCCGTATTTGCCGGCGCCGTACTTGCCAGCGCCGTATTTGTTGGCGCCGGTTGCCGTTGCGCAGTATCCGCTGCTCCCCGGTCGCCCTTCCGCCCCTTCTCGTTTCGCCGTCTCTTCCTCTCCCGCTATATTTGTCCGAGAATCTGGGGGGCGTTAGCTCAGCTGGGAGAGCACCGCCTTTGCAAGGCGGGGGTCAAGGGTTCGAGCCCCTTACGCTCCACTGTTCCATCCGATTGCCATCGTACGCACGCCGTCGGCCAGCCCACTTGAATTGGGCCGCCGCCCCCGTGCACCGTGCTCCAACGCGCGCAAACTCCGCGGCTCCTCACGCTTCTCCGCGCGCCGGGCCCCCAGCCCCCAGCCCCCAGCCGCCGGCCCCCCCGGGGCGCCCCCATCGCGGTGCCCGTACCCGCCGCCCCTGTCAGGAATTCGGAGATTTTCGCCGAAATTACCAAACTAGAATACCCGGGGTGTCAGGAGCTCAACAGCCGCCGTGGGCACCGCGATATATCGGTCAACTTGACCGTTCGGCGCCCTCTTCCTATACTTACCAGTCCCATCCCCACGGAGCGTCCTGCTGCCTCGCGCTTCCCATTCCCCTTCGCCAGGCGGGTCCCGTGTCGTCGCCCCCCCGCGCGCCGACGGACCGCTCCGCCGCGCGGCGCGAGCGTTCGCGCGGGGCGCGGACATCGACCAGGCCATCCCCGCCGCCCTCCGCGTGGTCTGCCGTGAACTCCGGGCGTCGGGTGCCGGCATCTGGATCGAGGACGCCGCCCGGTGGCATCGCGCCTGGGGCACGGGCCGCGACGCGTTCACCACCGAAGCGGCGGCGAACGTCGGAGCCCGCGGTCGCGCGGCAACCGGGCCGCACGTCGTGCCGATCGGGCCTCCGCGCCGTCCTCTGGGGCTGCTCGTGGTCAATGCCGCGGCCGCCCCGGCCGCCGCCGGCCGCGCGTTCCTGGCCGACGTCGCCGGTGTCCTGGCCCCGATCCTCGTCCAGGAACGCCGCGGCCGCGAACTCGAGGAATCGGTGGCCGCGGGATCGCGCGAGATCGAGGCCCAGCGCGCCTTCTTCGAGCGCATCGTCGACGCCCTGCCCGTGGGGCTGTACGTGATCGATCGCGACTACCGGATTCGCGCCTGGAACCGCAAGCGCGAGACCGGCCTCCAGGGCGTGGCGCGCCACGAGGTGCTCGGGCATCCGATCTTCGACATCCTGCACCGGCAGCCCGCCGACATCCTGCGCCACGAATTCGAAGAAGTGTTCGAGACCGGCGCGATCCAGCAGTTCCAAACGGAGTCCAATGCATCCGGCGAACCGCGGGTGTACCGCCTGACCAAGATTCCCATGCGGGGCGACGCTGGGCAGATCTCGCACGCCATCACGATCGGCGAGGACATCACCGACTGGAAGCAGGCCGAGGCCCGCATCGCGCAGGCCGAGAAGCTCGCCGCCCTCGGCACGCTCGCCGCCGGCGTGATGCACGAGATCAACAACCCGCTGGCCACGATCGCCGCCGCGTCGGAGGCGCTGGAAGCGCGCGTGCGGGAGGGGAAGGTCGGCGGCGATGCGCTCCTCCAGGAGCTGTACGCGGTGCTCGGGCTGATCGCCCACGAGGTAACCCGCTGCAGCGCGATCGTGAGCGGCGTGCTCGACTTCAGCCGGCCCAAGCCCGCGCGCCGCCAGCCGGTGGCCGTCAACGAGATCGTGCAGCGCACGCTGTTCCTGCTCGGCCACCACGCGCGCTTCAAGAACGTGCGCGTGGACCTCGCTCTGGCGCCGGACCTGCCGGCGATCATGGGCAGCGACGAGCAGTTGATCCAGGTCCTGATGGCCCTGCTGCTCAACGCCATGGACGCGATGCACGACGGCGGCACGGTGGCCCTGCGCACCGGCGCCGATGCGCACGGCGAGGTCGCGATCGAGATCGAGGACCATGGCGAGGGCATTCGCCGCGCCGACCTGCCGCGCATCTTCGAGCCGTTCTTCACGACCAAGCCCGTGGGGCGGGGCACCGGGCTCGGCCTGTCGGTCTGTTACTCCATCGTGTCCGACCACGGCGGCCGCATCGAGGCGAACAGCACCTTCGGGCGCGGCAGCGTGTTCCGCGTGCTGCTGCCGCCGCTGACGGAGGGAGTCCGATGACCGATGCTCCGGGCATTCGCATTCTGATCGCCGAGGACGAGGCCCGGCTGGCCGAGATCCTGGCCTCCTATCTCACCGGACGCGGCCACACGGTGCGGGTCACCGCCGACGGCCGGCAGGCGCTCGAGGCCATGCGCACCGAGTCGTACGACGTCGCCCTGCTCGACATCGTCATGCCGGAGCTGGACGGCCTCGAGGTGATGCGCCAGGTGCGCGAGGACCCGGCGCCGCCCGAGATCATCATCATCACGGGCAACGGCACGATCGACAACGCGATCACCGCCATGAAGCTCGGCGCGTACGATTACATGACCAAGCCCTACCGCATGGCCGAGATCGACGTGCTCGTCCATCGCGCGTGGGAGAAGCGGCAACTGGCGCGCGAGAACCAGTTCCTCCATCAGCGGCTCTCGCGCATCGACGGCGCGCCGATCGTGCAGACGCGCTACGCCCCCATGCAGGCGCTGCTCGACGTGATCGAGAAGGCGGCGCCCAGCGACGCGCCGGTGCTCATCACCGGCGAGTCGGGCACCGGCAAGGACCTGCTCGCCCGCGCCATCCACCACCTGTCCCGGCGCGTCGGCTCGTTCGTCGATCTCAACTGCGCCATGCTCTCCGACCAGAACCTCGAGACGGAGCTGTTCGGGTACGAGCGGGGGGCCTTCGCCGGCGCCACCGATCGCAAGGTTGGGTTCCTCGAACTGGCCACCAACGGCACGCTGTACATGGACGAGGTGAGCGAGCTCGAGACCCGGATGCAGGGGCGCCTGCTCCGCGCGCTGGAGCACGGCAGCTACTTCCGCGCTGGCGGAATGCAGCGCGTGGAGATCCATACGCGGCTGGTCACCGCCACCAATCGCGACCTCGACGCGCTGGTCGCCGACGGCAAGTTCCGCGGCGACCTGCTCTACCGCATCAATACCGTCACCGTGGCCCTCCCGCCGCTGCGCGAGCGCACCGCCGACATCCCGCTGCTCGCCGAGCACTTCCTGCAGCGCTTCCGCGGCGAGGGCGCCCCCACCTTGGCGCCCGACGCCGTGGAGATGCTCCGGGCGTACGAATGGCCGGGCAACATCCGCGAGCTGCGCAATGTGATCGAGCGCGCCCTCCTCCTGCACCGCGGGCCGGTGCTCGGCGCCGCCGACCTGCCGATCACGCAGGCCCGTTCGGCGGCCGGCCTTCCCGGGGCCCGCGTGTCGCTCGCCGACCTGGAGCGGCGCCACATCGAATCGGTGCTCGCCCACATGGGCTGGCACCAGGGGCAGGCGGCGGACGTCCTCGGGATCTCGCCCAAGACCCTCTACCGCAAGATCCGCGAGTACGGCCTGCAGCGGCCGCGGCGGAGCTGACCGATGCGCATCCTCGTCATCGAGGACGATCCCACCGTGGGCCAGCACGTCAAACGCGGGCTCGAGGAGCAGCGCTGGGCGGTGGACCTCGTGCCCGACGGCGAGGAGGGCGAGCGGCGCGCCAGCTCCGAGGCCTACGACCTCGTGATCCTCGACATGCGGCTGCCCGGCAAGAGCGGCCTCGAGGTGCTGCAGTCGCTGCGCGATCGGGGCTTCGCGCGCCCCGTCCTCGTGCTCACCGCGCAGGACGCCGTCGATGCCAAAGTCACCACGCTGCGCGCCGGCGCCGACGACTACGTCACCAAGCCGTTCGCGTTCGAGGAACTGCTGGCCCGCGTCGAGGCGCTGGCCCGGCGCCCCCGCGCGATCGCGTCGCCGGTGCTCCAGGTGGCCGACCTCGACCTCGACCTCGGCACCCGCGAGGTGCGCCGCGGGCGCACGGTCATCGACCTCACGCCCAAGGAGTTCACGGTTCTCGAATACCTCATGCGCCACCACGGACGCGTCATGAGCCGCACCCTGATCACCGAGTACGCATGGGGCTACCACTTCGACCCCGGCACCAACATCGTGGACGTGGTGATCAACCACCTGCGCAAGAAGATCGACGCCGGCCGCCAGCAGCGGCTGATCACGACCGTGCGCGGCGTCGGCTACATGGTCAAGGGCTGAGCGCCGGGCGCGCCGCATGTACAGCACGCGCACGCGGCTGACCACGGCCTACGCCGGCCTTCTGTTCGCGACCATGCTCGCCTTCAGCGCGGCGGTGTACGCCGGCCGCCGTCTCGCCGCCCGCGACGACCTGGCCATGCAGGCGCTCGCCGAAGCCAACGTCGTGATGCAGACCATGGTCGCCGCGCAGCGGAACGGCCACGTGCTCACCACGGTGTCCGCGGATTCCGCCACCGGCCTCGTCATCCAGCCGACAAAGGAGATGGCCACGGTGCTCGACCAGGTGCCCGGCTTCTTCATGCTCATCGATTTCCAGGGCCGGTTGCTCTATTCGTCCAGCCTGCTCCGGCTCTTCGGCCGCGCCGATCGCGACACCGTGTACGCCGCCGGCCGCGCGGTCGGCGCCAACGGCCCCTCGGCCATCGTCACGCTCACGCACGACACGTCGTTCCAGACGAATCTGCTCGTCGTGGCCGACTCCGGCGCGGCCGCGCCGCCGAACATCTCGCGCGTGGTCGCCGGCCTGCCCACCAACACGGCCGACGTCGCCCCCCAACTCCTCGTCGGCACGATGCTCCTGCTCGCGCCGGTGGTGCTCATCCTCTCGCTCGCCGCGGCCTACTATCTGGCCGGCCGCGCGTTCAAGCCGGTGGACGTGCTCATCAACGAAGTGGAAGCGATCACCGACGGCCGCAGCCTCCACCGCCGCCTCCCCACCGACAACGCCGACGACGAACTGGGGCGCCTGGCCGAGACGCTCAACCGCATGATCGCCCGCCTCCAGGCCTCGTTCGGCGCCCTCCGCCGCTTTACCGCCGACGCCAGCCACGAGCTGAAAACTCCGCTCACCGTGCTGCGCGCCGACGTCGAACGCTCCATGCATCCCACCACCGCGCAGGCCGATCGCCTGGTGGCCCTGGAGGAGGCGATGCAGGAAATCACCCGCATGGCCGACCTCGTGGACAGCCTCCTCACGCTCGCCCGCGCCGACGAGGGCCGCTTCGACCTCCACCGCGAGGTGATCCATCTCGAACCCATCGTTCGCGACGTGACCGAGACCGGCACGATCCTCGGCGAGGAAGCGGGGATCGCCGTCACCCTGCCGCTGGTCGAGGACGCGGTGGTGCTCGGCGACGCGGCGCGCATCCGGCAGCTGCTGCTCAACCTGGTCACGAACGCCATCAAGTACACGCCCCGCGGCGGCAAGGTGGAGATGACGCTCAGCCACCGCAACAACAACGCCGTGGCGTTCACGGTGCGCGACACCGGACTCGGAATCTCGGCCGCCGACCTGCCGTACGTCTTCGAGCGGTTCTGGCGCGCCGACCGCGTGCGCTCCCGCGCCTCGGAGCGCGGCGGCTTCGGCCTCGGGCTGGCCATCGCGCAGTGGATCGTGCAGGCCCACGGCGGCACCCTCACCGTGCAGTCGCGCCTGGGGCGGGGCAGCGTGTTCACCGTGCTCCTGCCGATGTTCGTGGAATCGGACGAGGCGCCGGAGGCCGGGACCGCGAATGCGCAAGAGGCGTGATGGCGGCCATGAGTTTCTAACGGCCGCTTCATCGATTTTTAATCTGCGGACCATTCCGCACGCCGGGTGAGGTCGTAGCTTACCCGGTGCGAGCGTCGAGCAGTCCTCCCCTCAGGCAGGATTCACGAGGATCATGTTCAACAACCTCATCGAATCGAAGGCCAAGAAGCAGCGAACCCCCGGGGGCATCGCGCTGAGCGTCGTGATCCATGCGGTGCTCATCGGCGGCGCCGTGTACGGCACTCTGCAGGCCGGCCAGCAGATCCAGAAGGTGGTGGCCGAGAAGGTCGAATTCATGAAGGTCGAGAAGAAGGAGCCGCCGCCGCCGAAGAAGGCGCCGCCGCCCCCCGACGTGGTCGCCGCGCCGCCGCCGCCCAAGGGCTTCCAGGTGCTCACGGCCCCGATCAAGATTCCCGACGTGCTGCCCAAGATCGACCTCTCCAAGAGCGTCACCAATGCCGCGGACTTCAGCGGGCAGGGCGTGGCCGGCGGCATCGCGAAGGGCGTCGTCGGCGGCACGGCCCAGGTCACCAACCAGACCTTCTTCTCCTACCAGGTGGAGAAGCAGGTCGAGATGGCGCCCGGCAACCAGGCCCCGCACTACCCCGACGTCCTGCGCTCGGCGAACGTCGAGGGCGAGGTCATCGCCCAGTTCGTCGTCGACACGAACGGGCGCGCCGACATGAGCTCGTTCAAGGTGCTCAAGTCCACGCACGACCTGTTCGTGCAAGCCGTCCGGAACTCGCTGCGCGACTACCGCTTCTACCCCGCCGAAATCGGCGGCCGCAAGGTCAAACAGCTCGTCCAGCAGCCCTTCCAGTTCACGTTGAACGGTCGATAGTCCCGCCGCGGCCGCCGGCGGCGGTCGTTCACCCGCATCCTTCTTCCCGGAGCACGACGAACCATGGATGTCTCACTGCTTGGCCTCTGGCACCAGATGGGCAACTTCGCCAAGGGGATCGTCTTCATCCTCGCGTTCATGTCCATCTACTCGCTCACCGTGATGGTTTCCAAGTGGTGGAACCTCCGCAAGGCGCAGAAGGAAACGATCAAGTTCGCCCCTGAATTCTCCCAGTTCCTCGAAGAGGACAACCTCACCGAAGCCATCAACCTGGCCGAGAGCTACAAGAAGTCGCACGTCGCCCTCGTGCTCGGCGGCGCGCTCGGCGAAGTGAAGCCCCTCATCCAGGACGGCTCGGTGACCGTGGCCGACATCAACTCGGCCGAACGCGCCGTGGAGCGCAACATGCTCCTCGAGATCACCAACCTGAAACGCGGCCTCGCCGTGCTGGCCACCGTCGGCGCCACGGCGCCGTTCGTGGGACTGCTCGGCACCACGATGGGTATCGTGAACGCGTTCACGGGCATGGCCGTCTCCGGATCCGGCGGCCTCGCCGCCATCGGCGGCGGTATCGCCGAGGCCCTGATCACCACCGCGTTCGGCCTCATCGTCGCCATCCCGGCCGTGTGGGCGTACAACTACTTCACGACCAAGATCGACAACCTCACCGCGGAAATGACGTACGTGTCGAAGGAAATGATCGACTACCTGATCAAGGGCGTCTCGGGCGAGTTCGGCCGTTCGCGATTCACGCGTGAATTCAACGCGTCGACCAGCGCCGGCGCTCCGATCAAGCAGTAAGCCCGTCCCTTCGACTCAGGAGCCAGGCCCATGGCCTTCTCACCAACCAGCGGGGGCGCGGTCCAGAGCACGCCCAACGTGACGCCGATGATCGACGTCATGCTGGTGCTGCTGATCATCTTCATGGTGGTCACGCCGGCCCTGCTGGCGGGGTTCAACGCGACCCCGCCCGACGCGCAGAACATCCGCGATCATCCCGAAGACTCGAATTCCGACCACGTGCTCGGCATCGACGTCGACGGACACTACTACCTCGATAAGAAGCCCATCGAGTACGCCCAGATCGGCCCCGCGGTCAATGCCATCTACACGGCCCCCGATCGCGAGGACAAGGTGCTGTACATCAAGGCCGACAAGAATCTCGATTACGGCAAGGTGCTCGACCTCATGGACCTCGCGTCCAAGAACGGCGTGGTCGTCATCGCCATGATCGGCGATAGCAAGACCAACCGAACGAGCACCACAACA
>CAVSOM010000046.1:0-22636 GCA_963729495.1 uncultured Gemmatimonadaceae bacterium
ATCATCGGACTTCAGGACAGCCTGGTGACGACGGACAGTCGCATGCCCCAGCCGTGCCCGGGCGCTACTATTACGGCGACCGGTACTGGGCCTGCTGGGACCTACCGGACACGGCGCGCTGACGCTGAGCCAGGCGATCGAGAAATCGTGCGACGTGTACTTCTACCAACTGGGGCTGCGCATCGGGCTGCCGCGGCTGATCGCCGGCGGCCAGCAGTTGGGGTTCGGCCAGTCCACGGGCATCGATCTGCCGGAGGACGCCAAGCCGCGCTTCCCCGACCGGCTGCAGTACTTCGACAAGAAGTACGGGCCCCGCGGCTGGACGCCGGGCGCCACGGCGATGAACATGTCGATCGGGCAGGGCGAGAACGCGCAGACCGTCGTCGACATGGCCAGGTTCTACGGCGCGCTGGCCGAGAACGGCATGGAGGCGACGCCCGAGGTGCGGGCGATGGCCCCGCAGCGGCGCCGCATCTTCGAGCTGCCGCCCGATCAGCTCGCCGCGCTGCGGAGCGCGCTCATGGGCGTGGTCCAGGCCGGCGGGACCGCAGCCAGCGCGCAGATCCAAGGGGTGGCGCTGGCCGGCAAGACGGGTACGGCGCAGACCGGTGTGCGCCGCAATGGCGTGGAGTTGAACCAGGCCTGGTTCACCGGGTTCGCACCGGCCGACGATCCCCAGATCGTGGTGGCCGTGCTGCTGGAGTTCGGCGGCCACGGCACGCGGGCGGCGCGCGTGGCGTCGTCGATCATCGGCCATTACCTGCGGACGACGGTCACCACGCTTGTGGAGACGGGGGGATGAGGACCAGCGGCCGCATCCGCCTGGACTGGCCGCTTCGTCGCGACGGCGATCCTGCTGTCGATGTACGGCATCGCCATCGTGTATTCGGCGGGGCAAACCGACGTCCCGTCGGCCGTGGCCCACCTGTACCGCCAGCAGATCGCCTGGTTCGCGCTGGGCCTGTGCGCCGCCTACCTGGTGAGCCGCGCCTCGGCGCGGCTGCTGGAATGGGCCAGCGTGCCGTTCTACCTGGGCAGCGTGGCGGTGCTCGTGCTGCTGCTGTTCGTCGGCAAGGGGGCGGGCACGGCGGCCAGCTCCAAGAGCTGGCTGGCCCTCGGCGGGGTGCGGCTGGGGCAACCCTCGGAGCTGGCCAAAATCGCCGTGGTGATGATGCTCGCCAAGGTGCTGGCGGCCAACCGCGAGGCGCCCCGGTCGCTGATCGAGCTGTGGAAGCCGGCGCTGGTCGTGGCCGTGCCGTGGCTGCTCATCATGCTGCAGCCGGACCTCGGCACGGCGATCGTGTTCGTGGGCATCTTCTTCGCCATGCTGTTCTGGGCCGGCGTGCGGTGGGAGCTGTTGGTGCTCATCGCCAGCCCCGTGGTCAGCCTGGTGCTGGCGTTCAGCACGAGCCTCTGGGGCGCCTGGTTCCTGCTGCTGTTGGCATTGGTAATATGGTACAAGCCGTATCTGTGGGAGAGCGTGGTCGTGATCGGCGCCAACGTCGTGTCGGGCGTGTTCGCGCCGCTGCTCTGGGACGCACCTCCCGCCCTACCGGCAGGCGCGGCTCCGCGTGTTCCTCGACCCCTCCAGCGATCCGCTCCGCACCGGCTACCACGTGATCCAGTCGCAGGTGGCGATCGGGTCGGGCGGGTGGTTCGGCAAGGGGTTCACGCTGGGCACGCAGAAGCGCCTCGCCTTTCTGCCGGAACAGCACACCGATTTCATCTTCGCCGTGGTCGGCGAGGAACTGGGGTTCATCGGCGTCACCGTGGCGCTCGCGCTGTTCGCGTTCCTGTTCTACCGCGTGGTGCGGGTGGCGGCCCGCGCCGGCGACGGGTACAGCAGCCTGCTGGCCTTCGGGCTGCTCGGCCTCTGGCTCACCCACGTCCTCGAGAACGTGGGCATGACGCTCGCCCTCACGCCGGTCACGGGCATTCCGCTCCCCTTCTTCAGCTACGGCGGGTCGTTCATGTTCTCCTGCTGGCTGGCCGTGGGAATCCTGGCGCGCATCTCCAGCGAGGGCCGCGGGGGAGGCGAGGCGCAGATCGCGCTCTGAGCCGCCCTCTTCCCCCCTCTCGCCACCCCCGCCAAATTTGACCGATGGCTTGGTTCCGGAAGGAAAAGAAGCCCCGCCAGCCGCGGCGCGAGAAGCTCGAGATCCCCGCCGATGCCTGGGAGAAGTGCGAGGCGTGCGGGCACACGGACATCCGCGAGAAGTTCGTGCGGAACCTCAACGTGTGCCCCAACTGCGACCACCACCGACGCATCCGAGCCCACGAGTACGTGGCCATCCTCCTCGACGACGGCACGATCGAGGAGCTGGAGGTCGACCTCCGGTCCACCGACCCCCTCGCGTTTCCCGAATACCCCGGCCGGCTCAAGAAGGCCGCCAAGAACGCCGGCGATACCGACGCCCTGCTGGCCACCAGCGGCATGCTCGACGGCTCCCCAGTGAATCTGGGCGTGATGGACTTCGCGTTCATGGGCGGCTCGATGGGCTCGGTGGTGGGCGAGAAGATCGCCCGCCTCGGCCAGCGATCGCTGGAGCGCAAGTACCCGCTCATCATCGTCTCGGCGTCGGGCGGCGCGCGCATGCAGGAGGGCGTGCTGTCGCTGATGCAGATGGCCAAGGCCGCCGGCCATGCTGGCCCAGCTCGCCGAGCGCCGCATTCCGTACGTCTCGATCCTCACCAACCCGACCACGGGGGGCGTGAGCGCCAGCTACGCCATGCTCGGCGACGCCATCATCGCCGAGCCGGGCGCCGTGATCGGATTCGCCGGCCCGCGCGTCATCAAGCAGACCCTCGGCCAGGACCTCCCCGAGGGATTCCAGACGTCGGAGTTCCTGCTCGACCACGGCATGCTGGACACGGTCGTGCACCGCAAGGACCTCAAGCAGACGGTCAGTCAGCTGCTCCGTCACATGGCCGGGAAACCGGCGGCCTCGGGGTGGACGTCGACCTGACCCAGTATCACGACGCGCTCGAGTACCTCTTCGCGCGCACCACCGGCGGGTACAAGTTCGGCCTCGAGCGTACGCTCGCGCTGCTCGACGCGCTGGGCAACCCGCACCGCGACGTGCCGGTGCTGCACGTGGCGGGCACCAACGGCAAGGGGAGCGCGGTGGCCACCGCCGCCGGGCTGCTCCGCGCCAAGGGGCTGCGCGTGGGGTGTTACACGTCGCCCCATCTGGTGGACTTCCGCGAGCGCATCGTGGCCGACGATGCCGCCATTCCGGGCGAGCGCGTGGTGGAGTTCGTGGAGCGGTGGACCCCGCTCGTGGAGTCGATCGGCGCCACCTTCTTCGAGGCGACCACGGTGATGGCGTTCGCCCACTTCCGCGACCAGGCGGTGGACGTGGCGCTCATCGAGACCGGGCTGGGCGGCCGGCTGGACACGACGAACGTGGTCGATCCCGCGTCGGCCGGCGTGGTGTCGATCGGCTTCGATCACATGGAGTACCTGGGCGATACGCTCGAGGCCATCGCCGCCGAGAAGGCGGGGATCTTCAAGCCGGGGCGTCCGGCCGTGATCGGCGAGCCGGATCCGCACATCCGCGCCTTCCTGGCCGCCCGGGCGCGCGACGCCGGGGCGTCGGAGGTGCGGGTGGTGGCCGAGCGCACGCAGATCGAGGAACTCCGGGTGGACGCGCAGGGCACGGAATTCACGCTCAGCGCGCTGGGCGACCGCCGCCGGCTGCGCACGCCGCTCACCGGGGTGCACCAGGCGCCGAATCTGGCCTTCACCCTGGAGTGGCTCGACGCCGCGGGCCCCCGGTACGCGGTGTCGCTGGCCGAGGCGCAGGCGCACCTGGCGGCGATCGCCATCCCGGGGCGATTTCAGCGGGTGGGCCGCTATCTGTTCGACGTGGCGCACAATGCGGATGGCGCGCGCGTGCTCGCGGAGACGCTGGCCAGGGTGCGTCCGCCGCCGCCGGTGGTGGCGGTGGTGTGCGCCCTGCGCGACAAGGAGTGGGGGGAGATGCTCCTCGCCCTCCGCGGGCAGGTGGCCGGGTACGTGTTCACCAACGCGCCCACGGCGCCGGAGAGCCGGGCCTGGGACCTGGACGAGGTGGCCGGGTTCGCGCGACGCGAGCGATTGCCGTTCGTGGTGGAGCCGGACTTCGGCCGGGCGCTGGCGGCGGCCGGGGCGGGTGGGGCGACGGTGCTCGTCACGGGGTCCTTCCACACGGTGGGCGACGCCATGGCGCGCTTGCACGTATCTCCGCTGGCCCAATAGCTTTAGGAATGGCCAAAGGCGCCCTTCCCGGTTTTCGCGATTTCTATCCCCAGGAGTTCGCCGAACGGGCGTTCATTCTGCGCCTGTGGCGGGACGTCGCCCGGCGGTTCGCGTTCGTGGAATACGACGGGCCGCCGCTCGAGCCGCTGGATCTGTTCACGCGCAAGAGCGGCGACGAGATCGTGGGGCAACTATACAACTTTACGGATAAGGGCGGTCGCGAGGTGGCGCTGCGCCCCGAGATGACGCCGACGCTGGCGCGCATGGTGGCGGCCAAGGCCAACGCGCTGCGCAAGCCGGTGCGCTGGTTCAGCGTGCCGCAGCTGTTCCGCTACGAGCGGCAGCAGAAGGGGCGGTTGCGCGAGCACTTCCAGCTCAACGTGGACATCGTGGGCGAGCGCCGACGTGACGGCCGACGCCGAGCTGCTGGCCGTGGCGATCGAGATCGCGCGCACCGCGGGCCTGGCGCAGACCGACGTGCGGGCGCGCGTCTCCGACCGCCGGCTGCTGCGCGGCCTGCTGGCCGCGCTCGGCGTGGACGAGGGGCGCGCCACGGGCGTGTTCGCGGTGATCGACAAGATCGAGCGGCAGCCGCGTGGAGGTCTCGCGCGAGAAGCTGGCGCGGTCTCGGACTCGCCGAGGGCGCCGTGGAGCGCGCTGCATCGGACTCACCGGGCGGGTGTCGCTCGACGGCCTGCGCACCGAATACGGCTCGGACGCCCGCCGTCGCCGAACGGCTGGCGGAACTGGAGCGGTACTTCGGCTACCTGGCCGCGCTGGGCCTCGGCGAGTGGGTGGAGCTCGACCTCAAGATCGTGCGCGGCCTGGCCTACTACACCGGCATCGTGTTCGAGCTGTTCGACGCGCACGGTGAATTCCGGGCCATCTGCGGCGGGGGCCGCTACGACACGCTGCTGCAGTCGGTGGGCGGAGTGGACCTGCCGGCCCTGGGGTTCGGCATGGGCGACGTGGTGCTTGGCGAACTGCTCCGCGCGCGCGGGCTGATGCGGGCCGAGTCGACGGCGCCGGACTACTGGGTGGCCTACGGCGCCCCCGCGCAGGTGGGCGAGGCGATGCGGGTGGCGCAGGCGCTGCGGCGCGGCGGGGCGAGCGTGGAGTACGCGCTCCGGGTGCAGCAGCTCGGGCGGCAGCTCAAGGCGGCCGCGTCGGCCGGCGCGCCCAACGCGGTGATCGTGCGCGAGGATCACACGCTGATCCTCAAGTCCCTCGTCTCGGGCGAGGAGCGAACCGTTAGATTGACCGATGGTCGGCTGGTGTGAGCCGGTCCCCCTTTCCGCAACCCACGCATGGCTGACGACAAGAAGTTGACCACCCGCGCCGAGGATTTCAGCGCGTGGTACAACGAGGTGGTGCTCAAGTCCGAGCTGGCCGACTACTCGCCGGTGCGCGGCTGCATGGTCATCCGCCCCAACGGCTACGGGATCTGGGAGCGCATGCAACGGGCCCTGGACGACATGTTCAAGGCGACCGGGCACCAGAACGCGTACTTCCCGCTGTTCATTCCCAAGAGCTTCCTGGAGCGCGAGGCCGCGCACGTCGAGGGGTTCGCCCCGGAGACCGCGGTGGTCACGCACGGCGGCGGCAAGCAGCTCGAGGAGCCGCTCATCGTCCGGCCGACGTCGGAAACGATCATCTACGCGATGTTCGCCAAGTGGGTGCAGAGCTACCGCGACCTGCCTCTGCTGATCAACCAGTGGGCGAACGTGGTGCGGTGGGAGATGCGTACGCGGCTGTTCCTGCGCACGCTGGAGTTCCTGTGGCAGGAGGGGCACACGGCGCACGCCACGCACGACGAGGCCGAAGCCGAGACGCGCCGGATGCTGGGCGTGTACCGCGACTTCATGGAAGGCTGGATGGCGATGCCCGTGATCACCGGGCTCAAGACCGACTCGGAGCGGTTCGCGGGCGCCCTGCGCACGTATTCGTGCGAGGCGATGATGCAGGACAACAAGGCGCTGCAGGCCGGGACCACGCACAACCTGGGGCAGAACTTCGCCAAGGTGTTCGACCTCAAGTTCCAGGCGGAGTCGGGGGGCATCGAGTACGCCTGGAACACGAGCTGGGGCGTGTCGACGCGCCTCGTGGGCGGGCTGGTGATGACGCACAGCGACGACGTCGGTCTGCGCGTGCCGCCGCTCCTGGCCCCGATCGAGATCGTGATCGTGCCCATCTACAAGACGGACGACGAGCGCGCGCGGGTGCTCGAAGCGGCGGCCCGGATCGTGGACGGCTTCGGGGCGTGGGAGCGGCGCGAGCCGGGGCGCCTGCGGGTGCACATCGACGCCCGCGAGGGCGTCAAGCCGGGCGCCAAATACTACGAGTGGGAGCTGCGCGGCGTCCCCGTGCGGATGGAGATCGGCCCCCGCGACCTGGACAAGCAGCAGGTGGTCCTCGTGCGGCGCGACACGAAGGAGAAGCGGCCGGCCGCGCTCGACACGCTCGGCGAGGACGTGGCCGAACTGCTGTCGCGCATTCAGGCCGACATGCTGATCGCCGCCCGCGAGCGCCGCGAGCAGCACAGCGTGCGCGAACCCATCACGTACGGCCGGTTCCGCGAATTGATGGACGGCGAGGGCGCGTTCGTGTACGCCGGATGGTGCGGCGGCGCCGCCTGCGAGGCGGAGATCAAGGCGGAGACGAAGGCGACGATCCGCGTGCTCCCCGACGAGGAATTCCGATCGGCCGACGCGCCGACGACCTGTCTCCGGTGCGGGCGTCCGGCCAGCGCCGAGGCGGTATGGGCGAAGGCGTACTGACGGCCGGATTCCCGCGCGTGGGCGGCGCGATCCGCGCCGAGGACGTGCCCCTGGCACGGATCGCGGAGGCGGCCGGCACGCCGGCCTTCGTGTACAGCGCGGGTCTGGTGCGCGAGCGCTACCGCGCGCTCGACGCCGCGCTCGCCCCGGTGCCGCACCGTGTGCACTACACGCTCAAGGCCAACTCCAACGGCGCGCTGCTCCGCGTGCTGCGCGAGTTGGGGAGCGGAGTGGACGTGGTCTCGGGGGGCGAGTTGCACCGGGCGTTGCGCGCCGGGTTCGCCGGCGGCGCCATCATCTTCGGCGGGGTGGGGAAGACCGACGACGAGCTGCGCGAGGCCCTGGCCGCGGACGTCGCCCTCATCAACGCCGAATCCGAGGCCGAGGTGCGCGCCATCGGCCGGCTGGCGCGGGAGCTGGGCGTGGACGCGCGCGTGTCGATCCGCGTGAATCCCGAAGTGACGGTGGAGGCCGCGCACCACTACATCAAGACGGGGGAGCGCGGGCACAAGTTCGGCGTGCCGTTGGACGACGCGCTGCACGTGGCGCTGGTGGCCGCCGCGCTGCCGCGGGTGACGCTGGCCGGATTCGACATGCATCTCGGCTCGATGCTCACGCACGTGGAGCCGTACCGCGCCGGCGCGGCGCGGCTGGCCGAGCTGTGCGCGGCGGTGCGACGGGCGGGCGTGGACACGCTGCGCCACCTCGACGTGGGCGGCGGCCTGAGCGTGCGCTACGGCGACGAGCCGGCGATCGACCTCGATGACTTCGCGGCGGCCGTGCTGCCCGTGGCGCGCGCCACGGGGCTGGAGCTGCTCGTGGAGCCGGGCCGGTTCATCGTCGGCAACGCGGGCGTGCTCCTCACGCGCGTGCTCTACCGCAAGCATAGCGGGGGGCGGGAGTACGTGGTGGTCGATGCGGGGATGACCGACCTGATGCGGCCGTCATACTATAACGCATATCACCGGATCGAGATGGTGGAGGCGGCGGCGGGGCGGGGCGTGCTCGACGTGGTGGGGCCGGTGTGCGAGACGGGGGATTTTCTGGCTCTCGACCGCGCGATGGACGATCCGGCGCCGGGCGATCTGCTCGCCGTGTTCGACGCCGGCGCCTACGGCTCGGTGATGGCGTCCAACTACAACAGCCGGCGCCGGCCGGCCGAGGTGCTCGTGGACGGCGACCGGTTCGCCGTCGTCACGGCCCGGGAGTCGTACGACGATCTGGTGCGGCGCGAAGTGGACCACCCAGCCTGGAGGCCGTGATGCGCGTAGGCGTGATGGCGGATTCCCACGACCGCGTGCCCGCCGTGGCGGAACTGCTCCGCCAGATGCAGGCGGGCGGGGTGAGCATGGTGCTCCACGCCGGCGATTTCTGCTCGCCGTTCGTCCTCAAGCCGTTCGAGGAGGCGCAGGTGACGCTGGCCGGCGTGTTCGGCCGCAACGACGGCGACCCCGAAGGCCTGCGCACCCGCGCCGGTGCCGGGCTCGGCCTCGAACTGTTCGAATCGCCGCACAGCTTCGACGTGGGCGGCCAACGGCTGCTCATCGTGCACGACATCGGCGACGTCCAGCGGCGGTCGCTCGAGGCGCACACGGTGGTGCTGCACGGATCCACCCATCAGCAGGAAATGAAGATGCGCGGCGACACCCTCATCCTCAATCCGGGCGAGTCGTGCGGCTGGCTGCACGGCACGCCGCAGGCCGCCATCCTCGACCTCGACAGCAAGCACGTGGAGTTCCTGTCCCTCGACCCCGCCGAGTGGAAGCGGTAAGTCCGCTCGCCCTTCGCCCCGACCCCGCGCCTCGTGCCCTCCCGCATCCTGATCGTCGACTACGGTTCGCAGTACACGCAGCTCATCGCCCGGCGCGTGCGCGAGGCGCGCGTGTACTCGGAGATCCACCCGCCCACGCGCACCGCCGAGTGGATTCGCGACTGGCAGCCCACGGGCATCATCCTGAGCGGCGGCCCCAACTCGGTGTACGACGCCGGCGCCCCGACGCTCGACCCCGCGGTGCTCGACATCGCCCCCGTGCTTGGCGTGTGCTACGGCATGAACCTGATCGCCCACGTGGCCGGCGGCGAGGTGACCCGCGCCCCGCACCGCGAATACGGGCGGGCCGACGTGTCGGTGCTCGACGACACCGGCCTCTTCGACGGATTCGCCCGCGCCGATTCGTTCGCCGCGTGGATGAGCCACGGCGACCAGGTCACGGCGCTGCCCGCGGGGTTCGTAGCCGTCGCCCGCACCGCCAATTCGCCGATCGCCGCCTACCGCCACGTCGCGCGGCCGCTGTTCGGCGTGCAGTTCCACCCCGAGGTGGCCCACACCGCGCGCGGCACCGACGTCATCGCCAACTTCCTGTTCGAGATCTGCCACGCCGAGCCGTCGTGGACCCCGGGGGCGTTCATCGAGGAGGAGGTGGCCCGGGTGCGCGCGCTGGTGGGCGGCGCGCGCGTCATCTGCGGGCTCTCCGGCGGCGTGGACTCCGCCGTGGCCGCGGCGCTCGTGCACCGGGCGATCGGCGACCGGCTGACCTGCGTGTTCGTGGATACCGGACTGCTGCGGCAGCACGAGCGCGAGCAGGTGGAGCGCACCTTCCGCTCGCAGATGGCCATCGATCTCGTGACCGTGGACGCGTCGCGGCGCTTTCTCGACGCGCTCGCCGGCGTCGAGGACCCGGAGCGAAAGCGGACGATCATCGGGCACACGTTCATCGACGTGTTCGAGGACGCCACCCACGTGCACGCGCGCGGCGCCGAATTCCTGGTGCAGGGCACGCTCTACCCCGACGTGATCGAGTCGGCGTCGCCCAGGGGCGGCCCGTCGGTGACCATCAAGACGCACCACAACGTGGGCGGGCTCCGGCCGGACATGCCGTTCGCGCTCATCGAACCCCTGCGCGAACTGTTCAAGGACGAGGTGCGCCACGTGGGGCGGGAGCTGGGGCTGCCCGAGGAGATGGTGGGGCGCCATCCGTTCCCCGGGCCCGGCCTCGGCATTCGCGTGCTCGGGCCGGTCACCGAACCGGCGCTCGACGTGCTGCGCCGGGCCGACGCCATCTACCTGGAGGAGATCCGCGCCGCCGGGCTGTACGACGAGATCTGGCAGGCGTTCGCCGTGCTGCTCCCCATTCGCAGCGTCGGCGTGATGGGCGACTTCCGCACCTACGAGAATGTGGTGGCGCTCCGCGCGGTGACCAGCACCGACGGCATGACCGCCGACTGGTACCCGTTTCCGCACGACGTGCTGGCCCGCATCTCCAGCCGCATCATCAACGAGGTGCGTGGCGTGAATCGCGTGGCCTACGACGTGAGTTCCAAGCCGCCGGCCACCATCGAGTGGGAATGATCGCGGCGGGCTCCGCGTCGTGACCGCGCCCGCGCCACTTCCCGAGTCGCCCGGCGGCGTGGTGGACAGCCTGCGCCTCCTCGTTGCGCATCCGGGCGCGCTCACCCGGGCCCGGCTCGGCGGGCAGGGAGCTCGGTTCACGCCGCTTGGCGGGCTGCTCCTGCTGTTCGCGGCGGCGTACCTGGCGCTGGTCTACGTCCAGACGCGCGGCCCCTCGGTGCTCGATCCGGAAGTCGCGAGCGTTTGCGCCTCGTCCGGTGGCCAGTCGATCGACATCTCCTCGCTGCTGGGTGGCGCCGGCGCGGCGGTGGACGTGTCGGCGGGCGAGAGCCGTGCCCTGGCGCTCGCCGGCCGCGCGCTGTGCGACCCGGCGCCGTTCGAGCGCGCATTCGCGTTCGCGATCCCGCTGGCGTTCCTGGCCCTGATCCCCCTGTTCGCCGCGCTCATGCAGCTCGCGTTCCGGGGCGTGATGCCCGGTTTCGCCGGCAGCTGGACGTACGCGCTGGAGAGCCACGCCGCGCTGTTCGCCCTGCTCACCGCCCTCGCCCTGGAGAGCTTCATCGGCTCCTGGCTGCTGGGCTTCTTGTGCTCGGTGGGCGGGCTGATCTATCTGAGCTGGAACCTCGTGGCCGGCGTGCGGCTGGCGTATGGCGTGAGCACGCGAGCGGCGCGGTGGAGGACCACGCTCGTCGGCGTGGGCTACGCGGTGTGCCTCGTCGTAGCCGTCGGGCTCATCATGTGGGCGATGCTGCCGCGGACGTTGCGCTAGCATCGCCCACTTCGGAGCTAGACGCCCTTCTCCTCGAGCAGCGCCAGGAACTGCTTGGGCTCGGTGATCTCCATCAGCCGGCCGGGCACGTCGGCCTCCTTGCTGAACTGGGCGATCTTGCCCAGCACCGGCAGGTACTGATTCGAGACCTCGAGCGGCGGCGCCACGATCAGAAAGAAGAAATGAACCGGCTTCTCGTCGATCGCCTTGAAGTCCAGCCCCTCGCGCTTGCGGCCGAAGGCCACCCGCAGCTTGTTGACGACCAGCGAGCGGCAGTGCGGAATGGCGATGCCGCGGCCGATTCCCGTGGAGCCGAGGTTCTCTCGGCGCTTGAGCATCTTGAAGAGCATGCCGTCGGACTTCTCGTCGAGCTTGAGGAGTCCGATCAGCTCCTTGAGCACGTCGTCCTTGGTGGTGCCTTCGATTTCCAGCTTGATCGCGTCTTCGCTAAAGAATTCGCGCAGTTCCATCGACCCCGGTCCCCACACGGTAAGAGCGTCGGCGCCGATGCGCCGGATGCATGCGAAACGTCGTGAAGTGAAGAAGTTAACGGCGACGCCGAAGCGGTGTCAATTCACGTCGTTGCACGCGTTTCCGGCCGCCGTTAGCTTGCGTCCGATGCCCTCGTTCCCGTTCCCGGTTTCCGCCCGGGTCCCGCTCTACCTGGCCCCCATGGCCGGCGTGTCGGAGTCGCCCTTTCGGCGTCTCTGCCGCCGCTTTGGCGCCGACGTCGTGGTCACCGAATTCCTCTCGGCCGAGGGCATCCGCCGCGAGAATCCGGCCACGATCGACAAGCTCCGGTTCGGGCCCGACGAACACCCGATCGGCGTCCAGATCTTCGGCGCCGAACCGACGGCCATGGGCGAGGCCGCGGCCTTCGTCACCGACGTGTTCCAACCGGACTTCGTGGACATCAACTTCGGCTGCCCGGTCAAGAAGGTCGTGCGCCGCAACGGCGGGTCGGGGTGCCTCAAGGACCTGAACCTGGTGCAGGACGTGATCCGCGCCGTGGCCGCCAGCACCCACCTGCCGGTGACCGCCAAGATCCGCAGCGGCTGGAGCGAGGAGATGCGCGACCCGGTGGCGATCGCGCTCCGGTGCCAGGACGCGGGCGCGCGGGTGCTGGCGCTGCACCCGCGCACGCGCGCCCAGATGTACGCGGGAGCGGCGCACTGGGACGAGATCGCCGCGGTGGTGCAGGCGCTCGACATCCCGGTGCTCGGCAACGGCGACATCAAGACCCCCGCCGACGCCGCGCGCATGCACCGCGAAACGGGATGCGCCGGCGTGATGATCGCGCGCGGTTCGTTCGGCCAGCCGTGGATTTTCGACCAGACACGCGACCTGCTCGACGGCCGCCCCATGCGCCCCACGCCGCCCGTGGAGGAGCGGTTCCGCATCGCGCTGGCGCACGCGGCCATGGCCGCGGCGTATGAGCCGGACCGGCGCGGCGCGGCGATCGAGTTCCGCAAGCACCTCGGGTGGTACGCGCGCGGGCTGCCCGGCTCGGCCGAATTGCGCAAGAAGCTCCATGCCGTGAACGCATACGCCGACATCGCCCGGATCTTCGACGACTACCTGCGCGGGCGCGCCCTCGGCGCCGAGCCGGAGCCCGCGGTCGAGACCCCGGAGTTGGAGCCCGTGGACGCATGAACCGCGCGCGCGTCCGCGAACTGCTGGCGCGCGTCGCGGATGGCACCGTGGCCGTGAACGAAGCGATCGACGTGCTGGCGTTCGAGCCGTTCGAAAGCCTGGGGCATTCCACGGTGGACCACCATCGGTCGCTCCGGCACGGCTACCCCGAGGTGATCTTCGGCCAGGGGAAGACGCCCGACCAGATCGTGCAGATCGCCGAGCACATCGCCGAGCGCGGCGACGGCGTGCTGGCCACGCGGGTGAGCGCCGAGGCGGCCGAGGCGCTGCGGGTGGCGTTTCCGGCCATCGAGCTCAACGGCGTGGCGCGGACGGCGTACCTGGCGGGGCGCGTGCCCCCCGAGGCGGGGCGCGGCACCGTGTGCGTGGTCACGGCCGGCACGAGCGACTTGCCGGTGGCCGAGGAGGCCGCGGCCACGGCGTCGGCGCTCGGAAACGCGGTGGTGCGGATCACCGACGTCGGCGTGGCGGGGCTCCACCGTTTGCTCGCCCGCCGCGACGAGCTGCTGGCGGCGGCCGTGATCATCGTGGTGGCGGGCATGGACGGCGCGCTGCCGTCGGTCGTGGGCGGGATGGTGGCGACCCCCGTGATCGCCGTGCCGACGAGCGTGGGCTACGGCGCGGCGTTCGGTGGTCTCGCGCCGTTGCTCACGATGTTGAACAGTTGCGCGGCGGGCGTCACGGTGGTGAACATCGACAATGGGTTCGGAGCCGCGGCGGCGGCCAGCCGTATCACGCACGCGTAGACCCCTCGACCAGTGAGAGCGACCGGCGGACCATGACGATCACGGGCTGGTTGGCGCTCGGTGGAGCCGCGGCGGCGCTGGTGGCGAGCGTCGCGCTGTACCGGCGCGTGCGCCGGGCCGCGTCGGCGGGCGGCGCCGGGGCGCCGCCGGCGCCCACGGAGCCCGTACGCGACCTGCTGGCCGGCACCGCGCGCCGGCGCCGTCAACTGTCGCCCACGGGGCCGGTGACCGATCTGCGCAGCGCCGTCGAGAAGACGAACGACGACCGGGAGCTGGAGCTGGACACGGCCCATCTCATCGCCGAGTTGATCGACATTCGCGATGCCTGCGGCGCCGAGGAAGCGGTGCTCTGGCGCTGGAACGAGGACCGCGATGCGCTGACGCCGGCCGCCTGGTCGTCCGGCGGCGCCGTGCGCCCGCAGCACTTCCGACTCGCCGAGTGGGGGCCGCTGGCCCGGTGGTCGGCCGAGGGGCGGCTGGTGGTGTTCGACGGCAACGAGGGGCCCGCGCCTCCCACGCTGGGCGCGGCACCGGTGGTGGACGCCGCGCTCCTCGTGGGGGTGCTCACGGTGAGTCATTCGGCGGGACTGCCCCTGTCACGCCGCCAGGCCAAGGAGTGGCTGCCCCGATACGCCGCCCAGGTGCTGCGGCTGCTGTCGCTCAGCGAATCGCGCCGCGAATTCGCCCGCCAGATGCGGCAGAGCCGTGCGTTGCTGGCAGCCGTGCGGCAGATCCAGACCAACACGACGCAGGACAAGCTGGCGATGTCGATCTGCGAGACCGCGCTCGAAGTGTCGTCGGCGAACGTGGCCGGACTGGTGCGGTGGCGGAGCGACGTGGAGAAGGGCGCGCTGCGCTACTCCACGCCCGGGTTCAGGCGGAGCGCGCCCTACCCGCTCGACCCGGATACGCTCGTCGCCACCGCCTGCCGGTCGGGGCTGGTGATGTTCTTCGAGGATACCACCCAGATCGACCCCGGGGTGCCGCTGCTGTACGACGGCGACGGGGGGTGGCCCGAGGGCTCGGTGGGCGTCGTACCGCTGAAGCGCGACGATCGGGTGATCGGGGCCCTGGTCGTCGCGTCACCGGAGCCGGCGCGGATCACCCACGACGAGATCCACAACCTGGGCGACCTCGGGGCGTGGGCGGCCACGTCGTTGGAGGTGGCCTGGGAGATCGACGAGGTGAACAAGCGGGCCAGCACCGACGCGCTCACCGGATTGGTGAACCGGCGCGCATTCGACGAGCACCTCAAGCGCCTGCTCAACGAGAGCGACCGGTTCGGCCAGCCACTGGCCCTGATCCTGGCCGACCTCGACCATTTCAAGGTGATCAACGACACCTGGGGGCACGATGCGGGGGACGAGGTGCTGCGGCGGGTGGCGCGGAAGCTGTCGGAGGGGGTGCGGACCGTGGACGTCTGCGCGCGCTACGGGGGGGAGGAGATCGCCATTCTGCTCCCCCAGACGTCGCTGGCCGGCGCGGCGGACCTGGCGGACCGGCTGCGCCACGCCGTGGAGGTGAAGCCGGTGAAGTTCAAGGGCGAGGAGATCGCGGTGACGGTGTCGCTGGGTGTGGCGTCGTATCCGGACGCGGTATCGGTGCGGGAGGGTCTATTCCGAGCGGCCGACCGCGCGCTGTACGAGGCCAAGAAAGCGGGGAGAAATTGTGTTCGGGCAGTTGCCGTATCGCAAGAAGCTGGTTAGGCTTGTGTTGTGTGACATCATGTAGTAGATTAATGACGTTACCATTCGCTGAGTGCGGTGAGTTCACCGCTGGTGGCGTTCGGTTATCTTGTTCCGTAGTTCGGGGGCGACAGGCTTCGACGGGGTAAGTGAAGCCGTGGCCGCGTGCCCAGGTCCTCGGGTTCCTGGTAAAACACTCGGGAAATTTTCAACTGCCAACAACAACTTGGCCCTCGCTGCGTAACTTCGGTTGCGCCGAGTGCTCCTGAAGAAGCCCTCCCGGGGCGGCTTCCGGAGTATCGCAAATCCGGGATGGTCGGCGGGTACGCTCTCGGCACGCCGACGAGATTCTAGAGGGCTCATCCGGCGGTGGGCGGTTCACCGGCCAGCCGTCGGAAACACCAATCGGTGAACTACGCACGTAGACGCTGTGGTGGATCTATTCTCGGACCGGGGTTCGATTCCCCGCGCCTCCACTGAACACGAAGCCCCGAACCGTCCAACGGCGCCCAGCAATGGACGCCGTTGTGCGTTTGTCGGAGGCTACGGCAACGTGAGGTTCACCTGCACGCTGTCGCCGCCGGCGAACGACAGGTCAGGGGTCTGGACGCTCACGACGTTGCCACTGCCGGGGACGGCTCCGGTGACCACCACGCACCCGGCGTGCACCGACGAACTGGTGACGGCAATGCGATACAGGCCGCTGGAAGACGACGTGCCGGTGGCGCTCCCGTAGCTGATCCCCGAGCACGCGCTGTCCTCCGCCGTGACCGTGAGACCGGCGGCGACGGCGCCTGCCGAGCTGGACGTGGTCAGGCCGTATACGACGATCGATCCGGATCCGCCCCCGGCACCGACGGCGGCCTCGGTGGCCAGCGCGCTGGAGCCGCAGGACGCGACACACGCCACGGCGCCGCCGAGCGCGAGCAGGCGCAACACGACCGAGAGACGGAGACGCGTAGACATCCTCTCCTTCTTCCCCGCGGACGGTGGAAATGATCCACCGCCGGCGCGGCGCGGCCAACATTGCCTTCGCGAGTTCTTGACGTGCGCGCTCGAACCGGCGCGCCGCTACTCGTACTGGTCGGCCGGCAGGTCGAGCGGGTTGACAGCCACGCCGGCCGCGCGGGGCGGCTCGCCCGCAGCTGCCGGCGCCGGCGGAGGAACTCCGGCGCCATCAGGACGCCGATGGCGGTGACGGGCAGGATCTGCTGCGCCTGGATGAGGAAAGCCACGGCGACGGCGGCATTCGATCGAATCCCAGCGCGGCGGCGGTGAGCGCGTACAGCACCTCGAACACGCCGACGTTCCCGGGCGTGGAGCGGATGGCGAAGCCGACGTTCACGGCGAGCAGGCAGGCAACGGAGCCCGGTGAACGTGATCGGGAAATGCACGGCCTGCGCCGTCAACTGGTAGGTGGCGATCTGCAGCGCCCAGGCGCCGATGGACAGAGCCATCGCCGCCGCGAACCGCGGGACGGTGGACACGCTGGCCAGCGTGTGCGCGAATCGGCGCGCGTACGCCCGGAGCTTGCCGCGCCAGTCGGTCTCGTCGGTCACGCGTTCCTCGGTCTTCTCGCGGCTGAGCAGGAAGAGCACGAAGAACCCGAGCACGGCGAGCGCCGTGATCGCGAACGGGCGGAGCACCGCGATGTGGCCGGGCAGCGGGAGCAGCCAGATGCCGAGCACGAGCATCAGCACGTAGCCGCTCAACTCGAACAGCCGCTCGAGGGCGAACGTGGCGAGGATCTTCGCGCTGGGCACCCGCGACGCACGCGCGACGAAGATCACGCGCGCCGCTTCGCCGCCATTGGCGACGAGCACATTGTTCAGTCCTGCGCCGGCGAAGGTGGCGCGCATGGCCAGCCAGAGCGAGTCGGCGCCCACGGGGCGCAGGAAGATCCACCAGCGCACGCCCTTGAGCGCCAGCGAAACCAGGTTCACGGCGGCCGCGAGCAGCAGCAGGCTGGGCGACGCCGACCGGAAGGCGTGCCAGGTCGAGTGCCCACTGGACGCGGCGTGGCGAACAGCACCAGGAAGGCCGCCACGGCCACCCACATCGCGAGCCGCAGGACGCGGGTGAGTTGATGTTTCACGCGGCGGGCACCGGCACGACGCGATATCCGCGGGCGGCAAGGCCGGCGAGCAACGACGGGCACGGCCTCGGCGGTCTGCCGGCGATCGCCGTCCGCGTCGTAGCCGTCGCCGTCGTGCAGCAGGAGGATGACGCCGGGGCGGGCGCCATCGAGCGTGCGCCGCGCGATCGCGTCGGCGCCGGGACGGTCGGAATCCCACACGCCGAGCGTCCACCCGACGACACGCTCTCCCAGCGAGCGGGCGACGGCGTTCACCCAGGGGCTGCGAAAGCCGTGCGGGGCGCGGAACAGCGCCGGGCGCTCGCCGCACGCATGGGCAATGGCGTCGGCTCCGCGCGTGAGATCGTCGCGCACGTACGCCGGGCTCTTGAAGTGCAGCTTGCGGTGGTAGTACCCGTGGTTGCCGATCGCGTGCCCTTCGGCGTGCACGCGCCGCACGAGCGCCGGCCACCGTTCCGCGTGGCGTCCGAGGATGAAGAAGGTGGCGCGCGCGTCGGCGGCGGCAAGCGCGTCGAGAATCCGCGGCGTGGCGTCGGGGTTCGGTCCGTCGTCGAACGTCAGCGCCACGACGCGCTCGCGCGTGGGGAGGCGGCCGAGCACGGGACCGAACAGGGGGCTGTTCCGGTAGAAGGCGCCGTGCGCGGCCAGTCCCGACGAGGAGCGCGGCGCCCCCGAGCGCAGCCGGACTCGTTCATGGAACGACGGCGACGTGTCCGAGAATGGAGCGGTAGACGTCGAGCACCTGGCCGGTCACCCGATCCCAGCCGTACGCCAGCGACTCCTCGCGCCCGCGCTTGCCGAGGCGCGTCGCGCAGCGCGGGATCGTCGATCAGTCGGACGATGGCGCCCGCCAGCGCGTCGCGGTCGCCGCACGGCACCATCAGCGCCTCGCGCCCGTGCTCACGACGTCCCGGAACCCGAGGATGTCGGAGCAGACGATCGGCGTCTCGCAGGCCATCGACTCGAGCAGCGTGATGCCGAACGACGCCTTGGTGGTGGGGCAGGCGTACATCGAGCAGTTGGCATAGTAGCGCGGGCGACCCTCGAGCACGGCGCCCACGAACGTGATGTCGGGGTCGCCTCCGGCGAGGGCGCGGTAGTGATCGCGGAGCGGGCCGTCGCCCACCACGACCAGCTGCGCCCGGCGGCCGCGCGCCTTGACCCGGCGGAAGGCGTCGATGAGCGTGTCGAGTCCGTTGCGCGGGTCGAAGCGGCCGAGGAACAGGATCGACGGCACGTCGGCGTGGATCTCGCTCGGCCGCGGCGCGTCCGGGGTGAATACGTCGACGTCGATGCCGTTGGGGATGATCCGCCAATCGGCCGAGAAGTACCGGTCGAGCGCCACGGTGGTGGAATGCGAGACGGCGATCGCCGCGCTCAGGCGGTCGAGCCGCCGCTGGAAATAGCGATTGAACAGCGCGTAGCCGTTGGAGCGTTCGAAATACGTATGGAAGGTGCCGACCACGGGGCAGTCCGCCTCGTCGATGGCGAGCATGGGGAGCACGGGGGTGAGGGGCGAGTGGACGTGGACGATGTCGTACCGTCCCTCGCGGAGCACGCGCCGCATGCGGCGGCGCAGGCCAAGGCCGAGGGTGATCCGGGCCTGCGATCCGTTGGCCTGCACGGGCTGGCTGCGCCCGATGCGAATGACGTGGGGCTGTTCCTCGGCGCCCGGAATGTGGGACGTGATGATGTCCACGTGGTGGCCGCGCCGCCGCGCTTCGCGGGCAAAGAAGTGCACGTGCTCGCAGACGCCGCCCAGGTGCGGGTAGTAGTACTCCGTGACGAGCGCGATGCGATACGTCCGGTCATCCCGGACCTCGGGCTGAACGGGCAGTTGCGGCATGGCCGGATGCCGGACGGCGCGCAGCGTGCGGCCGGCGAGGGTCAGGATCGGCATGAAGGCAGAAATATACCACCCTCGGACGAGGGGAGTGTAGCGGGCGCCGCCGCGCTCGGCGCGGCGGCGTACCCTTCCATGACGCCTGGAACGCCTGCCGCGTTTCGCCCCGCCGCGGTCAGTCGCCGCGCGCGTCCAGCGGGGCCGGCGTGGGGTAGTTGCCTGTGAAGCACGCGTCGCAGAATCCCTCCGGCCCGCCGGGCACGGCGCGCAGCATGCCGTCGCGCGACAGATAGCCCAGCGAGTCCACGCCCAGTTGCCGGGCGATCTCGGCCTGCGACAGGTTGGCGGCGATCAACTCGCGGCGGCTCGGCGTGTCGATGCCGTAGTAGCACGGACCGATGATCGGCGCCGAGCTCACGCGGAGGTGCACCTCCGTGGCGCCGGCGGCGCGGATCATCGCCACCAGGCCGCGCGTGGTCGTGCCGCGCACGATCGAGTCGTCCACCATCACGACGCGTTTGCCGGCGATCACCTCGCGGACCGGGTTGTATTTGACCTTGACCTTGGCGTCGCGCCCGGCCTGCGTGGGCTGGATGAAGGTGCGGCCCACGTAGTGGTTGCGGATGAGCGCCAGCTCGTAGGGCAGCCCGCTCACTTCGGCGAAACCGAGGGCGGCCGAGTTGGACGAGTCGGGCACGCTGAACACCAGGTCGGCGCTGGGCGCCGGATGCTCCCGGGCCAGTTGCCGGCCCAGTTCGCGGCGGGCCCGGTCCACCGACCCGCCGAACACGCGGCTGTCGGGGCGCGCGAAATACACGTACTCGAATACGCAGCGGCGCAGCGGCATCGGCTCCAGCGCCTGCACGGCCCGCACCCCGGCGTCGTCGACCACGACGATCTCCCCCGGCGCCACCTCCCGCTCGGCCACTGCGCCCACGATGTCGAGCGCGCAGGTCTCCGAGGCGAACACCACGGCCCCGTGGAGCCGGCCCATGACCAGCGGGCGCCACCCGCGCGGATCGCGCGCCGCGATGAGCGTATCGCCGATCGCCGCCACCAGGCTGTACGCGCCGTCCAGCCCCGTCAGGGCTTCGGCCATGCGCGCGGCCGGCGTGGCCGCCTGGGACCTGGCCAGCCGGTGGACGATCACCTCCGAGTCGGCGTTGGTGGAGAAGATGGAGCCCGCGGCCTCCAGTTCGGCGCGGACCTGGACCGCGTTCACGAGGTTGCCGTTGTGGGCGAGCGCGATGTGGCCGCCGCGCGAGCGCACGAAGATCGGCTGGGCGTTCTCGATCGTGGACGAGCCCGACGTGCTGTAGCGCGTGTGGCCGATCGCCAGGTTGCCGCGCAACTGGTCCAGCTCGTGCCCCATCGTCTCGTTCATCGTGCCCATGGACCGCACCAGATGGCCCTGATCGTGCGCGTCGAGCACGACCACGCCCACCGACTCCTGTCCGCGATGCTGCAGGGAGTAGAGGCCCAGCTGGGTGAGCCGGGCCGCGTCGGGAGTGCCGCGAATGCCGAAGATGCCGCACATGAACTCAGACCGCCGTGGTGACGGGAGAATCGGAGACGGCCGAGGCCGCCTGCGACATGAGACGGGGGATGGATTCAAAATAGGCGTCGGCGAGCCGGGCGATGGACACGGCGAAGGTGTGGCCGCCGGCCGCGATCTCGAGGTCGGGGCCCCCGTGCACGACCCCGATGGCGCGGGCGCTCACGCCGTGCCGGCGGGCGCACGCGAGCACGCGATCGGCGTGGGCCGTGGAGACGATCACGCGCCCCTGGGCCTCGCCGAACAGCAGGGCCCGGAGGGTGAGTCCGGCCCAGTGGTTGAGGTCCACGCGCGCCGCGAGCGGGCGTTCGCGATCCATGATGGCGCACTCGGCGAGCGCCACGGCGAGCCCGCCGTCGGCGCAGTCGTGGGCCGAGCGCACGTGGCCGGCCGCAATCGCGTCGAGCAACGCGTCGACGAGCCGCCGCTCCGCCGCGGGATCGCATGCCGGAGGCGCGCCGGCCACCACGCCGTGGATGGTCTGCAGGTACTCGCTGGCGCCGATCGAGGCGGTGGGCTCGCCGAGCAGGACGACATGGTCGCCGGCCTCGGCGAACGACGCGCGCGTGATGTGGGCCAGGGTGTCGATGCACCCGACCATGCCGACGACCGGGGTGGGGTAGATCGCGCCGCGCGGGGTCTCGTTGTAGAGGGAGACGTTGCCGCCGGTGACCGGCGTGCCCAGGGCGGCGCACGCCTCGGCCATGCCCGCCACCGCTTCCCGCAGTTGGAAGTAGATGTCGGGTTTGCGCGGGTTGCCGAAGTTGAGGTTGTTGGTGATCGCCATGGGACGAGCGCCGGTGCAGGCGACGTTGCGCGCGGCTTCAGCCACGGCGATGCGCGCGCCCTGGCGCGGGATCGAGGTACGTGTAGCGGCCGTTGCCGTCGGTCTTCACGGCGATCGCCCGGTCGGTGCCGCGAATGCGGAGCACGGCGGCATCGCCCCCCGGGCCAACCACGGTGTTGGTGCGCACCGTGGAATCGTACTGGCGGTACACCCACGTCTTGTTGGCGATGGTCGGGCTGGCGAGGAGCTGGAGGAGGGTCCAGGCCGGGTCGCGTTCCTCGGGGCGCGCCGGCAAGGCGTCGACGTCGCGGCCGCGGAGGGCGGCGATGGCGGGGTTCTCGACGGCCTCGGGGGTGTAGGTGGGGCAGTCGGTGACGAGCCGCGTGCCCGGGAACTCGGCCACCACGCGGTCGCCCTCGGTCACGCGGTATACCGGTTCGGCTATGACCCGGCCGATCACCGCCGCCGTGAGATCCCACTTCTCGAGGATCGCGCGCACCGCGTCTTCGTGGCCGGCGCGGGCCACCACGAGCATCCGCTCCTGCGATTCGCTGAGCAGGATCTCGTAGGGCGTCATGTTCGGTTCGCGCACCGGCACGCGCGTGACATCGATGGTCACCCCGACGTCGCCGCGGGCCGCCATCTCGGCCGACGACGAGGTGAGGCCGGCGGCGCCCATGTCCTGGATGGCGACGATGTGGCCGCTGTGGATCAGCTCGAGACTCGCTTCGAGGAGCAGCTTCTCGGTGAACGGGTCACCGACCTGGACGCGCGGGCGCTTGGCGTCGTTGGCCTCCGACAGGTCCTCCGAGGCGAAGGACGCGCCGTGGATGCCGTCCCGCCCGGTGCGCGCGCCCACGGCGATGATCGGATTGCCCACCCCCTGCGCCACGGCGAGCATCAGCTCCGTTTCGCGGAGCAGCCCCACGCACATCGCGTTGACGATCGGGTTGCCGTCGTAGGCCGGATCGAAGACGACCTCGCCGGCGACCGTCGGTACGCCCACGCAGTTGCCGTAGTCGCCGATGCCCTTCACGACGCCGCTGAACAGGTAGCGCACCCGGGCCGAGTCGAGGCGCCCGAAGCGGAGCGAATTGAGCAGGGCGATGGGGCGTGCGCCCATCGTGAACACGTCGC
>CAVSOM010000047.1:0-25287 GCA_963729495.1 uncultured Gemmatimonadaceae bacterium
GCCGCGCCGGCCATCTCCGCGCCGCGGCGGGCCGCGGCGGGCCCGGCGCAGGTGACCACCTGCGAGGCGTTGACCAGGAGGAACCGGTTCACGTCCCCGCTCCGACGCGCGTGGAGCCCATCACGTCCTGCACGCGCGACCACTCGAGGGGCGCCTGGGCCTCGCCACGGCAGGCGTAGTAGCAGGCGCCGCAGGCGATGGGCTCGTACCGCCGGAACTCGCGCCAGTGAAAGTTCGTGGGAAAGTCGGGGCAGCGTTTCACGTGGCCCACCGGGTCGATGTGAATGGTGCGGATGCCCGAGCGGCACGGCTCGCGCAGTTCGCCGCGCACATAGCGGGGAATCTGCCGCAGATAGTAGTCGGAACTGGTGATCACGCCGCGGTGGGCCCGCTTGAAGGCGAGCAGCTCGGCCACCAGCGCGTCGAGGTCCTGGGCCTGCTCGCCGCCGAGCACGTGCGCGCCGTTTCCGTTCTTCGCCTCGGTGTAGACGCTGAGGTTGACGCCCACGCCCAGCTCCCGGGCCCGCTGCACGAGGGGGAGGATCTGGTCGACGTTGTCACGCTTGATGACCGTGTTGAAGCGGATGTTGTCGATGCCGCGGGCCCGCATGCCGGGAATGGCGGCGAAGATGCGCGCTCCGAGCCCCGGGATGCCGCGGGCCCGGTCGTGGCGCTCGTCGAGGTAGTCGAGCGAGACGTTGAACTGGTGCACGCCGGCGCGCCACAGGGCGGCGGCGCGCTCGGGGGTGAGCATCGCGCCGTGGGTGATGAGGGCCACGTACTTGAGCCGGACGGCGTCCGACACCGCGCGCACCAGCTCCTCGAGGTCGCGCCGCATCAGCGGTTCGCCGCCGGTGAAGGTGATCATCAGCGGGTCGAAATGGCGCGCGGCGTCGGCGAAGCTCCGCAGCTCGACGTCGCGGGCGCCCGGATGCGTCTTCCAGTAGTCGCAGAATCCGCACCGCGCGTTGCACCGCAGCGTGACCTCGAAGTGCACGAGCACCGGCATGCGGCGGGCGACGAGCCACGCGTACTTGCCGATGAACAGGGGCACGTGCCACGGTTTGAAGCGGGCGGTCAGCATCGGGCCAGCGGGTCAATCACGGGAAAGAGCGGGAACTGCAGACTGAAGGCGGTGAGCCGTGAGCGGACGGCGTGCGACCGCTTCCGGTTCACGGCCTTCGGTGATCGGCCGCTTCGACGCTGCCCCCCTCACCCGTCCCCTTCGAGCATCGGCAACCGAATGCCCTCGCGGCGCGCCGTGACCACGGCCTCCTCGTAGCCGGCGTCGGCGTGGCGGGCCACGCCGATGCCCGGGTCGTTGGTGAGCACGCGTTCGAGGCGCAGCCGCATCTCCGGCGTGCCATCGGCCACGATCACCTGGCCGGCGTGCAGCGAGTTGCCGATGCCCACGCCGCCGCCGTGATGGAACGACACCCACGAGGCGCCGCTCGCCACGTTGAGCATGGCGTTGAGAATCGGCCAGTCGGCCACGGCGTCGCTGCCGTCGAGCATCCGCTCCGTTTCGCGGAAGGGCGAGGCCACGCTTCCCGTGTCGAGGTGGTCGCGGCCGATGACGATGGGCGCCGAGATCTCGCCGCTTGCCACGAGGTCGTTGATCGCCACGCCGAACCGGGCGCGTTCGCCCTGCCCCAGCCAGCAGATCCGCGCGGGCAGCCCCTGGAAGCGCACGCGCTCGGCGGCCAGCGTGATCCACCGCCGCAGCTGTTCGTCGTGCGGGAACAGTTCGAGGATCAGCCGGTCCGTTCGGTGGATGTCGGCCGGGTCGCCGGAGAGCGCGACCCAGCGGAACGGGCCCTTGCCCTCGCAGAACAGGGGGCGCACGTACTCGGGGATGAATCCGGGGATGTCGAACGCGTCCGCCACGCCGTGGTCGCACGCGACGGTCCGGATGTTGTTGCCGTAATCGAAGGCCACCGCGCCGCGTTTCTGGAGGGCGAGCATGGCGCGCACGTGGACGGCGATCGACGCCTCGGCGCGGCGCCACGTAGCCGGCCGGATCGGCGCGCCGCAGCTCGGCGGCTTCGGCCAGCGGACAGGCCGGCGGGGACGTAGCCGTTGAGCGTGTCGTGGGCGCTCGTCTGGTCGGTGAGCGCGTCGGGCGTGACCCCGCGCCGGACGAGCTCGGGCAGGAAGTCGGCGGCGTTGCCCACGAGGCCCACGGAGAGGGGGCGATGGGCGGCCTTCGCCTCGCCGATCAGTTCGAGCGCGCGGTCGAGCGTGTGCGCCTTGCGGTCGCAGTAGCCGGTGGCGATGCGCTTGTCGACGCGCGCTTCGTCCACCTCGATGCCGAGAAACGCGGCGCCGTGCATCGTGGCGGCGAGCGGCTGGGCGCCGCCCATGCCGCCGAGGCCGGCGGAGAGCACGAACCGGCCGGCGAGGGTGCCCGCGAAGTGGCGGCGGGCCATGGCGCCGAAGGTCTCGAAGGTACCCTGGAGGATGCCCTGCGAGCCGATGTAGATCCACGAGCCGGCGGTCATCTGGCCGAACATCGTGAGGCCGGCGCGTTCGAGCGCGCGGAAGTGTTCCCAGGTGGCCCAGCGGCCCACGAGATTGGCGTTGGCGATCAGCACGCGCGGGGCGCCGGGGTGGGTGCGGAACACCGCCACGGGCTTGCCGCTCTGGACGATCAGTGTCTCGTCATGATCGAGCGCCCGCAGCGCGGCGACGATGGCGTCGAACGCCTCCCAGCTGCGCGCCGCCCGGCCCGTGCCGCCGTACACGACCAGGTCGTCGGGGCGCTCGGCGACGTCGGGATCGAGGTTGTTCATCAGCATGCGCAGGGCCGCTTCCTGCGGCCACCCCTTGCACGAGAGCGCCGGGCCGCGCGGCGCCCGCACCGGGCGGGGGCCGGCGGCGGCCGGTGGCGGACGCCTCGTCGTCGGGGTCATGACCCGCTCGCGGTGACGGGAAAGTGGCCGTCGGCGATGGCGCCGGCGAGCCGGGCGATGTCGCCGGCCAGCACGCGGTCGCCGGCCAGCGGCGCCACGAGCGCGCGGACGGCGGCGTGGGCGCGTGCGGCGCCGCGCCCCGGGCGCAGCGGGGCGCGATAGTCCAGCCCTTGCGCGGCGCACATCAGCTCGATGGCCAGCACGTGGCGCACGTTCTGCACGATGCGGCGCAGCTTCCAGGCCGCCGTCATCGCCATCGGCACCACATCCTCCTTGCTGCCGTCGGTGGGGATCGTATCGACGCTCGCCGGATGGGCCAGGACCTTGCACTCGCTGGCCAGGGCCGCGGCCGTGACCTGCGCCATCATGAAACCGGAATGGACGCCGGCGTCGGGCGAGAGGAAGGGCGGCAGTCCCTGGTTGAGGTCGGGATGCACCAGCCGGTCGGTGCGCCGCTCCGACATCGTGGCGAGGTTGGTGAGCGCGATGGCCAGGACGTCGAGCGCCATCGCCACCGCCTGGCCGTGGAAGTTGCCGCCGCTGAGCAGGGTGCCGTCGTCGAACACCAGCGGATTGTCGGTGGCGGCGTTGAGCTCGCGCGACACCAGATCCCGCGCAAAGTCCATCGCGTCGAGCACCGGGCCGTGCACCTGCGGCATGCAGCGCAGCGCGTACGCATCCTGCACCCGCGGGTCGCCGGTGCGGTGGGACTCGCGGATCTCGCTCTCGGCGAGCAGATCGCGCAGCACGGCGGCCGACGTGGCCTGCCCCCGCTGGCCGCGCGCCGCCTGGATGCGCGCGTCGAACGCCGCCGGCGTGCCGAGCAACGCCTCCAGCGACATCGCGCCGGCGCAGTGCGCCGCCTCCCAGAGTTGCCGCGCGTCGTCGAGCGCCAGCGCGGCGATCGCCGTGTGGGCCTGCGTGCCGTTGATCAGCGTCAACCCTTCCTTGGGCCCGAGCACCACCGGCGCGAGGCCGGCGGCGTGGAGCATCGCCGCGGCCGGGCCGCGCTCGGCGCCGCGCCGCAGGTCGCCCTCGCCGATCAGCGACAGCGCCAGGTGCGCCAGCGGCGCGAGATCGCCGCTCGCCCCGACGCTGCCCTGCTCCGGCACCGGCGGATAGAGGCCGGCGTTGAGCATGGCCAGCAGGAGGTCGACCAGCTCGGGGCGCGCCCCCGAATGCCCCTTGGCGATGACGTTCGCGCGCAGCAGCATCATCGCCCGCACCTCGCGCTCGGGGAGGAGCGCGCCCACGCCGGCGGCATGGCTGCGCACCAGGTTCACCTGCAACTCGGCCAGCCGGTCGGGCGGAATGGCGACGTCGGACAGCTTGCCGAACCCGGTCGTGATCCCGTAGGCCACGGCGTTGCGCCGCACGAGATCGTCCACCACGGCGCGCGTGCGGGCCACGCGGGCCCGGGCCGCGGGCGCGAGCGCTACCGGCGACCGGCCGCGCGCCACGGCCGTCACGTCGGCGATGGTAAGGGAACTGCCGTCGAGCACCAGCGGGGTCGTCATGGCCGGAACATCTCCGGCCGCGGGGCACAATTCAAGGCCCGGGCGGCCGCCTACGGCGTGCCCGTCGACCGGTACGTGCCGCGGTTGTAGTTGAACTTGAGGTCGGGCTCGGCGATGAGGGCGATCTGGAAGCCGAACGAGAAGTTCCCGTTCGGCGCCTGCGTGAACGAGAACGTCGCCCGCCAGTCGTGCAGCTCGCGCACCAGCTGGATGTCCTGGCTGGCGAACTCGTGATGGACCATGTCGTACGTCGTGCGCCAGGCCGCCGACCATTTGTCGGTGAGCGGGAACTGGATGCTGCTCCCGATCGAGGCCGTGGGCGGATTCAGGTACACGGGCCCGCCGGCCGCCGTGTTGGGAATGGGCGAGGCGAGCGTGGGCGCGGTGCTCTGCTGCTGCACGCACAGATCGTACGCCGCCGGGTTGTACGACGGGCTGGACGGCGTGTTGAACGGCGCGCAGTAGAGCAAGGGATCGGCGTTGATCACGGTGCCGCCGATGGGGGGACGCTGGCGCGCGGAGCTGAAGCTGAACGACGCCGACCACGACCGCGACACCGGCGGCAGGTACGTCGTGCTCCGCGCCTGCTGGCCGGCCACCGGCTGGGACGCCACCTGGCTGGCGAACTGCTGGTCCGCCGTCGGCTGCGCGCCGGTCAGCGGCGCGGCCGGCTTGGCCGCCGAATCATGCGCCAACCCCACGAGGCCGAGCAGGAACCCGAACGGATTGTGCTCCCGGCTCACCGTGAAGTTGGCCGACACCGAGTTCTGGAACGGCTTGAACACGGCGCTGTCGCTGAGCGGGTTCCCCTGGAACAGGGAATACCCGACGTTCACCGAAAGACCCGGCACGAGGTCCGAAGCGACGCTGTACGAGAAGTTGGAATTCGTGATGCCGGAGAGCGCCTTGTGGGTGGCCGCGGCCCGTTCGAAATCGTAGGTGATCGGCGAGAAGTTGAGCGACATCAGCTTCATCTTCGGGGCGCTGGTCGACGCGTTCGGGTTGAGCGTGTCGTCCGGCGTCTTGAGCTTGCCCTCGAAGTTCTGCGACAGCGTGAGCGTGGCCGCCTTCTCGGCGAGCGACCCGAGATACCCCACCCGCGTGCGGCCGGTGGCGGCGAGGTACGCGTCGCTGAGCGACGCCGCCGGCGCGTAGGTGAAGCTGATCTGGGGGCTGATCGTATGGCGGAACCGCGCGAACGGCCCGAGCCCGGGCAGCAATCCGTAGATCGTGGGCGAGATGCCGAGCCCGAACGTGGGCCGCTTGGACTGGGGCACGAACTGGCCGCCGGTGTACTGGCTGCGCACCCAGAACGCGCCCGGGTCGACGTTCGCGAACCCGAGGCTCGGCGACAACCCGAGCGCGTTCTGGCCGATCGACGGCAGGGAGAAGGTGGGGGTCCAGTCGATCGACGTCAGGTAGGTGCTGGCGAACACCCGCTGGTAGTGGATCGACGTGTCGCTCGGGTTCGGGATAGACGAGGTATTCCTGCGGAAAGATGTTCTGCTGGTCGTTGATGGTGAACGAGTTCTTGAGGCTGAAGCCGAAGATCTCGATCGGCGTGTCGAAGCTCGTCTGGCTCGTGTAGCTGCTCCGCTTGACGGTCGTGGAGTCGAGAGTGCCGGTGCCGTCGTATCGTAGCGCTGGCTGAACAGCCCGGCCTGGTCGATGTGCAGGCTCTGGCTTGCAGAGTAATGGAAGGCCGGCGTCCAGGTGAGCCAGGACGCGATCTCGATGGGCGTCGTGCTGACGCTGAAGGTGGGGAAGCTCTGGTCCACCTGGGTGCGGCCGGGGTACTGCTTGCGCGTGCCGCCGATGCTGATCTGCACGGGCCCGAGCTTGTCCTGGTAGTTGACCGACGACGAGATCGTGGCCAGCGCGGCGTACGGATTGAAGGTGTTCTGGCGCTGGAGCTGCGTGCTCGTCACGTAGTTCATGTTCAGGGTCAGCGAGCTGTTGCGCGAGAACTGCTCGCTGTGCGACCAGCTCAACGCGAGGTTCGTCTGCCCGTTGCGCTGGGACGTGTACGAGGCCGCCATCTGCCCGCTGAGGAACCGGTCCCGCCAGCGGTAGGCCCACTGGCCGTTGAACCGCATCCACCCCGGGTCGCCCAGCGTCGAGCCGCCGACGCTGCTGCGCCAGTCGAACCAGGCCGAGGCGTCCATGTAGTTGTTGAGCGCCCAGTACCAGCCGATGTTTTCGACGTCGCGGCGGTACTGGGGCTGTTGCGGACGATGTCGGCCACGCCGAACCGCGGGGTGAGCATGCCGCTCCGGCGGCCGGAGCGGATGTCCTGGAAGAAGAAGGGCAGCCACATCACGGGCACGTCGCCGATGTAGAGCACGGCGGGCCGGCCCACCATCATGCTCTTGGTCCGCTTCACCTCGCCGACTTCGAAATGGTAATCGGGGGCGATGCTGTCGTCGCACGACGTGAGGCTGGCGCTGGTGCCGTAGATGCGCGACGGGATGTTCTTGCGTCGAGTCGCCGGCTTCGACCTTGACGACTTCGGATTCACGTACCAGGTGTTGCCGCCGTTGTTCACGGCCAACGACGCATCGTTGATGCGCCCCGACCGTTCATCGAGGTTGTACGTGGCGGTCGTGGTGCCGGAGATCGGCGCCTGCCCGCCCCCGGGCACGATCACGTACCGGGCGCCCGCCGTGTCGCGGCTGGTCACGGTCACGCCGCGCTCTGGCTATTGTAGCGGATGGTCGAGTCGGTGATCACGGTCTGGTCCGCCGCGCTGCACGACCGCCCTCTTGGCGGCCGCGGCCGCGAGGTCGAGACCCTGGGTGAGCGCGTCGAAGCTGAGCATGTGCGCCCTCGTAGCGCGTGACCGTGTAGCCCTTGCGTGCCATGAGGGCATTCATCACCGAATCGGCGGGGCTCCAGTGCGCGGCGCCTACGCTGTCGCGGCGCGTGGTGTCGCCCGGCAGGCCGGCCCGCGTGTCGGCGCCCGCGCCCCGCCCCGCCGGGCGGACCGGCCGGCCCTGCGCCCGCATCGGCGCCGGCGCGGCCGCCAACGCCGCCAGCGCCGCCACCACCCACCACCGCTTCATGCGCGGGCTCCGCCCTCGCCGGCCTTCTGCCATGATCGCCGCGTGGCGCCGCTCGCGGCGGCGGTGGATGACGTACGACAGCACCACGCTCACCTCGAACAGCAGGTACAGCGGAATGGCGAGGGCCAACGTGGTGCCCAGGAAGTCGCCGGGCGTGACGACCGCCGCCACGACCCAGCAGGCGACGATCGCGTGCCGGCGGTACTTGCTCAGGAACTGCGGTTTCACGATGCCGAGCGCGGTCAGCCCGCTGATCGCCAGCGGCAGCTCGAACACCGCCCCGAACGCCACGCACAGCGTGGTCACGAAGCTGAAGTACTCCGACGCCACGATCATCGGCGTGAGCGCGCTGGACTCCAGCGTCATCAGGTACGCCAGGGCCAGCGGGAGCACGAAGAAGTAGGCCAACGCCACGCCGCAGGCGAACAGCAGCGTGCCGACGACCACAACCGGCAGGACCAGCCGCTTCTCGTGCTTGTGCAGGGCCGGCGCGAGGAACCCCCACAACTGGTACGCGATCACCGGGAGCGCGATGATGCTGCCGATGACCAGCGACGCCGACATCACGATCGAGAACGAGTCCGCCGGGTGCAGGATCATCAGCTTCTGCCCATGGAGGTAGGGCAGAATCGGCTTCTCCAGGAACAGGATCGCGTTGTAGTGGACGACGATAATCGCGCCGATGACCAGTCCGACCCCGAGGGCGGCGATGGACCGCACGAGGCGCCATCGCAACTCCTCGAGGTGATCGAGGAAGGGCATCTCATCCGACTTCTTGGCGGCCATCGAACCCTCGGTGGTCGTGCGCGATTACGGCGCGGGGAGCGCTTTCAACCTGGCGGCGGCCAGCCCCGCGGCGTCGCTGCCCGGATAGTCGTGAACGACCCGTTGCAGCGCGGTCCGGCCGTCGGCCGTGTTGCCGTTCTTGAGCAGCCACAGCGCGTGCTTGTACAGCGCGGTCGGCGCCGCGTCGCTCTTCGGGAACTTGGCCACGACGGCCTGATAGGCCGAGTCGGCCGCCGCGCCATTCCCCTCCTGCTCATAGGTCAGCGCGACGTAGTTGGCCACGTCCGCCGCCCCGGGGTAGTCGGGAAACTGCTGCTGCAGTTGCTGGAACGCCGTCCGGGCCGTGCCGTACGCCTGCTGGTTGAACTGATCCCGCCCCAGCACGAACAGCTGGGCCGGCCCGGGGCCCTGGGCCGCGGCGCTGCTGTCCCGGGCGCCCGTCGTGTCGCCGCTCAACCGCGCGTGCTGGGCGTCGAGTTGCGCCGCCAGGTCCTGGATCTGCCGCTGGCTGATCCCCGCCCGGTTCTGCAGCGTGATCAGCTGCTGGCCCACCTCGTACATCGCCTGGCTGGAATTGGCCTGGTAGTTGGCGAACCGGTCGCTCAGCGCCCGCAGCGAATCGCGGATCGTCGCCAGCGCGACGATCGCCGAATCGAGGCGGACCCGGGCCAGCGAATCGGCGCGGGCCCGGGCCGCGTCCTGCGCCTGCGCCTGCTGCGCGTGCTGCGCGTTCATCGCCGTGAGATCGTCCTGCAGCAGCCGGATGTCTCCCTTGGAGGCGAGACATCCGCTGGTCAGCAGGAGCGCGACGGGCGCCAGCAGCAGACGCGCGCGCATCAGTTGCCCGGCGACTTGAGCATGCCGTCGCCGCCAGCCGTGATCGTGAATTCGTCGCGCCGGTTCTGCGACCAGCACGATTCGTCGTGGCCGGCGCACAGGGGGCGTTCCTCGCCGTAGCTCACGGTCTCGAGGCGCGCGTCGGCCACGCCGTGGTCGGTGAGGTACCGCTTGGCCGTGGCGGCGCGCCGCTGGCCCAGGGCCAGGTTGTATTCCGTGGATCCCCGCTCGTCGGTGTTGCCGGCGATCTGCAGCGTCACGCCCGGATTGGCCATCAGGATCGGGATCTTGGCGTCGAGAAGCGCCTGATCTTCAGGACGCAGGTCCGACTTGTCGAAGTCGAAGTGGATCACCGCGGTCAGGGTCGCCCGCATCGCGGCCTGCGCCTTCGCGGCCGCCGCGGCGCGCGCCATGCTGTCGGCGCGCGCCTGGTCGGCCGCTTCCCGGGCCCGGTTGGCGGCGTCGATCGCGGCGAGGGAATCGCGGACGTGCTGCGCGCGCAGCGCACTGGTGTCCACCGGTGCCGACACCGGCGCGGGGGCGACCTCGGGCTGCTTGTGACAGGCCGCCAGCGCGGCCGCCACGACGAGCGCCGCAGGCAGGATTCGGGATGCGTGCATGATTCGGATCTCCTGGACTCGAGGAAGTGAAAGCAACGGATTCAACGAGCGAGCGCGCGCCGCGACCGGCTCGGCGCGTCCTACGGGGCCGGGCGCGACGACCACGCGCCCAGGCGCGACGCCGCCGCGCCATGCGTGAGCTGTCGCGTCCGGCCGGACTGCGTATCGATCACCCATAACTGCGTCGTGCCGCTCCGGGTGGAACTGAACACCAGATGCCGCGAATCGGGCGCCCACGACGGATCGTCGTTCTGCGCCTCGCTCGTCAACTGATGCGGCATCTGGTCCCGCAGCGACATGGTGAAGAGCTGGAAGACCCCCGACCCGTCCGGCACGTACGCCTGGTAGGCGATCGTGAGGCCGTCCGGCGACCACGCGGGGTTGGAGCGGTAATTCTGGGTGCCGAATGCGTACGCAGTGAACATACTCACGTTCGTGCCGTCCGCATCCATAATATAAATCTCCGGCGGGCCCGCCCGCCCCGACGTGAATGCGATGCGATGGCCGTCCGGGCTGAAGCTCGGCGTGCTGTTGTCGGTGCCTCCCCCAACGGTGATCCGCAACGGCGGGCCGCCGGCGACCGGGGCGCTGAACAGATCGGACCCGTTCTCGCCGGCCACGACGTACACGATCGACGACCCGTCGGGGCTGAACGTGGGCGCGCTGACGTTCGTGTTGCGCCGGGCCCCGAACGCCCGCGACTCCCCCGTCCGAACGTTGTACACCACGACCCGCGAATTCTCCCCAAACGTCGCGTAGGCGATGGACCCGTCGTCGGGACTCCACGCCGGCGACAGCCCCTCCCCCACCATCGGCATCGTGAGGTCGTCCGCCCCGTCGCTGTCCACGACGTGAATCGCGTGGTCCCGCACGTACGCAATGCGCGTGGCCGCGATCCCGCGCACCCCGGTGACCCAGCGCTCCACCTCGTCCGACACCCGGTGGACGGCCAACCGCCAGCCCCGCGACAGCGAGTCCTGCGGCAGCGCGAACTCGTTCACGTCGATGACCTGCTGGTGCACCACGTCGTGCAGCGCCACGTGCAACCCGCGGTCGGTGTTCGTCGCCTGCACCACGGCCAGCGCCCCCAGCGTCTTGAACACCCCGTAGTTCATCGTCCGGGCGGTGCCCGTAGAGTCCAGCCCAGCCCGGATCGCGGCCGCCATCGAGTCGGGAATGACGATCAGATTCATTCGATCGCCGTAGTCGAGATCGCGACGCAGGATGGCGGCGATCGAATCGCCGTTGGCGCCCGGCACCGGCAGCACGACCACCGACGGCCGCACCCCCGGGTCGTAGCGCAGCGTGATGTGCACGCCCTGCGCGGTGGTGTCCTGCGCCGCGAGCGGCGCCGTGAACGCGCCGAACGCCAGCGCCAGGAGGAGCGATACCGAAACCTTCATCAATGAATGATCCGCGGGTCGAAGGAGAAGATCACGGGCAGGACGTCGTTGGGATACCCGGCGGGCAGCGGCCCGAACGCGTGCGACCGGCCGGCGGCGTCGATTGCGCCCTGCGCCGAGAGGTCGAAGGCGTAGGACCCCGACCGCTTCTGGAACCGGAAATCTGACACGGTGCCGTCCCGGTGGATCAGGAACGCCACGTCCGCCGTGAGCGCGCCCGCCCCGCCGGCGTCGAAGCGCAGCGCGATCTGGCGCACGATGTTGTCCAGGTACCCTTGGAAGGGAAACTCGATCCCCGGCGTGTTCACGTTGGCGACGTCTGCCCCCTTGCCCCCCTCGGGCCCTCCGCCCGCCGCCGGCGTCTTGGACGTCGCCGGCTTGGTCTTGACCTCGGGCGGCGCCGGCGTGGCCGCGGCGCGCTTCGGAGCCGGCTTGGGCGCGGCCTTCTGCGTCGCGGCGGGCGGCGTCTTGGGCACCAGTTTCGCCCTGGGCGGCGGCACCGGCTTGGGCGGCGCCACCGGCGGCTGGTCCTGCACGGTACCAATCGCCCGCGGGCCCGCCGGCGCGGCGATGAGATTCACGCGATACACGGGCGGCATGGCCGGCGGCGCCGGCGGCCGCAGCAGGACCAGCGCCGCGATCACCGCGGCGTGCAGCAGCGCCGATGCCCCGAGGGGCAGCGTGAGCCTGGGACCGGCCGCGCGTGCGCTCACCTCAGGGCCCTCCCTCCTGCTCCGTGATCAGCCCCACGTCGTGCACGCCCGCCGCCTCGATCACGGCCATCACCTGCGCCACGACGCCGTACGGCACGTCCTTGTCGGCCCGCAGGTACAGCCCCTGTTGCGCGCGGTCCTTGGCCAGCGTCTGGAACGCCGCCCGGAACACGACGTACGACATGGGCGTCCCCTCGTCCACCGAGATCAGCCCGTCGCGCGTCACGGTCACGGTCATCCCGCTCTTCGACGTGATCGGACGCGCCTCGGCCTGCGGAAGCGACACGTCCACCCCGCCCTGCATCATCGGCGCCGTGATCATGAAAATCACGAGCAGGAGCAACATCACGTCGATCAGGCTCACGACGTTGATGTCGGCGTTGAGTTCGAGGCGGCGGCGGCGGCGGTGGGCCATGCTAGATGTGCCCCTCGCGCGCCAGCAGCGCGATCACGGCGGTCCCGAAGTTCTCCATCATCCCGTCGAACCGGTTGAGCTTGGCGGCAAAAATGTTGTACCCGAACGTGGCCGGAATGGCCACGGCCAGCGCCGCCGCCGTGGCGATCAGCGCCTCGGCCACGCCGGGGGCCACCGCGCCGAGGTTGCCCGACCCCTTGGAGGCGATGCCCAGGAACGCCTGGATTACGCCGAGCACGGTGCCGAACAGCCCGATCAGCGGGCTCGCCGAACCGATCGTCGCCAGCACGGGCAGATACCGGCCCAGGCGGTCGCGCTCCTCAGCCGCCTCGGCGTCGAGGAGCAGGCGCATCGTCTCGATCTGGGTGGCCGAGAGGGTGTAGGTCCCGGCCGCCACGGCGGCCGCGCCGTCGGCGGTCCGTTCGTGCGCCTGCTGATTGCGCACGCGGGCGTCCGAGACGAAGTGCATGGCCCGCAGGAACAGCCGCGGCAGCGCGCCCGGCTTGGACCGCTTGACCAGCGCGCCGGCCTCGTCCAGACGGGGCGCGTGCTCGAACGCGTGCTGGAACTCCAGGCCGGCCTTCTCGGCCGTGTTGAGCTGGCGCCAGGCGCCGAACATCACCGCCCAACTCAGCAGCGAGAGCACGGCGAGCACGCCGAGCACGATCTTTGTGCTCAGTGCGGCACTGGTGATGAGGTCGATCGCCCCGTTGGGAATGGCGCCGCCCATTTGAAGGGTTCCGAGGATCATGCCGGTTGGTCGATGGAGGTGGGCGTGCGCTGGGCGAACCAGGCGTAGGTCTCGGCGAGACCCTGCGCCAGCGCGACGGAGGGACGCCAGCCGAGTTCGGCCGCCGCCTTGTCGATGTTCAGATACGACTGCCACTGCTCGCCGGGCCGGGCCGGCGCGAATTCGAGGGGCACCGTCCGGCCCGCGGCCTTCATGAGCGCCGACGCCAGTTCGACGACCGACGTCGGCAGACCTGTCCCAATGTTAAACGCGCGAGCGTCCATTCCGGCACTTCTTGGCGGCACGTGCCGCGATCCCTGCACCACCGATCCCGCCACGTCGCCCACGTACACGTAGTCGCGCGTCTGGTTCCCATCGCCGAAAATCGTGAGCGGCTGGCCGGCGAGCAGCCGGCCGCAGAAGATCGCCACGACCCCCGCCTCGCCGTGCGGGTCCTGCCGCGGGCCGTAGACATTGGCGAACCGCATCGTCACCGCCGACAATCCGTGGATGCGGGCGTAGAACGACAGGTATTGCTCCACGGCGTGCTTGGCCACGGCGTACGGGGAGTCCGGCTCCTTGCGCGCGGTCTCCGCCATGGGGGGCGTGGCCGCGTCGCCGTAGATCGCGCCGCCGGTGGACGCGAACACGAAGCGCGTGCGCGGCATGCGCCCGCTGGCGCGCACGGCCTCGAGCAGGTTGAGCGCGCCGAGCACGTTCACCTGGGCGTCGAACACCGGATCGGCCACGCTCCGCCGCACGTCCATCTGCGCCGCGAGATGGGCGATGACGTCGAATCCGCCGTCGCGCACGAGCGTCGCGGCGTCCGGCGATCGCACGTCGAGCTCGTGAAACGCCGAGCCGGCGGGCACGTGCTCGCGGCGGCCGTTCGAGAGGTCGTCCAGCACGGTCACCGTATGGCCGGCGTCGGCGAACCGGTCGGCCACGTGCGATCCGATGAACCCCGCCCCCCCGGTCACGAGTACGCGCATCAGCCGGCGTTCTCCCGCTCGGGGTCCGGAGGCTCGCCGGCCGGCGGGGGCGCCGCGGGATCGAGGCCGAACAGGTAGCGCATCGCGTCGACCACGCCCAGCCCGCGCCCGTTCGACGCGGCCTGCCGCAGGCGCACCGACGGTTCGTGCATGAACTTGTTCATCAGGGACCTGGCCAGATACTCCACACGCGCCTGCTCTTCGGGCGTCAACCCCTTCAGGTGTCGCAGCGCCGCCGCCAACTCCGCGTCGCGCACCGCGTCCATGCGCGCCCGGAAGCTGGTCAGCACGGGCACCGCCTGCAGACCCGCCAGCCACTGCCAGTAACGCTCCGCCTCGCCCTGCAGGATGGTCTCGGCCGCCGGCAGCTCCGCGCGCCGGCGGTCGAGATTCGACTGGATAACCTGCTGCAGCCGGTCCAGGTCGTAGAGGTAGACGTTGCCGAGCGATCCCACCTCGGGCTCCACGTCGCGCGGCACGGCGATGTCGAGGATGCACAGGGGGCGGTCGCCGCGCGCGGCCATGGCGTCGCGCACGCGATCGACGGTCACCACGGGGCGCGGCGAGGCGGTGGACGACAGCAGGAGATCGACGTCGGGCAGTTCGCGCCAGCCGTCGTCGACGTGCAGGGCGCGGGCGTCGAACCGCGCCGCCAGTTCCACGGCGTGTTCGTGCGTCCGATTGGCGACGATGGCGGCGGTCACGCCCTCGCTCACCAGGCATTCGAGCGCCAATCCCGCCATCTCGCCCGCGCCGAGCACCATCGCCCGCCGGCCGCGCAGCGTACCGAAGATCTGCTTGGCGAGCTGCACCGCCGCCGAGCTCACCGACGCGGCTCCCCGCGCCACCGCCGTCTCGTCGCGCACGCGCCCCGACGCCGTGAGCGCCGCCTGGAACAACCGGTTGAGCGCCACGCCCGAATGGCCGCGGCTGGTCTCCCACGCGTCGCGCACCTGGCCGTGGATCTGCGCCTCGCCGAGCACCATCGAGTCGAGGCCCGACGCCACGCGGAACAGGTGCGATACCGCCTCGCGGTCGCGCCGCACGTAGCCGTGCGCCCGGGCGTCGCCGCCCAGGCGTTCGCCGAACGCCGACCAGACGGCCGGCGCGGCGTCGCCCGCGCCCTCCATCACGTACACCTCGGTGCGATTGCACGTGGACAGCATCACGGCCTCGGGGGCTCCGGCGCCGCCCGCGATGCGCTCCAGGGCCGGGCCCACCTCCGCGGCGCGAAAGGTGAGCCGATCGCGCACGTCGAGGTCCGCCGTGCGGTGGCTCACCCCGACGACGATCACCGCCACGCCGCCTCCGCTGTCCCGGCGATCGCGTTCAATGGAACTTCCCCGCCGCCGGGCCGGCCACGCGCAGCACCACGTACAGCAGCACGACGACCGTGAAGGACACGCTCGACCAGATCGCGGCCCGATGCGCCTGCCAGCCGCGCGCGGCCCGACCCAGCGCCACGGCGCTCACGCCGACCCACGCGGCGATGCCCCACGCCAACTGCTCCGGACGCATGCCGCCGTACTCGAGCGAGTAGGCCACGGCCAGCACCACGCCCACCGTCAGGCCGAGCCAGCCGGCGAGCGCACCCACGTGGTTCACCCGGTCGAGCGTGGCCAGCGGCGGGAACAGGCGGAACATCGCGTCGAAGCGGCCCAACTTGAGTTGGCGCCCCTCGATCAGGTACATCACGCCGGCCACCGCAGCCGTGCCGAACGCGGCGATTCCCACGAAGCTCAGCGCGATGTGCGCCACCAGCCACATCCCCTGCGTGCCCGTCGGTTCGGTGGCGCGCGCGAATCCCACGACGACGCCGAACACCGTCGGCACCGCGGCCATCGGCGCCGCGACGAGCGTCAGGCTCACGTCGTGCGCGAGAAACTCCACCACGAGCAGCGTCGCGGCGAGCACGAACCCCGCCAGCGAGAGCGACGGGCCCAGACCGGCCACGTAGACGTGCCCCGCGCGCACCGCCAACGCGACCAGCCCCGCCCCGTGCACGGCCACGGCCGCGCTCAACAGCCCCAGCACGCCCCGCACCGGAGCATTCGTGGGACGCGCGAACGGAGTCGCTGCCAGGGCGGCGGCGGCCAGGTACAGCGTGATGGCGAGGAAATGGGCGGTCGCGATCATGGCGCTCGCCCAAATCTAATTCCCAACAGCCGTTACGGCATCACGTGCCGCGCGGCCTCAGGGCATCTTCGCGGACACGCGCGCCAGCACCCCCGCGTTGATCGCGGGCTGCACCTGCGCCGTCACGATCGCCGTCGTCCCGAACGCCGTCACCCGCACGGCCTTGGCCCGCCCGATGGGAATCTCGGGCCGCGACACCTCGGCGGAGCTGGCGCCCTCCCGGGGCGCTTTGAACATCACGAACTCGTCGCCCGGCTTCACCCCGTCGGCCGCCGTCAGTCCGAGCACGATGTAGCTGTCCACCGTGGGCAGCACCGGCTCGGACATCACCCACTCCACGGCCGTCCACCGCCCATCGCTCACCGGCGAGGGCCGGTCGGTGCTCGACGGCGCCGCCGAATCCAGCGGCACCAGCATGTCGCCCGGATGCATCTCGCCAAAGAGCGACACCACCTGCGTGCGCACCGCGTCGGCACCGGTCCGGTCGTGCGTCACCTGGACGATGCCCATGGGAATCATCACCTGGCCGATTCCGTGGAGGGACGGACCGGCACGCAACGCCACATAGCGCTCCCCCTTTCGGCCCGCGGCGCCCGTGGGCGGCTCGACCAGCGCGTCGTCGTACGCCTTGAGGATCACCCGCGTGTCGTACTGGCCCTGCGGATCGAGCGCGCCGGACCCCACGACGCGACCCGCCCCGGGAATGGCCGACGACGCGACCACGAACGGCGCGGCGAGGTACTCGCCCGGCAGTACCGTGGGGAGCGGCGGCGCTGTCTCCCGCTTGGACACCCCGGCAGTCGGCGCCTGGGCCTCGCGCTGGAACACCGTCGACCCAACCATCGGGTTGCCGGCCGGCTCGGGCGTCGGCGCCGCCGCCCTGACCATCGGCCCCGGCGCACCCGCCTTGGCGACCGTGTCCCGCGGCGGCGGACCCGCCGGCGGCGTCATGGTCACCGCCACGCTCGTCACCGCGCCCGGAAGCTGAAGCACCTGCCCGGGGTGGATCCAGTGCGGATCGGGGATCTGCCCCTTGTTCAGGTCGTAGATCTCCCGCCACCTGTGCCCGTCGCCCAGCAACTGCTGCGCCACGCTCCACAGCGTCTCGCCCTTTGCCACGGTGTGGGTCTGGGGCACAGCGTTGCGGCCGGTTGGATGCTGCGCGGCCAGCGCCGCGGGGGCGATCAGCGCGGCGGCGAGAAGGGCGCCAAGAGTGCGGGTTCGCATGGGACCGGTCGTGTGCTCCCTGCCCGCGGGCGAGCCGGCCGCGCGAACAGCTTCGGGGGAAGTGACGCACGAACGGCGGGAGGAATCCCGCCCCGTGCGAAGGGCTGGCGGTGGATCCCACCGCCGCTCGAACAGGACGACTCGGTTGCGCCATAGGAAACGGGGCCCCGGCCACCCCAGTCGGGCAGCCCGGGCCCCGCGCTCCACGGCACGGTCAGAACGGCAGGTCGTCGTCCTGTTCCTGCAGGGCCTCCGGGAAGTCCTCGAACGACTCGTCGGACGCCGCTCCGGTCTTCGCCTTGGGCGCCGGCGCCCGGCTGGCCCGCGGTGCCGCCTCGCCGTCGAAATCCCCTCCCGCACCGCCCCCGCCGCGCGGCGAGCTGAGCATGATCAGCTCCCGCACGTTGATCTCCGTGCTGTACCGCGTCTGCCCCTCCTTGTCCTGCCACTGCCGGTACTCGATACGTCCCTCGACGTACAGCTTGTCGCCCTTGTGGACGTACTTCTCCACGATGTCGGCGAGCGTGGAAGCCTTGCCGTTCCATACCACGCACCGGTGCCACTCGGTCTTCTCCTGGCGGTCCCCGCCGGCTCCGCTCCACGTGCGGCTCGTGGCCAGTGAAAACGTCGCCACGCGATTTCCGCCCGTCGTCGACCGCACCTCGGGATCGCTGCCCAGGTTCCCGATCAACGTCACCTTGTTCAAGCTTCGGCTCACAGTTCCTCCTGGCGAGTGATGGTCGCTACCCTCGCCGCGTATGTTGTCCAGTCCGGTTCACCAATGCACAACCAAATGCCCGCCGCAAGAACACTTCCATTTCAACCCTGAGAAACTACTTGAGCTTCGGCTCGACAAGTCTGCGCAGCAACAGCGCATCCTCCACCGGCTTCTGATAGTACTTCAGCCGCCGACCGACCTCTGCGAATCCACGCGAAGCGTACAGCGCCCGCGCCGCCGCGTTCGACTCCCGCACCTCAAGGTACAACGACCCACACTCGCGGCGAACGGCTTCGGCCAGCGCCGAGTCCAGCAGCCGGCCGCCGATTCCCCCGCGCTGCGCCGACGGCGCCACGGCGAGGTTCCCGATCTCCCCCTCGTCGGCCGCGAAGATCGCCACAACATAACCGAGCACCCTCGCCGGAGCACTGGGCGCGGGTGCCACCGGCCCGGCCTCGCCAGCGGCGCGCCCCTCCCCACCGTTCACCGCCGCCGCCGTCCGAGCGCAGGCGAAGTACACGCGAGGGTCGCCCGGCAGCGCGCGAAACGAGTTCGCCGACCAGGGGTCGTTGAACACGGCGCGCTCGATTGCCGCGACCTGCTCCGTGTCGGCCAGTCCCACCGGCTCGATGACGGCGTTCACGTGGAGGGGAGCCGGCGGCCGTGCTGGGCTTCCCATTTCACCTGCGCCTCCGCCAGACGGCCGTAGCGCGGCTCCCAGCTTGCCGGGTCGGCCGGTTCGAGCGCGCTTTCCAGGCGGCCGACGCCCCGCGCATGGGGGCCAAGCGCCAACGGGGGGGCGCCCGCCGCGGTGGCGCCCAGCGGCAGCAGCGCCAGGACCTCCTGCGGCGCCACGATGCGCGCTCCGAGGTCGGTGGCGGCCTTCACCACCACCTCGACCGGGCCCAGATAGAAGCCGCTCTCCGGCACCACCGCCCCGGACGCTTCCCGGCGGAGGCGCTGGAAATACGCCTCGCCTCGCAGGGCGTCGAGCACCGCCAGGTACGGGCCGGCGGGCAGATCGGCCGCCCCCGCCGGGATCAGGGCCAGGGACGAGACGCGTTTGATCTCCGCGCGGGCGCCCATCGCGATCCCCTTCGCGATCGAGGCCGAGATGCGGAGGCTGGTGAAGCTTCCCGGCCCATCCCCGCACACCACGCGCGTCACGTCGCGCACGGCGACGCCGGCGCGTTCGAGCGCCGCGGCCACCGCCGGCATCAGTCGCTCCACGTCGCGCCCGCGCATGGCGGTCTCGCCTTCGGCGAGCAGCCGCCCGCCGTCGCCCAACACGGCGACCGTACCGACGTAGGTCGAGGCATCGAGCGCGAGCGTGATCATGCGCCGGCGGCCTCCGGGCCGGCGATCACCCGCAACGCCCGAAGGTCCGGGCGGCCCGCCAGGTGTGCGAGCTGGACCCGGACCGCGGCGCCCGGCAGCCGGTCGCCGGCGCGCTCCGGCCACTCGACGAGCACCAGCGCGCGATCGCTCACGATGTCGTCCCAGGCCAGGTTGGTGAGGTCGGCCGGCCCCTGCAGGCGATAGAGATCGAGGTGGTAGACGGGCGCGCGCGGCGCGGCGTACTCGTGCACCAACGCGAAGGTCGGGCTGGTGACCGGTTCGACGACCCCGAACCCGCGGCAGATGGCGCGCGCGAGGGTGGTCTTCCCGGCGCCGAGGTCCCCCTCGAGGGCGACGATCAGGGGCGGCTCGGCGCGGCGGCCGAGGGCTTCGCCCCAGGCCGCGAGTTCGGCTTCGGTGAGGCAGAGATCGGTGGGCGATCGGGCGGCGGGCGGCGTCAGCGGCATCGGGGCCATCGGTCAGCGGGCGGCTCGCCGGCCGGCGGGGCTCGGCGACGCGGCGGCGGACGCGCCCTGCCGGCTCCGGCGGGCGCGCACTTCGAACAGCTGGTCGCGCAGTTGGGCGGCGAGTTCGAAGTCCATTTCCTTGGCGGCGGTGCGCATCTGGTCGTCGAGCATCCGCTCGAGCGCGTCCTGGTCCACGAGGTCGTAGCCGCGTTCCGGCTCGGCCACCCGCTTGTCCTCGCGCGCGCCGCGGGCGTCGGCCACGCGCGTGCTGAACCGCACCTCGTCGACGCTCTTCACCACCGACCGCGGCGTGATGCCGTGCTCCACGTTGTAGGCCACCTGGATCTCGCGGCGGCGGCGCGGTCTCGTCGAGGCACCGCTGCATCGAGCCGGTGACGCGGTCGGCGTAGAAGATCGCGCGGCCCTCGACGTGGCGCGCCGCGCGGCCGACGGTCTGGATCAGCGACCGGTCGCTGCGCAGGAAGCCCTCCTGGTCGGCGTCGAGGATCGCGACCAGCGAGACCTCGGGCAGGTCGAGCCCCTCGCGCAGCAGGTTGATGCCCACCAGCACGTCGAACTCGCCCAGCCGCAGGTCGCGCAGGATCTCCATGCGCTCGATCGCGTCGATGTCGGAGTGCATGTAGCGCACGCGGACCCCGACCTGCTGCAGGTAGTCGGTCAGATCCTCGGCCATGCGCTTGGTGAGCGTGGTGACCAGCACCCGCTCGCCCCGCCGCTCCCGCACGCCGGATCTCGCCGAGCAGGTCGTCCACCTGGCCGCGCACCGGGCCGGATCTCGATCTCCGGGTCGACCAGGCCCGTGGGCCGGATGATCTGCTCGACGACGACGCCCTCCGAGCAGCCGCAGCTCGAGCTCGCCCGGCGTGGCCGACACGAAGAGCGCCTGCGGCGTCAGCGACAGGAACTCGTCGAACATCAGCGGCCGGTTGTCGAGCGCGCTCGGCAGGCGGAAGCCGTAGTCGACGAGCGTCTGCTTGCGCGCGCGGTCGCCGTTGTACATCCCGCCGATCTGCGGCAGCGTGACGTGCGACTCGTCGACGACGACGAGGAAGTCCTCGGGGAAGTAGTCGAACAGGCACGACGGGCGCTCGCCCTCGGCCCGGCCCGCGAGGTGGCGCGAGTAGTTCTCGATGCCGGCGCAGGTGCCGATCTCGAGCATCATCTCGAGGTCGAAGTTGGTGCGCGACTCCAGCCGCTGCGCTTCGAGCAGCTTGCCCGCCTCGCGCAGCACGGCCAGCCGCTCGGCCAGCTCCTCGCGGATCAGCCGCACCGCCCGCTCCAGCGTCGGGCGCTGGGTCACGAAGTGCTTGGCCGGATAGACCGCCGCCGTCCGCAGCGCGGCGATCGCCTCGCCGGTCAGCGGGTCGATCTTGGAGATGCCGCTCGATCTCGTCGCCCCAGAGCTCGACGCGGACGCCCTGCTCCTCGTAGGCCGGCAAGATCTCCACGGTGTCGCCGCGCACGCGGAACGTGCCGCGGTCGAACGCCACGTCGTTGCGGTGGTACTGGATCTCGACCAGCGCCCGCAGGATGTCGTCGCGCGCGATGCGCTGTCCGGCGGCGAGCGTCACCATCTGCTCGCGGTACTGCACCGGATCGCCGAGGCCGTAGATGGCCGACACCGTGGCCACGATCACCACGTCCTCGCGCTCCATGAGGCTCGACGTCGCCCGCAGCCGCAGCCGGTCGATGTCCTCGTTGATCGACGCGTCCTTCTCGATGTACGTGTCGGTGGTCGGCACGTACGCTTCGGGCTGGTAGTAGTCGTAGTACGAGATGAAGTACTCGACCGCGTTGTGCGGGAAGAAGCTCTTCAGCTCGCCGTACAGCTGGGCGGCCAGCGTCTTGTTGTGCGACAGCACCAGCGTCGGCTTGCCGAGGTCGCGGATGACGTGGGCCACCGTCATCGTCTTGCCCGACCCGGTGACGCCGAGCAGCGTCTGGAACCGGTCGCCGCGCCGGAGACCGGCCGTCAACTCGGCGATCGCCTGGGGCTGGTCGCCGGCGGGCGCGAACGGGGACTGGAGATCGAACACGGCGGCCATGGCGGACCAATCTAGTGTTTCGGGGTTTGTTCGGGAAGAGGCGCCGCCTGCGGCAGCCCGCCGGCCGCTAGTCGTCGGTGGGCAGCCGCTCCCGCCGCGCCACCTCGGACACGCCCTTCACCCGGCGCATCGCCTTCACGATCTTCTGCAGGTGGCTCAGGTTCTCGACCTCGACCACCACCGAGCCGTCCACCTTGCCGTCCACCGAACGCAGGTCGAGGCTGCGGATGTCGGTGCCGGTGGACGTCACGGCCGTCGTGAGGTCGGCGTACAGGCCGCGCCGGTCGGCCCCTTCGAGCGCCAGGCGCACCACGAACCGCTCGCCCTCGGCTTCCTGCCAGTCGATCTCCAGCCGGCGTTCCGGCTCGTGGGCCAGGAGCAGCAGGTTCGGGCAGTCGCCGCGGTGGATGCTCACCCCGCGCCCGCGGGTCACGTAGCCGACCACGGGATCGCCGGGCACGGGCTGGCAGCATTGCGCGTAGCGCACCATGATGCCGTCCACGCCCTGGATGCGCACGCCCTTCGGCCCGCGCATGCGATCGACCAGCCGCTCGATGGCGCTGGGGCGCGTGGCCTCCGTGCCGTCCAGTTCAGGGTAGATCTGCTTGAGCGCCGACGCGATCTGCACGTCGCCCTGCCCGATCGACGCCAGCAGGTGCGTCTCGTCGTTCAGGTTGAGCGCCTTCGACGCCGCGGGCCAGCTGCTCGCCGGACGGGCGCGGCAGCCGGCGGCGCTTGACCTCGCGGTCGAGGATGTCCTGCCCGAGCTTGGTGGCCGACTGCTGCTCCTCGTGCTTGAGCCACTGGCGGATCTTGTGCCGCGCGCGCCCGGTGCGCACGTGCGACAGCCAGTCGCGCGTGGGCCGCGCGGTCGGCGAGGTGAGGATCTCGACCGTCTCGGAGTTCGCAGCGGGCGCGAGCAGCGGCGCGATCCGGCCGTTCACTTCGCGCCCGGCGCAGTGCTGTCCGATCTCGGTGTGCACGGCGAACGCGAAGTCGATCGGCGTCGCGCCCTTGGGCAGCTGGATCACGTCGCCCGGTGGGCGTGAACACGAAGATCTCGTCCTGGTACAGGTCGAGCTTGAGGAACTCGAGGAACTCGTCGGGCGTCTTCGCGTCGAGCTGGAGGTCGAGGATCTGGCGGAACCAGGTGAGGTGGCGGTCGAGGTCGTCGGCGCTCTTCGCGTCCTCCTTGTACAGCCAGTGCGCCGCGATGCCGAAGTCGGCCGTGCGGTGCATGTCGCGCGTGCGGATCTGGATCTCGTAGAGCTGCCGGCCCGGCCCGAACACCGTCGTGTGCAGCGACTGGTAGCCGTTCGACTTGGGCTGCGCGATGTAGTCCTTGATGCGTTCCTGCACGCGGCGTCCACCCGTCGTGGATCACGCCCAGCGCGTGGTAGCACTCGGGCACGGTGTTGACGAGCACGCGGATCGCGAGCAGGTCGTAGATCTCCTCGTACGGCTTCTGCCGCTGCGGCATCTTCTTGTAGATGGACCACAGGTGCTTGGGCCGCCCCGGTGACCTCGACGGGTGGACGCCCGTCCAGGAACGGATCAAGACTACATCGCGCAGCCCAAGTCGAACGGATACCAGTCGCTGCACACGACGGTGTTCGGGCCGGGCCGGCAGCTGTACGAGGTGCAGATCCGCACGCGCGACATGCACCGGACGGCGACTTCGGCATCGCCGCGCACTGGCTGTACAAGGAGGAGCAAGAGCGCCGACGAACTCGACCGGCACCTCACCTGGTTCCGCCAGATCCTGGAACTCCAACTCGACGCGAAGACGCCCGACGAGTTCCTGGAGTTCCTCAAACTCGATCTGTATCAGGACGAGATCTTCGTGTTCACGCCCACCGGCCACGTCATCCAGCTGCCCGAAGGGCGCGACGCCGATCGACTTCGCGTTCGCCGTGCATACCGAGATCGGACAGCACTGCGCCGGCGCCCGCGTGAACGGCCGCATCGCGCCGCTGTCGCGCCCGCTGCGCAACTCCGAGACGGTCGAGATCATCACCTCGGCGGCCGCGCGGCCCACGCGCGACTGGCTGTCGCACGTGCACACCGGGCGCGCCCGCCACAAGATCCGCCAGGTGCTCAAGCGCGAGGCCAGCAGTCGGCCACCAAGCTCGGGCAGGACATCCTGGACCGCGAGGTCAAGCGCCGCCGGCTGTCGCGGCCGTCCGGCGAGCAGCTGGCCGGGCGTCGAAGGCGCTCAACCTGAACGACGAGACGCACCTGCTGGCGTCGATCGGGCAGGGCGACGTGCAATCGCGTGCGGCGCTCAAGCAGATCTACCCTGAACTGGACGGCACGGAGGCCACGCGCCCCAGCGCCATCGAGCGGCTGGTCGATCGCATGCGCGGGCCGAAGGGCGTGCGCATCCAGGGCGTGGACGGCATCATGGTGCGCTACGCGCAATGCTGCCAGCCCGTGCCCGGCGATCCCGTGGTCGGCTACGTGACGCGCGGGCGCGGGGTGAGCATCCACCGCGGCGACTGCCCGAACCTGCTGCTCCTGGCCCACGAGCCGGAACGCCGGCTGGAGATCGACTGGCAGGAAGCCGAGGGCGAGCGGTTCGTCGTGCGCCTGGCGCTCGAAGGGGCCGACCGCCGCGGCCTGTACGCCGACCTCACGACGGCCGTGACGTCCACCGGCACCGACATCCGCAGCCTCGACCTGCGTTCGGTGGACGGCAAGGTGGACGGCTCGGTGGTGGTCGAGGTCGAGAACCTGAGCCACCTGCAGAAGATCGTGAAGGCGATGCGCCGGGTGAAGGGCGTGTCCGAGGTGGCGCGGCGGGAGCGGCTGCCCACCGACGACTAGCGGCCGGCGGGCTGCCGCAGGCGGCGCCTCTTCCCGAACAAACCCCAAAACACTAGATTGGTCCGCCATGGCCGCCGTGTTCGATCTCCAGTCCCCGTTCGCGCCCGCCGGCGACCAGCCCAAGGCGATCGCCGAGTTGACGGCCGGTCTCCGGCGCGGCGACCGGTTCCAGACGCTGCTCGGCGTCACCGGGTCGGGCAAGACGATGACGGTGGCCCACGTCATCCGCGACCTCGGGGCCGACGCTGGCTGTCGCACAACAAGACGCTGGCCGCCCAACTGTACGGCGAGCTGAAGAGCTCTTCCCGCACAACGCGGTCGAATACTTCATCTCGTATTACGACTACTACCAGCCCGAAGCGTACGTGCCGACCACCGACACGTACATCGAGAAGGACGCGTCGATCAACGAGGACATCGACCGGCTGCGGCTGCGGGCGACGTCGAGCCTCATGGAGCGCGAGGACGTGGTGATCGTGGCCACGGTGTCGCAATCTACGGCTATCCGGTAAGCGATACATT
>CAVSOM010000048.1:0-54630 GCA_963729495.1 uncultured Gemmatimonadaceae bacterium
GGCGCTCCTGCGATTCGCGCCGGCTGAGCCCGCGATAGCCGTAGGGCGGGCGCCGCAGGCGCCGCGCCAGCGAGAGCAGCGGCCAGCCCAGCGGCAGGTAGAACGCCACCAGGTCGGAGTCGCGTAGCACTGCGCTTACGCGGTTGCGGGCCGGCTCGCGGTAATGGTCGCGCTCGTTGCGGATGAACGCCACCGGCCATCCCGTGGGGAGGACCCGGCGCAGACACCCCTTGGCCGCGCGCAGCGAGGCGGCGAGCGAGCGCCAGTCATAGGGGCGCTTGCCGTACCTGGCCACCAACCGGTCCAACTCGGCCTGCATCGTCTTGCGCACCCGATGCGCGGCGCGGTCGAGCGCGCTGCGGTCGGGTTCCTCGTGATCGGGTACGCCCAGCTCGTGCAAGACCTGCCACGGATCGATCGGATCGCCCACCACGAAGGTCATGCGCGCGGGCAGCGCCAGGTACCACATCCAGGGGAAGATGAGCGCCAGGATTCCCGCCGGCAGCGGCAGGAACGGCACGTGGAAGAAGCGCTGCATCACGCGGTCGAGCGGCGGGAAGGTGACGTGGAAGGGCATCACCCATTCCGCGTTCACCACGTACGTGGGATAGATCGGCACGTCGTGCCGGGCGGCCAGGCGCACGAAGCTCGTGCGGAACCGCTGCAGGTGGTACCGGTGTTGGAAGCCCTTGCCGATGCCGGGCACGCCTTCGGGGTAGTAGATGATCCGGTCGCCGCGCTCGATCAGCCGCTCGAAGTTGTCGAACGTCATGTCCACGCCACCGCCGCGCCGCCAGAGGTCGTCCACGCCGAACGGCCGCATCCACCACGCGAGCGTGAGTTCCTTCTCGAACACCGACCGGCACTTCGCTTCGGGACGCATCCCCTCGCGGCGCCAGAGAGCGAAGTCGAGCACGATCGCGTCGTAGGGAAACGCCGTGCCGCTGTGATTGGCCGCGATGATCACCGGTCCGTGTTCGGGCAGCTTCTCCACGCCGACGAACAGCGGGCGGAAGTAGTGGTCCGACAGCGGCGCGATGGCCTGCCGCAGCAGATCGCGGCAGTACGCGGCGTCGAACGGGTCGTGGAAGGCCGGCCCGCCCCCCGCCGCCGGTGCGGTCGCTGGCGAGAGCGTCGTCGTCATCGCGTCATCCGCCCCGCCGAAACGCCAGCAGCGCGGCGGCGGCGTACAGCGTGCTCCACAGCGGCCACGCGGCGCCGAACGCCATGAGAATGGCGCCCGCCACCAGGCAGAAGCCGGCCAGCAGCGTGGCGCGCACGCCGTGGAGCGGATTCTCCGCCGGCGGCCGCGTGCTGCGCTCGAGCACGCGCACCCCTTCGGTGATGAGCGACGGCAGCTTCGCGACGGCATCGAGCAGATCGGGCGCGCCGCGCAGCCCCTCGTGCGCGAACCGGAGCGGGCTGAACTGCTCCAGGAACACGCGGCGAATGTGCCGCCGCGAGACTTCGGCGACGTCGAAGTCCGGGAGCAGCACGTGCCCCACGCCTTCGAACGTCACCAGCGCCTTCACCATGAGCACCAGTTCCACCGGGAAGTACATGCGATACTGCCCGCCGCGGGCCACCGATTCGAGCACCAGCTGCGCCAGCGAGAACGAATCGAAAGCTCGACGCGCGGTGCCATCGCGCCGAGATCTCCGACACGTCGCGGCGGAATCCCGCCGGATCGCCGCCCCGGCCGGGCACGGCCACCGCGGCCAGGTAGCGCGCCGCGTTCTCGTGGTCGCCGGTCACCAGCGAGTAGTAGTAGTACAGCAGCGCCCGCCGCAGATCGCTCTCGAACCGCCCCACCATGCCCAGGTCGATGAACCCGACCTTGCCCCCGGCAGCACGAGCAGGTTTCCCGGATGCAGATCGGCGTGGAAGAATCCGTCGCGGTAGAGCATGCGGATGATCGAGGCCGCGCCCAGATCCACCAGCCGTTCGCGGGTCTCCTCGGGGAGCCCGATCGCCTCGGCGCCGTCCGGGCGCACGCCGTCCAGGTACTGCATGGTCAGCACGCGCGTCCCGCTGTGGTTGCGGTCCACGGTCGGGAACACCACGTCGGGCATGTCGCGGAAGTTGGCGGCGAAAGCTCTCCGCGTTGTCGGCCTCGCGGCGCAGGTCCACCTCGCGCAGCGTGTATTCGCAGAACTCGTCGATGATCCGCCTGGGTTGATAGCGCGACAGCACGAGCTGCAGCCCGCCGCCGAGCCAGCGCAGCAGCCGAGCGTCGCGTTTGAGCGTTTCCGCCACGCCGGGCTTGACGGCCTTGATCACCACGTCATCGCCGAGGATCGTGGTGGCGCGATGGATCTGCGCGATCGACGCCGAGCCCAGCGGCTCGGGATCCACCCACGAATACATGCGGTCCATCGGCCGGCCCAGGTCGCCTTCCACCAGCGCCGCGAACCGCTCGAACGAGATCGCCGGCAGCCGGTTCAGCAGGCCGCGCAGCTCGCTCGTGACCGAGCGCGGCAGAATGTCCTCGCGCAGACTGAGGATCTGCCCGAGCTTGATGTACGTGGGGCCCAGCATCTCCAACCGCCGGCGGAACTGCACGGCGAAGGGGCGATCCACCAGGTCGCGGCGCAGCAGCGGGCGCGCCAGCACGCTCACCACGCGGGCCGCCGCGTAGCGCGCCCCGCGGCCGCCGCCCTGCTCGCGCCGCTGGCGCGTCCAGGCGACGATGCCACCGAACAGCAGGCCGAGCAGGTGCCGGTTGGTGCTCAGCGCCCGCCGGACGAGTCCCGGCGGCGGACGGATCTCGGCCCGCTCGAACCCGGTCGCGACCGGCTCCGGGCGGCGCGGTGGCGCCAGCACGTGCGACGTCACCGGTTGCGCCCCAGGCGCTCGTGCGCCGACACCCACTCGAGCGACGAGATCGCCGCGGCCAGCGACAGTTCGCCGGCCAGCACCGTAGCCGCCACGATCTCGGCGAGCTTGTTCACGCGGTCCTTGCCCCAGCAGCCGATCATCTGCAGGCACTCGCGCTGCGTGGCCAGGTGCGTTCCGCCGCCGTGCGTGGCCACGATCAGGCTGGGAATGGTGATCGAGAAGTAGAGCGACCGGTCGGGCGTGATCTCCGTGTATGCCGCGGCGGCCGCGCCCTCGGCCACGTTGGCCACGTCCTGCCCGGTGGCGATGAACATCGCCGTGATCGCGTTGGCGGAATGGAGGCCGTTGTTGTTGGCGCCGGAGAGCAGCGCCCCCACGTTGGCCACGCCCCAGTGATACGCGAGCTGCTCGGGTTCCACGCGCAGGTATCGGCGGAGCAGTTCGGCGGAGACCGTCGCTTCGGCCGTCACGCGTTTGCCGCGCGGGTGCAGCACGTTGACGTGCGACGCCTTCTTGTCGGTGGCGAAGTTCGACTCCAGATAGGCGCGGCGCACCGTGCCGTTGTTGGCCAGGATCCACTGATAGGCGGCGTACGTGGCCTTGCCCACCATGTTCTGTCCCGCGGCGTCGCCCGTGCTGAAGTTGAAGCGCAGGAACGCGAACTTGTTGGCCAGGAACGGCTCGATGTGCGTGAGACGGGCCACGCGCGACGTGGACTCGGCGACCGTCCGGATCTCGGGCAGGCGGTCCACGATCCAGCCCACGAAGTCGCGGGCTTCGCGCGCCGATTCGAAGATGAATACCGGCGCCCGTTGCATGCCGCCGCCCGAGACCGTGGTCTTCACGCCTCCGGCCGCGGTCAGGACTTTCATGCCGCGGCTGTACGAGGCGACCAGGGATCCCTCCGTGGTGGCCAGCGGAATCAGGAAGTCGCCCTGGGCGTGCTCCCCGTTCACGCGCAGGGGACCGGCGATCCCCAGCGGGATCTGCGCGACCCCGGTGAAGTTCTCGATGTTGCCGCGCGTTTCGGCCGGCTCCACGGAGAATACCGGCACGTGCGCCAACCGCACGCCGGTGAACGTCTCCACGAACCGCTGGCGCTGTTCGATGAGGGCGCGGTGGTAGTCGTCCGCGTCGCCTTTGGCGTTGGGAATGTGCGGCATGGCCGCGGGAGCGGCAGCGCGCGGCTCGGTGGCGCGCGGCTCAACGGTGCGCGGCTCAACGGTGCGCGGCTCGGTGGCGCGCGGCTCAACGGCCGACGGCCAACCGGCCGGAATGGTTGGCGTGCCCATGGACGCCTCGGAGATGGATACCTGAGGATGCGCGGGAAACGTGCCCGGAGGTATCGGGGGGCGGGACCCCGGGCGTCGGCCGTCCCCTGACGGCGGAGTAGGAGAGTACGAGCGGGAGACGGCGGGGGTGGCCGACGTGACGCGGCCCGCTCTCCCGCTCTCGTACCCTCGTACTCTCGTACTCTCGTACCCTCGTACTCTCGTACCCTCGTACCCTCCCACTGCATTTCCCGTGCAACCCCCTGCACCGCCCGGCATCCGAATGGTGATGGCCGCCGGCCGGCCGGCCCTACACTGGGGGGCATCGCGGGCGAGGGCTACCCACCTCGCGTTCCGCGTACCATCGCGCGTCGTGTTTCCGATCGAGGGGCGGCGTCAACCTTCGCTTGAGGCGCCCGCCCATGTTCCTGCCTCGGTCGTCCCGTATCCGGGTTGCCGGCCTCCTCGTCGGCCTCATCGCACTCCTGTTTGCCGTGGGCTGCCGGTCCGACCGGTCCCTCATGCCGCCGCCCACCGCGGCCGCCGCGACCGCCGGTCCTCACGGGAGTTCTGTTCCCGCCGCTAACCTCGACAGCGTCGGCATTCAGTACGTATGCGAGAATCGGTTCCGCATCCGCAATCGCAACGCCGTGGGGCTCGCCGTGCAGTGGGCCGTGGTCGGCACCACCGACAGCGGGACCGTCGTGCTCGCGGCCCGGCCGCCGAGCGCGGCATTCTCCGAGACGTATCTGGACGTTCCCGACTCGGGCACCGTCCGGCTGTCCGTGGGCAGCGCGCGCATCGCGTCGGCGCAGAACCGGGGCGGCGCCTGCGACGGGCGGCGGCTGACCCTGTTCCTGGAGCCCGGGGTGATCGCCACGCCGGCCGGGCTCGACACGACGTACGCCGTGGGCGCCACCGTGTCGTACTCGTTCGCGCCGGCGCCCGGACACACGCACGTGTTGGTGTCGTTGGACGACAATCTCGTGCCGGCGTCGGGCCGCGTGGTGATGTCCAAGCATCATCTGTTGTGGGCGGCGGCCGACGTGGACGTGACGCTGCCGCCGCCTGGCGATCCGCTGGTTGCCGAGCTGCGCGGCTTGCTCACCGCCGCCGATCCCGTGGCGGCGTATCAGCAGGTGCTGGACGACGTCTGGGCCCTGACGGGCGCCGTGGGCCCCGACGAGGCGTCGCGGCGCGTGAAGCTCGCGGAGCTCGTGGCCTACGATCCCATCCGCGACTCGACGGCGCTCATTCGCATGGACGACGCGCTGGCGCTGCACGCGTTCCGGTTGGGAAGCAGCGAATACGACGGCAGCGGCGCGAGCGGCGGTCCGATTCTCATCGCGTCCAAGCAGCCGGCCGGCGCCATGCGGGACGCGGCGCCGGCGGCGGGGTGCGTGCCGCAGCGCGCCGCCGAGGTGCCGGGCTCGCCGGAGCCGACGCGGGTGGTGGTCGTGAACGGGATTCGCACGACGGAATCTGAAACCGCCCGGGCGCTGGCGAACATTCGCTGCGGCCTCGACAAGAGTGGGCAGACGCGGGGGTCGCGGTTCACGACAGATTACTTCTACAATCGCACATGGTCGGTGCAACGGTCCGAAGACATTCGCGCCGATTTCTGGTGTGTGGCGGCCAGCATCCGCTGGAGTGGATACTGGTCGCTCGAGCGGCAGGCCGCCTTCTACGCGGCGTGCGCCAGCCGAGCCGCGGTGATCTTCGTGCGCACGAACGATTATGTCGAGGCCGTGACTGCATATCTCCAGGTGCAATCCAACAGTCCGCGGGTGATCGAGGACTCCGACAGCCTCGCGCGATATCTGGTCGGCCATCGGGGGGTGGATGGCGAGCACGTCGTCCTGGTCGCGCATTCGCAGGGCAACCTCCTGGTGCAGCAGGCCGTTCGCAAGCTGCGCGACGAGGGCCTCATCGCGCCGCGCAACGACTCGTTGTGCGTCGGCGCCGTCGCCCTCGCCGCGCCCACGAGCGCCAATTGGCCCATCGACAAGGACCTCCTCTCGGGCGTGATGGTTCCCGGCGACGTGATCGACGCGCTCCCCGGCCCCAACCGGTTTGCATACGTCGCCACCCCGCTATCCGATTCGTTGGCGGCTGCGGTCGCTCGGGTTCGCGAGCTGGCGACTCGTGCGACCGATCCGCAGGACCGACGGGCTATGAGCACCTTCGCCGATCAAATGAGTATGCTCAACGGTTTTCAGTTGCATTCACTGGCCGAGAGCTATCTGGGCCAGCAGCCCGCCCTGGACGCCATCGTGCACGATATCGTGCATATCCATCGCCAGTGTACGCTGGGACGGCTGGCCCTCGATCCGGCGGCGGTTACGGTGCGCGTCCAGGAGACCGTCCCGCTCGCCCTGTCCGCCACGAACCGCAATAGTAGCACGATGCGCCTAAATAGAACGGTTTCCTGGAACGTGCCGTTCATCCTCGCGCTGTCGAACAATCAACGGCGCGTCACCGCGACCAGTCCCGGGGTGTCGGATATCACGGCGCGCGTGTTCGACCGGGAAGGTCGCGCGAGCTTCACCGTGCCCATGGAGACGCTCGTGGTCGCGGCCACTCAGACGCGGCGCACGTCGTGGAAGCTGGACGAGTCCAACGCGCCGGCGGATTTTCCCGATCCCGATCTCGGCGCGCCGCCGGAATGGGACGGGGATCCCGGGCACTGCGTGGGCTACAAGACCGACGTCGCCGCGGACTCGGCCCGGAATGCCACCTACACGTGGGTCTACTATGCGCACTGTTGGATCTCCGCAACCGGCACGGTGCAGCCGCCCGACGTGATCCGGATTGCCCGCTATCGGTGGCGTTGGTTTGATCCATCCGGCGTGGAAAGGTTTTCGCCCATCAACCGCCTCACCACCTATACTGTCCAGGACATGCCGGCCGACGAGCCGCTGATTCACTTTGCCGGATGGGGGTACCTGGAGGTCTGGGGCCTCAACGCCGACGGCGTTTCGATCGCGAAGGGAATGTTCTGCCTTGCCACCTGTGGGGGAACTCCATGAAGATTCCCGTGCTCTGCCTCGTCGCATGCCTGGTGGCCGCGCCCGGGTGCAAGCGTCACACGTCCGTCTACGCTCGCCCCGGCGACGACCCGCACGACACCGACACGCTCTACGCCCTCTACCGTCAGATCCTGACCGATTCCGATCCGGTCTTCATCTGGGGGCGAACGGCGTGCGAGATCTCCGCGATGATGGACAGGCTCGGGCCGGACGTCGCGTCGCGTCGAATCGACGCGGCGCTCGACACGGTGTACACCCGTGCCGAACGACGAAAGCGCAACCAAATCGACGTCAGACTGGGCAACCGTGAGTATCCGGTGGATAGTATCGGGTGCGCCGAGTTGATCCAGAACAAGGAGCGGGCGAAGGCCAAGGTCGACACGACACACAAACCCGATCGGACGATCCGCTGACCTCCGGCCCGGGCTCCCGCCCGGGCCGGCCACTTGTTCCTCCGGCGGCGCCGGCCCCGCACGGCAGCGTCGGGCATGACCGGTGCGGCTGGGTGCCGGAATCGGCGGCGTTGGGTTGAGCCATCCGGCGGGGAAAGGGCTGCGTTGCCACCTGTGGAGGGACTCCATGAAGATTCCCGTGCTCTGCCTCGTCGCATGCCTGGTGGTCGCGCCCGGGTGCAAGCGTCACACGTCCGTATACGCCCGCCCCGGTGACGACCCGCACGATACCGATTCGCTCTATGCCCTGTATCACCAGATTCTGACGGATTCCGATCCGGTGACCGTCTGGTCGGAAACCGTCTGCGAGATGTACAACTTGATGAACACGTTGGGACCCGAAGTCGCATCGCGCCGTATCGAAGCGGCGGTCGACACGATCTACACCCGTGCCGAACGCCGACGCCGCGACGCAATCGACCCCAAGCTGTGGTATCACGGGTTTCCGCTGGACAGTTCGAGTTGCGCGAAAGCATGGGCGCACCAATACGCGCTCGACAGCGCCCTCGCGGCCGCCCGCAAGCCGCCACAGACGATCCGCTGAACCCCAGCGGGGCGCCTACCCTCGCCCGGCTCCCGATCCCGGGGTGCACGACGATCCGTCACGCGCTATCGTCCAAGCACCCGCCAATCACCAGGAATCCGATGATCCATACCATCATAGAACCGTTCCGCATCAAGACCGTCGAACCCATCCGCATGAGCACGCGCGGCGAGCGCCGCCACTGGCTCGAGGAGGCCAAACTCAACGTCTTCCTGCTGCCCGCCGACCGCGTGCTCCTGGACTTCCTCACCGACAGCGGCACCGGCGCGATGAGCGCCAAGCAGTGGGGCGCCATCATGGAGGGGGACGAGAGCTACGCCGGCTCCAGATCCTTCTTCCGCCTCGAGGCGGTGCTCAAGGATCTCACCGGATACCGGCACGTCATCCCCACCCACCAGGGCCGGGCCGCCGAGCGCATCTTCTTTAGCGTAGCCGCCAAGCAGGGTGATCTCGTCCCCAACAACACCCACTTCGACACCACGCGCGCCAACCTCGAGTATCAGGGCGCCGAGGCCGTGGATCTGGTGATCCCCGAGGGCCTGCAGCCCCGCACGCTCGCATCCGTTCAAGGGCAACATCGACCTCGAGCGCGTGGAGGAGCTGCTCGCGCGCGAGGCGCATCGCATTCCCTTCGGGATGATGACGCTCACCAACAACAGCGGCGGCGGACAGCCGGTGAGCCTGGCCAACTTGCGCGCTTACCGCGAACTGCTCGAAGTCGCTACGGCAAGCCGTTGATCCTCGACGTCTGCCGCTATCGCCGAGAACTCCATGTTCGTCAAGCTGCGCGAGCCGGGCCAGCAGGACCGCACCGTCGAAGTCCATCGCCCAGGAGATGTTCCGCCTGGCCGACGGCTGCCTGATGAGCGCCAAGAAGGACGGCATGGTGAACATCGGCGGCTTCCTCGCCCTGAACGACGGCGCCTGGGTGGAAGCCGCCAAACGCTGCTCATTCTCACCGAGGGCTTCCCCACCTACGGCGGCCTCGCCGGCCGCGACCTGGAGGCGCTGGCGGTGGGCATGGAGGAGGGCCTGCGACGAGGACTACCTCCGCTACCGGCTGCGCACCGCCGAGTACATGGGCGAGAAGATGAAGGCCGGCGGCGTGGCGTTCGTCGAGCCCACCGGCGGCCACGCCGTCTACATCGACGCCAAGCGACTTCCTGCCCCACCTGCCGCCGGAGCAGTATCCCGCCTGGAGCCTCTGGCCAACGCCCTCTACCTCGAAGCCGGCATTCGCGGCGTGGAGATCGGCTCCGTGATGTTCGGCAAGCACAACGACGACGGCACCGAGAGCTACCATGGCATGGAGCTGGTGCGGCTGGCCTTCCCCCGGCGCATGTACACGCAGAGCCACTTCGACTACGCCGCGGAGGCGATCTGCGAACTCAAGGCCACGTGCCCACGAGGTGCGCGGGGTGACGATGGTGAAGCAGGCCCGGTTCCTGCGCCACTTCACCGCGGAGTTCACCTCCGCCTGATCGCCTCCCTCGTACCCTCGTACCCTCGTACCCTCGTACTCTCGTACCCTCGTACTGTCGTCATCCCCCCGGCTTCGGATTGAAGATGTCCAGCCGCGGCGCGCCCTCCACTTCGATCATTCCGACCATCCCCTTCCACACGACGCGCGTCAGCGCGTGGTCCACGAGCTTGATCGTCTCCGGCACCGGCGTCTCCAATTCGAACACCCCGCAACTCCCCGGCGGCACGACCATCGTCTGGATGTAGCGCTGCGGCGCATTCGCCAGGGCGCCGGACTCCCACGCCCTGCTCCACACGTTCCCGATCGGGTGGAAATGGCTCGACAGGTTCGGGCCCCCGCACACGAAGAACACGCGCACGGTCTGGTCCCGCTTGACCTTCGCGGCCCCCCAACGATCGGGCGTGATGGCCGCCTTCTCCCCATTGAGCACCACGTACGCCGGATCCTCGGCGCGCAGGGCATCGTAGTCGAACTCCCGCAGCCCCTTCGTCCCCGCGGCGCCCTTCAGATAGATCTCGTTCTGGCCGAAGTAGAGTTCGTGATCCACGCGCACCAGGCCCTCCTCGGGTTCCACGAGGATCATGCCGAACATGCCAGAACTGATATGGACGTCCAGTGCCGGCACGGCGCAGTGATAGATGAACGCGCCCGGATACATGGCCTTGAACTCGATCGATGCCGACGAGCCCGGCACCACCATCATGCCCTCCGCGCCGCCCCCGGTGCCGTACACGGCGTGGAGGTCGACGTTGTGCACGTCCCGGTTCGTCTTCGGACTGGTCAGCGTCAGGTGCACCGTGTCGCCCTGCCGGACGCGGATCATCGGGCCGGGCACCTGGCCGCCGAACGTCATGTACGAGAACGCCACGCCCGGCTCGATCTCGGCCACCACTTCCTGCACGTCGAGATGCACCTCCACGCGCTTCGGCCCGCGGCGGCCGATCGGGGGCGGCAGCTTGGTCGGGTCGGCCGCCACGCGCTTCGACGTGATCGTGTAGGGAGCCGGCGCCGTCGACTCCGGCCCCGCCGGCCCGGCCGTCGCCGCCGCCGCCGCCGCCCGTGCGGCGCGCCCGGTCCACATCCGGTCTCCGCCCACGCCGCCGATCGCGCCGGCCAGCGCACCTACACCGATCCCCTTGATGAACGTCCGCCGCGTGGGCGCCCGGCCATCGTCGTGCTCGGTCATGTCCCCTCTCCCTGTCAATCGGCTCGAAGCCGAGTTAGCTAAATGCCCGGTGAATGATCGCCGTCCGGTCGCGTCGCCGCTTCCGCCGGCCGCCAGAACCACACCGACCAGTCGTCGGCCGCATCCTGTTCCATGTGGTACACGAACCCCCGCTCCGAGAGCATCGCGACGAGCGGCACCGGAGCAAGGGTCGCCCGCAGCAGAAGCACCTCTCCCACGCGCAGCGCCTCGACCGCCGCCATGATCCTGGAAAACGGCTCGCGCCCGCTTCGCAGGTCTTCCCGCACGTCCACCGTCACCACCGGCGCGGTCTCCGGGAATTCGATCATCGCTCCGTCGGGCGTCACGGCGTAGATGCGGCTCATGCGCGCTCCCGCGGCGATCGGCGCCTCGCGGGACTCCCCCAGCGGATGCGTCCGAGTTGGAAGGCAAGGATGATGATCGCTCCCAGGAACAACACCGTGCCCGCTCGCGCCACGGGCGGAGACGCCGCGGCGATTCCCGCCAGCAGCACCACCACGCCGGCGAGATGGAACGCCAACTGCAGCCGGGCGATTCCGCCGGAATACAGATCGGCCGCCGCGGGCAGCGGATCCCGCCCGGTTCGCGTGCCGAAGCGCGCGGTCCACGTGAGGAGTGGAACGATCCTGTACAGAATTCCGATGACGAACGGCATCACTCCGCCGAGCAGCGCGGTCACCACGTACGCCGTCGCGAGCCTGGTGTGCGTGATGCCGAGCGCCCACAGCACCGGGCCCATGACGGCGCTCGCCACCAGGAACGGCAGCGACGCCCGCACGAACCGCATGCCGGGGTCCAGGGGGCGCCGAACGCGCGCCCGGAAGAGCGAGTACACCCGCCACACGAACGCGGCCACGCCGGCGTCGAGCAGGAACACGCCGGCCCACGTCGCCGCTCCCACGCCTCCCAACAGGCCGACGGCGATCGTGGGCACCCCCGCCGTCAGAAAGCCCACGGCCCGGCGGCTCCATCGCGCGTCGGATTCGCGGGCCAGCAGGAACATGGGCAGCATGCGGTTCGACACGCCCACGATCATGATCAGCGCCCAGCCCACGATGGCGATGTGCAGGTGCGCGGACATGACGTGCGCGCGCTCGGCGGCGATCGCGCCACTGCGCAGGTTGTCGGCCAACAGCAGGCCGAACACCACCGTGCCCACCAGGAACGTGATCGCGACGGCGATCGCGGCCCAGGTCACGTCGCGCGTACGGCTCCGGGCGAGCGTGACCGCCATGTTCGTCGCCGCCGTCAGAATTCCGATCGCCACGAGCGCCGCCCCGGCGGCGAGCAGCGGTGTCCGGCTCCCGGCCAGACCGCACGCGAACGCGACGATGCCCGGCGCGAGCATCCAGAACGCCGCATGGGCCGCTCGCGTCGAGCGGATCGGCGCCCCGAGCGCGACCGGCACGAATTGGTACATCGCGCCGAAGATCGTCAGCGTGAGCCAGCCGAGCGTCACCAGGTGCGTGACACCGGCCACGTGCGGCGCCAGGTAGACCCCGTTCGCCAGATCCGGGGCGGCCCACACCAGTCCCCCCGCGGCCGCCATCAGCAGAAGCGTGGCCGCGGCGACGTGTTCGCCGACCAGCCACAGGCGGGTATGCGCCGGCGAGCCGGCCGCTCCGGCCACCGTCAGCTGGCGCGTCTTGTTTCGCGTAAGATCGGGAGCGCCCATCGCGTTCAGCTCCGTGTAGAGTCGAGTGCAAGGATGGGCGCCGCGGGATCGGGAGGGCGTGACGATTGTCCCATTTCGCGTCCCGCCGCCGCTTGGTCCTATTCGTAGCGCGGGCGCTCCCCGGGCCTGCCGAGCGTGCGCAGTTTGGTCACGTCGGGAATGCGAAGCCGTTTGCGCGTGAGGGGTTGGATGACCCCTTTTTCGGCGAGCTGCTTGAACGCCCGCGACACCGACTCGCGCGCCGTTCCCAGTTCGAACGACAGTTCCTCGCGGGTCCGGTTGATCACGATCTCCACGCCCCCGGCGGTTCGCTGGCCGTGCTGCTCGGCGTACTCGGCCAGATAGTGAGCGAGGCGCGCCGCCACGTCGCGAAAGGCGAGGGTCTCGGTCACGTGCACTAGGTGGCGGAGGCGCTTGCCCAATTCGCGAATCACCGCGCGGGCCACGTCGGGATTGCCGCGGTACAGGGCCTCGAATTCCTCGCGGGGAACGAAGATCAGGCGCGATTCCTCCTCGGTGACCGCCGAGGCCGGGTAGGGGCCGCCGTCGAGCAACGGAAGTTCCGCCACCGGACGGCCGGGGCCTTCGCTCTGGAGCACCTGCTCGCGCCCCGAGGGACTCGTTCGATAGATCTTCACGCGCCCCGTGTCGATCACGTAGAGGCCCCGGCACGGTTCGCCCGTCGCGAACAGCACGTGCCCGGCCGGATAGGTGCGCGCCACGCTCCGCGCCGACAGCCGCGCGAGCGCGCCGGCGTCGAACGTGGCGAACAGCGGAATCCGGCGCAGAACCGAGCAGCGTGTCCGTGGCGGAAGTGCTCATGACGTCGAGGCGTGTGCGGCGCGGGCCGAATGGAAGGGGCTGTGACAACCGTCACGCGTGGGGCTCGGGGCCCCTGCGAGAATGGGGTGGCGCCCGGAATGAAGGGCGGCACCTGAACCTACGCATTCACCAGGCAATGAGCGACCCCGATCAGCGGCCGCACGCATCGTGGCGCGCGTTCGCCGACGTCTTCGACCCCGAGCTCGCCATGACACGAACCGCATTCGAACCGGATACGGCGTTGACCGTGAACCAGCTGGTAGCCCGCGAGCCGGCCACGATCGCCGTGTTCAACCGCTTCGGGATGGATACGTGCTGCGGAGGCGCCGTTCCGATCGCCGACGCCGCGCGCCGCGATGGCGTGGATCTCGACGCGCTGATCGCCGCGCTGCGGTCGGCGATCGCGGCCTCATGAACGTCTACGAACCGCTCGCCGCCGCGTCCGCGGCGGTGGCCGCCCGACCCGGCCGGCGCATGCACGCCCCAGTGCGGCGTCGAGACGGCGATCGGGTTCCTGATCGTTGGGCTCGCGATCGGCGCCGATGAACGATCCCGGCGGCGCGACGCGCCTGCCCTCGATATCACCGGCGCCGGGAGGTATCTCTGGTGGAGCCGATTCGGGTACGCGCCGATCGCTCGGCCCGCGATGCGGAATCTCGCGCGCGACGGTCGGCCTGTCACGCGATAACAATTCCTGAATTACCATGGTGACTTCCGGTCTCAATCCGTCCCGCGCCCGGCTGGCCGTCTTCCTCTCCGTGCTCGGGCCCGGCCTCGTCGTCATGCTCGCCGATACCGATGCCGGAAGCGTCATCACCGCCGCGCAGAGCGGGGCCCAGTGGGGATACCGGCTGCTGGCCCTCCAGGTGCTGCTGATTCCGGTGCTCTACGTGGTGCAGGAACTCACCGTGCGCCTCGGCCTGCTCACCGGACACGGCCACGGCGAACTCATCAAGCGACACTTCGGCCGCGGCTGGGCCTGGCTCTCGGTCTCCACGCTGCTCGTGTCGTGCCTGGGGGCGTTGATCACCGAGATGAGCGGCATCGCCGGCGTCGGCGCGCTCTACGGCATCCCCATCTGGGCCACGGTGCTGGCCACGCTGGCGTTCCTGCTCACGGTCGTCATCTCCGGATCGTATCGCTCGGTGGAACGCGTGGCGGTCGCCATCGGTCTCTTCGAATTGGCGTTCGTGTACGTCGCCGTGGTGTCCCATCCCGATCCCGCCGCGGTACTGCAGGGCCTCTCGCACGTCCCGCTCGCCGACCACGCGTACCTCTACCTCGTGGCGGCCAACATCGGCGCGGTCATCATGCCGTGGATGGTCTTCTACCAACAGTCCGCCGTGGTCGACAAGGGCCTCGCGCCGCCCCATCTCACCGCCGCGCGCTGGGACACGGCGATCGGCGCCGTCGTCACCCAGGTCATCATGGCCGCCATTCTCGTCGCCGTGGCCGCCACCTTCGGGCGCCACGGCGGCGACGCCCGGCTCGACACGGTGCAGGAACTCTCCCGCGCGCTCACCCCGTACCTCGGAGAACGCAACGGTCACCTGATCTTCGCCTTGGGCATGCTCGGCGCGTCGCTCGTGGCCGCGATCGTCGTGTCGCTCACCGCCGCGTGGGGGTTGGGCGAGGTCACCGGATATAAGCACTCGCTCGAACACTATCCCCGCGAGGCGCCGTGGTTCTATCTCGTGTTCGCGGCGGTCCTCGTGGCGAGCGGCGCGCTGGTGAGCTCCGGCGTCAACCTGGTCGACCTCAGCGTCGGCGTGGAAGTCATGAACGCGCTCCTGCTCCCGGTGGTGCTTGGATTTCTTTACGCCCTGGCTCGGCGCGCCCTGCCCGACAGCCACCGGTTGCGCGGCGCGTACGCGGTGATCGTCGCGGTCACGATCGCGCTCACAGCCGGCCTGGGCGTGTGGGGCGGACTGAGCGGGCTCTGGATACACTAACCGACCACGCCAGCGCGACGTCCGGCGGTCGCCACCGATTGGCCCCCATGGTCCACGGAGCGCGCGGAGTCCCCGGTCCGCCCCCGCGCCGCTCGTGCACCCGCATATAGTTCAACGTATGACCAGTCCGGATCGGTCCGACGTTGCCGCCATCGCGACCGCGGCGCTCACACGCCGCTTCGATGCGCTGGTCGCCGTGGATCACCTGGATCTGCGGATCGAGCCCGGCGTCATCTTCGGCCTCCTCGGCCCGAACGGCGCCGGCAAATCGACCACGGTGAAGATGCTCACCACGCTGCTGCCCCCGTCATCGGGCAGCGCGCTCGTGGCCGGCCACGACATCGTGCATGAAGCCGCCGAAGTGCGCCGGCATATCGGGTACGTGCCGCAACTTGTGTCGGCCGACGGCGCGCTCACCGGATTCGAGAACCTCCGCCTTTCCGCCCAGCTCTACGACGTCCCCAGCAAGGAGCGCGCCGCCCGCATCGCCGACGCGCTGGGATTCATGGGGCTCACCGACGCCGCCCACACGCTGGTGCGCACCTACTCCGGCGGCATGGTGCGGCGGCTCGAGGTGGCGCAGGCCCTGCTGCACCGGCCCGCCGTGCTCTTTCTCGACGAACCGACGATCGGCCTCGACCCGATGGCGCGGCACGCGGTGTGGGAGCGCCTGCTCGAGTCGCGCAAGCGCTTCGCGATGACCGTGCTCATCACCACGCACGACATGGAAGAGGCGGAGCAACTCTGCGATCGCCTGGCGATCATGCACGCCGGCCGGGTGGCGGCGAGCGGCACGGCCGCCGAGTTGAAGCGCGCCGTGGGACCCGCCGCCACCCTCGACGACGTGTTCGCGCACTACGCCGGCGGAGCCATTGCCGACGGGGGGAATTTCCGGGATGCCGTCAGCACTCGTCGCACCGCCAGCCGGCTCGGTTGATCGCCGCCTGCCGGCGTTCGTCCGCCACTCGCTCGCCATCGCGCAGGTGGAGTTGGCCAAGATCATCCGCGATCCCACGGAACTGCTCACCCGCGCCATCCAGCCCGCGCTCTGGCTGATCGTGTTCGGGCAGGTCTTCTCGCGCACCCGGGCCATTCCCACGGGCACGCTCAGCTACATCGACTTCCTGGCCCCAGGCGTGCTCGCGCAGAGCGTGCTGTTCAGCGCCATCTTCTACGGCATCGCCGTGATCTGGGAGCGGGACCTCGGCATCGTCCACAAGCTGCTCGTCAGCCCCGCGTCGCGCGGCGCGCTGGTGCTCGGCAAGGCGCTCTCCGCCGGACTGCGGGCGCTGGCGCAGGCGGTGATCATCCTGCTCCTCACCGCGCTGATGGGCGTCGACCTGCGCTACGACGTGGCCAGCCTGGTGGGCGTGGCCGGCGTGGTCGTCCTCGGCGGCGCGCTCTTTTCGACCTTCTCGTTCATCATCGCCTGCCTGGTGAAGACCCGGGAACGGTTCATGGGCGTCGGCCAGGTGCTGACGATGCCCCTCTTCTTCGCCAGCAACGCCATCTATCCGCTGGCCATGATGCCGCCCTGGCTGCGCACGATCTCCCAGTACAACCCGCTCACGTACCTCGTCAACGCGCTCCGCACGCTGATGATTCACGGCGGCCAGGGCAATACGCCGCTGGGCGTCGACGTCCTCGTGCTCCTGCTGGTGTTCGTCGCGCTCGTGGGCATTGCCGCCCGGTTATATGAGGGAATCGTCCACTGACGGGGCCCGCGCGTGCCCCATGTCTACCCACATCATGATTATCCAGAAGCCGCAACAGGGAGTTTCCTCTCCCACCATCGTCCCTTCCCCGACGGCCCGGCCATTGCTTCCGCCGCACACTTTCTCCTCGGGTGGTCCCCTCGGCGGGCCGCGCGCCGTCCCGATCCGGCCCGCGGCGGTGTTGCGTGCGCTTCACGAACGGTCCGGCGCCGACTCGGGCGGCGCCACCGTGCCACTGGCTCGCTCATGAACAGCCCTGCACCCGGTTCACCCCGCGAATCGCCCGACCGCGCCGCGGCGCCCGCCGCCCCGCCGTCACCCGTCCGGGCGGGCGGCCAGGCCGCTCCCGTCTCCCCCGCCGACGTCGCGGCCACGCTGGGACTCGGCGCCGATCGCGGCCGGCCCATCTGGCGCCGGCCGTGGGCGTGGGGATCCGCCGCCGCGGGGCTCATTATCATTTCCATATATCTGTACGCGCACCGCGCGCCGCCGCCCGTGGAATACACCATGGCGGCGGCCCGGCGCGGCGACCTGGCCGTGACCGTGGTGGCCACCGGTACGTTGGCGCCGCTCGACACGGTGATCGTCGGCACCCAGGTTTCCGGACTCGTCGACTCCGTGTTGGTGGACTACAACGATCCCGTCCGCGCCGGCCAGCCGCTGGCCATCATCAATACGGATCTATTGCGCGCACAGATCGACCAGAGCCGCGCTGCCCTGCTCGCCGCGCAGGCGTCGCGGCTCCAGACGCAGGCCACGCTCGTGCAGGCCAGAAAACAGTTCGCGATCAGCGATTCGCTGTTCCGGCAGGCCGTGCTCGCGCAGCAGGACATCGATACCGCCACGGCCGATCTGGCGCGCGCCGTGGCGGGCGACTCCAATGCCCAGGCGGGGATCGGGGTGGCCACCGCCGCGCTGCACGCGCAGCTCACGACGCTGGGGCAGGCGACCATCCGCGCACCGATCAACGGGATCGTGCTCGAACGGTCGGTCGAACCCGGCGCCACCGTGGCCGCCACCCTCCAGAGCCCGGTGCTGTTCGTGCTCGCCGCCGATCTCAAGCGCATGACGGTCACCCTCGACGTCGACGAGGCCGACATTGGGCAGGTGAAGGCCGGCCAGACCGCCAACTTCACCGTGGATGCGTATCCGGATCGGACGTTCATCGGGACGGTTCGCACGGTGTATAACGCCGCGATCATGGTCGAGGGCGTGGTCACCTACGAGGCCATCCTCGACGTGAACAACAGCGACCTCGCGCTCCGCCCCGGCATGACAGCCACCGCCAGCGTGAACACGGCCACGGTCACGAACGCCCTGCTCGTTCCGAACGCCGCCTTGCGTTTCGTCCCGGCCGAGGCTCCGGCAACGGCCACGGGGCAAGCGCCGGCGACGACGACGGGTCATCAGGTGTGGACGATCCGCAACGGCCAACTCGCGCCAATCACGATTCAGGTCGGGCTTACGGACGGACTCTGGACGCAGGTCACCGGCGGCGCCGTGGAGGTCGCAACGTCGCTCGTCACGGGGATCGCCGAAAAGGCCGCCACGGGGCCCGCCGCCGCGGCTCATGGAGATACCGGCTCGTCGACTCCGCCGGGCGGCGCGCCCCGTGGGCGATAGCACGCAGGGAGCCGCACCAGCGCCCGTCGTGGCGCTCACCACCGTCACCAAGGTCTACGGCCAGGGCGACAGCGCGGTCGTCGCACTCAGCGGCGTGAATCTGCGCATCGACGCCGGCGAATTCGTGGCCATCATGGGCCCCAGCGGATCGGGCAAGTCCACGTGCATGAACATCCTGGGCTGCCTCGATACCCCGACAGCGGGGTCCTACCAGTTCCGCGGCTTCGAGGTGACCCGGCTGACGCGCCATCAGCGCGCGCTGCTCCGGCGGCACTACTTGGGTTTCGTGTTCCAGGGGTTCAATCTCCTGAACCGCACCACCGCGCTGGAGAACGTGGAGGTGCCGCTGATCTATCAGCGCGTGCCGCTCCGGGAGCGCGACGAACGCGCCCGCGGGGCCCTCGCCGCCGTCGGCCTGGCATCGCGCGAACACCACATGCCCGAGCAGTTGTCCGGCGGGCAGCAGCAGCGCGTGGCGATCGCCCGCGCCATCGTCGCCGAGCCGTCGCTCGTGCTGGCCGACGAGCCCACCGGCAACCTCGATTCCAAGCTCGGCCGCGAGATCATGGATCTGCTCACCGATCTCAACGCGCGCCACGGCATCACGATCGCGATGGTCACGCACGACGCCGGCATGGCGGCCTACGCGCACCGCACGGTGGACTTCCTGGATGGCGCCGTCGTCAGCGACCGCGTCACCTCGGCGGCGGGAGGCTGACGTGTTCTGGGACGCCCTCCTGCTCGCGCTCCGCGCCCTCCGTCGCAACGTCATGCGCTCGGTGCTCACGATTCTCGGCGTCGTGATCGGCGTAGCCGCGGTGATCGCCATGGTCACGCTGGGCAACGGCACCACGGCGCGCGTCGCGAGCAGCATCCAGTCGCTGGGCAGCAATCTTCTCATTGCCCAGCCCTCCGCGCAGGCGGGACACGGACCCGGTGGCACCTCCGTACCGGGCCCGCCGTTCACGATTCGCGACCTGAACGCGATCTCCCAAGCCGTGCCCGGCATTGCCGCCATCACCCCCATCGCCGCCATCGCGGAGCAGACCGTCTACGGCGCGCAGAACTGGCCCACCACCATCACCGGCACCGACAACGGCTATCTCGACGTCCGCGGATGGCCCCTGCTGAGCGGGCGCGATTTCAGCGACGCCGAGAACCGCGGGGGGCGCGCGGTCTGCATCCTGGGCACCACCGTGCGCAATAATCTCTTCCAGGGCCAGGACCCGGTGGGCGCGTCCATCCGGGTGAGCAACATCTCCTGCCAGGTGATCGGCGTCCTGGTATCCAAGGGCCAGGCCATGGGTGGCCTCGACCAGGACGACATCGTCCTCATGCCGCTGCGCGCCGTCCAGCGCCGCCTCAAGGGCACCGAGGACGTGAATCTCATCGAAATCTCCGTGCAGTCCAGCGCGCTCGTCGATCGGGTGGACAGCGAGGCCACGGGCCTCCTCCGCGAACGCCGACACATCCTGCACGGCAAGCAGGACGACTTCCAGGTGCGCAACCTCGCGGAAGTGGCCAACACGATCGAGGCCACCACGCGCACGCTCACGATGTTCCTCGGTGCGCTGGCCGCGGTGAGCCTGCTCGTGGGCGGCATCGGCATCATGAACATCATGCTGGTCTCCGTCACCGAGCGCACGCGGGAGATCGGCATCCGGCTGGCCATCGGCGCCACGGAACAGGACGTGCTCACGCAGTTCCTGCTCGAGGCCGTCGTGCTCTCGCTGCTCGGCGGGCTCATCGGCGCCACGATCGGCGTGACCGGCTCCTATCTGGCCGTGCCGCTGATCAGCGTGCCGTTCGTGTTCGATCCGGGGATCGTGATGCTGGCGTTCGGCTTCTCGGGCGCCATCGGGGTCGTGTTCGGCTACGTCCCCGCGCGAAAAGCGGCGCAGCTCGACCCGATCGAAGCCCTGAGGCACGAGTAGCGCCCCCCGGCGCAGATTCATGGGTCCGTCCTTCGCCTACATCCGGCGCGGGAAAACCCGGCTGACCGCCTCGAGACCCGGCCGCACCCTTTGTATGGTGAACAACGTTCAGGGGTGCCACATGTTCCTGCGTCGCGCTGGGATCCTGGTGTTCGCCGCCGCGCTCGCCTCCACGCTCGCCGCGGCGCCCGCTGCGGCACAGGGAGCGTGGCCGGTCGCCCTCGGCGCGCGCGTGCGCGTGACGGCGCCCTCGGCGCCCGCGCCGGGCGTCGTCGGAACCGTGGTCGGCCTCCATCGCGGGGAGTTGGTGCTTCGGCCCGACGGCCGGCGCGACTCGCTGACCTTTGCGCGCGATCGGATTGCGACGCTGGACGTATCCACCGGCCGGCACGGCCACGCGATGCTCGGCACGGGAATCGGATTCGTGGCCGGCGCGATCGTTGGAGCCATCAACGGCACCAGAGGCCCATGCTCCAACGGCTACAACTGCAACGGGTGGAACTCCGGTGCCGGAGGCGCGGCACTCGGAGGAGCGGTCTTCGGCATCGTCGGCGCCCCCGTCGGCGCGATCGTCGGCGACCTGATCCAGACGGAACGGTGGAACCCCGTGGACCTCGGCACGGTGCACGCCGCGGCCGGCTTCGCATCGCTCGGCGGATCCCGGGCGGCAATCCGTATCTCCCTGCGATTCTGATCCCGTGATCGAGTCGCCGAGTCCACCCGCTCTGACTTGCATCCGCGGGCGCGTTCGGTAGCATCCACCGGACCGCCATGCCCGCTTCGCCCCCGTCCGCCCCCAGCACCCTGCTCGTCGTCGACGACGAACCCGGCATTCGGGCCGCCGTGTGCGATGCGGTCGCGCCCGACGTGGCGCGATGCCTGCAGGCGTCCACCGGGGCCGACGCCATCACCGCCGCGCGCCACCAGCACCCCGACGTCATCGTGCTCGATCTGGGACTCCCCGATCGTGACGGCGTGGACGTCTGCCGCCGCATGCGGGAATTCACCCAGGTGCCCATCGTCGTGCTCTCGGCCAGGCACTCGGAGAACGAGAAGGCCCGGCTCCTCGATGCCGGTGCCGACGACTACATCACCAAGCCGTTCGGCACGGTGGAATTCCGCGCGCGGATCCGCGCGCAACTCCGCCGCGCCCGGCTGCCCGCCGCCCCCGCCGGTCCGGTCGCCATCGGGCCGTTTTCCGTGGACGTCGAACGGCGCAGCGCCACGCGCGACGGCGCCACCGTGCACCTCACGCCCATCGAGTGGCAACTGCTCCGCACCCTGATCGCCAACCCCGGTCGAACGATGACGCACCACCAGTTGTTCCGCGCGGTCTGGGGATCGTCGGACGGCGATCCGCAGCAGTATCTGCGAGTGTATATGGCGCACCTGCGCCGCAAGCTCGAACTGGATCCGTACGCCCCTCGGCACTTCGTCACCGAGCCGGGCGTGGGATACCGCTTCGAGACCGAGCCCTCCAGTGGCGCCTGACCTCGCGCATCGCCGCACGCGCCGAGCGCGGTGGGCATGGCCCGCGTCGTTCCTCGGCCTGGCCGTGGTGACGGCCGGCCTCCTCGCCGTGCGCGCGAACCTCGACGAGGCGCACGTCGCGCTGGCCTTCCTCCTGGTCGTCCTCGCGGGCAGCGCCGTGGGTGGACGCCTGCTCGGCATCACGCTCTCCGCCGCTGCCTTCCTGCTCTTCGACTTCCTCTTTCTCCGGCCGTATTACACCCTCGTCATCGCGAATCCGCTCGACTGGCTCGTGCTCGGGGCATTCCTCGTTACCGGAATCGTCGCCGCGCAGCTCCTTGCCTCGGCCGACGAACGCACCGAACTGGCGCAGCAGCGGGCTGTCGAACTCGAACGCCTGGCCATCCTCGGCGCCGAAACCCTGAACGCCGGCCGCGCCGAAGACGCGCTCGCCGCCATCGCGCGCGTCATCCAATCGACGCTCCACGTCACGTGCTGCGAAGTCTTCATCGAGAAAGACGAACGCTCCGCCTTCGTGCGGGCCGCCAGCGCCGGCGCGTGCGGAGACCTCGGCGAGGCCGATGCGGCGAGCCTTGCCGCGTGGGTGGCACGGGCCGGCGCGCCCGCCGCCGAGCGCGCCGACCGCACCGCGCAGGTGGCGCCCACCGGCGACGGCGCCGCCGGCGACGCCACGCCGTGGCGTCCGCCCACGTGGACCGCCGAGAGCGACGTGCGGGCTCTGCTCGTGCCCCTGCTCGTCCGCGCCCGGCCCGTCGGCGTGCTCCGCATTGCGCACGACGCCGCGATCGTGCTCGACCCGGCGCAGGAACAGTTCCTCGACGCGCTCGCCTACTACGCCGCGCTCGGCGCCGAACGCGTGCGCCTGGTCGCCGAGGCCGAACGCGCCGAAGCGTTCCGCCAGGCCGGCCAACTCAAGGACGCCCTCATCGCCGCCGTGTCGCACGACCTGCGCACCCCACTCACCACCATCAAGGCGCTTGCCCATACGCTCGCCGCGCGGGGCGCCGCCGAAGCGGCCTCGATCGAGATCGAGGCCGACCGCCTCAATCGCATGGTTGCCGACCTGTTGGATCTGTCGCGACTGAACGCCGGCGCCGTGCCCCTCCGCCTCGAACTCAACGTGGCCGACGAATTGGTGGGCGCCGCGCTCCGCAGCGCGAGCGGACTCCGCGGCGACCGGCCGGTGGTCGTGCGCTCCGAGGGCGGCGAACTGTTCGCGACCACGTGTGACACGGTCCAGGCCGTGCGCGTGCTCGTGAACCTGATCGAGAACGCGTTCAAGTATTCGCCGAGCAATTCACCGGTGGAGCTCACCGTCAGCCGTCGCGCCGACCGCCTGGAGTTCGCGATCGCCGACCGCGGCCCCGGGATCCCCGAGGCGGAGCGCGATCGCGTGTTCACCCCCTTCTACCGCCCGCCCCATACGCCGCCGGACGTGGGAGGCGCCGGCCTGGGCCTGGCCATCGCGCGCGGCATGGCCGAGGCCCAGGGGGGTCAGGTCCGCCTGGAGCCGCGGCCGGGCGGCGGGAGTGTCTTCATATTCGATCTTCCGGCCGCCGACCTGCCGCCGATCGCCTCATCCGCGTAGCGGCCCGCATCGGCCCCGTCCGCTCGACCGCCGCCCGCGGTGCTCCTGCGGTCGCGCCGCGCAATCGACAGCGCGTCGAGGTAGCGAACGATATCGCTCCGAAACAGGGCCTGCACCGCCAGGTACACCCCGGCGAGCGTCATCACGCCCACGGCGACCACGGTGTTCCATGCACCCGCTGACATACCAATCTCCCAATCCGGCAGGGACGCCGGGTCGCGGCCAGCCGGATGCTCGACCGTTCGACGCCAGCGCCTGCCCCGACGGGAGCATGGGGCCCGGCGCGTGAAAACCGCGTGAATGGACGCCGCACCGGAAGCCCCGAGCAGGTTCCGGCGGCCGTCCGCGATCCCCGCACACCGCCGTCCTCCTATTGCTGATAGGCAGCTGTCGACGAGTGGACGTCATTCCCGTTAATGCGATTTTCACGCGGCCCATCGTACGATCCACGCGTTGCGAACTTCCATTCATCCGCGAGATCCGGCGTCGGCAACCTGGGGCAGCTTCTTCGCCCCTCGTCGCAGTCCGGCCGCCGGCCCGGCACGAGGCACGTACCATGCTCGACCTGATCTATGTTGCCGTTTCGATCGGCTTCTTCGCCCTGATGCTGGCGTACACGGCGGTCTGCCGCCGGCTCGGCCGGCGTGCCGACACCCAGGAGCACACGACATGACCACCGACAACGTCGTCGGCGCCGTCGTCGCCGTCTGCCTGCTCGTCTATCTGCTGTACACGCTCCTCTGGCCGGAAAAGCTCTGATATGACCGCCAATGGCTGGGCGCAGATCGTGCTCTACGCGGCGGCGCTGGCGCTCGTCACCAAGCCCGTCGGCCTCTATCTCGTCAAGGTCTACGACGGATCCCTGGGATGGCTGCGCCCCCTGGAGCGCCTGCTGTATCGCATCGGCGGCGTGGATCCGGAGGAGGACCAGCACTGGACGCACTACGGCGCGTCGATGCTGCTGTTCAGTCTGGCCTCGATGCTGCTCACGTACCTGGTGCTGCGCGTGCAACAGTGGCTGCCCCTCAATCCGCAGCACCTGCCCAACGTCGTCGCCCGCCAGGCCTTCGAGACCGCGGCGTCGTTCACCACCAACACCAATTGGCAGTCGTACTCCGGCGAGACGACGATGTCGTACTTCTCGCAGATGAACCAGTTGGCGTTCCACAACTTCGCGTCGGCGGCCGTCGGCGTCGCCCTGGCCATCGCGTTCACTCGGGGGCTCGCCCGCCACAGCGCGGGCCGGCTGGGCAACTTCTGGGTCGACCTCGTACGCGGCACGCTGTACGTCTTCCTCCCCGGATCGCTCCTGCTCGCCATGCTGTTCGTGCAGCAGGGCGCCATTCAGAACTTCGCCCACTACGTCACGGTCACCACCGTCGAGGGCGCCCGGCAGGTGCTCGCCATGGGACCGGTCGCGGGTCAGGAAGCGATCAAGCAGCTCGGCACCAACGGCGGCGGATTCTTCAACGCCAACTCGGCGCATCCGTTCGAGAATCCCACGCCGTGGACCAACTTCTGGCAGATGCTCGCGATCTTCATCGTGCCCGCCGGGTTGACGTACGCGTTCGGCCGCATGGTGAAGAACCAGAAGCACGGCTGGGCCCTGTGGGCCGCGATGTTCACGCTTTTCATGGCGGGCACCACCACCGCCTACTCGGCCGAGGCCCGGGGCAACCCGATCCACGCGGCGCGCGGCATCGACGTCGCGACCTCGGCCACGAACCCGGGCGGCAACATGGAAGGCAAGGAGGTCCGGTTCGGCATCGCCAATTCGGCGCTCTTCGCCACCATTACCACCGACGCCTCGTGCGGCGCCGTGAATGCCATGCACGATTCGTTCACGCCGCTCGGCGGGCTGGTGCCGCTGGTCAATATCCAGCTCGGCGAAGTTGTCTTCGGCGGAGTCGGCGCCGGTCTGTACGGCATGCTCGTCATGGTCGTCCTGACCGTGTTCATCGCCGGACTCATGGTGGGCCGCACGCCCGAGTATCTCGGTAAGAAGATCCAGGCCCGCGAAGTGCAGATGGCCATGCTCTACGTGCTCGTGTTCGCCGCGGCCATCCTCGTCAACTCCAGCGTCGCCGCGGTGCTGCCCGCCGGCCTCGCCGGCCTCAACAACGCGGGCCCGCACGGCCTGTCGGAGATCCTGTACGCCTATTCCTCCACCGCCGCCAACAACGGCAGCGCGTTCGCCGGCCTCACCGGGGCCACCACCTTCTACAATACCACGCTCGGCCTGAACACGCTGGTCGGCCGATTCGCCATGATCGTGCCCATGCTCGCGCTCGCCGGGTTCCTGTCCGAGCGCAAGGCGGCGCCCGAATCCACCGCGTCGTTCCCCGTCACCACCCCGCTGTTCGTGATCCTGCTCATCGGCGTCATCCTCATCGTCGGCGCCCTCACGTTTTTCCCCGCCCTCTCGCTCGGCCCCGTGGTTGAGCACTTCCTGATGCAGGCGGGGAGGCTCTTCTAACATGGCCGTCGCCTCTCGCCCCCTGTTTGATCCACCGATCGTCCGCCGGGCGGTCCGTGACGCGTTCGCCAAGCTGGCGCCGCGTGCCATCGTCCGGAACCCGGTCATGTTCGTCGTGTTCGTGGGCAGCATCCTCACGTCGCTCGTCCTTGTCCGGGACGTCGCCCAGCGGCTGCCCGGCATCGGCTTCACGCTGCAGATCACCGTCTGGCTCTGGTTCACGGTGCTGTTCGCGAACTTCGCCGAAGCCATGGCGCAGGGCCGCGGCAAGGCCCAGGCCGACAGCCTGCGCGCCGCGCGCACCCAGACCGTCGCCCGCAAACTCGCCGACCCCGCGAACAAGGGCGCGGTGGTCACCACTCCGGCCTCGCAGCTGCGCGCCGGCGAGTATGTGCTCTGCACGCCCGGAGACGTGATTCCGAGCGACGGCGAGGTCGTCGAGGGCGTCGCCTCGGTGGACGAGTCGGCGATCACCGGCGAATCCGCCCCCGTGATCCGCGAATCGGGCGGCGACCGATCCGCCGTGACCGGCGGAACCAAGGTGCTCTCCGACTACCTCGTCGTCCGCATCACCGCCAACCAGGGCGAGACCTTTCTCGACCGGATGATCGCCCTCGTCGAGGGCGCCACGCGGCAGAAGACGCCGAACGAGATCGCCCTCACCATTCTGCTGTCCGGGCTCACGATCGTCTTCCTGCTCGCCGTGGCCACCCTGGCCCCGTTCGCGGCGTACAGCGGCACCGCCGTGTCCGTGCCGGTGCTGGTGTCGCTGCTCGTATGCCTCATCCCCACCACCATCGGCGGCCTCCTCTCCGCCATCGGAATCGCCGGCATGGACCGGCTGATTCAGCAGAACGTGATCGCCATGAGCGGCCGCTCCGTCGAGGCGGCGGGCGACGTGAACACGCTGCTGCTCGACAAGACGGGCACGATCACGCTCGGAAACCGCCAGGCCGTGGAGTTTCTCCCGGTGCCGGGCGTGAGCGTGGAACGGCTCGCCGACCGCGCGCAGCTGGCCTCCCTCCCCGACGAGACCCCTGAAGGACGCAGCATCGTCGTGCTCGCCAAGGAGAAGTTCGGCATCCGAGGCCGCACCCTGACCGATGGCCGGCAGATCGTCATGGCCGACGCCGCGCCCGGCGCCGCCACGCACGACGCCGAGTTCGTCCCGTTCTCCGCGACCACCCGCATGAGCGGCGTGAACCTCGGCTCCAACCATCTGCGCAAGGGGGCCGGCGACTCCGTGGCCAAGTGGGTCATCGACAACGGTGGCGACGTACCGCAGGATCTCGGCCTCATCGTCGAGCGCGTGGCGCGCGAGGGCGGCACGCCCCTCGTCGTCGCCGAGCGCGACAACGGCAAGGCGCACGTGCTCGGCGTGATCTACCTGAAGGACGTCGTCAAGGGCGGCATCCGCGAGCGCTTCACCCGCCTCCGCGCCATGGGCATCCGCACCGTGATGATCACCGGCGACAATCCCCTCACCGCCGCGGCCATCGCACAGGAGGCCGGCGTGGACGACTTCCTCGCCCAGGCCACCCCCGAAGACAAAATGGCGCTCATCAAGCGCGAACAGGCCGGCGGTCGGCTCGTCGCGATGACCGGCGACGGCACCAACGACGCGCCCGCCCTCGCCCAGGCCGACGTCGGCGTGGCCATGAACACCGGCACGCAGGCGGCCAAGGAAGCCGGCAACATGATCGACCTCGATTCCAATCCCACCAAGCTCATCGAGGTCGTGGAGATCGGAAAACAGCTCCTCATGACGCGCGGCTCGTTGACCACGTTCTCCATTGCCAACGACGTGGCCAAGTACTTCGCGATCATTCCGGCGATGTTCGTGGCCACGTATCCGCCGTTGCAGGCGCTCAACGTCATGCGGCTGTACTCGCCCCAGTCGGCCATCCTCGCCAGCGTGATCTTCAACGCCCTCATCATCATCGCCCTCATTCCGCTCGCCCTGCGCGGGGTGCGCTATCGGCCCGCCAACGCCTCGGCGATCCTGCGCCGCAACTTGTGGATCTACGGCGTCGGCGGACTGATCGCGCCGTTCATCGGCATCAAGCTCATCGACATGCTGCTCGTCCTCTTCCGAGTGGTCTGACATGCTCCGCACCCACCTTCGACCCGCCGTTCTGCTCACCCTGGCGCTGTGCATGCTCACCGGCATCGTCTATCCCGGCGTCGTCACCGGCCTCGCGCAGCTGCTCTTTCCCCGGCAGGCCAACGGCTCCCTGGTCTACGGCGCCGACGGCCGGCCGATCGGCAGCGCGCTGATCGGGCAGTCGTTCACGCGCCCCGAGTACTTCCATCCCCGTCCGTCGGCCGCCGGCGCCGGCTACGACGACACGCTCTCCGCCGGCACCAACTACGGCCCCACGAGCGCCAAGCTCGACACGCTCGTCACCGCCCGCGTGGACAGCGTCGTGGCGCTCGACGGCGGGGTGAAGGGCCGCGTCCCGTCGGACATGGTGACCGCCTCGGCCTCCGGCGTCGACCCCGACATCTCGCCAGCCGACGCGTTCCTGCAGGTCGCCCGCGTCGCACGCGCGCGGCACGCCGACAGCGCCGCCGTGCGCGCGCTGGTCACCCGCCATTTGCAGGGCCGCCAGTTCGGCATCTTCGGCGAACCCCGCGTCAACGTGCTCGCAACTCAACCTCGACCTCGATCGCACGTATCCTACGGGTCGCCCCTCCGCCGGGTCCGGTCAATGATATCCGCGCGCGGGGCCCTCGCCGTTGCCACGCTCGTCTTCGCCACGACGGTGCGCGCGCAGTCCGCCGACACCACGCGTCGTGCCGACTCCACCGTCTCGCCCCGACCGGCCATCGCCGGCCTCGCCCTCAGCGGGTTCGCCGAAGCGTCGTACCAGTACTCCGCGCACGCCGCCGGGTCAGACCATCGCCGGCCATCTGTACGATCGCTTCCAGAACCAGTTCTCGCTCGACGCGTTTGATCTCGTGGCCGACAGGGCCTACGATCCGCAGCGGTTCGACGCCGGCGTGCATGCCGAGGTGCTGCTCGGCCAGGACGCGGCCGTCATCCAATCGCGCGGGCTCGCGCTCGGACCGGAGAGCGATCTCACGCAGCTCTTCGTGACGCTCAACATCCCGACGCCGAACGGCAACGGCTTCCAGCTTCAGTTCGGAAAATTCGCGACGCTCCTCGGCCTCGAGGTCATCGAGGACGTGAACGAATCCCGTGTGGTCCGCCGGCAATCAATTCATCTTCCTCGAAGACTTCACCTCGACGGGGGCCCAGGCTTCCTATCGGTTCGGGCCGCACGCCGACGCGCAGCTGCGGATCACCAACGGATGGGATGCCGTCGAAGCCCGCAATACGGGAAAGACCGTCCTCGGCCGGCTCGGCCTGTATCCCGACACGACATCGTCCATTGCGCTGCTCGGCTACACGGGGCCGGAAGAGCTGGACATCACGTCGGCACTGCGGTCCGGCGTCGAAGCCCTGCTGTGGAAGAAGTTCACGCCCCAGTGGAACGGCTGGCTCCAGATGGACTACGGACGCGAAATGGCCAATCCCGATCTGCCCGACTCCACCCGGGACGCGCAGTGGTGGGCGGTCGGCGCGTGGGCTTCGCGCGACTTCGGGCCGACCCTCGGCATCGCCGCGCGCGGAGACTACATGGCGGACCTCGACGGGGCGCGGACCAGCGGCGTCCTGGGCTTCCCCGCGAACACCGGGCAGCGCGTGTACTCGGCGACCGTCACCCTGAACGTGCGCGCGTGGCCCAACGCCCTCGTCCGGCCGGAAATCCGCTACGACCGGTCCACGATTGCCGCCTACGGTGGCTTTCGCGGCCAACTGACCGCCGGGCTCGGCATCGCGTACCTTTTTTGAATGCCTGCCTCGCCTCCCGCCGACGGTCCGCGGCCGGCGCCGTCCTCCGATTTCCTCACCCTCGTCCGCCAACGCGAACGCGGGAAGTTGAAGCTGTACATCGGCTCGGCGGCCGGTGTCGGCAAGACGTACCGCATGCTCGGCGAGGCGCGCGAACTGCGCGCCCGCGGCGTGGACGTCGTGGTCGCGTTCGTCGAGACGCACGGCCGCGAAGAAACCCGGGCCCAGATCGGCGACCTCGAAGTCGTGCCGCGGCGACGGATCGAGTACCGCGGCGTAGCCCTCGAGGAAATGGACGTCGAAGCCATCGTGCGACGCGACCCCGAGGTCGCCGTCGTCGATGAACTGGCCCACACCAACGTGCCCGGCTCCCAGCGCGCCAAGCGATGGGAAGACGTGATCTGGCTGCTCGACCACGGCACCAGCGTCATCTCGGCGGTCAACGTCCAGCATCTCGAATCGCTCAACGACATCGTGGCCAGCACGCTCGGCGTGCTCGTGCGCGAGACCGTCCCCGACTGGGTGCTGGGCCTCGCCGATCAGGTCGTCAACCTCGACATCTCCGCCGAGGATCTGCGCCAGCGTCTGATCGAAGGCAAGATCTACGCGCCCGACAAGGTCTCCACCGCCCTCGCTAACTTCTTCACCCCCGAGAACCTCACCACCCTGCGCGAACTCGCCCTGCGCGAAGTGGCGAGTTCCGTGGACCGCTCGCGCGAGCAGATCGTGCGCCGCGAAGGCGGCGAGCCCGCCGCCCGCAAGTCCGTCGACCGGCTGCTCGTCGCCATGTCCAGCAATCCGCCCTATACCGCCGCCCTCCTGCGCCGCGCCAGCCGCATCGCCGGCCGGCTCAATTCCGACTGGTACTGCGTGTACGTGCAGACGCCGGACGAACGCGCCGATCGCATCGACGCCACCGTGCAGCGCAAGCTGGTCGAGAACATCCAGTTGGCGCAGACCATGGGCGCCGAGTTCGTGCAGGTCGCCGGCACCGATGTCGCGGCGTCCGTGCTGGAGTTCGCCCGCGCCCGCGGCGTGTCCCTGATTCTCACCGGTCAGAGCCGCAAGTCATGGTGGCAGCGCCTGGCCGGCGGCGCGGTGGTCGACCGCCTCGTCCGCAACGCCGCCGGCATCGACGTGCTGATCGTCTCCTTCCCCGACGGCGGGACGGCCCCATGACCGACATCCAGGCGGCGCTCGTCCGCGCCATCGACCGCAGCGTCCACGACCTCGACGAGGTCCGCCTCCCGCTGCACATCCTGCTCGAGAATCAGTTCGGCGACCTCAACGACAACCAGGTGGAACTGGCCGGCGCGGCGCGCGACGCCGCCGAAGCGGCCGCCGCCCGCCTTCGTCGCGCCCGCGATCTGCTCACCCTGCAGCCGGAGCAACTGCGCAGCGAACCGATCCGGCCGGCGGACGTGCTCGCCTCGCTCGTCGCCTCCCTGCAATCCCGGGGCGCCGCGCGCGGCGTGCGCGTGGTGGCCGACATCGCGGCGCCGCTGCCGTCGCTGCGCGGCGACCGCATCCGGCTGCAGGAGGCGCTCTCGCTCGTCGGCAGCGCCTGCCTCGCCGCCACGGCCGATCAGACCACGCTGAACATCACCGTCACCGCCCCCGGCACGGAGCTGCTCGTCGTGTTCGGCAACGTCCACGTCGACCTCGACGAGATCGACATCACGTGGGCCGCCGGGGTCGTGGCGGCCCACGGCGGCTCGCTGCGGGCGGGCCAGTCCGGCGTGGAGCTGCGGCTGCCCCGCTGAGGCGCGGCTCGGCGGCGCCGGCACGTGAGGTCGCGTCGACGCCCCGGATCCCCGCCCCGCCCCCCGGACCGACTCGCCCGTCCCGGCATCCCTTGCCGCGCCGCCCGCCTGACTTATATATCATGGTGTGATATACTTGCCGTTGCCCCGCCCATGAAACCTCCGCCCGCGCCCGGCCCGCCCCGCGCGCCCGCTCCGTCCAGCGCCGTCCGCCAGCTCGCCCAGTTCCGCTACCGGCTCCGGCGCTTCCTGCGGTTCAGCGAACGGGCCGCGCGGGCCGCCGGCGTCACGCCGCAGCAGCACCAGTTGATGCTCGGCGTGGCCGGATTCACCGGCCACGGGTGTGCGACGATCTCCGAATTGGCGGAGTGCCTCCAGGAGCGGCACAACGCCGTCGTCGCGCTCGTCGACCGCGCCGCGCGGGCCGGCCTCGTACGCAAGCGGAAGGGAGGCCCCGACCGCCGGGTCGTGCACGTTCTCCTCACCGCGCGCGGCCGCCGGATTCTCGCCCAGCTCACCCGCCTGCACCGGCGAGAACTGGTCAGGTTCCGGCGGGAGCAGCCGCTCGAGCCGTGAAGCGCCTCGGCCGCGCGGTGCTGGCGCACCCTCGCGTTCGACGGTATGCCGCGCTCGTGCGCGAGGACCTCGCCGCCACGTATTCGCGCGACCTGCACAAATGGCTCGTGGTCGCGCCGGTGCTCGGCCTCGGGACGGGGCTGCTGATCACGGTGGTCGCCGAGGTCATCCTGAAATGGATGTGGCCTTCGCTGCTGCGCTTCGATCTGGCCCACCCTCTGGCGATGATCCCCACCGTCGGTGGCGGCTTCCTCGTCGCGGGGCTCATCATGCAGTACTTCACCCCCGATCCCAACGTGCATTCCACCGAGGAGATCGTCCAGTCATACCACGAACGGCAGGGCGCAATCGGGTTGCGGCCGTTCGTGCCGAAGCTCCTCGCCGCGATCGCCACGGTGGGGTCGGGAGGCTCCGCCGCCCTGGAGGGGCCGAGCATCTACGGAGGCGGCGCGATGGGCTCGTGGATGGGGCGCCGGTTCCAGCGCTTCGGCCTTCGGCCGCAGGACCGGCGCATCATGCTCATCAGCGGCGCGGCGGCGGGCATGTCCGCCGTGTTCCGGGCGCCGCTCACTGGAATCGTCTTCGCGCTGGAGATGCCGTACAAGGACGATCTGGCGCACGAAGCGCTGCTGCCGTCGCTGATCGCCTCGGTCGTCTCCTACGCCACGATGGCGGCGTTCCTCGGTTCCGCGCCCCTGTTCGACTTCGCGACCGCCACCACCTACAGCCGTCGCGACCTGATGGAAGCGGCGGTCCTCGGCGTCGCCTGCGGCCTCGTCGCCATGGCATTCGATATCACATATCGTCGCTTGCGGTCCTTCAGCGTCCGGTCGCCCCTGCCGCACTGGCTCAAGACCACGGCGGGCGGAGTGCTCACCGGCCTCTGCGGGCTGTGGTTCGTGTCCATGTACCACGGCGCCCTCGTCCCGATCGGCCCCAACTACGAGGCCGTGCCCCAGATCCTGCAGACGGCCCACGGTTCCGTTGAGCTCGTCCTATTCGGCGCCTTCAAGCTCGTCGCCACATTGTGCTCGCTCGGCCTGGGCGGAGTGAGCGCCATGTTCGTGCCGCTCTTCCTGGCGGGAGGGTCGTTCGGCATGGCCTTCGGCCAGTCGGTGGCGCACAGTGCCACCCCCGACCTCTACGCCGCCGTGGGCATGGCCGCGTTCATCGCCGCCGGATACAAGGCCCCGCTCACCGCCGTGATCTTCGTGGCCGAGGCGACCGGCGGGCACGCGTTCATCATTCCGGCGCTGATCGGCGCCGCCGTCGCCTACGGAGTCTCGGGCGAGGCGTCCGTTTCCGGAGATCAGCGATTGCACGAAGGCGTGCGCTGACCTGCCCCCGCCGCGCTACCGGTGCATGAATTCGGCGCGCGCGCGCGGGCCGTGCTCGAAGAAGTTCCGGACCCCGATGCGCATGTCTTCCGTGGCGCAGCACGCCCCGAACATCTCCGATTCGAAATGCAGGCCCTCGTCCAGCGGCTGCCGGCACCCCTCGACGATGGCGCGGCACATGAGGCCGTCGATCGCTCGGCTGAGGTGCCCGAGCGGCACCTCGGGCAACGGGGCCGCGACCTCCACCGGCCCGCGCTCGATGGGTTTCAGCGTGAGCCGGCCCTCCGCGGCCGCCCGCGCCAGCGCGATCGCCGCGTCCACGACGTCCCCGTCCACCTCCTCCCGGATCAGTCCGCACGCCACCGCTTCCGCGCCAGACAGCGCTCGCCCCGTGCGCAGCATCTCGGCGGCGCGCGCCACGCCCACCAGACGCGGCAGGCGTTGCGTGGCCCCGGCCCCGGGCACGATGCCGAGATTCGCCTCCGGCTGTGCCATCGCCACCGGCAGGCCCGCACGGACCAGGCGCGCCGTGCAGCACATCGCCAGTTCGGCGCCGCCGCCGAAGGCGGAACCGTTCAGGGCGCAGATGACCGGCTTGCCCAACTGCTCGATCAGATTGCCCGCCGCCTTTGAGCGTTCCGACGTCCGCACCCCTTCGTCGGGCGTCGTGATCGACGCGAGGAAATTGACGTCGGCGCCCGACACGAACGCCTTGGTCCCGAACCCGGTGAGCACGGCCGCGCGAATGCGCGGGTCGTCGCGCAGGGCCGAGAACCGGTCGTGTAGTTGGCGGTACACGTCGTCGTTGAGGGCATTGAGCACCTGCGGGCGCCGGATCGTGATCACGGCCACGTCGCCGGCATCGCGGCGCAGCACGTACGGGATCTCGAATGGCCGGCCGCTCCGCGCCTGGTCGGCGATGCGCCGGGCCACGGGGAACCCGGCGTGCGCGGCCGCGTAGGCCTCCACCAGCGCCAGCACGCGCGCCACGCCGAGTGTATTGATGAACGCGAATGGCGCCCGCACGGCGAGCCCCATCTCCACGGCCAGCTCCAGATCGCCCAGGTCCACGATGCCGCTGTCGAGGATCTCACCCACGAGGCCGAAGTAGGCGCCCAGCATCGCGTCTCCGATCGACCGCTGCCGCTCGTCCGAGATCGGCACCGGCTCGTCGCGCCGGGCCACGTCCCATGGCCGGCCCGCGGCCATCGCGTCCCGCATGAGCTTGGGCGACCGGAACCACGGGCCCACGCGCGTGGTCATCTCGTCGAGCGCGTGCGCGGTGATCGGGTTCCCTCCCGTGAGATTCATCGCCGTGAACGGCCCGATCCCGAGCCCGAGCGCCCGCTTGGCCGCCGCGTCCACTTCCTTGACCGTGCCGAGCCCCTCCTCCACGCAGAGCGCCGCAGCCAGGAACAGCCCTTCGAACACCGGATTCACCGCGTAGCCATACCGACCGCCCACGCGCACCGGCACCTTGCCGATCGCCTCGTAGAATCCGAGCAGGTCGTCCGCCAGCGCGGCGCTCGTGTCGGGGCCGGACACGATTTCGACCACGGGGTTTCGCTCCGCCGGAAAGAAGTAGTGGAGCACCAGCGCCCGCCGTCGATCGCGCAGGCCGGCGAAGATGAGCCCCGGCTCGATGTGCGACGAGTTCGACGCCAGCACCGCGTCGTGCCCGACGAGCGATTCGAGCTGCGCGAAGATGCGCTGCTTGATCTCGAGATTCTCCGTGGCCGCTTCCACGATCAGCCCCGCGTCAGCGAGTTGCGCGTAGTCGTCCGTAAACGTGACGGCGCGCAGCACGGACTCGGCCTGGCGGTCGGTGAACGCGTTGCTCTCGCGGGCCTTCTGGATCTTCTGCTGCAGCTTGGAACGCCCGCGTTCGAGGGCATCGGGCGCGATGTCAACCACGACGACCGCGACCCCTTGGGCTTCGAGCGCCTTGGCAAAATGAAGGGCGATGTCTGGCCCGATATTGCCGGAGCCCACGACCCCGACTTTCGACAGCGAGAGTCCACGGAATTGGTACGTCATGGGAGTGCCCTATCTCCTTTTGCCGCCCAGTGATAGGCGTGCAGGACCTGGAGGCCCAGAGCTCGTTCGCAGCCCGGGGAATCCACTATTGACAGTTCGACGCGCACCCCCATTATAATCGTACGAACGTTCGTTCGGAATAAAGGTTTTGCCGACAGGCCGAAATGGGGCCCTGGAGCCAGATCGGGCCGGCATTCCATATGAGGAGGGAGAGTGTCTCGAGCCGCCGTGGTCGATTGGGCGCGCGAGCTGTACGAAGATCTCGAGTTTGGCGCCGTACACCGCTGGCTGGAGGAGCATCCCGGCCGGAAGGCCGCCGGGTACCTGCCCGTCTACGTGCCCCGCGAGATCCTCCATGCCTGCGGATTCCTGCCCTTCGGCATCCACGGCGGCGGCGACCGCCTGGAGATCATCCGGGGCGACGCATTCTACCAGTCGTACATCTGCCACCTGCCCCGCTCGGTCATCGAACTGGCGCAGTCGGGCCGCCTCGATATGCTGTCCGCCGTGCTCTTCCCGTCCACCTGCGACGTGATCCGCAATCTGTCGGGCATGTGGAAGCTGCTCTACCCCGACACCTACGTCCGCTACATCGACATTCCACAGGTGCCCGACGCGGCGGCCGCCGGCCGCTTCTACGAGAACGAACTGCACCGACTGCTCACCGACCTGAGCGCCGTCTCCGGGCTGACCCCGTCGAGCGAGGATCTGCGCGCGTCCATCGCGACGTACAACGCGATGCGCGCCGCCATCCGCGCGCTCTATCAGGTGCGGCAACAGCGGCCCTGGGACGTGCCTACCGAAGAACTGTACCTGCTCCTGCGCGCGGGCGAGAGCGTGCCGCCCGAGGAGTTCGTGAGGCGGGCGGGCGACTACCTGGACGGCGTGGACGCCGATCCGCGGCGGCCGCGGGACAACAGCCGGGTGGTGATCGCCGGCGCGTTCTGCGAGCAGCCGCCCCTCGGTCTCATCAAGTCGATCGAGAAGGCGGGCTGCTACATCGTGGACGACGACTTCCTGCTCGGCGACCGGTTCATGACGCGCGACGTTCCGCTCGACGGGGATCCGGTGCGCAACCTGGCCGAGGCGTTCGTGCGCAACGACCTCAAGACGTCGGTGCTGTTCGAGGGCGACCCAAATGGCAAGCGCAACCTGATGAAGCAGCGGGCCGAGGCCTGCCGCGCCGACGGGATCATCTTCGCCACGCCGAGTTTCTGCGATCCGGCGCTGCTCGACCAGCCGATGCTGCGCAGCGGCGCCGAACGCGCCGGTCTGCCCTGCATCGCGTTCAAGTACGCGGAGAACACGGGCCAGTTCCAGCAGTTCCGCGAGCAAGCCGGGACCTTTTCCGATTCGCTCAAGCTCTGGGGGGCCGCCTGATGCCCGAAGTGCTCAAGGATCAATCGATGGTGCTCCAGAAGGAGATGATCGCGCAGCACTTCGCGCGGCTGGAGCAGGCCCCCGAGCGGCACGAGCCGGTGGTCTACACGTTCGTGCCCGGCAACCTCACGGAACTGATCCGGTCGTTCGGCGCGCTCCCCGTGCTGCCGGAAATCAACGCCCTCCAGGCCGGCATGCGGAAGCAATCGGGCGAGTACATCGCCGAAGCGGAACGGTCGGGCCATTCCGAGGACGTCTGCGCCTACGTGAAGTGCGACCTCGGCATGATGAAGATGGGCAACATGTCGCCCGCGGGCACCAAGCTGCCGAAGCCCGACCTGCTGCTGCTGTCCTATACGGGGTGCTACACCTTCATGAAGTGGTTCGAGCTGCTGCGCGAGGAGTACGACTGCCCCGTCGTGTTCTTCCACGTGCCGTACCAGGGCGACGGCGTGCTCGAGCCCGAGCATCGCGAATACATGATTCGGCAGCTCCGCGACACCGTGATCCCGGCCCTGGAGAAGGCCACCGGCCGGAAGTACGACGAGCAGGAGCTGCGCCGCCGGCTGGCGCTGTCGGCGCGCGCCGAGGACGACCTGGTCGCGGTGCTGCAATCGGCGAAGCGGCGGCCGAGCCCGATCGACGGGTACTTCGGCACGGTGTACTACGTGGGGCCGATCTTCAGCGCCTTCCGCGGCACGGAAGACGGAGTGGAATACTATCGCGCGCTGCGCGAGGAGATCGACGCGCGCGCCGCGGCGGGACTGGGGCCGATCACGCCGTCGGGCTCGCTCGACGACCAGCGTTACCGGCTCGTGGTCGAGGGGCCGCCGAGCTGGACGCACTTCCGCGACTTCTGGAAGATGTTCACCGACGAGAAGGCGGTGGTGGTGGCCTCCACGTACACCAAGGTCGGCGGCACGTACGACACCGGATTCCGCCACGATCCCAACGACCCGCTGGGCACGATGGCGGACTACTGCAGCGGATGCTACACCAACCTCAACCTCCCGTCGCGCATCGACACGATCGCCCGGTACATCCGCGACTACGAGGCCGACGGCTTCGTGATCAACTCCATCAAGTCGTGCAACTCCTTCTCGGCCGGACAGCTCATGATCCTGCGCGAGGTGGAGAAGCGCACCGGCGTGCCCGGCGCCTTCATCGAAAGCGACCTCGTGGACCCGCGGTACTTCTCCTCGGCCAACATCAAGAACCGCCTGGAGAGCTACTTCCAGATGATCGACGCGCGGCGGAGGTCGGCCGCATGAGCTGCGTCATCGGAATCGACCTCGGCTCGACGACCACCAAAGCGGTCGTGCTCGACGGGCAGGGCGAGATGCTGGGGCGCGGCATTACCAACTCCCGCTCCAACTACGATCTCGCGGCCGCCGTGGCGCGCACCGAAGCCTTCATCAATGCCCGCTTCGGACTGATCCAGCAGCGGCTGGCGGGCTCCGGGCAGGAGGACGCAGTCGCCCGTCTTCGGCGGGCCTTCGTGCTCGAGCAGATGGTGCACCAGCTCCGCCGCCTCGAGGAACTCATGCGCGAGGAGGTGGAGCGCTCCGCGCCCACCGGCCTCCGGGCGCCGTTCCTCCAGGCACTGGAGCGAATCTGCGCGCGCATCGCCGACGAGGAGCTCGACCGCTTCCGCCAGCCGCCGGCGGCGCGATCCGACTTTTTCCGCGACGCGGCGGGCTCGGCGTTCATGCGCATCGCCGAGGAAGTGGCCGATCCCGCGGGCGTGTCGTTCGACCGGCTGATCGGCGTCTACGACAAGTGCATCATCCGCGTGGAGAACGAGCCGCTCGATCTGGACTTCCGCGATCACATCGCCGATGCGCTGAAACGCGTCGGCACCCCCGAGGGACTCGCCGAGGCCGTGGAGTACGCGGTGGCCACCGACCTCACGCCCCGGGCCACCGTGGGCACGGGCTACGGGCGCGCGCGTCTGCCCTTCCCCAAGGAGCAGATCCGGAGCGAGATCCTCTGCCACGGACTCGGCGCGCACGCGCTGTTCCCGGACACGCGCACGGTGCTCGACATCGGCGGCCAGGACACGAAGGCCATCCAGGTGGATCCGAACGGGATCGTCACGAACTTCCAGATGAACGACCGCTGTGCCGCCGGATGCGGCCGCTACCTCGGCTACATCGCCGACGAGATGAATCTGGGCCTCCACGAACTGGGCCCGTTGGCCGAGCAGTCGCAGCGCGCCGTGAAGATCAACTCCACGTGCACGGTGTTCGCCGGCGCCGAACTGCGCGAGTTGCTCGGACTCGGGCAGAAGCGGGAGGACATCCTGGCTGGGCTCCACCGTGCGATCGTGCTCCGCGCCATGAGCCTCCTTGCCCGGTCGGGTGGCGTGAGCGACGAGTTCACCTTCACCGGCGGCGTGGCCAAGAACGCCGCCGCCGTGCGTGCCATCCGCGAACTCGTGGACGAGAACTACGGAGCGCGCACGATCAACATTTCGCCGGACAGCATCTACACCGGCGCCCTGGGCGCCGCGCTGTTCGCCAACCGGATGGTGGCCTGATGAGTACTCTGAGCGCCGGCATCGACGTGGGCAGCGGGGCGGTGAAGGTGGTGATCATGCGCACCGACGCCGAGGGCGACGCGACGACGCTCGCCCGCCAGTCGGCGCGGATCCGCCGGCGCGTGGTGGCCAAGGTCGTGGACGAGGTGTTCCAGGCCGCCACCGACGCGGCCGGCGTCGACGTGCTGCATTACGTCGCGACCACGGGGGAGGGCGCCGAGTTTCCCTGCGCCACGGGCCACTTTTACGGCATGACGGCCCACGCCCGCGGGGCCCTGCACATGGCGCCGCCCGCGCGCGCCGTACTCGACGTCGGCGCGCTGCACACGCGCGCCCTGGCCATGGACGCCCAGGGACGCGTGCTCGACTACAAGATGACGAGCCAGTGCGCGTCCGGATCGGGCCAGTTCCTGGAGAACATCGCGCGATACCTCGGGGTGTCGCACGACGAGATCGGCCCCCTGTCGCTGCAGGCGGACGAACCGGAGAAGGTGAGTTCGATCTGCGCCGTGCTCGCCGAGACGGACGTGATCAACATGGTGTCGCGCGGCATCAGCACGGCGAACATCCTGCGCGGTGTGCACCAGAGCATGGCCGACCGGTTCGCGCGCCTGCTGCGCTCGCTCCAGTTCGACGGCCCCGTGTTCGTGAGCGGCGGGCTCGCCGGCGACGTCGGGATGCTCGCGGCCCTGCGCGAGGCGATGTCCCGGAAGGCGCCGGTCACCGGCGAGGGCGCGGCCGACGTCGTCACCGACGATGCCGCGATCTTCGCCGGCGCGATTGGCGCCGCGCTGTGGGGCGGCTTCCGGTTCCGGAAGCTGGAACTTTCCGACGTCGCCTGGACGGCGGCCGCCGTCAACTGAGCCCGCGCATGAGCACCGTCTCCTTCACCTACCACCGGCCGGCCACGCTCGCCGAAGCGTGCGCGCTGGGGCGCTCGCTCGGCCGCGACGCCGCGTATCTGGCCGGCGGCACGGAGTTGATGCCGGACTACGAGCGCGGCCGGGAACCCGCCACGCATCTCATCGCGCTCGGCCGGATTCCCGAATTGCGCGGCATCGCCCGCGAGGGCGACACACTCCGCATCGGGGCCCTGACCACCGTGAGCGCGATCGCCGCGTCGGCCGCCGTGCAGGCGTGGATTCCGGCGCTCGCCGAGGCGGCGCGCGCCTTGGGAAGTCCGCAAGTCCGCAGCCTGGCGACGATCGGCGGCAACTTCTGCCGCGCGGTGTCGTGCGCCGACCTGCCGCCGGCGGCCATGGTGGGCGATGCACGTTTGCGAATCGTTTCGGGAGGCGGCGAGCGCACCATCCGCGCCGAGGCGTTGTTCGAAGGCCCGCGGCGGACCGTTCTCGCGCCCGGCGAGGTGTTGGCCGACGTGATCGTTCCCGCGGCGGCGCCGAACACCGGAACCAGCTTCCAGCGATTCTCGCAGCGGCGCGGGATGGCCCTCGCCGTGGCGTCGGCGGCCGCCGCCCTGCGGCTGGCCGGCGACCGCATCGGCGCGGCGACGGTGGCGCTCGGCGCCGTGGGTCCGGTACCGATGCTCGTGCCGCAGGTGGCGCGCCTGCTGGCGGGCGAGCGCCCGACCGAAGAACTGTTCGCCGTGGCCGGCGCCGTCTGCGCCGACGCCGCGCTGCCGATCTCGGACGTGCGGGGGTCGCAGGCGTATCGCCGCGACCTCGTGGCCGTGCTCGTGCGGCGCGCGCTCGCTCAGGCCCTGGTTCGGGCGCGGCAACGCGGAGGCGCGGCGTGAGCGCCCGGCACCTCATTTGGCTCGATGTGAACGGAGAGCCGCGGAGCCTCGCCGTGGCCGCGGAAACCACGCTGCTCACGGTACTCCGCGACGACCTCGGGCTCACCGGCACCAAGCGCGGATGCGGCACCGGCGACTGCGGCGCGTGCACCGTGCACGTGGACGGCGAACCGGTCAACGCCTGCCTGCAACTCGCCGTGGAAGCCGACGGCCGGGCGGTGACCACGGTGGAGGGGCTGGCGACGAACGGCGACCTGCATCCGCTGCAGAAGGCGTTCGTCAAGCACGGCGCGCTGCAGTGCGGCTTCTGCACCGCCGGCGCGCTGATGTCGGCCAAGGCGCTCGTCGATCGCAATCCGTCGCCGACCGAGGACGACGTGAAGGACGCGTTGAGCGGCAACCTCTGCCGGTGCGCGGCTTACCCGCGGATGATCCGCGCGGTACGGGCGTGGCGGGAGTTCGACGGCATGCCGCTCGACACCGAACCCTGCGACGACGGCGAGCGCGACCAGCACCGCGACCACGCGATCGTCGGCCGCGGGGTGACCCGCTACGACGGGCCGGACAAGGTGACGGGCCGGGCGAAGTACACCGCCGACTACCGGCCGCCCGGCACCTTGATCGGCAAGATCCTCGGGAGCCCGGTCGCGCACGGGATCATCACGCGCCTCGATGCGTCGCGGGCGCGGGCGCTCCCCGGCGTGCTGGCCGTCATCACGGCCGACGACGTGCCCGACACGTGGTACGGCGTGAGCCCGGCGCGCGAGGATGAGCAGATCCTGGCACGGGATCGAGTGCGGTACGTCGGCGACGAGGTGGCCGCCGTGGCCGCCGTGGACGAAGCCACGGCGGAACGCGCGCTGGCGCTGATCGAGGTGGAGTACGAGGAATTGCCGGCGGTGTTCGACGCCGAGGCGGCGCTGGCGCCCGGCGCGCCCGTCATCCATCCGGAGCATCCGCGCTACGCCGGCAACGTGAACACGCGCGTGGAATGGCACTTCGGCGACGTCGAACGGGGGTTCGCCGAGGCCGATCTCGTGCGCGAGCAGCGGTTCGTCGGCAACCGGACCTACCAGGCGCCGATGGAGCCGCACGCCGCGTTGGCCCAATGGGAGCCGCACGGCAACCGGCTGACGATCTGGTCCTCCACCCAGACCCCGCACTATCTGCACCGATCGCTGTCGCGCACGCTCGGCCTCCCCATGGGCGCCATCCGCGTCATCCGCCCCGCCGTGGGCGGCGGGTTCGGCGCCAAAGCCGAGGCCACGCCGCTGGACTTCTGCGCGGCGATCCTGTCGCGTCTGACGGGCCGGCCCGTGCGCATGGAGTACACGCGGGAGGAGATGTTCCGCCACTTCCGTGGCCGCCACAAACAGACGATCGACCTCAAGATCGGGGTCAAGCGCGACGGGACGATCACGGCGGTGCAGCAGCGCGTGCTGCTCGATGGCGGCGCGTATACGTCGTTCGGCGTGATCACGGCGTACTACGCCGGCTCGATGCTGCCCACCCTCTACCGCATGCCGCACTACAAGTACGACGGAGTGCGGGTCTACACCAACCTGCCGGCGAGCGGCGCCTTCCGCGGGCACGGCGTCCCGCAGCCGCGATTCGCGTTCGAGTCGCTGCTGGACATGATCGCCGAGGAGTTGGGCATCGATCCCATCGACATCCGGTCTGCGCAACGCCATGCAGCCCAATACGCGGACGGTGAACGCGCTGGACGTCTCGTCATGCGAATTCACGCGGACGCTCGAACAGGCGCGCGACGCCACTGGCTGGCGCGCCAAGCACGGCCGCCTGCCACCGGGCCAGGGCATCGGCGTGGGGAGCGGCGGGTTCGTGTCCGGTGCCGGTTATCCGATCTACCGCTCCGACTTCCCGCACTCGAACGCCATGATCCGCGTCCACGAGGACGGCACGGCGGCGTCGCTGCACATCGCCGCGGCGGAAATCGGCCAGGGGTCGGACACCGTGCTCGTGCAGATCGCCGCCGAGGAGCTCGGCGTGCCCTTCGCCTGGGTGTGGATGGCGGACTGCGACTCGTCGCTGAGCCCGCTCGATCTCGGTTCGTATTCCAGCCGCGTGACGTTGATGGCGGGCAACGCCGTGCGGGCCGCGGCGCAGGCGGCCAAGCGCCAGGTGCTCGCTGCCGCGGCCCGGACGCTGGCGTGCGACGTCGGCGGGCTCGTGGCGCGCCGGGGGCGCATCTACGTCGAGCGATTCCCGGAGGTCGGCATGGACTGGGCGGCCGCCGCGCGCGCGGCGTTCGCGGCCGACGGGCCGATCGTCGGAACCGGCACCTATCAGCCGCCCAAGGGGCTCGGCGGCGGATTCAAGGGCGGTACGGTCGGCACCTCCCCCGCCTACAGCTTCTCCACGGCGGTGGCCGAAGTCACGGTCGACCTGGAAACCGGATTCGTGCGCGTGGATCGGGTCACGGACTTCAGCGACGCGGGCACGGTGATCAATCCGCTCACGTTCCACGGCCAGGTCGAGGGCTCGATCATCATGGGCCTCGGCGAGGCGCTGATGGAGGACACCGTGGTCGGCCCCGGCGGTCGATTCGTGAACCCTAATTTGCACGACTACCTCATCCCGACCATCTGGGACGCGCCGCGGACCGAATCGGTCGCGGTGGAGAGCTACGAGCCGCGCGGCCCGTTCGGCGCCAAGGAAATCGGCGAGGGCTCGCTGCTGCCTATGCTCGGCGCCATCGCCAACGCGATCTACGATGCGTGCGGGGTGCGGATCACCGAACTGCCGATGACGCCGGAGAAGATCCTGCTCGGGCTCCGCCGTCGGGCGGCGGCAGCGGCGGCGCCGGTGGCGGCGCGCCACCCCGTGTCCAACACCCAGCCGGCCCAGGGGGCCCTGCCTCAATGAGTCCCACGACCAAGGGCGGCGCGGCCGCCGGCATTCAGCGGCGCGGCCCTCGGGCCGCCACGCAGCAGAAGCTCGGGGCGCTGCTCGAAACGGCGGCTTCGCTGATCGCCGACAAGGGATTCGAGGCGACGTCCATGCGCGACGTGAGCCGCGCATTCGGCGTGAGTCTTGCCGGCCTGTATCACTATTTCGATTCCAAGGAAGAACTGCTCTACCAGATCCAGTACCGCACCTTCGCCGCCCTGTTGGCCGCGCAGGACGAAGCCGCCGCCCAGCCGGGCACGCCGGAACAGCGCCTGCGGCGGCTCGTCATCGGACACCTGGCCTTCTTCACCAGCCACCCCAGCGAACTCAAGGTGTGCACGTACGAACTGTCCTCGCTGCAGGGCGAGCGCTACGAGGCCACCGAGGCGCTGCGGCGGCGCTACTACGAGTTGATGACCGGGGTCGTGAGCGCACTGATGGGCGAGAGCGGCGACGGCCGCTCGCGGCGCAGCCGGCACGCCGCGCTGTTCGTGTTCGGCATGCTGAACTGGATCTTCATGTGGTACGACCCGGCCCGGTACGGCACGGTCGAGGAAATCGGCGAAGAGATGATCGACCTGATCCTCAACGGAGTATGCGCGCGGTGACCGACATCCAATTTGAGAGTATCTATATCCCCTACGGCACCTACTGGACCTCGCCGTTCTGCGCCTGGCAGGGATCGTTCGCCACGCTCCCGCCGATCCCCTTCGCCGCCGAGCTGGCGCGGCGGGCGCTCGACGAACGCGGCATCGAGCCGCGCCAGATCGACGGCATGAGCTTCGGCACCACGGTGGCGAGCAAGGGATCCTTCTACGGCGCCCCCTGGTTCGCCGGCCTCGCCGGTCTGCCCCACGTGAGCGGCCCCACCATCAACCAGGCCTGCGCCACGTCGGCGCGCTGCCTGGCGCTGGGCGCGCAGGAACTGGCCACCGGCAGCGCCGGCCTGTACCTGGCCGCGGCCGCCGACCGGACGAGCAACGGGCCGCACGTGTACTACCCCAACCCCGGCGGTCCCGGCGGCACGGGCGAACACGAGGACCTGGTGCTCGACAGCTTCGGCCACGATCCCTTCGCCAGGAACTCCATGCTGCAGACGGCGGAGAACGTGGCCCGCGAATGCGCCATCACGCGCGAGGCCCAGGAGGAGATGACGCTGCTGCGCTACGCGCAGTACGCCCGCGCCCTGGAACACGACGGCGCGTTCCTCGCGCGGTTCATGCTGCGCCCGGTGGACGTGAAGCGCGGCAAGAAGGTGGCGGCCACGGTGGGCGGCGACGAGGGCGTGTTCCCGACCACGGCGGCCGGCCTGGCCGCGCTGCGGCCGGTGGTCGACGACGGCAGCGTCACCTTCGGCACCCAGACGCATCCGGCCGACGGGAGCGCGGGCATGATCCTCACCGCCGGCCGCGACCGCGCCCGCGCCCTGTCGCGCGACGCGCACGTCGACGTGCGCCTGCTCTCGTATGGACAGGCGCGCGTGAAACCCGGCTTCATGCCGATGGCGATCGTGCCCGCCGCCGAAATGGCGCTGGCGCGCGCCGGCATCGCCGCCGCCCAGCTGGCGAGCACGACGACGCACAATCCGTTCGCCGTGAACGACGTGCTGCTCGCCCGCTCGCTGCGCCTCGATCCCGAACGGATGAACCGCCACGGGTCGTCGCTCGTGTGGGGCCATCCCCAGGGGCCCACCGGCCTGCGCGCCGTCATCGAGCTCGTGGAGGACCTGGTGACGCAGGGCGGCGGATACGGCCTGTTCACCGGATGCGCCGCCGGCGACTCGGCGGCCGCCGTCGTCGTGAAAGTGGAGACGCGCTGACCGACCCCGATGACATCAACCCGAGCCGACTCATGACTTCGCTCATCGATTACTTCACCTCGAAATCCCCCCGCAGTCTCGACTTCAAGGACGTCCTGTACGAGAAGAAGGACTTCGTCGCGCGGATCACGATCAACCGCCCCGAGGCGTACAACGCCTACACCACCGACACGCTCCGCGAACTGATCCGGGCGTTCCAGGACGCGTCCGAGGACGACCAGGTCGGGGTGATCGTGTACACCGGCGCCGGCGAGAAGGCGTTCTGCACCGGCGGCGACGTGAAGGAGTACGCGTCGGTCTATACCAAACGGCCGCACGACTACTTCAAGTACATGGGGCTGTTCAGCCGGTACATCGAGTCGATCTTCCGCAGCGGCAAGGTGACGATCGCCCGCCTCAACGGCATGGCGGTGGGCGGCGGCAACGAATCGCAGCTGGCGTGCGATCTCGCGGTGATGGCCGACGACACCTATCTCGCCCAGGTCGGCTCCAGCGTGGGCAGCGTGGCCGCCGGCGGCGCCACGCAATGGCTGTCCATCCACGTCGGCGACCGCCGCGCGCGCGAAATGCTGTTCCTCAACCCGCGCATCCCGGCCACGCAGGCGCTGGAGTGGGGCCTGGTGAACCGCGTGGTGCCGCGCGCCCGGCTGGACGACACCGTGAACGAACTGGTGCAGAAGCTCCTCGACACCTTCCCCGAGTGCACCCGCTACACCAAGCAGCAGGTGAACTACTGGAAGGAGTCGTCCTGGTTCGCGACCATCGGCCACGCCCGCGATTGGCTGTCCACGCACTTCACCACGCTCGAGCCGTACGAGGGCATGCAGGCCTTCGTCGAGAAGCGGAAGATCGACTACCGCGGAATGCGCTGCCGGGCCACCGACGCGCGCAGCAGCGAGTTCCTGTGGGGGCCGTACGAACACACCTGCGCCAGCTGCGGCGCCAAGGGAATCCCCTCCTCGTTCGCATTCTGCGGGCAGTGTGGAGCGAAGCTGAACGGCGCGGCGCACACCTGAGCATCGGGAGCCCGATGGATCTGCAGTTGGCGGGACGGACGGCGATGGTCACCGGCGGCGGCCGCGGCATCGGGGCAGCCGTCGCCGGTGCGCTGGCCGACGAGGGATGCCACGTCGTCCTCGTCGACGCCGGCGCCATGGCCGGCGCGCGGGCGGTGGCCGAGGCGATCGTTGCGCGCGGCGGCCGCGCACTCGCGCTCGAAGCCGACGTGTCCGACCTCGACGCCGCGATCCGCGCCGTCGATCGCGCGGTGCGGGAGTTCGGCCGCCTCGACATCCTCGTCGCCAACGCCGGCGTGGCCCGCGACGCCGTGGTCTGGAAGATGACGGAAGCCCAGTGGGACGAGGTGCTCGACGTGAACCTCAAGGGGTGCTTCGCCTACTGTCGCGCGGTGGCGCCGGGCATGCGGGCGCAGAAGAGCGGGCGCATCGTGACGATGGCGAGCATCAACGGGCTGCGCGGAAAATTCGGGCAGGCGAATTATGCGGCGTCCAAGGCGGGAGTCGTCGCGCTGACCAAGACGCTGGCCCGCGAACTCGGGAACGCCGGCGTCACGGCCAATTGCGTCGCGCCGGGCCTGGTGCGCACCGAGATGACGGCGGCCCTGCCGGCCGAGGTCGTGGAGAACGCCCGGCGCGAATCGGCGCTGGGCCGCGTGGCCGAGCCGGCGGACGTCGCCGACGCGGTCACCTTCCTCTGCTCGGCGCGCGCCCGGCACATCACGGGCGCCGTGATCAAGGTGGACGGAGGGCAGTACATCTAGCCGCGAATCGCGGCGGGAGCGAGCGCATGGCGGCCTCCACGGTGCAGGCCCGAACGTCGGTGCTATACGAAGTGCGCGATGCCGTCGCGCACGTTACGCTCGACGCGCCCCCGCTCAACATTCTCACCGCCGACGTCATGGCCCAGCTCGCCTCGGCGACGGAGCGGGCGCAGGCCGACCGGGCGGTGCTGGCGCTCTCCCTCACCGCGATCGGCGCGGCCTTCTCGGCCGGCGCCGACGTGGGCGAACACCGGCCGGAGAACGCGCCGGCGATGATCGCCGCCTTCAGCCGGCTGTTCGCGGCGTTCGGCGCCTGCGACGTGCCGATCGTGATGGCGGTGCACGGCGCGGCGCTCGGCGCCGGCTTCGAGCTCGCGCTCATGGCCGACATCCTCGTCGCCAGCACGAAGGCCACGTTCGGACAGCCGGAGATCCGGCTCGGGTTCTTCGCGCCGGTGGGCGTGTCGTGGCTCTCCTCGCGCGTGGGGCCGGCCCGCGCCGTCGAGATCACCGCCACGGGCCACACGTATTCGGCGGCGGAGATGGCCGCCATGGGCCTCGTGTCGCGCGTCGTGCCGCCCGCCGAGCTGAACGATGCGCTCGGCGCCGTGCTCGCCGAGCTGCGGCGGGCGAGCCCGGCGGTGATGCGCCTCGACGTCGGCCTCGTGCGGCGCCTCCAGGGACGATCGTACGAGGCGGGGCGCCGCGAAGCCGAGCGCGTGTTCCTCGACGAGCTGATGGCGCTGGAAGACGTGAACGAGGGCATCGCCTCGTTCTTCGAGAAACGGAAACCGGCATGGCACAACCGGTGAGCGGCGCCACGGGCGCGGCGGGAGGCGGGGGCATATGCGAACACTAGTGGTCGGCGCGGGAGCCCTGGGCGGCCTGGTGGGCGCGAATCTGGCGCGCGCCGGTGAGGACGTGGTCCTGCTCGAGGTCAACACGGCGCGCGCGGCGCTCCTGAACGAGGCCGGTCTGCTGGTCAGCCGCATGGGCGAGGACGAGGTGTGCGTGCCCGTGACCGTGGTCTCGGCCGTGGACGGCCTCGCCCCGTTCGATCTCGTGTTCGTCGCCGTGAAGACCTACGAAACCGAGGACGCCGTGCGCTCGGCGCTGCCGGTATGCGGACCGCGGACGCTGTTCCTGTCGCTCCAGAACGGCATCGGCAACGCCGAGAAGATCGCCGCCCTGGTGGGCGCCGACCGCGTGCTGTGCGGCATCACCTACCACAGCATCCAGCACGCCGGGCCGAGACGACTCAACTACCGCGCCGGGATCAAGCCCATCCAGATCGCGCCCTTCGCCGGCGCCGACCGGGCGAGCATCGAGCCGATCGCCGAAGTGTTCCGCACGGCCGGCATGGCCACCGAAGTCGTCGCCAACGTGGACCATGCCATCTGGCAGAAGCTGCTCCACAACGCGGTCGTCAATCCCACGTCGGCGCTCACCGGCCTCACCTGTCGGGAAATGCTGGCCGACGAATACCTGATGGCCTTCATGCGCGATCTGTGCGGCGAGATTGTCACCGTCATGCGCGCGCGCGGCATCCCGATCGTGGACGAGGAGGATCCCTTCCGGCCGATCGTCGGCTCGCTCAAGGCGCTGGGCAAGAATCGCCCGTCCATGTGGCAGGACCTCTCGCGGGGCAAACGCACCGAGGTGGACGCGCTCAACGGCGCGGTCACCGACGAGGCGGCGCGGCTGGGGCTCCCGGCGCCGCACAACCGCGCGATCGTGGACTTCATCCACTCGCGCGAGCGGCAGAAGTTCCTCAACAAGCAGGCCATTGCCGAGAAGCTCGGCCTGGACCGCGGGCGGAAGCCGGGCGCCCCGATGCTGCGCGGGCCGGACGGCGGCATGACGCCTGCCGGGCCGCCGCTGCAGAGCACACGCCGCCTCAAGGAACTCATGCACGCGTACTACCGCGACCTCGAGGCCGCGTCGGCCGATCCGACTCGGCTCGTCGCGGCCTGTTCGGCCCTGGGTCCCGTGGAGGTCGTGCGCGCGCTGGACCTCTCCCCGTATTTCCCCGAAAATCACGCCGCGCTCATCGCCGCCACCCGCCAGGGAGGCGCGGCCATCGCGCGCGCCACCGCGCACGGATTCTCCCAGTTCGCCAGTTCGGGCATGCGCGCCGACGTCGGGGCGCTGCTCGACGGCACGAGCCCGCTCATCGCGGCGCACGGCGTGGCCGGGGTGCCCCACCCCGACGTGGTGGTCTACAGCACCAACACCGGGCATCAGCTCCTGCGCTGGTTCGAATTCTACGGCTCGCACTACGACGTGCCCGTGGACGGGCTCCATCCCCCGCCGGCGCTGCACGATCTCGAGCCCATCGACGTCGACGCCGCCGTGGAGCAGCTGCTGCGGTTGGTCTCGCGCCTGGAACACGCCACCGGACGCACGCTCGAGATGGACCGGCTGAGCGAGGTGGTGGGCTACAGCAGCGAGGCCAGCGGCCTGTGGGACGACATCCTCGCGCTGGCGCGCGCCGTGCCCGCGCCGATGACCTTCTTCGACTCCGTCGTCCAGCTCGCGCCGATGGTGCTGATGCGCGGCACGCCCGACGCCGTGTTCTACTATCGGGAATTGAAGGACGAGCTCGAGGAGCGCGTGGCCCAGGGCGTCGGCGCCGTACCCGACGAGGCGCACCGCTTCTACTGGGACGGCCCCCCCGTCTGGTGCGCGCTGCGCCCCCTGTCGCGCCTGTTCGCCGACGCGGGCATCGCCGTCGTCGCCTCCACCTTCTGCGGCGAATTCGTGCTGCCGGGCCTCGATCGCGACAACCCCATCGGCAGCATGGCGCGCGCCTACACGGGCGTGTTCGGCAACCGGTCGGAGGAGTACAAGACCGTTTATCTCGCCTCGAAGTTCACCGAATTCGGCGTCGATGCCGCGATCTATCACGACTGCCGCACCACGCCCGAGGCGAGCCACGTCCGATTCGGCCTCGCCGTACGGGTGGAGCGCGCCACGGGCGTGCCGGCCTTCGTGCTCGAAGCCGATTCGCACGACCTGCGGCTGTTCTCCACCGAACGGCTGCGGGGTCAACTGTCCGAGTTCGTGGAGCAGCACGTCCAGGGAGTGGCCGCGCACTGAGCGGCGAGGAGCATGCCGATGTCTGAGAATGGAGCCAGGGTCGCCGCCGGCGTGGACGTCGGCACCGAATGCGTGAAGGCCGTGGTCGCCGGCAGCGACGGGCGAATTCTCGGCCGCGCCGTGGCGCCCACGCGTGGATATTTTCAGGCCTGCAGCTACGAGGCGCTCGCCGCGGCGCTCGACGACGCGCAGCTGCCGCAGTCCGGCCTCGCCGGCATCGGCGCCACGGGGTTCGCCATGAACTGCGTGCGCGACGCCACGACGACGGCCACCGAGGCGAGTTGCCACGCCGTCGGCGCCTTCCACCATGCGCCGCACGCCATGACGCTCGTCGACATCGGCGGCCGCGACCCGCACGTGATGCACGTGACCGACGACGGGCGCCGCGTCGACGCGCGCGGCGTGCGGCGCTGCGCGGTGGGCATCGGCAGCTTCCTCATGTTCGCGGCCCGCCACCTCGACATCGCGCCATCCGGCCTCCAGGAACTCGCCGCCGCCGCCGCCGCGCCCGCCGCGGTCAGCAGCTACTGCTCGGTGTTCTCCGCCAGCGAAGTGCTCGAACGGCTGCGCGAGGGCGCCACGCGGGAGGAGATCGCCCTCGGCTGCATGCACTCGGTGGCCGAGCGGATCGTCGAGATCGGCGGGTTCGACGAACCCATCGTGGTCTGCGGCGGGGTCGTCGAGTTCTTTCCCGGCGTCCTGCGCGCGCTCGAGGAACTCTCCGGCGTGCAGGCGCGTGCCGTGCCCGACGCCATCTTCACCGGCGCGTTGGGCGCCGCGCTGAAGGCGCTGCAATGACCGCGCTGCGGAGCGGCGCCGCGCTCAAGGACACGATGGGCCGGTATTACCGGGCCGTCGGCGACGCCGCCGAACACAAGCGCGCGCCGGTCGCCTGGTGCTCCAGCGTCGGTCCGGCGGAACTGCTCCGCGCGCTCGGCTTCGAGGTCTTCTTTCCCGAGAACCACGCCGCCATGCTCGGCGCCGCGCGCAGCGCCAACCGGTACATGCCGCTCGCCCACGCGCAGGGCTACTCGCAGGACGTCTGCTCGTACCTCACCAGCGACGTCGGCGCCTATCTGGCCGGCGAGACCCCGCTCGCCGCGTACGGCCTCCACGGCACGCCGCGCGCCGACGTGCTCGTGTTCAACACCAACCAGTGCCGCGACGTGCGCGACTGGTTCGAATGGTACGGGCGCACGTGGAACGTGCCCGTCATCGGCGTCCGCTCGCCCCGCGCCCTCGAACAGGTCTACGACGACGACGTGGACGGCGTGGCCGCGCAGCTCGAGCGCCTGGTGCCGGCGCTCGAAGCGGTGGCCGGCGCTCGGCTCGACGCCGGCCGCCTGGCCGACGCCGTGCGCCGGTCGCGCGAGTGTTCGGATCTGTGGGAGGCGTGCCTGCAGACCGCCGCCCGGCGCCCCGCCCCGCTCACCTTCTTCGACGGCACGGTCCACATGGGGCCGGCGGTCGTGCTGCGAGGCGCCCCCGAGGCCTGCGAGTACTACCGGCTGCTGCTCGCCGAGCTCGACGAGGCGGCGCGGGAGGGCCGCGGCGCCGTGCCCGGCGAGGCCTTCCGCCTCTACTGGGACGGGATGCCCGTGTGGGGGCGCCTCCGCGCGCTGTCGTCGCTGTTCGCCGAGTTCCGCACCGCCGTCGTGGCGTCCACCTATTGCAATAGTTGGATATTCTCCGCGCTCGATCCGGCCGACCCCGTGCGGTCCATGGCGCGCGCGTCCCTCGAGCTGTTCATCGTGCGGTCGGAGGAGGCGAAGGAGGCGTACATCGCGCGCATGGCCGCGCGCTACGGCGTGGACGGCATCGTCTTCCACGACTGCCGCACCTGCCCCAACAACTCGAACACGCGCTACGGCATGCCGCGCCGGATCGCCGAACGGCTGGGTATCCCCACGCTCTCCCTCGACGGCGACGTCAACGACCTCCGCTGCTTCTCCGACGAGCAGGCGCGCACCAACGTCGAGGGCTTCATCGAGCAATTGGCCGACGCGCGGCCCGCGGGAGCGCGCGCATGAAGCGATACGTCGGCGTCGACAGCGGGTCCTGGAACACCAAGGCCGTGGTCATCGACGAACGGGGAACGCTGCTGGCCCGCGCGGTCGTGCGCTCGGGAGCCGACCTCGCCGGCGCCGCCGAGCAGGCGTTCGCCCTCGCGCTCGCCCGCGCGCCCGGCGGCCGGGGCGACGTGCACGCCGTCTGGGCCACGGGCTTCGGTCGCCAGACCGTCGCCTTCGCCGACGGATCGCGCACCGAACTCGACTGCCACGGCCGCGGCGTGGCGCACTACGTCCCGGGACCGCTCGTCGTCATCGACATCGGCGGCCAGGACGCCAAGGTCATCCGCCTGGACGCCGACGGCCACCGGCTCGCGCACCGGATGAACCGCAAGTGCGCCGCGGGCACCGGCAGCTTTCTCGACGAGATTGCCCTCCGGCTCGGCGTCGGCGTGGATCGCATGGACGAGTTGGCGTCGCGGTCCACCGAGACGCTCGAACTCTCGAGCTTCTGCACCGTGTTCGCCGGAACGGAGCTGCTCACGCTCATTCGCGCCGGGCACCGCCCCGCCGACCTCGCCATGGCGGCGTACCACTCGCTGGTCAAGCGCGTGGTGGCGATGGACGTGCTCCAGGGCCGCGTCGTGGCCACCGGAGGCGTCGTGGCCTACCACCCGACCGTCGCTCGTCTGTTGGGGGAGGAGATGCACGCCGAGGTGACCGTGCCGCCGCATCCGCAGGAGATGGGAGCGTTCGGCGCGGCGCTGGCCGCCCGCGACGGCGCCGTGTCCGTGGGCCCGGAGGTGACGGCATGAGACGGGGCACCCACGCCCGCGCCGCGCTGCGCGAGGACGATCGCATCCGATCGCTGCTCGAGCCGGTGGGCGCGCGGGAGCCGATCGCGGCATTTCTGATTCGCAATGCCGCCCGGTTCGGCGATCAGCCGGTCTATCGCGAGCGACGGCTCGGCGCGCTTCGGTCCGTGAGCTGGCGGCAGTTGCTCGACGACGTGGTGGCCTTCGGCCGCTGCCTCGAACACGAGGGCGTTACGCCCGGCGCACGCGTGGTCGTCGTCTCGCCCAATCGCGGCGAGATGCTGGTCGCCGAACTCGCCACGATGAGCCTCGGCGCCATCTACACGCCGCTCTTCGCCGGCTATTCCCCGGAGCAGACTGCCGACCTGATCGCCCACGCCGCGCCCACGGTGGTCGTGCTCCCCGACGCCTCCTGGCGCGCCCGCGCGCGGCTGCCGGCCGGCGCCCGCTCGCTCGTCACCTTCGCCGAGTTCCCCGAAACGCTGGCGCCCTTCGCGCGCCCGCCGGCAGCACGCCGCGCGAGGCCTTCCTCGAACGCGGCGCGGCCCTCGACCCGGGGCGCCCTGCCTCATGATGTACACCTCGGGCACCAGCGGCGCGCTCAAGGGCGTCCTGCTCACGCACGACAATATCCTCTCGCAGCGCCGGGCGCTGGCGGCGATCTGGGACATCGGCCCCGAGGATCGGTTCCTCTCGTACCTGCCCTGGCACCACAGCTTCGGCGGCATCTTCGAGAAGTACAGCGCGCTCTACAACGGCGCCCCGCTCACCATCGACGACTCGTACGGCCGCGACTTCGACGTGCTCCTCCGGAACTGGAAGGAGGTCCGGCCACGATCTACTTCAGCGTG
>CAVSOM010000049.1:0-10082 GCA_963729495.1 uncultured Gemmatimonadaceae bacterium
CCTCGGTCTTTGCCATCTCGAAGATGCGGGGACGCAGGTCCGTGTCCGCCGGCGCCGTCACTTGCGCGCGCCACCGGCCGTCGCCTGCCTCCTGCACGTCCACGTGCCGGACGCCGGGCAGCGCCGCCAACCGCCGCTCGGCGTTCGCGCCGGCGGCTTCCACGATCATCCGCACCCCCGCCGTGGCGCGCGACACCAGCTCATCCACCGAGCCGTCCGCCACCAGCCGGCCCTGATTGATGATCAGCAACCGCGAGCACGTGTGCTGGACCTCCGGCAGCACGTGCGTGGACAGCATCACCGTGCGCTCCCGCCCCAGGTGCCCGATCAGATGGCTGAATCTCCACCCGCTGGTTGGGATCCAGCCCTTCGGTGGGCTCGTCGAGGATGAGCAGGTCGGGACGGTGCAGAATGGCGGCCGCCAGACCCACGCGCTGCCGGTACCCTTTGGAGAGTTCGCCGATCGGACGGTTGAACACCGCCTCGATGCCCGTGGCCGCCACCGCCTCGTCGGTCGCCCGCGCGCGCTCGGCGCCGGCCAGTTCGCGCAGCCGCGCCACGAACTCGAGATACTCGGCCACCAGCATCTCGCCGTACAGCGGATTGTTCTCGGGCAGATACCCGATGCGGCGCTTGGCCTCGCGCCCCGCATCGGCGAGCGGCACGCCGTCCAACCGGATCTCGCCCGCGTCCGGCTCGAAGATCTGCGTGATCATGCGCATGGTGGTGGACTTGCCGGCGCCGTTGGGGCCAAGGAAGCCCACCACCTGCCCGCGGTCCACGGCAAACGATACGTCGTCCACGGCGGTGATTCCATCAAAGCGCTTGGATACGCGCTCCAGGGAAAGAAGCGACATGGGTCCGGTTCGTGAATACTTTGCGGAGGAGAAGCTGGCGGTGCGGCATCCCGAGCAGTCGAACGCCGCGGACGCGGCCAACCAGCCGTCGAACTAAAGAAAATAGCCCGGCGCGGGTCAATCCGCGCCGGGTGTCAGGATTTTGTCAGGGCACACCGACGGCGCTCAGTGCTTCTGCGCGCTCTCGGCACGCGCGGCCAACCACTGCCGCCAATCGGAGTCGAGCTGCGGCAGGGTCTTCGGGCCCGCAGTCTGCAGGGCGAGCACCGAATCCACCGGCGTGGTCTTGATCTGCGCATCCACCAGCTGGCCGAGCACCGGCGCGCCCTCGCGGGTCATGAGGTACCGGCCGAACACAGTGGCCTGCGCTTCGTAGAGCGCCGCCCCACGGAGCGGCTCCGCGGAGCGCGTCTGCGAGCCGCCGCCGCGCGAACCACGGCCGCCGCCCATTCCACCGCGTCCCATCCCGCCAATGCCGCCACCGAACCGCCCGCCCCCCCCCCCATGCCCCCTCCCCCACCATACCCACCCCCGTACCCACCGCCGTAGCCGCCGCCGGAGCCCCCACCCTGGCTGCCACCCATGCTTCCGGGATTTCCGCCCGTGCTGTCGGCGCCGCGCCCCGCCATCTCGGGCGCCGGCCGCTGCATGCTGAAGAACTCGTCCAGTGGGTAGACGCGCACGTTGTCGGCCGACATCGCCACCGCCATCCGGTTGATCGTCGAATCCGGCGCGGAGAGGGCCGGCAGCATGACCTCCGCCCAATCGGGCACGCGGGGATCGTTCACCAGCCCCGTGGAACCCTGCGCGGGCGGATGGCCGGTGAGCGCCGTCGCCCGCGCCGAGAGCCACGCGCGCATTACGCGCTCGGTGGGCGCGACGCCCGGACGCACCGCCGCAGGTTGCCCGCCGTTCGCGCTTCCGGAGTTACCGCCGTACCCGCCGCCGCCGTACCCGCCGCCGCCGTACCCGCCCCCCCCGTATCCGCCCCGGCCCCCGCGGCCCATCCGATTGCCGGTGTTCCCGTTGTTGTTGTTGTTGTTGTTGGACTCATGGGTAGCGGGATCGATCAGCGGAATGTCGACCACGGGCGCCACCGATCCCGGGGGCAGCGGCGGACCCGACACGTACGACATTCCGCCGCCGCCGTTCGCCGACGGCGCCGGAATGCGGCGCACGCTGACCACGACCTGGGGCGGAGCCGCGCCGAAGACCTGAGCGTACACGCTGCTCTGGTGCGCCGTCGCCGAGTCCACGTCGGCGATGTCGCGCTTGGCAAGGGCCACGATGTCGTAGCCGCTGCCGCGCGTGACCCACGTACTCTCGCCCGCCACCACGCGCGGAGTAGCCTGCACCGCGGCCACGATGGCCGGGTTCTGGTCGGGCGGCTTGGGCCCGCTCGAGGCGCACGCGGCAAGCCCCGCGGCGAGCGCGGCGGCGATGGGAAAACGATGGACGGTCGAACGAGACATGGCGGAACACCCGGGTAGTGTGACGAGCTTCCTACCCGGGGTGGCCGCCAAAGTTCAGCCGGTCAGTCGTCGGTCGCCGCTTCCAGCCCCACTTCGCCGGTCTCCAGGCTCCGGGCGGCGATGGCGTCCACCCGATGGTCCTGGTTGCGGTGCAGCCCGCGGATGCTGCGCCGGGCGCGCCGATAGGCCATGGGCACGAAGATTCGGGCCATGTCCACGTGGGGTTTGGCGGCGTCGGTGTCGGGCCCGCCCGCGCGCTCGATCTCCCACGTCACGCGCGACAGCACCGCCGTGGCAAAGAAGATGTCGATGGCCGCGTTGGCCATCCGTTCCTGCAGATACTGGCGGTCGATGACCTGTTTTCCGTGCTTCATGATCACGCTCTCCACGCCGAGCGCGAGATTGTGCACCAGTTCGGCCACCTGGTCGGCCTCCCGGGCCAGCGCCGGGTGCACCCGGGTGAAGCTCGGCTTGGTGATCTGCCGCTTGGCGCGGTCGGTGAGGTAGTGGCTGATCGACCCCAGCGAGTGGAGCGGGTCCTTGAACGCCTTGCCCAGCGTCTTGAGCTTCTCGCCCGGCTGCTGCAGCCCCATGAGGGCGATCAGGGCGCGCAGAATCTCGTTCGTGCCCTCGAAGATCAGGTTGATGCGCGAGTCGCGCACCGCCTGCTCGTAGGGGAATTCCTTGGAGTAGCCGATGCCGCCGGCGATCTGCAGGGCGTCGTTGGCGGCGCGGTAGGCGAGTTCGCTGGCGAACACCTTGCAGGCCGCGGTCTCGAGCGAGAAGTCGATGCCCCCGCGGTCCATCATGCCGCTGGCCACCTGCACCGCCGAATCGGCGGCGTACGTCTCGACGGCGTTGAGCGCGATCTTCTTGCGGATCATCTCGAACGACCCGATCGACTTGCCGAACTGCCGGCGTTCGTTGGCGTAGGCGATGGCGATGCGCATGATGCGCCGCGCGCCGCGCGCCGAGCCGGCGGCGAGCCCCAGCCGCCCGGAGTTGAGCACCTCGAGCGCCACGTGGAACCCCTGCCCGACCGCGCCCAGACGGTCGTCCACCGGCACCTTCACGTTCTCGAAGAACACGCCGCGCGTGTCGCTGGCCTTGATGCCCATCTTCTGTTCGAGCTGCCCGAGCCGCACGCCGGCCGCGTGCGCGTCGACGATGAACGCGGTCACGCGCTCCTTCTGCTTGCCGTCGATCTCCACCGCCACCTTGGCGAACACGGTGAAGATGTCGGCGTAGCCGGCGTTGGAGATCCACATCTTCTGCCCGTTGAGCACGTAGTGGGACCCGTCGGCGCTCAGCACCGCGGAAGCCTTCATGGCCTGCGCGTCCGACCCGGAGCCCGGTTCGGTGAGGCAGAAGCCCGCCACCATCTCGCCGCTCGCGCATTTGGGCAGGTACTTCTGCTTCTGCGCCTCGGTGCCGAACAGCACGATTCCCTTGCAGCCGATGGACTGGTGGGCGCCGAAGTACACGGTGAGCGCGGGGTCCGTGCCGCCGATTTCGCCGAAGATCCGGTTGTACACCTTGGCCGGCGCGCCGAACCCGCCGTAGGCTTCCGGAATGCTCAACCCCATGAGGCCCAGCTCGTGCATGCCCTTGAGCACGTCGTCGGGAAAGCGGGCGTCGTGGTCGAACTTGGCGGAGTCGATGTGGTCGGCGGCGAAGGAGCGGAAGGCGTCGAGGACGGCGTCCAGCGATTCGCGCTCCTCCACGCTCAGCGCCGGAAAGGGAAAGACGAGGTCTTCATGGATCTCGCCGAGGAACACGCCGCGCGTGAACGACGGATTGACGTCGGGCGCGGCAAGGTGGGGCTTGGCGGTCTTGCCGGACGGGCCGGCGGCCGGTGCCGTGGTGGCGGTCATGCGTGAATCCCCCGGAGAATGGCCAGGCTTCAAGCGACTCTATGAATGTAGCATCGCCGAGCGTTGGCACCCGGCGCAATCGGCAATTCCTGGAGCGCCGGACGGGGATCCGCCGGCCGGAGACCGGCGGCGGGGCCCTGCGGCCGGACTGGCGGCCGCGCCCGCAGCCGGGAGCCGCCGACGGGGGCCGAACGCACGGCGGGCGCCCCGTGTTCCGGGCGCCCGCCGCGCTCATCGTGCCGACGACCGTCTAGTGGCCGTGGCCGCCCGAGCTGCGGTGCGCGGTGCGCCCGCCGCTCTCCCTCGGCGCGCTCGACCCTCCGCGTGGTGCCGCCTGGGGCGCCGGCTGCGCGCGCCGCTCCTGCACCACGGGACCCGCCGAGTAGCCGCCATAGGACCGCCGCTCGACCACCTGCGGACGGGCGTATGGCGACGTCCGCGGCTGGGCCATCGGCGCGCGCGAGTAGTCGTACGCGCCGCGTTGCGCCGTGCGGGCCGCGCCGGAGCCGGCCGCGCGCTGCGGCGCCGGCGCCCGCGTGACCAGGGCGCGGCGCGCCGCGCCGCCGGACACCAGCTGCCCTTGGCGGTACCCGCCGCCGTTGACCAGCACGCCGTGGCTCGGCGCGCCGTACCGTCCCGCGCTCCCGTAGCGGATGTGCGCGGAGCCGGCGTTCACGTACACCGCGCTGAACGCGATGAAGGGGCGCGAGCGCGCGATCCACCCGCCGCCCGCCCAGCCCGTGTAGTAGATCTGCCCCATCGGCCAGTTCCAGTCGTAGATCAGCCAGGGGCCGATCGGATAGCCGAGACCGAAGCTGAACCACGGGCTGAACCCCACGCGCAGGAACATCGGCTGGTAGTACACCACCGCCGGGTTGTATACTGGAACATATATGACGTTCGGCTGGGCGGGCCAGATGCTGATGTACCCGTCGTTCGACACGATCTGCTGCTGCGGCGTGTTCTGCAGGTTGCCCTGCTGCTGGGCCAGGTCGCGCATGTGCTGCACGGCCTGCATCACGTCGGAGGACTGGCCGGCGTAGGCCTGTCCGAGCGCGGTGGTCCAGTCGATCTTCTGATCCATCATGTTGAGGATCGTGGGGTAGTGCGCCACCGCCTTGACGCTCACGTCCCAGTACTGGTCGTCGATCCCGTCGGTGCCGTTGGCCCGCACGTACTGCGCGGCCTGCTGGACCTGATCGGGGAACGTGGCGGCCAGCATCACCTGGGCGAGCAGCGGGTCGGCGTACAGCGCCACCGGCGCCACCAGGTTGTCCAACTGATCCGCACTCAATGACTGATACGCGGCCGGCGCGGGTGCGAGCGTCGGATTCTGCGCCGCGGCGGTCGCCGCCGGCGTCACGATCAGGCCGAACGCGAGGGCCGCCGCCGCGCCGACCGACATGGGAACTGACCAGATTTTCGTCATCGCCCCTCCTCGTCTTCTGGAACCCTATGCAATCACGCCCGGCCTGTCCAGGGCGGTCACGTAATTGTATACACCGGCGCAAAGGAAAGTTGCATCGTCAGTTACGGGACGGGTCCGACCGCGCGGAAAGGGGCGGTTCCGGCGGTTAATTCGCGGGCGCTAGACTTTCATCCGCTCGAACGCGACCGTCCCGGCCGCGATCACGAGCACGGTGAACGCAGCCAGCACACCGAGGTCGAGCGCCACCGGAAAGTGCGACGCGCCGAGGAGCACGCCACGCAGCGCGTCCACGCCGTAGGTGAGGGGGTCCGCCAGCGTGAACGGCGCCAGCCACACGGGCAGCTTGTCGATCGGGAAGAGCGCCCCCGACAGGAAGAACAGCGGGAACACCACGAAGCTCGACACGAGTTGGAACCCTTCGGGGCTCTCCATCATCGATCCGATGATCAGCCCCACGCTCACGAACGCCACGGTGGTCACGGCGAGCACGACCAGCGCCAGCAGCAGCCGCGCGGCGCCCAGGTGCAGCCCCGTAATGGCCCCCGACGCGCCGAGCGCGAGGCCCAGCCCGAGCAGGATCACCACCTGGATCATCGAGTCCGTGGCCCCGCCCACGACCTTGCCCATGAAGATCGCGGTGCGCGACACGGGGGCGACGAGCACTTCCTTGAGGAAGTCCACCTTCCGGTCCCACACGATGTACACGCCGAAGAAGATCGACGAGAAGAGGACCGACTGGGCGAGGATGCCGGGATAGATGAACGCCTGGTAGTTGGTGCCGGGAATCGACACGCTGCTCCCCAGCCCTCCGCCGAAGATGAACAGCCACAGCACGGGCGTGACGATGGAGGCCACGATCCGCGACTTCTCCCGCAGGAAGACCTTGTACTCCCGGTACCAGATGGCGAGCACGCCGTGCAGGTCGTTCATCGGATCACCGGTGGTGCATCATGCGTTCGGCCCATCCGCCCTCGGCCGACCCCTCGCGAATCGCCCGGCCCGTGAAGTGCAGGAACACGTCGTCGAGCGTCGGGGAGCGCACCTCCACGGCATCGACCGTGCCCGCGGCGCGCAGCAGCTCGGGCAGGTGGGCGCTGGCATCGGTGACGGTGAGCAGCAGGTCGTGGTCGCGCGCCTCGACGGTCTGCACGAACGCCAGCCGCTCCAGCGCCGCCACGTCCGGCGCGGCCGAGCGCAACCGCACGATGTCGCCGCCGATCGCGCGCTTGAGGTTGGCCGGCGTATCCAGCGCCCGGATGCGCCCCTCGTCCATGATCGCCATGCGGTGGCACAGGCGGTCGACCTCTTCCATATAGTGGGTGGTGAGGATGACCGTGATGCGCTCGGCGCGCGCGAGGTGCTCGATGTACTCCCACAGCTTCTCGCGCGACTGCGGATCGAGGCCCAGCGTCGGCTCGTCCAGAAACAGCACCTTGGGATCGTGCATCAGGCCGCGGGCCAACTCCAGCCGGCGCCGCATGCCCCCCGAATACTTCCTGACCTGGTCGTCCTGGCGCGCCGTTAGGTCCACCAGCTCCAGCACCTCGCCGATGCGCCGCTCGCGGAGCGCGGGCGGCATGTGGTACAGCATGCCGTGCACTTTCAGGTTCTCGTATCCCGTGAGGATGTCGTCCGAACTGGGATCCTGGAACACGATGCCGATCGACCGCCGCACCTTGCCCGGCTCGCGCACGATGTCGTGCCCGTTGACCGTCGCCGTACCGGCCGTGGGGCGCAGCAAGGTCGTGAGCATGAGCAGCGTGGTCGTCTTGCCGGCGCCGTTGGGGCCGAGCAGCCCGAAGATCTCCCCTTCGTTCACGGTGAGGCCGAGCTCGTCCACGGCCACGAGCGAATCGTAGCGCTTGGTGAGGTGATGGGTCTCGATGATTGGCACGGGGGGGGTACGAGAGTACGAGAGTACGAGAGTACGAGAGTACGAGAGTGCGAGGGTACGAGAGTGCGACCGCCCTGTTCGACTGTCCGACTCCAATGTACCCCCGGTTCTCGCCCCCGCGTGAGGAATCCCGCCACACCGGTTCCGGAAGATCGCCGGACGCCGCGCATCCGGCGCGCCCGGTATCCTGCAATGGGTCCGACGGAGGAGCCATGACCACACGCCGCGTTCTCATCACCTACGGCACCAGCTACGGGCAGACGGCGCTGATCGCCGGCCGCATCCGGAACGTGCTCACCGAGCGCGGGCAGCTGGTGACGGTGCGCAGGGCCGACCAGCTGCCGGCCGACCATCATCTCGCGGACTACGACGCCGTCGTCGTCGGCGCGTCGATGATCCGCCACGGCTACCAGAAATACGTCTCGACCTTCGTCCGGCGGCACGCGGGCGTGCTCGACACCATGCCGAGCGCCTTCTTCGCCGTGAGCCGCGCGGCGGGCAGCCGCGACCCCGCCGAACGCGCCACCGCGCAGCGGCTGGCCGCGGAGTTCTGCGCCGCGACGGGGTGGCAGCCGGCGATCGTCGAGTCCGTGGCCGGCGCCATCGCCTACACGCGATACAACGTGGTCTTGCGCTGGATCATGAAGCGCATCAGCGCCCGGGAAGGCGGGTCCACCGACACCAGCCGCGATCACGAATACACCGATTGGGCCCAGGTGGACCGCTTCGCGCGCCGGTTCGCGGACGCATTGGCGGAGCCGGCGCACGCGTTCGAGCCGGCCGAGAGTGGTGGGGGGCGTCCGGCGCGCTAGATTCTCCCGCCGTGGTGACCATCTTCTCGGTTCCGCGGGCGTTCACCGGGTCCAACGGGGATGCACAGCGTAACGCGCTGCGCAGTTGGCAGCGCGTGGGGCCGGACGTCGAGATCGTCCTGTTCGGCGACGACGACGGCGTGGCCGACGCCGCCCGGGCGTTTGGCGTGCGCCACGAACCGGCGGTGGTCCGCAACGAATTCGGCACGCCGCTGCTCCACTCGGTCTTCGCGCGCGCCGAGGCCGGGGCCCGGCACGATCGGCTGTGCTACGTGAACGCCGACATCATCCTGCTGCCCGATTTCGCGGACGCCGTGCGGCGGATCGCCCTCCGCCGATTCCTCGCCGTCGGCACCCGGCACGACGTGGATCTGCACGGCCCGGTGGATTTCGACGCGCCGGCGTGGGCCGACGATCTGCGAGCGTTCGTGCGGCGTGCCGGCGTGCGCGTCCCGCCCGCGGGCAGCGACTATTTTCTGTTTCGCCGCGCCACCATCGGCCCCGTGCCCCCGTTCGCCGTGGGCCGACCGCGCTGGGACAACTGGATGATCTACAATGCGCGGCGCCGCCGCCTGGCGGTGATCGACGCGAGCGACGCGATCACCGCGGTGCACCAGAACCACGACTACGCGCACTGGTACGGCGCTCCCGACGGCACGCTCCCCGAGCAGGAGCGCAACCAGCGGCTCACCGGCACGCGCAACGTCTACACCTTCGAAGCGGCCACGCACCGCCTCACGCCGCGCGGCGTGCGCCGCACCTGGTCGTACGCGCACCTCCGCAGCCGGCTGAAGCACGCGGTGCGGTCCCTGCTGCCCGAGCGGCTGGGCGGGCACCCGCCGCTCGAACCGCACGATCGGGCCGCGCCGGCGCCGCCCGCGCCGGCGCCCCCAGCCCCGGACGCCGCGCGGTGAACCGCCTTCGCATCTACGCCGAGCCGCGGTGGCTGCCGGCGGGCGTCGAGCACACGGTGATGCTCTACCCGTTCTGGGGCAATCCCATGGTGCCCGCGCGCGATCCGGTGTGCGGCGACTTCGCGCGCTACATCGCGCAGGGCCCCTCGTACTTCGAGGTGTCGCCGCTCGACCGGTGCGACGTGGCCGTGCTCCCCTTTGCCTGGGAATACACGGAAGCGAATGCCGAAGCGCGCGAGATGGGCGCGCGGTTCGCCGGCCACGTGGCGGCCGCCGGCAAGCCGCTCGCGACGTTCTACTTCAGCGACAGCGACGAGGCCGTGCCCTTCCCCTCCACGGTGCTCCGCACCTCGTTCGCGGGGAGCACGCGCCGCCCCGGCGAGTTCGCGCTGCCGGCATGGAACGAGGACCTCGTCGAGCGCTACTGCGATTCGCGCGTGCCGCTGCGCCGGCGGCCGGCGCGCCCCGTGGTCGGATTCTGCGGGCGCGTTCCGCGGTGGAGGCGGGCGCGCGAATTCGTGGCGCAGGTGCGCGGACGGAGCCCGGACGAGGGAGACGGCCTCCGCATCGCGGCGCTGGCCGCGTTGGCGCGGAGCCGGCGGGTCACGCCGAGCATCATCCGGCGCGGGCGGTTCTTCGGCAACGCGGCCTTCGACGCCACGCCCGCGGCCCGTGCCCAGCGCGACCGCATGCGGCGCGAATACGTGGCCAACCTGCTCGGCAGTGACTACGCCCTGTGCATCCGCGGCGCCGGCAACTACTCGTTCCGCCTGTACGAAGCGCTGTGCTGCGGCCGGATCCCGGTGATCGTGGACAGCGATGGCGTGCTT
>CAVSOM010000050.1:0-27341 GCA_963729495.1 uncultured Gemmatimonadaceae bacterium
ATGTTCACCGCGTTGGCGCCCCCCGCCATCAGATACCCGCCGGCGAGCAGCACCAGCACCAGCGTCCAGCTGGGATGCCCCGCCACGTACATCGGCGCCACGGTCGTCACCAGCAGCAGCGAGATGATGCGCGGCTTGGTGAGCGCCAGCAGGTCGCGGGTGAACGTGCGCGCGCCGCTCGGCGCGCCGGTCTCGTCGCTCACGCGCCCACCCCCGCCAGCGGCTCGTGCGCGGCCGCGCCGGCGGGCGCCCGCGGGGGGCGCGGCGCCGGACGTCCCTCGCCCAGCGGGCCCAGGCCCGCCGCGACGCGCGCCAGATAGGCCAGCGTGTAGACGGCCAGCCAGAGCGCCACCCCCGCGGCTTCGTGCAGCGAGCGGAGCACGGCCGGCATGTGCAGCAGCACCATGGCCGCCGCGATCCCGATCTGCAGCAGCACGAGCCCTCCCACCACCGACAGCGCCCGCCGCACGGTGGGCCCCACCCGGCGGCGCCGCGCCGCCAGGAACAGCACCAGGAACGCCAGCAGCACGGCCACGCTGCGGTGCGTCAGTTGAATGTGGATCGCGCTCGCCGGCGCGTCCGGATTGGGGCCGCAGAAGGGAAACGTGGTGCACCCCACGGCCGCGAACGGGAAGTTGGCCGTGAGGCCGCCCAGCGCCACGGCGAGAAAGGCCAACCCCGCGGCGCAGTTGGCGCCGAGCACGAAGCTCCGAGGCGCCGACTCGCCGCGCACTCCGGAGCCGCCCATCGCCCCCGTGCGCACCGCCGCCGTGGCGAGGATCGCCAGCAGCAGCATGGCGAGCACCCAGTGCGCCACCACGGTCCACGGGGCATTCCCCATCTTCACCGTCACGCCGCCCAGGATCGCCACGGCCAGCACGGTCACCACGGCGGCGCCCGACATGCGCAGCACCCCGCCGCGTCCGCCCACGCCGGGCTCGGCGCGCCGCCGCCAGGCCGCCGCGAACAGCAGCAGCAGCGAGAGCGTCACGATCGACGCCAGGTACCGGTGCGTCACCTCGATGATCAGATCGGGGCGGCTCAGCGGCGGGAACCAGTAGCCGTAGCACCTGGGCCAGTGGTCGCCGCACCCCAAGCCCGAGCCCGTGATGCGCACGATCGCCCCGAACACGAGATGCAGGCAGGCCACGCCGAGCGCCAGGTACGCGTACCGCCGCAGCGCCTTCACGACGCCGGCCGGTGGCCGGCCGTGGAGACCTGGACCGCGGGCGCGTGGTGCGGCTCGTGGATGGCGCCCCAGGTCAGCACGAACACCCCGGCCAGCACGAGCGCCGGCAGCAGCACCCACGCGACCTCGACCGCCACGCGGGGGCGCGGCACCCGTTCGGCACCCGGTCCCGGCACGTGCGGCATGAGCGTGGAACGGACGATGGCCACCTGGGCCACCACACAACACACGGCGGCGATCCAGAAGATCGCGTCGCCAAGAAACAGTCGCATGAGCAATGGTCTCGGAGTGCGCCAACCCGCGTTCGAAACCTCGCCCGCTCGGGGGGGCGGGTCAACCACGAGTTCTTGACGAGCCGCCGCGGCGGCCACCGTCTACTTTTGTGGGATGGCGCGCACGCAATCCTGGCCCACGGCCATCCTCCGGCCGCCCGCTCCCAAGTGGGTGGACCTCGCCATGCTCTGCCTGCTGGTCGCCGTGGGATACGTGGTCACGCATGCCGGCGTCGGGTGGGGTACGCCGATCGCCAGCAACGTGCACGTGGGCACGTCGCCGTGGAATCTGCCCTGGTACGCGGCCCTCTCCACGCTCCGCATGGCGGCGGCCTACGTCCTCTCGCTCGCCTTCAGCGTGGCCTACGCCCGCGCCGCCGCCAACAGCCGCGTGGCGGAGCGGTTCCTGATCCCGCTGCTCGACATCCTGCAGAGCGTGCCGATCCTGTCGTTCATGCCGGGCGTGGTGCTCGGCCTCGCCGCGCTGTTCCGCGGCCGCGTGATCGGGCTCGAGATCGCCGCCGTGCTGCTCATCTTCACCAGCCAGGCGTGGAATCTCGCGTTCGGGTTCCACCAGACGCTGCATTCCATTCCCGCCGAACTGAGCGAAGCGGCCACGGTGTACCGGCTGGGCCGGTGGCGGCGGTTCACGCGCCTGGAACTCCCGTCGGGAGTCATCTCGCTCGTGGCCAACAGCATGATGAGCTGGGCCGGCGGATGGTTCTTCCTCATGGCGTCGGAGCAGTTCACGCTGGGCAACGACAGCTACCGCTTGCAGGGGCTGGGGTCCTATCTCGCGGCGGCCGCCGAGCAGGGTGACGTGGGCGCGCTGATCCTGGGGCTGCTGGTGCTGGTGCTCGTCATCGTGCTCCTCGACCAGGTGCTCTGGCGGCCCCTCGTGGAATGGTCCGACCGGTTCAAGCTGGAGCAGGCGGGCGGCCCGCCGCCCCAACAGTCGTGGATGCTCGAGGCGCTGCGGGAGTCGGTGCTCATCGCCCAGCTCCGCGATCGCTTCTTCGCGCCGTTTCTGCGTTGGCTGGACCGGCGCCTGAGCCCACCGCCGGTGCCGGCCGGCGAGGTGATGGCGCCGGCGGCGCCCCCGCCGCGCTCGCCGCTCTCGGTGGCGCTGGGGCTGGCCGCGGCAGCGGCCCTGCTGGCGCTGGTAGCCTGGGGCACGATCGCCGCCGCGCGCGTGCTGGTCACGCTCGACGGCACGGCATGGCGCGGCATCCTCGTCGCCTCGGGGGCGACGCTGACCCGCACCACGATGGCGCTCGTCATCGGGGCGGCCTGGACCATTCCGCTCGGCGTGCGCATCGGCCTCGACCCCGTGTGGTCGCGCCGCCTGCAGCCCATGGCGCAGATCGCCGCGTCGATTCCCGCCACGGCGCTCTTTCCCGCGCTGCTGCTCGCCCTGCTCGAACTGCCCGGCGGGCTCAACATCGCCGCCGTGGCGCTGATGCTCCTCGGCACGCAGTGGTACGTACTGTTCAACGTCATCGCCGGCGCGATGTCCATTCCCTCGGACCTCAAGGAGGCGGCGGTGATCTATCGCCTCACCCGCTGGCGCCGCTGGAAGACGCTCATCCTCCCGGCCATCTTTCCCTACGTCGTCACCGGGATGATCACGGCGACCGGGGGCGCGTGGAACGCCAGCATCGTGGCCGAGTACGTGACCTTCGGCGGCCAGATGCGGACCACCACGGGCCTCGGCGCGGTCATCGCGGCGGCGGCCGACCACCGCGACTTCGCGACGTTGCTCGCCGCGACGTTCGTGATGGCCGCCATCGTGATCACCATCAACCGACTCGTCTGGCGCCGGCTGTACGCGCTGGCCGAGTCGCGCTACCGGCTCGCCTGAGCACCGCCCATGACCACCGTCGTCGCGCCGCCCTCGCCGTCGCAGCCAACGCCGCCGCCGCCCCCGCCCGCGGAGGCCACGCTCCTCGCCGCGCGCGACGTGAGCAAGGTGTACGGCAACGACCGCGCGGCCGCGCTCGAGCACGTGAGCCTGGAGCTGCGGGCCGGTGAGTTCGTGGCGCTGCTGGGACCGTCGGGCTCGGGCAAGTCCACGCTGCTCCGCATCCTCGCCGGGCTCACGGCCCCGTCGGAGGGCGAGGTGCTGGTGCACGGCCAACCGTGGACCGGTCCCAACCCGCAGATCGCGATCGTCTTCCAAAGCTTCGCGCTCTTTCCCTGGCTCACCGTGCTGCAGAACGTGGAGATGGGACTGCTGGCCGTGGACCTGCCGGCCGAGGAGCGCCGCGCGCGCGCCGTGAAGGCCATCGACCTCATCGGCCTCGACGGATTCGAGGAGGCGTTCCCCAAGGAGCTGTCGGGCGGCATGAAGCAGCGCGTCGGATTCGCCCGCGCCCTCGTGGTGCAGCCCGAGGTGCTGTTCCTCGACGAGCCGTTCTCGGCGCTCGACGTGCTCACGGCCGAGCACCTGCGCTCGGAACTCAAGGAACTGTGGATGGACCGGTCGCTGCCCACCAAGGCCGTGCTGCTCGTGACGCACAACATCGAGGAGGCGGTGACGCTCGCCGACCGGGTGCTGGTGTTCGGGACCAATCCGGGGCACATCCGCGTGGAGCTGCCCGGCGTGCCGCTGGAGCAGCGCAAGGCGCGCAGCGCGGCGCAGACGCGGCTCGTCGAGACGATCTACCGGATCATGACCAATCCCGACGAGGATCCGTCGGCGTTCCTGGAGCGGCCCAAGCGCCGCGCCACGCGCCGGCCGGCCAAGCCGCGGTACCCCGCGCTCCCCGACGTGCGGCTCGACGAACTGGCGGGGTTCGTGGAGTTCCTGTCCAGCATCGGCGGCAGCGCCGAACTGCACGACCTGTCGCGCGACCTGCAGCTGCGCCACGACGACCTGCTGGCGCTCGTCGAGGCCACCGACCTGCTCGGATTCGCGCAGGTGGCCGACCGCCGGGTGGAGCTGACCGCGCTCGGCGCGCAGTTCGCCGCCGCCGATCTGGATGGAGAGAAGGCGCTGCTGCGGGTGGCGGTGGTCGAGCACGCGCCGATTGTGCGGTTCGTGACGCGGCTGCTCAACGAAGCGCCGGCGCGCACGCTCGAAGCGGAGCGGCTGGAGGAGGAGCTGCGCAAGGCCTTCGGCGCCGAGGAGGCGCACCGGCAGTTCGAGACTACCGTGGACTGGGGCCGGTACGCCGAGCTGTTCAACTACGACACGGCGGCGGGCGAACTGCGGCTGGACACCGAACACCCCACGGACGGGGCGGCCTTCACCGAGCCCTGATCGCCGGTCGCCGCTCCGCCCGCCGGCTCAGAATATGTGGACGCTAATGTAGCGCCCGGGGTGCGCCTTGATGTCGGCGAGCAGCGAATCGGCGCTGGCCAGCGAGTTCCGGAGGTTCCGGTACAACGTGCTGTCGGTCATCAGCAGCCCCAGCGAGCTCTGGTTGCCGTTGGCCTTGGCCAGGAACGCGTTGAGCTGCGCCGCCGCGGAGTCGAGCCGGGCCGCCGTGGCCGCCACCCGGTCGCTCGACGCCCGGAAGTTCCGCACCGTCGAATCGACCTGCGCCGTGTCGATGGCGTCGGCCACGCGCTGGTACGAGGCCAGCGTCCGGGTCAGGTGGTCGTTCTGTTCGGCGGCGATGCGCTGGAGCTGCACGGACAGGGCGGCCGTCGACGCGATCGCCTGGCGCAGGTCCTTCAGCCCGCCGGCGTCCACCACCTCGACCTGCAGGGCGCGGATCACCTGGTTCAGCGAGCGGCTGATCGAGTCGGCGTGCGACATGATCTCGGCCACCCCGGGCTCCGGGGGGCCGGCCGGCACCGTATCGCCCGGCGCGAACGCCGCGGTGAGGTTGCCGCCCAGGCGCGGCGTCAGCGCCACCGCCACGTCGCCGAAGAATCCCACCGCGCGCACCGTCGACTTGGCCGTCTTCGGCACCTTGTACCGGTTGCCGATGCGCAGCACGACGTCGAGGTAGCCGTCCGGCTGCAGGTCCACCTCGTCCACGTATCCCACGTTCACGCCGGCCAGCAGCACCGGCTGCCCCTGCTTGAGGTTCTGCCCCCACGCGAAGCGCGTGTACAGCGGATACCCCGACGACAGTCCCCCGCGCGCCAGCCAGAGCACGCCCATGAGGAGCACGACCAGGGCGACGGTGATCAGGATGCCTACCGAGACTTCATCGCGTCGTTTCATGATTGGAGATACGGTGCGAGGAGGAAGGCCGTGAGCGCGTCGAGCACGAGAATGGCCACCGACGTGATCACCACCGCGTTGGCCGTGGACCGGCCCACGCCCTCGGCGCCGGCCTCTGCAATGTAGCCCTCGAAGGACGAGAAAAACGAGATGGCCGCCCCGAACATGGTCGCCTTGAGCAGGCTGTACACCACCTGGAAGGTGCCGAACCCCAGCCGGAGGCCGTCCTTGAAGTCGGAGGGGCTGATCCCCGTGGCGTAGACCCCCATCGCGTACCCGCTGTACACCCCCACCGCGTCGGCGAACACCGTCAGCACGGGCAGCATGATGATCGCCGCCAGCAGCCGCGGCAGGATGAGGAACGCCACCGGGTCGTAGGCCAGCGTCTCCAGCGCGTCGATCTGCTCCGTCACCCGCATCGTCCCGATCTCGGCCGCCATCCGGGCGCCCACCCGGCCGGCGAGCACGAGCCCCGTGAGCAGCGGGCCCAGCTCGAGGATCACCATCTGGCGCGTGGCCAGCCCCACGAGCGAGAGCTGCACCCCCGGGAACAGCTGGTAGCGCGTCTGCAGCGCGATCACGCTGCCGATGAATCCGGCCACGATCACCGCGATCGGCAGCGAGTCCACGCCGATCGTCTTCATCTGGCGCAGCGTCTCGGGGGCGAAGGTGGCCGGCTCGGAGAGCGCGCGCCCGATGTCGCGCAGGAAGTACGCCCACGCGCCCACGCGGCGGAACGCGTTCCGGCCCACGCGCGTCACGCGGCGGAAGAAGCGGATGCCCGTGCGGGGCACGACCGCGAACGTCTCGGTGGGGCGGGGGTGGGGATGGTGGGGAAAGTGCGTCACGGTCAGGTGCGAACGCGGGCCAGGAGGATGAGGCCGATCAGGGCGAACACCACGTTGGGCACCCAGGCGGCGATGTCGGGCGGCATCATGCCCGTGCCTCCGATCGCCTTGGTCACCTGCACGGCCATCAGGAACGTTACCGTGGTGGCCAGCGAAATGGCGATCCCGTAGGCGGCCCCCCCGCGCTGGTTGCTGGTGGCCAGCGGGGCGCCGAACAGGGCGATCACGAGGCAGGTCACCGGAATGGCGATCTTGAGCGCGCGCTCCACCTTCCACTCGTTTACGTCGGTGCCCGAGCGTTCCATCGCCGTGATGAACCGCGACAGCTCCTCGTAGCGCATCTCGTCGGGCAGGTGGGCCCGCGACATCATGTCCTCCGGCTTCTCCCGGAACTCGTTGTCGCGCATGCGCGCGAAGCTCAGCGCCAGCTCCGCCCCCGAATCGGGCACCACGTGCATCGTGCCCTGCCCCAGCTCCCAATGGCCGGCGCGCCAGGTGCCCTCGGTGGCGGCCACCACGTACGTGGGGTAGTCGATCCCCTTGCCCCGCCGGTCGATCTCCACCGACACCGCGGACCCCGTCACCCGATTGAGCGTCCCGATCTTGTACACGCGCCCCAGGTCGGCCGCGAACGCGAAGTTGAACCGCTGGTTCTGCCCCTTGAACTGGTCCTCGTCGATCAGTTCGTTGTGCGCGCGGTTGGCGGCGGGCATCGCCTCCGCGATCACGAGGTCGAGCCCCGTGGCGAGCGTGGCGCCGAACAGGATCGGCACGATGAACCGGTAGAAGCTGGTGCCCGAGGCCTTGGCCGCCGTGATCTCCGAATGCCGCGTGAACCCCGACACCGAGAACACCGTCGCGAACAGCACCGCCGCCGGCAGCACCATGAACATCGACTGCGGCATCCAGTATACGTAGCTCATGGCGATGGCCTGCGGCGTCAGGTGCCGCGCCAGATACGAGTCCAGATGGTCCGTGAGATCGATGATGACCGTGATCACGGGAAATCCCAGCGCCGTGACCACGAAGATCTTCCAGAACTCCGAGAAGGCGTAGCGGTCGAGCGGCTTGATCGGATTGCGCATCAGGCGGCGCTCCCGGCGGGGCGCCCCGCGATCCGCCGCGCCCACCGCCCGAGCAGCATGCGCACCTCGCTCCAGTCGCCGCCGCGCGTGGCGCCCGACACCCGGTTCATGCGCAGGGTCATGACGATCCCCACCGCGAGCAGCACGAGGTTGGCCGCCCACATCGCCCAGAACGGGGAGATGAACTGGTCGTTGGCCAGCGTCTCGCCGCCGATCAGGCCCACGTAATAGATGGCGAACACCACGAAGCTCACGCCGAGCACGAGCCCTACGCCGCCGCGCGGAAAGCGGAGCGCGATCGGCGGCCCGAGGAGCACGAAGATGATGCAGGCCGCGGCGAGCGAGAACTTCTTCTGGATCTCGATGTCGTAGCGGATGCGTTCGTAGCGCGCCGCCTTCTGCCGGGCGATCGCCACCTGCTCCTGGCTCTGGTAGCGCAGCCGGTTCGACGCCGCCTGGGCGGCCTCGGTCAGGTGCGTGGCCGGCGCCTCGGCCGCCGGCGGCACGTGCGCCGCGCCCGGCTGCTGCGCCGGACCCTGCGCGGGCGGTGGACGCACGCCCTGCCCCGCCCGCGCCGCCGCCGGCGGCCGCACCACGGGCTGCTGCGCCACCGCGCGCGGCGCGCTCGGCACGGGGGCCGCCTCCGCCCGCTTCACCCCGAACATGCGGTCGAGCAGCGCGCAGTAGATCTTGCCCAACCCGAACGGATTGCGCCGCGCCGGCTTGGGCGGCCACTGGACGTTGGCCTGGCCGGCCGCCGCGAGCAGCTGCGCCTGCGCCTCGAGCCGGTCGTACGTCGCCTGCTGCAGCTGGTAGTCGTACTCGGCGAACTTGCCCTGCATCTCGCACACCGTCATCTCGCGGTCGCTCTTGGCGGCGGAATCGGCGTCGGTGGCGGTGAACGAGTTGGTCACGTTGCGCATGCGCAGGATGTCGCTGGCGTAGAACATCTGCGTGTACTGCACGGGCTGCGCGGTGGGCACCTCCACCATCACCCCGTCGTACAGGTGCATCAGCAGGTCCACGCGGTTCTCGGCCAGGCCGAGCGTGCCGCTGTCGGCGAAGATCGTGCGGCGATGGGCGGGGTTGCTGACGTCCCAGATCGTCACGTCGCGCATGTGCTGCGAGCCGCGGTCGATGTGGGCCGCCCGCAGGTAGAACTTCTGGTCCACGATCGTGTTGATGACCTGCTCCTTGAGCGCGAAGCTGGGCTTGGTGCGCGAGATGTCGTCCTGCAGCACCGCCAGCTGGTGGTTGGCGCGCGACAGCACCTGGTCGTTGAACACGAGCATCACCAGCGCCACGCCCGTGCCCGCCGCGAGCGTGGGCACGAGCAGCGTCCGCATGCCGATGCCCGTGGCCCGCATGGCCGTGATCTCGTTCTCCGACGCCATGCGCGTGTACGCGTAGAGCACCGCGACCAGCACCGCCATGGGCAGCGTCATGGCCACCGTGAATGGGATCGAGAGCCCGAAGAACTCCGCCAGCACGTGCCACGGGAGCCCCTTGCCCACCAGGTCGCCCAACTGCTTGCCGATGTATTGGAGCAGCATCAACGACGTCAACGCCGTGACGGCGAAGATAAAGGGGCCCACGTGCTCCCTGAGCACGTACCTGGTGAGGATCTTCACGGTTCGGCCGTCTCCGCCTCCGCGGCGTGGAACTTCAAGTCTGCCACCGGGTTGTGGCGCGTCGCCCGGGTAGTATATTCCACCCGCCGACCTCGCAAATTCAAGGTCCCAGGGACCGATTCGCCGAAGAACGGCCGACGCGCCTCCCGTCTGCCGGCGGCGTCATACCCCTCGTCTCGGGTTTGGTGCGCGCCACTCGCCTGCTCGCCGTCTCCCTCGTTCTCGCGCCCGCGCTGCTCGCTGCCCAGCGATCGGAGCCGAGCGCCGTCACGCGGAATCTACCGCCGGCGGCCGGTCTTGTCGCGCCCGGCGTCCTGCCGCCGTGGGCCTCGCGCGCCGACACCGATTCCGTGGCCCACTCGCTGTTCGGGCCCGGCAGCGACCTCAACCTGCAGCTCGACACGCGCATCGAAGCGAAGACCGAACGCGACCGCAACGAGCGGTGCAACTTCAGTCTCTACTACAATCCCGGCACGGCCTGCAACGGCACGTTCGCGCCCAACTTCGACTTCCAGTTCTCGGTCAAGAGCACGGGCACCGTGGCCAACCACGTCCGCGTGGACGTGGACTACGACTCGCAGCGCGAGTTCGACGCGTCCAACAACATTTCGCTGATGTACACCGGCGACTCGACGTCGCGGCTGCAGCAGCTCCAGCTCGGCAACGTGTCGTTCGACGCGCCGCCGTCGCGGTTCATCACCGCCGGCATTCCCACCGGCAACTACGGGCTCCAGGCCATGGGGCGCGTGGGGCCGCTCCGCATCCGCGCCATCGCCGCCCAGCAGACGGGCAACGTGGTCCAGGACCGCGATTTCCAGATCGGCGACAGCGCGTATTCCAACGGCCGCCTCGACATCGCCGACTGGCAGGTCGAGGCGCGGCGGTTCTTCTTCACCGTCGATCCGCAGCTCTTCACGGGCGAATACCCGAACATCGACCTCCTCAACCGCGGCCAGCTGCAGCGCATGGCCGCAGACGCTGCCCGACACGCTCCGCCCCACGCGCGTGCTGCTCTACCGCCTGCAATACGGCACGCAGCCGCAGAACCCCAACGGCCCGCGCTTCCTGCTCATCGGCAGCCCGTCGCCCGCCCGCCAGACGTACACGCTGCTGCGCGAGGGCGTGGACTATTACATGGATCCCTCGCTGCTCTGGTTCGCGCTCGTGCGCCCGCTCAATCCCAACAACGAGCGGCTCGTCGTGGCGTACAACGTGCGCATCAACGGCCGCGACACGGTGTGGGCCACCACGGGGGGCACCCCCGACGTGCAGGCCGCGGCCACGCCGCAGTACGCCAACCTCGTGTGGGATCCCAGCGTCAATCCGGACGCGCCGGCGTTCGACCGCGAGATCCGCTCGGTGTACCGCGTTGGCGGCGAGGACCTGGACCGGCGCTCGGTGCAGCTCCGCGTGTTCGCAGGCACCGGCGACCAGGAGCGCCCGTTGGTCGGCCAAGCCCAGACGTATCTGCAGATGTTCGGGCTCGCCGAACTGAACAACAGCGAGACGTTCGACGTCGAGAACCGGCTCTGGCCGCGGCCCACCGATCCGAACGTCAGCCTCAACGCCGGCGCCGGCGATCCGCGGCTCGCCGGCAGCACCAAGATCATCCACGACTACTTCCTGGTCATGCCGTCGCTGCGGCCGTTCGCCGCGCGCGATTCCGGGCTGGTGGCCGTCGGGCAATCCGAGCAACGACGCGATCTACACCACGCCCGACGACTACCTCGTGTCGTCGAGCCAGCACCCGGCGTCGGTGTACCGGCGTGCACGTCCAGTACGAGACGCGCGACAACGCCGAGTCGGGGACGATCGTGCTCGGCTCGGTGCAGATCCGGCGCAATTCGGAGCGCATCCTGCTCGACGGCATGCCGCTGACGCGCGATCTCGACTACCGCATCGACTACGACCTCGGCCGCGTCACCTTCTTCCGCCCCGACACCCTGTTCAACCGGCGGCGGACGGTGAGCGTGCGCTACGAGGAGAACCCGCTGTTCGCGCCCACGCCCACCAACATCTTCGGGCTCACGACTGCGCTGCCGCTCAGCCACGGCGTCGTCAACTTCACCGCCATCTCGCAATCGCAGAGTTCGGCGTTCACCCGGCCGCAGCTCGGCTTCGAACCGGCGGCGTCGCTGGTCGCCGGGGTGAACGGCCAGTTCGCGTGGCAGCTGCCCGCGGCTCTCGAGCGCGCTCAGCCGGCTCACCTCGGCCGATCCTGCTCGCGCCTCGTCGCTCACCCTGACGGGCGAGTTGGCGGCCAGCCACCCGCTGCAGAACGCCAATCAGCAGGCGTACATCGAATCGTTCGAAGGGAGCGGCGGGATCAACGTCAACCTGTCCGATGCGCTCTGGTACTTCGCCAGTCTGCCGGCGCTGGGGCAGCGCCTGCCCGCGGCCGATGGCGGCGTGCTCGACTCCACGCATATGGCGACGATGGCGTGGCAGAACAACGGCACCGGGGCCGACGGCAAGCAGGTGGCGTACACGATCACCGACATCGACCCGCTGGCGGCGATCGGGGGGAACGGTTTCGCGCCGCCGGAGACGATCCTGTGGATGACGCTCTACCCGCTGTCGGTGGGCGGCGCGTTCAATCGGGCGCGCGACGCGTACCAGTGGCACGTGGGGAACACGCCGAGCGGCGCGCGGTTCCGCTCCATCCGCACCGTGCTCAGCCCCACCGGCATCGACCTCACGAACGCCCAGTACCTGCAGTTCTGGACCCTGCTCGACACCACCGTGGCCGGCCGCACCGCCAATCCGACCCTGGTGTTCGACGTCGGGGCGATATCGGAAAACTCATATACTTTCGCCCCCGAGACGCTGTACCTCCGGCCGCGCGCGGGCGGGGGCGTGGACAGCGTCTACGCCGGCAAGGCCGCCCAGGGCCTCGACGTGCTCAACACCGAGCTCGACCCCTTCACCCACGCCTTCAACGTGGCGGTGAACGACACCGGCCTGCCGGGGGACCTGATCGACACGCTGGTCGTGGTCGACGAGAACGGCGGCATCACCAAGGTGAAGAACTTCGCCGTCTGCCAGGGCCAGCTGAACGCCATCCTGCCCCTCGGCGACACGCACGAGAACTGCACCGTGCACAACAACCGGCTGGACAGCGAGGATATCGATCAGGACGGCGTGCTCAACATGGACAGCGCCCACCGCGAGAGCGAGGCCATCCTGCGCTACGTCGTCGACCTCAGCGATCCCACCACCTATTCGCGCGTCGGCAACGTGGCGCTCGTGCCCGACACGTCGGGCGGCGTGGTCACCCAGGTGCGCAAGGAGTGGGTGCTGGTCAAGGTGCCGTTCAACACGCCCACCGATTCCCTCAACGCCGTGCTCCGCCGCCGCATGCAGGCCCTCCGCATCACGATGGTCTCCGGCGCCGGCACCCCCGACAACGCGTTCGTCCAGCTCCCGATCGACGCCCTGGAACTCGTCGGCGCCCCCTGGCTCGCCCGCAACGACCAGACCATCACCGGCATCGCCGGCGACCAGCCGGCCGGCGGCTACGTCATCACGTCGCTCATCGGCACCACCGACCGCGACTCGGTGACCGGCCTCTACTACGTCTCGCCGCCCGGCGTCACCAACGCCGCCGCGTCGGCGGCCGCCGCCTACGCGCCCACCGCCGTGCAGATCAACGAGCAGTCGCTGCGCATCCAGGCCGGCAACCTGCCCATGTACGGGCGCGCCGAAGCGTATTACCGCTTTCCGTCCGGCCAGCAGAACTTCATGGGGTACCAGCAGCTGCGCCTCTGGGCCCGCGGCCGCAACCACGGATGGGGCACCACCGGCGAACTGCAGATGTACGTCAAGATGGGCCGAGACCAGGACGACTTCTACATGTACCGCACCCCGGTGAACGCGGGCGAGGGGCAGGGCGCCTGGCTCCCCGAGGTCACGGTGGACTTCCGGCAGCTCTTCGCCCTGCGCCAGCAGTTGCAGAACGCCTACATGCACCGCACCGGCGTGCCCGACTCGCTGGCCTGCACCGGCGTCGATTCCGCCCTCATCGTTGCCTCGGGGCTGCCCGCCGCCGGCGTCAACCACCGCTACGCCGCCTGCGCCAACGGCTACATGGTGTACACCGTCCAGCCCGGCGTCACGCCGCCCAACCTCGCCGCCGTGCAGGAAATGGCCGTGGGCATCGTGCACGTGGCGGCGGGCGGCGGGGCCACCGCCGTCGTGCCCGGCGACACGCTCGAACTGTGGGTGGACGACATCCGCCTCGCCGACGTCGTCAGCGCCACCGGCTACGCCAGCCAGATGGGCGCCACCCTCCAGGCCGGCGACCTCGGCACCCTGCGGCTGGACTTCACGCACGTCGATCCGAACTTCCGCCAGCTCGGCGACCAGCCGTCGTTCCAGGACCAGCGCACGCTCGAGCTGTCGGGCACGCTCCATATGGAAAAACTGCTGCCCACGAGCTGGAACGTGGCCGCGCCCCTCACCGTGAGCCGCGTGCTGTCCACCTCCGCGCCCGAGTTCCTGTCGGGGAGCGACCTCCTCGGCGGCGGCATCGGCGGACTCCGCACGCCCCGCGACGTGATGGCCACCTACTCCGTGGAGCTGCGGGCCGACAAGCCCGTGACCGGCACCGTGCTCGCCCCGATCATCAACCACCTGTCGGCCAACGCCACGCTCACCACCGGCGACCTGCGCGACGTGTACTCCACCGGCTCGAGCCAGCACCTCGACTTCGGACTCAACTATTCCCTCGCCCCGGCCGGCGCGCGCACCCCGCTCCCCGACTGGATGCGCCGCGCCCTGCACGCGCTGCCGAACGTGCTCCAAGGCGGGCCCGTCACGGCGCTCGAACAGGGCGCCTTCCGCTGGCAGCCCACCGCGCTCCAACTCAGCAGCGGCATCGTGCACAACGACGACCGCCAGTCGTCGTTCCTGTCGCCGTCCACCACCGGCGTCGACTCGGCCAGCCTGTCCACCGGCCCTCGACCGCCTCTGGCAGAGCGGCGGCGCCATCGCGTTCCAGCCCGCCGACGCGCTCACCGCGCGGCTGGCCGTGACCACGCTGCGCGATCTGCGGCAGTACGGCGACACCAGTCCGCAGGCCGTCCTGGCGACCGCCGCCCGGCAGCGGCTGTTCGGGCTCGACGTGGGCATGGAGCGGCAGCGGACCATGCAGGGCTCGCTCCACTTCGCGCCGCGCGTCTCCGACTGGCTGCGGCCGCGGTTCGACCTCGGCACGCAGTACATGATGTTCCGCGACCCCAACACCGTATCGCTGCTGCTGCCCACCGACAGCGCCGGCCATCCCGTGCTGCCGGCGCTCGTCAACGCGTCGCAGTCCATGGGCGTGGGCGTGACCCTCGACCCGGGGCGGTTCGCGGCCGCCTATTCGGACGACACGCTGCTCGCCAAGCGCGTGACGCGCTGGTTCTCGCCGATCGACGTGGACTACACGCGAAGCCTGATCACCGCGCTCGACGGCGCGCCCAACGGCGGCCCCCTCGCCCTCCAGCTCGGGCTCGGCGACCTGGCCGGCTACCGGTACGTGGACGGCGTGCCCGCCTCCACCGCCGGGTTCACCGGCACGTGGACGGCCAACGCGACGGTCAACCTGCCGTTCGGCGTCACCGTGATCAATCGCTTCCGCCGCACCAGCAACCAGAACTGGGTGCTGCGCACCGACAGCACGCAGGCCCGGGTGGCCGGACTCACGACGAGCTTTCCCGACTTCAACGTGCGCTGGAACTGGCGCCCCCCGGGCGCCACGATGATGGCCTGGGTCACCGCCGTGAACGCCGCCATCGGCTACACGCACACCGCCGCCGTGGCCTCGCAACTGCTCGATCTGAACACCACGGCGCCCGACCTGAGCCGGGCGCGCGTGGACGCGTACCCCGTGAGCGGGAGCGTCACCTGGGGGTTCGGGGGGCTCGAGCACGGCCGCGGGATACACGCTCACCGAGCGCGTCGATTCGCTGCCCGGCGCCTACGCCCGGGGCCACGCGGAGGACGTGAACGTCGACGTGGGCCGGTCGTTCACCATGCCGTCGTCGTGGGGGCTGGGCATCAAGAACGCCATCCGCGCCCGCTTCGGCATGCAGCAGACGCATACGGTGAGTTTCGTCTACGCCGACGACGGCAGCGCCGCGAGCCGCCTCGTGGACAACGGCCGCTCGGCGGTGAACCTGAGCGCCGACACCGACCTGTCCGAGACCATGCAGTTCACGCTTCAGGTCTCGCGCATCATCACCTATGACAACAACCTCAACACGCGGCTCAACCAGTTCGTGCTGTCCACGATCCTGCAGATCCACTTCGCCAGCGGGCCGCTGCGGTAGCGACGCGGCGCCGCTCAATAGAACAACTGATAATTCAACCGGATCCCGCGCCCCGGCTGCGGCACGAAATCCTTGATCACCGACAGGTTGTCCCGGTACTCGGTGTTGAACGCGTTGTCGAGGTGGAGGCCGATCTCCGACACCGTGCCGCCGGCCACGACGCGCTTGCCGATGCCCACGTTGAGGATCGCGTAACCGGCCGTCGGTGTGTCGCCCTCGCCCAGCCGGTTCTGCGCCGCCGCCCCTCGCACCTCGATCATCCCGGTGTACGCCTGCTCTTCGTACGTGGCCCGCAGCAGCCCGCGCAGCGGCGGGATGAAGGGCAGGGGCACGTCGTGCTGCGTGTCCTCGGCGTTCACGTAATCCGAATGGGCCCGCAGCGCCCAGTGCGGCGCCGGCTGCACCGTGACCGCACGCCTCGAATCCCGCCAGGCGCGCCCGCGTGGCCGCGAACTGACGCACCGGGAAGCCCTGGATCGTGTCGCCGGCGCAGGAACGCCGTAGATGTAGTGATCTGATGAAATTCAGGTACGGGGAGAACTCGAATTTCGCGGCGCCGTAGTCGCCCTTGAGCGACGCGTCCACGCCCAGCCCCGCTCTCCGGCCGCAGCGATCGCCGAGCCGATGGAGTACGTGCCGCTGGCCGCGTCGAGCCCGTTGGCGAACAGCTCCTGGACGGTGGGCGCGCGGAACGACCGGGCCACGTCGAACGAACCGGTCAACGCGCGACGTGAACTGCTGCACGGCCCCGAGCGACGCGGTCACCGCGTTGTGCAACCGCGACTCGTCGAGCGTCTGGAACACCGAATCCGTGGACTGCGGATACGGATTGGTCTGGATCTCGTTGTAGTCGAACCGGACGCCGGCCTGCAGCCGCGTGTTCGCCGCCGCGCGATACTCCTCGTACGCGTACGCGGCCACGTCGCTGGTCACCGAGTTGGGCCCCAGCGGCTGGTCGCCCTCGATGGTCAGGTTCTGGATGTCCGACCAGAGGCCCGAGCGTGCCGGTCAGGCTGCCGACCGGCCGCTGCTGGAACTGCAGCACGTCGCGTTCAGTTTCCGTCTTGTGGAAGTGGTTGGCCTGCGGGTCGGAGACGCCCGTCGAGTCCTCGGCGGTGGGAAATTCGGAATGGGTATAGTCGTTGAAGCTGGCGTTGATCTTCACGCGCTGGATCCACGAGTCGCCGGTGTTGAACAGGCTGCGGAACTCCACGGTGTTGCGCTGCTGCGAGATGCGCGACGTGGTGGGCGGCACCGTGAGCCAGTCGGCATTGGGCGGCACGCCGGGCACGCCATAGTTGGTCTCGTAGTGGTCGGCGCCGATGCCCATCATCCCGAAGTCGCCCTGGTACGAGTAGCCGAGGCCGCCTTCCGCGCTCTTGTCGTCCGACGCCGGAATGCGGCTGAGGTTGAACTGCGCGCCGCTCGCCGGATCGGTGTACGTGCCGGCCGGAATCCCGATATCGCCCGAGTGGTGCTCGCCGGCCGAGATCCGAAATGCCGAGTTGCCGTCCGTGTAGACGTTGTTGAAGAAGCCGGAGTACTCGTTGCTCACGCTGTTGCCCTCGATCGCCACCGTGCCCGACAGCGGATGATCCGAGGCCGTGGGCACGCTGTTGGTGATCAGGTTCACCAGGCCGCCGATCGTGTTGGGACCGTACAGGATCGCGGCCGGCCCGCGCACGACGTCGATCTGCGCGATGCTCAACGCGTCGATCGGCGTGGCGTGCGCCGGATCGTAGGTGGCGATGTCGCCCATCCGCAGTCCGTCTTGGAGAATCAGCACCTCGTTGTCGCCCAGGCCGCGCAGGATCGGCCGCGATGGCGCCGACCCGTTGCCCCGCACGGTCACGCCGGGCAGGTCCGACAGCTTCTCGGCGAAGCTCATGCCGGCGCTGTTGTCGAGGCCGGTGCGCGACACCGATTCGGCCGACTGGTACTGCTCGTCGGCCGGCCGCGCCGTGGGCGAGGCCGAGACGACGATCTCCTCCAGCGGAATCGCCGAAGCCGTGAGCGCGAACGACGCGGTGGCGTCGGCGCCGGCGAGCCGGACCGTGTCGGTGGCCGCGGCGTACCCGGACAAGCCGACGAAGATGCGGTACGTCCCCGGCGCGACGTCGGCGAACCGGTACTCGCCGTGCGCGCCGGTGCGCTCCACGCGGTCCAACTCCAGCAGCCGCACGGTGGCGCCCACCACCGGATGGCCGGCCGCCGTTACGGTGCCGCGTATCGTCTGGGCCGCGGCGCGGGCCCCCGTGCCCGCGACGGCGAACCCCACCATGGAAGCCACGAGCACTGCGCGCTGGACTCGATTCACGGCCAAACCCCGACGCCAATGGTTGAACATGTCTGTGTCAGTTTGGTGACAGGTTGAGACTGTCTCCGGGACCGGCCTTTGGCAACGATGAAATCGCAAAAGCCACCCGCTCACCGAAGCCGGGGGTGCGCCGACCGTCAGATCGAGGGGTTTGAGCGCTGCATGGCGGGTTCGGCCAGCCTGCCCTTATGTTGCGTGGGTCCGCCGCCCGCTCCCACCGACCCTCATCGACCGTCCCGTGCGAAGAATGCTCGACCCTGGCGTGCGTGGCCACCCTCTCCCTCTCGTCGTGCGGCCGCTTCGGCGGCCCCAAGACGGCGTTCGACGGCGCCGCCGCCTACGCCATGGTCAAGACGCAGGTCGATTTCGGCCCGCGCGTGCCCGGCTCCCCCGGGTGGCAGAAAACCGGCGACTGGATCGTCGCCCAACTCACCGCGCTCGGCGATTCGGTCACGCAGCAGCGGTTCATGCACGTCGCGCCCAACGGCGACTCGGTGCCGATGCGCAACATCGTCGCGCACATCGATCCGTCCAATCCGCAGCGCGTGCTCTACGTCACGCACTGGGACACGCGCCCGATCGCCGAGAACGACCCCGTGCTCGGCAACCGCGACAAACCCATTCCGGGCGCCAACGACGGCGCGTCGGGGGTCGCGCTGCTGCTCCAGGTGGCGGCGGCGCTCAAGAAGACCCCGCCCACGGTGGGCGTCGACCTGCTGTTCGTGGACGGCGAAGACTACGGAAACTTCGACACCTACACCGATACGGCGAGCAACCCCAACGTGCTCATCGGGTCCACGTACTACGCGCGCCACATGTCCAAGGACAGTCTGCCGCTCTACGGCGTGCTCTGGGACATGATCGGCGACAAGGACCTGAACATCAACCAGGAAGGCAACTCGGTGGCCGCCGCCCCCGAGGTGGTGGCGCTGGTCTGGAACGCGGCCAAACAGCTCGGCTACGGCAGGTATTTCCTGGACCAGCGCGGCGAAACGCTGATCGACGACCACGTGCCGTTCCTCGACCACGGCCTGCACATGATCGACGTCATCGACTACGACTACGGGCCCAAGACCGTGCTCATGCCGCAGGGATACCACCACACGCTGCAGGACACGCCCGACAAAGTCTCGGCGCAGAGCCTGCAAGTCGTGGGCGACGTGGCGGTGACGCTCCTGACGGCGAAGAACTGAGGGCCTGCCGTCGCAGGCCCCCAGGCCCCGCTACCAGATCACCGCGCGCAGACTGTCCGGGCGCACCATCGGATCGCCGTCGCTGCAGCCCCACGCCTTCCGGAATTCGGGCATGTTGCTGAGCGGTCCGTCCACGCGCCAGTTGCCCGGCGAATGGGGGTTGGTCTTGATCTGCTGCAGCTCGGCTTCCGGCCGTTGCAGCCCGCGCCAGATCTGCGCCCAGGCCAGGAAGAAGCGCTGCTCGGGGGTGAAGCCGTCGATCTTGGTGCGCGGCTTGTTGCCCAGCGCCTTTTCCATGGCGGCGTAGGCCACCGTCAGCCCGCCCAGGTCGGCGATGTTCTCGCCGAGCGTGAGCTGCCCATTCACGTGCGCCTCGCCGTCGAGCACGGTGTAGCCGTTGAACTGATCCACCACGCGCTGCGCCGCCACCTTGTACTTGGCGGCGTCCTCGGGCGTCCACCAGTCGCGCAGATTGCCCTGGGCGTCGAACTGGCGCCCCTGGTCGTCGAACCCGTGAGTCATCTCGTGCCCGATCACGGCGCCGATCGCCCCGTAGTTCACCGCGTCGTCGGCGTTGGGATCGAAGAACGGCGGCTGCAGGATGCCGGCCGGGAACTGGATCTGGTTGAGCGACGGGCTGTACGACGCGTTCACGGTGGGCGGCATCATGGACCACTCGGTCCGGTCCAGGGGCTTGCCCACCTTGGCCCAGTTGCGCGCGGAATTCCAGGCGGCCACGGCGCGCAGATTCGCGTAGAAATCGCCGGTCTTGACGTCGAGCGTGGCGTAGCTGCGCCAGTGGTCGGGGTAGGCCACCTTGCGCAGATACGCGTTCAGCTTGGTGACCGCCTGCGCCTTGGTGGCGGCGCTCATCCAGTCGAGTCCCTCGATGCGTTCGCGCAGCGCCGAGACGAGGTTGTCCACCATCTTGGCGGCGCGGGCCTTGGCGGCCGGCGAGAAGTTGCGCTTGATGTATTCCTCTCCCACCGCTTCGCCCAGCGCGCCGTTGGTGGACTGGGTGCACTCGCGCCACCGCGGCGGCGCCTCCTTGATGCCGGTCTGGATCTGCTCCCAGCGGAACGCTTCGGCGCGGAAGGGCGCGCTTAGCGTTCCCATGGCGCCGCTCGTCGCGTGCCAGCGCAGGTAGGTCTTCCAGTCGGCCACCGCGATGGCGGGGAGCAGCGAATCGAGCGCGGTGAAGTAGGTGGGCGTGCGCACGTTGACGGTGGTCACGCCCTTGGCGCCCTGCTGCCGCAGGTACCGCGTCCAGTCGATGCGCGGGGTCATCTTCTGGAAGTCGGCCAGCGCCATCTTGTGGTACGTGGCGTTCGGGTCGCGCATCGCGACGCGCGAGATCTGCGCGGTGGCGAGCGCCGTCTCCACGGCCAGCACGGCGCCGGCGTCCGTCTTGGCCTGGGCGTCGCTCTCGCCCAGCAGCACGAACGACCGCGCCACGTGGTCCACGTACTCGCCGCGCATCTTCACGGTGCGGGCGTCGTCGTTCAGGTAGTCCTCGCGCGACGACATGCCGAGTCCGCCCTGACTGGCCGAGACGATGATGTCGTTGGCGTTCTTGGGGTCGGAGCCCGGCCCCATCGAGAAGGGGGCGAGCCCGCCGCCGCCCCGGCCGCCGCCGCCGGCGTCGCGGGCGCCGAAGGCGCGCGCCACGTCGTCCGTGGTCCGGACGGCGTCGATCGCGTGCAGGGCCGGCTCCAGCGGCGTCAGCCCGCGCCGGTCGATGGCCGCGGTGTCCATGCACGCCATGAAGAACGTCCCGATCTTCCAGTCGTTGGTGCCGGGCTTGGTCTCGCGGCCGCGCACGAGACTGGCCGCGTCCACCACGATCTGGTGCACGACGTCCTGATTCTTGTCGCTGAGAATGCCGAAGCTCGCCAGGCTCGTCTTGTCGGGCGGAATGGTGTGGCTCTTCAGCCAGCCGCCATTCGCGTATTCATAAAAGTCGGTGCACGGCGCGCAGGTGGTGTCGAAGTTCGCCTTGGCGAACGTGCCGGCGCCCGGGTGCTGGGCGGCGGCGGGGGTGGCGGCGGTGGCGGCGGCGGCGCACAACGCGATCGCGGCGGCCAGGGAGCGCATCGGATGGCGGATCATCTTCGCTCTCGACGGATAGGGGGACGAGGGGCGGGGCAACAGTCCCGTGTCTGCCTATATTGGCGCGCGGACCGGCGCCGCGCATCGGGCGGCGCAATGGATCGGTTCGGAGCGCATGGAATCGGTGGTGCCCGGCGCCGCGCCCGGCGGTACCCTGGGTCCATGCCCACCCCCACGGAGCGAAAAGCCCTCCTCTTCCTCGGCGCGGTCGCCTGCCTCGGAGGTGGCGTGCGGATCCTCCGGGCCCGCCAGATCCCGCCGCCCCCGGTGGCGGCCCGCCGGGCGCTGGACGCGCAGATTTCGGCCGTTGGGGCCGCCGCAGGGGCGCGGACCGCCGCGCCGGCGACGGGCCGGCCTCGCCCCCCGGGCAAGGCGCGTGCCGGGAGGGCCGGCAAGGCCGATCGGCCGCCGGCTGCCGCCCCCGCCCCCGCCGCGGCCGACCGCCCCGGTCGTGCCGGCCGATCCGGCCCCGGCAAGCCGCGCAAGGCGGGTTTGCCACCGGCCCCCCCGCTCGGTCCGTTCAACCGGCTGGACGTGGACCGGGCCCCCGCGTCTGAGCTCCAGCGGCTGCCGGGCATCGGGCCGGCGCTGGCCGCCCGGATCATGGCATATCGGGATTCGAATGGGCCCTTCGGCTCTCTGGACCGGCTCCGGCGCGTGAGGGGAATCGGGCCGGCCACCGTCGCCCGCCTCGATTCCCTCGTTCGATTCTCCGGGCTCCGCGCGCCCTAAGTCCACGCCGGATCGCGCCTTCGCGGTGGCCGTGCGCTGGCTCACAGGAAACGGGCAGGGCGCGCGCGTAAGCCGTTCTTGACAGGGCGGTTAGGCTACGACAGCTTCCCGGTTGCCGCATCGCCACCATTTATGGTGTGCGACGGCCGTCCGATCGCGCCCACCGAACTTCCCCGCCTCCCCACCGCCATGGCCGCACCCGCCGCTTCCAGCGAACGCATTGGCGACCTCCTCGTTCGCGAGGGGCTGATCTCCAAGGAGCAGCTCGAGCAGGCGCTCCAGGAGCAGAAGCAGAGCGGCACGCGGGTGGGCTACAACCTGGTGAAGCTCGGGTTCATCCACGAGACCGAGCTCACCAAGATGCTCGCCCGGCAGTTCAAGATGCCGGCTGTGGATCTGTCCAAGTTCGAGGTCGACCCGCGCATCGCCAAGCTGATCCCCGGCGACCTGGCGCTGAAGCATCTCGTGCTGCCGCTCAAGCGCGAGGGCCGCACGCTCACCGTGGCCATGGCCGACCCCACGAACCTGGGCGTGCTCGAGGACCTCAAGTTCATCACCCGCTACGACATCTTCCCGGTGATCGCCGGCGAGTTCACGATCAAGAACGCGCTGGAGAAGAACTTCGAGACCGCCGACACGCAGATGACCTCGCTGCTCGAGGACATCGAGACGATGGGGCTCGAGGGCGACGTCGAGGTGGTGGAGGACGCAGGAGGAGGAGGTCTCGGCGGCGGCGCTGGCGGCGGCGGTGGACGACGCGCCGGTGGTGAAGCTGATCAACGCGATCCTCACCGACGCGGTGAAGAAGGGCGCGTCGGACATCCACTTCGAGTGCTTCGAGCACGAGCTGCGCGTGCGCTACCGCATGGACGGCGCGCTGCAGCGAGGTGATGAAGCCGCCGCATCAAGATGCAGGCGGCGCTGGTGTCGCGGTTCAAGATCATGGCGTCGCTCAACATCGCCGAGCGCCGCGTGCCGCAGGACGGCCGCATCAAGCTGAAGATGGGGAACAAGGTGATCGACTTCCGCGTGTCGACGCTCCCCACGCTGTTCGGCGAGAAGATCGTGCTGCGGATTCTCGACAAGGGCAACCTGACGCTCGACCTCGAGAAGTTCGGCATCGAGCCCAAGGCCGAGAAGGACCTGATGGAGGCGGTGATCGAACCCGTACGGCATGGTGCTCGTCACCGGCCCGACGGGTTCCGGCAAGACGACCACGCTCTACTCGGCGCTGTCCAAGGTCAACACGATCGACGTGAACATCATGACCGCCGAGGACCCCGTCGAGTACAACCTGTTCGGGATCAACCAGGTGCTGGTGCGCAACGAGGTCGGGATGACGTTCGCGGCGGCGCTGAAGGCGTTCCTGCGGCAGGACCCGAACATCATCATGGTGGGCGAGATCCGCGATCTGGAGACGGGCGGCATCGCCATCAAGGCGGCGCTCACGGGCCACCTGGTGCTGAGCACGCTGCACACGAACTCGGCGCCGGAGACGGTCACCCGCCTCATGGACATGGGGCTCGAGCCGTTCAACGTGGCGTCGGCGCTCAACCTGGTGCTGGCCCAGCGTCTGCTCCGCCGCATCTGTCCCAAGTGCAAGGAGAAGTATTCGCTGAGTCCGGAGGAATACGAGATCGCGAAAGTGACGCCCACGACCACGCTCCGCGACCTGCGGTTCACCGACTATTCGATCGACGCGGCGCGGCTGCGGGCCACCAAGGAGGCGGCGCCGTACCTGGCCAACGTGACGCTGGACACGACGTTCGGCGAGCTGGCGTATTTCCGCGGCCGGGGGTGCGAGGCCTGCGCCGGCACCGGCCTCAAGGGGCGCCAGGGCGTGTACGAGGTGATGCCCATGACGCCGGCCATGCGCAAGCTGATCATGATGAACGTGGGCGCCGCCGAGATCCGCGACGGGGCGATCGAGGAGGGCATGCTCACGCTGCGCATGGACGGCGTGGATGAAGGTGATGAAGGGCATCACGACCATCGAACAGATGTGCCGGGAGACCTCGCCCTGACGGCTACAGTTGTTGCGCTTGTTGGCTGTCCGACTGTCCGACGGTCTGACAGTTCCCCCCTTCCCAATCTTTCACTACAGGATCGATGACGACCCCAGCCGCCGCCACTTCCGTCAATCTCCGCGTCCTGCTCGAGGAAGTGATCGAGCGCGGCGCCTCCGACCTGCACATCACGGCCGGCGAGCGCCCGAAGATGCGCATCGACGGGGACATCACCGACTCGCGCATCGACACGCTCCTGCAGCCGAAGGACACCATGCAATTGGCGTATTCGGTGCTGACCGAGAACCAGAAGAAGCGGTTCGAGATGGAGGACGAGCTGGACTTCTCGTTCGGCATCCAGAACCTGGCGCGGTTCCGCGGCAACTGTTTCAAGCAGCGCGGGTGCGTGTCGATGGTCATCCGGCAGATCCCGTTCAACATCAAGACGTTCCAGGATCTGGGGCTGCCGCAAGGTGATCAGCGACCTGTCGGACAAGCCGCGCGGGCTGGTCCTGGTGACGGGGCCCACGGGCTCGGGCAAGTCGACCACGCTGGCGGCGATGATCGACAAGATCAACAAGGAAGTGAAGGGGCACATCATCACGATCGAGGACCCGATCGAGTTCATCCACCGGCACCAGTAGTGCATCGTGAACCAGCGCGAGGTGGGGTCGGACACGAAGAGCTTCGCGGCGGCCCTCAAGTACGCGTTGCGCCAGGACCCCGACGTCGTCCTCATTGGCGAAATGCGCGACCTGGAGACCATCCAGGCCGGCGCTGACGATCGCGGAGACGGGCCACCTGGCGTTCGCCACGCTGCACACCAACTAGCGCGGCGGAGGCCATCAACCGCATCATCGACGTCTTCCCGTCGCACCAGCAGTCGCAGGTGCGGGCCCAGCTGGCGTTCTCGCTGGAGGGGATCATCACCCAGACCCTGCTGCCCCGCATGGCGGGCAAGGGGCGGGCGATGGCGGCGGAGATCCTGGTGGTGACGCCGGCCATCCGGGCGCTGATCCGCGACGACAAGATCCACCAGATCTATTCGATGATGCAGTCGGGGAAGAAGTACGGGATGCAGACGATGAACGATGCGCTGTACAATCTGTACGTGACGCGGGCGGTGTCGTTCGACGATTGTGTCCGGGCTTCGCACGATCCCGTGGAATTGGCCCGGATGTGCGGGGTGGCGCTCGAGGGGGCGGACGAGAAGAAGCCCGGAGCGCCCACGCCGAGCATCGCGGGAACGAAGCGGTAATCACCGGAGGCGACAGGCGGCATGCCCACATTTTCGTACACGGCGCGTACGGCCAACGGGCAGTTGAAGAGCGACACCATCGAAGCGGCGAGTCGCGACGAGGCCATCGCGAATCTCCGCAAGCAGCGGCTCACGGTCGTCAAGATCGACGAGAGCGGCGGCAAGAAGAAGCGCGGCGGCAAGATCGGCATGCGCGACATCGTGATCTTCACGCGCCAGTTCTCGACGATGATCAACTCGGGCCTGCCGCTGGTGCAGGCGCTGGACATCCTGTCGCAGCAGAGCGAGAACCGGCGCTGCGCGACGTCACGCGCCAGGTGGTGTTCGACGTGGAGTCGGGCCACACCGTGGCCGACGCGCTGCGCAAGCATCCCAAGGCGTTCACCGAGCTGTACGTGAACATGGTGGCGGCCGGCGAGGCGGGCGGTATTCTCGACACCATCCTGCTGCGGCTCGCGGTGTTCATGGAGAAGAACGACGCCCTGGTGCGCAAGGTGAAGGGCGCGATGATCTACCCGGCGGTGATCATGTCGCGTGGCCGCGATCGCCATCGCCGTGCTGCTGATCTTCGTGATCCCGGTGTTCCAGACCATGTTCGCCAGCGTGAACATGGCGCTGCCGCTGCCGACGCGCATCGTGATCGGGCTGTCGAACTTCCTGCAAGCGCTACTGGTGGGCGGTGTTCGGCGGCATCGCCGCGGGCGGCTCGGCTGTTCAAGCGGTACTACGCCACGCCCGACGGCAAGCTGGTCATCGACCGGATGCTGCTCCAGGCGCCCGTGCTCGGCGACGTGCTGCGCAAGTCGGCGGTGTCGCGGTTCACCCGCACGCTCGGCACGCTGATCGGCTCGGGCGTGAGCATCCTCGACGGGCTCGAGATCACGGCCAAGACGGCGGGCAACCGGGTGATCCAGGACGCGATCATGGAATCGCGGGCCAGCATCGCCGGCGGCGAGACGATCAGCGCGCCGCTGCAGAAGAGCCAACGTGTTCCCGCCGATGGTGATCAGCGATGATCGCCGTCGGCGAGCAGACGGGCGGCCTGGACGAGATGCTGCTCGAAGATCGCCGACTTCTACGACGAGGAAGTGGACGCGGCGGTGTCGGCGGCTGCTGTCGCTCATGGAGCCGGTGATGATCGTGTTCCTGGGCGTGGTGGTGGGCGGCATGGTGGTGGCCATGTACCTGCCGATCTTCGACATGGTGAACGCGGTGCAGTAGGGGGCGATTGGATCTGGGTGGCGGTCCCTGCGGGCGCCGGTTCGCGCGCGAACCGCATGCTGAATGAGATGCGACACCACGTCGTGACCGCCATGCTGGCGATGGCAGCGTGCCTGCTGCCCACCCGGGTCCGCGCGCAGGCTGGCCCCCCGGCGGTGGTGCATGTTCTGGTTCTCGATACGGCGCGCGAGCCGGTGGCTGGAGCCACCGTGGTCATCCTGCGCGGCCCGCCACCGGGCCAGGCGTTGCACGAGGGCACGACCGACGCGGCGGGCCGGTGTACCTTTGCGTTCGTGCCCGACAGCGGACCCTATCGCTTCGTGGCGCGAAGGATCGGCTACGCGCAGACCACGCGGCCGCTCGCCGTGGCGGCGGGTGACACGCTCTTCGTCCCGCTGTCGCTGGCCCGCCTCCCGCCGATGCTCGACACGGTGCGCATCGAGGCGCGCGCCCTCTCGAACGACTATTTCCTCGATTCGACGGCCATCCTGCGCGCGGCCCGCGACCCGGCCATCGAAAACGTGTATGATGTGCTGATGCGCCTGCGGCCGAACATGCTCGGCGACCACGGGCGAATCTGCGATGACATCGCGTTCGTGTGGGTGAACGGCCACCGGGTCCGGCTCGACGAGACGCTATCCATCCCGCCGCGCGACGTGCTCATCGATCCACGCACGCGCCTCCGCAAGCGGCACCTGGCGCCCACCGACATCCTCGCCGGGATTCGCCCCGGAGACATCGCATCCATGCAATACAAGAACTGCTGGGACACATCCATGCCCGGGATCGGCTCGGAAAACGCCCTGTACATCACGCTCAAACCCGGAATCGCCTTCGACGAGGCACGCGGATCGTATCGGATCGATTCGATTCCGCGGTCACCGCAGCCCTGAGGGGTGGCGCGCTCCCTCGCGCAACCCCGGACCGAGCACCGCCGCCACCTCGCGCAGCCGCTCCACCCCCTGGATCTCCTGCGGAAACAGCGGGAT